>CAYLXB010000001.1:0-126579 GCA_964387495.1 uncultured Anaerolineaceae bacterium
TTACCAACTCTCGAGGCTTCCTCCTTGTCCGAACTCATGTCCGAACTTCAGTTTTACACCTTGACAGACTCTCATTCTTACGTATAATCCATCCAACCTAAATCATTAAAGACGATGAAGAGGACGAGTAAGCCTCGTACGGCGGTACAGAGAGCAGGCGGCAAGTGATGAAAGTCCTGCCCGCACGATGAAACTGAATGGACCTCAGAGTTGCCAGGCGAACGGGTTTCCTCAGTAGCCTGAGCCGGAGTGGCCACCGTTACCAGGGCTTAGTCACTTAGTCTTTCGACTAGCTGACGACAAGAGTGAGGCTGGCTGTTCCCTGTGCATCACACAGGGATTTTTTTATGGCCAATCCAGCTTAATTCGGGTGGTACCACGGACAACGCGTTCGTCCCGTTTGCGGATGAACGCGTTTTTGTTTCACCTGTCTTTCCTTTCACAGGACTACGGAGCAGAAAAAATGAAAATAATAGTTGCCCTTAGACCGTTTGTCAGATGGAGCACGCCAATGAATTACATTGCATTTTATCCACCCTGAAGGGACACTGACTGAATATTTTTGTACCCAAATTGTTGTTATTCACCCGTTTAATAATAAGGAGATCAACCATGTCTGACCAAACCCGCTTTCTATTGAACGAAACTGACCTGCCGAAATTCTGGTACAACGTGCAAGCCGATAGCACCGTGCCTCCTCAACCTGTCCTGAACCCAATTACAAAAGAACCTATCACACCTGATTTTCTCTCTGTGCTCTTCCCCATGGAAATTATCATGCAGGAAATCAGCACCGAGCGATTCATTGAGATTCCAGAGCAAGTGCGAGAGATGTACAAGTTATACCGCCCAACGCCACTAATCCGGGCTCGGCGTCTTGAGAAGATACTGGACACACCGGCTCATATATATTTTAAAAACGAATCTGTTTCACCTGTAGGCAGCCATAAACCCAATACAGCCATTCCGCAGGCTTTTTACAACAAAGTGGCGGGGACGAAAGCAATGACCACCGAGACCGGTGCCGGGCAATGGGGCACTTCGCTCGCCATGGCATGCAACTTCTTCGGCATGGACCTGGAAGTTTATATGGTCAAGGTTTCATACAATCAGAAACCTTACCGGCGCATCTTCATGGAGACTTATGGCGCCCAAGTCTTTGCCAGTCCTACTGACCGCACTGACTTTGGGCGTTCGCTTCTGGCCAAAGACCCACAAAACGGAGGCTCACTCGGTATCGCCATTTCAGAGGCGGTAGAGGTGGCAGCCAAATCAGGCGGAGTAAAAAAATACAGCCTGGGTTCAGTACTCAACCATGTGTTGATGCATCAAACCGTTATCGGCGAAGAGGCGCTCAAGCAAATGGACCTGGCTGGTGAGTATCCGGATGTGGTCATCGGCTGCGTCGGCGGCGGTTCAAACTTCGGCGGTATTGCCTTCCCGTTCCTGCGCCAGAACTTAAAGGAAGGCAAACGCACTCGCCTCCTGGCGGTCGAGCCGACAGCCACCCCCTCTCTGACAAAAGGCACCTATACTTTTGACTATGGGGATACGGCTCAAATGGCCCCCATTGTCAAGATGTATACACTTGGCCACACTTTCATGCCAGCCGGAATCCACGCAGGCGGGTTGCGTTACCATGGCATGGCGCCGTTAGTCTCAGCCCTTTATGATTCCGGATTGATCGAGGCGACAGCCATTCCCCAAGTCGGCACATTCGAAGCAGCGGTTATGTTTACCAAAACGGAAGGCATTCTTCCAGCACCAGAGTCAGCACATGCCATTCGGGTGGCAATTGATGAAGCGCTGGATGCCAAAGCCAAGGGAGAAAAACGTGTCATCCTGTTCAATCTCTCAGGACACGGTCATTTCGATATGACGGCTTATCAATCCTTCCTGAATGGTCAACTAGTGGATTATGAATATCCCGCAGAAGCAATCGAAGAAGCGATGAAAGACCTGCCGCAGGTGGAATTAGCAGCAGCCTAGTGATTCCGAAAAGCCTTCGGGGTGTTGATACCCCGAAGGCTTTTTCTATTCAATCGTGGCCTGTCTCAGGTAAAAACAATTTATTAGAAAGTCTTTGAATCGTAAAACGTGTTTATCCAAGCCTTGATTCACCATAAAGAGGCGCCTATAATGTAGAACATTTACTGAAAACAGGTAGTGATGACTCAGGGTATTGCAATGGCTGCCGACCCTGGTGTGTAAATGGCGAAACCTACCGTTGCGGTTTCGCTTTTTCTTTCAGAGACGAAAGGGCACGGATAAATGCCAGACGAAGGAAATTCATCCTCAAAGATATCGTCTTTAGAAACAGCACTTAGGGAGAGTGAAGAGCAATTACGGCTTGTATTGGAAGGCAGCCAGCAGGGCTTTTGGGATTGGAACATCGAAACCGGCACGGTCCAACGGAATACACGTTGGGCGGAAATGCTCGGTTATTCGCCAGATGAAATTGAACCCATAATTGACCAGTGGACAAACCTACTTCACCCTGATGACCGGGATGACGCCTGGCGGGCGGTTTGGGATCATATCGAGGGGAAAACAGTCTCGTATGCCCATGAATTCCGCCTGCGGACAAAGGGCGGGGATTATAAGTGGATTCTGGATCATGCAAGGATCGTCCGACGCGATCCAAAAGGACGTCCGTTGCGTATGTGTGGTATACAAACGGACATTACTGAACGAAAGAAAATAGAAAACGCGTTGCGGGAAAGCGAGAGCCGCTTTCGCGCCATCACGGAAGGTTCTCCAACTGGAATCTACATCTTCCAAGACGGAATCATAAAGTATGTCAATCCCACTCTGTGCCATATAACGGGCTATAGCCAGGATGAATTACTCCAAAATAATCCGGTTGTGTTCATACACCCTGAAGACCGCAAGATAGCAGGCGAAATGATCCTCCAACGCCAGAAAAACAGCTCCAAGCCCTTCCAGCAGGAGTTCCGCTGTCTGCATAAAAATGGAAACACGATCTTCATCGAGGTTGTTGGCACGCGATTGGAGTTAAATGGCCGACCGGCTGAATTGGGCAATGTCCTGGATGTTACCAGGCGGAAGCAAATAGAGATAGAACTTGAGGAAGATAAAGAAATTTTTAAATTATTCATGGAACACAGCCCTGTTTATGTTTTCATCAAAGATGAAGATATCAGGCCTGTCCTGTTGAGCAAGAATTACGAAGAAATGCTCGGAAAACCAATCGATGAACTGCTTGGCAAGGATATGGAAGAATTGTTCCCACCTGAGATTGCTCGCAACATGAAACAGGATGATCTTGAAGTCTTGCGAAGCGGGAAACCGATCAAAGTGATCGAGGAAATGGACGGCAAAGTTTTTGAAACCACAAAATTTACGATCATCCGGCAAGGTAAACCAAGCTTCATAGCGGGCTTTACTGTGGATATCACGGAACGAAGGCGGGTAGAAATTGCCTATCAAGAAGCAAACAAACGTCTTGAAGCGCACGTGACAGAGATCGAATTGCTACATGAACAATTGCGCGAACAGGCCATCCGTGATCCGCTTACCGGCTTGTTCAACCGGCGATACCTACAGGAGACATTGGACCGAGAAATTTCTCGTGCTGGTCGGGATGGGCAGTCGGTTGGACTGATTATCATGGATATCGACAATTTTAAACAGGTTAATGACTCCTACGGGCATAAAGCTGGGGACCAGATGTTGAAGGCCCTTGGGAAATTACTGATGGCCAATATCCGCTCAGAGGATATTCCCTGCCGGTATGGTGGGGAGGAGTTCGTGATCGTCATGCCTGGAGCATCGCTGCAGGCAGCTCGAGATCGTGCAGAAAGCATCCGCAACAAATTTGATGCCTTGTATGTACACTATGGGAACCAAATCCTGCACGCCACGATGTCTCTTGGCGTGGCTGCTTTTCCTCAGCATGGCCTTAATAGTGAAGCCACCCTGATTCGCGCCGATCGTGCGCTTTACCACGCCAAACAGAAAGGCCGCAACTGTGTTGTAGCCTACCAAGATACAGGCCGAATGCCATTGATAAAAGAATAGTTCGTTGTCCCCAATGCAAAGACACCCGGCACTTTTATCATCCGGGTGTCTAATTTTTTTATTGTAGTGTAATCGGCTCAATACGCCAGGTCTCTTCAGCAAGCAGTCTTTTCAGACGCGCCAACAGCGCTGGGCAGATATGGGTAGTGTCATTGGGAAAATCAATCAAGTGTCCACGACCATTCTCAAAAACCTGTAACTCAAAGCGGTCTCGACCGGGATGTGAAATCAAGATACCGATCAGCGACTTAATGCGGCGTCGATCACGTTCAGCATCGTCGCTGGGCCGCAAAATCAGTGTGATCAACTGCGGCTGTCGACCATCACCATCATCCGGTTCAACCCGGATAACAGGCGGAAGAATGGGCGGTGGTATAACTCTGGCAGTCTGCTCCGTGAGAGCAGGCGGCGGCTGTGCTGAAACGACCTGCGGCTGTTCACTTTTCAAACTTGTTTGCGAAACTGAATGTCCGGGTATTCCTTCCCCCCCACTGGCAGCCCAGGCTTCCCAGCCAGGAGGAAAAGCATCGGGCGGCGGTGGACTGTCATCGCCATCCAAATCCATGTCAGGGCTCTCTTCTGCAGCATAGGGGCTGGAAGGCTCTGAAATTCGCGGGGAACCCGGCTGCTTCCGTAGGGGCGGAGCAGAGCGCGCACCCGGTCCGGCAGTGGAAAGTGGCGAGCGGGCGATCGGCTGTCCGGATGGGGACAAAGGTGTCTCACTCAGAGTATCAGCCGCTTCTACCAGGTTCATTTCAGTTCGAATCACATCCACCAAGATCTTTGGTGGACTACTGTTCGCATCCACTTTCCCCTCGGCAAGCACGATCTTACCGACATCCACCAGAGCAGAACACTCCTGCCAGACTTTTGGGAAAAGCACCAATTCAATATTTCCCTGGATGTCCTCCAGGGTAACAAAGCCCATCATCGAACCTTTCTTCGTCTGGTAAGGGCGGGCGCCGACCACCAATCCGGCCACACGCACTTTTTCCTCGTGTTGAGCTTCACCAAGTTGACCGGAGAAGTAACTGACCAATTTTGCCAACGTGGGCTGGATGGGTGTGAGCGGGTGATCCGACAGGTAAAGACCGATCAGTTCGCGTTCCCAGTTAAGCATTTCACGGCGGTCTTCCTTACCGCTGGGCGGCGGTAGAACAATCTCCTCGGTCACGCTGTCTGAAACGTCAAAGAGGCTCATCTGCCCTGCATCGGCTGCGCGAAAGTGAGAGATGCTGGCAGCTACAATCCGATCCAGGTTTTGGAGCAGGCTCAAACGCGGGCCAAAACGATCCAGAGCACCTACTTTAATAAGGCACTCCAGTGTACGTTTGCCGACCGTACGTAAATCCACGCGCCGGGTCAAATCGTTTAAATTGGCAAATGGGCCACTGTCGCGTGCTTTGAGAATTAATTCCACAGGACCCTGCCCAACATTCTTGACTGCACCCATTCCAAAACGGATTGCTGGGCCTTCTGGTAAATCCTCGATAATGAAGTCGTAGCCACTCGTGTTGATATCAGGAGGCAAGACTGGCACACCCATATTGCGTGCCTCGGCGACATAAAACGCCACCTTTCCTGTCTCCCCCTTCCATACAGTTAGCAGGGCCGACATATATTCAGCAGGATAATGCGCTTTGAGATAGGCGGTTTGCACGGCAATTACGCCGTAATCTGCCGCATGAGATTTATTGAAGCCATAACGGGCAAACTCTTCCCAGTCAGCATAGATGATTCCAGCCGTTTCCTTTGGAATGCCCCTTGCAACTGCCCCATTGATGAACTTAACCTGGTGTTTTTCTATTTCTTCTTTCTTTTTCTTTGAAATAGCCTTGCGGAGTTCGTCAGACTCAGAGGGAGTGTAGCCGGCCAGTTCGACCGCAGCCCGCATAAGTTGTTCCTGGTAGACCGGGATGCCGTACGTTGATTCATAGATGGGTCTGAGCGCTTCGTGACGATAGGTGGGTTCCTCCTCGCCATGCATGCGTTTGATGTAATTGGGGATGAAAGCCATGGGACCAGGGCGATAAAGAGCCACCATAGCAATTACATTTTCCAATGTCTGCGGCTTCATTTCCACCAGGTAACGGGTCATACCGCCGCCTTCCAGTTGGAAGATGCCCGCCGTCTGGCCGTTCCCCATCAACTCAAAAGATTTGGGGTCATCGAGCGGAATATTATCAAGGTTGAACTCCCGGCCGTGCCGTTTTTCAATGAGTGTACAGGCTTGCGCCATCACCGTCAGCGTGGACAAACCCAAAAAGTCCACCTTGAGCATGCCGAGCGAATCGAGGATACCCATCTCGAACTGGGTAACCGACTTGATGGGAGTTTCCTCTGATCCAGATGTTGGTCGGTGCAGAGGCAAATAATCAATCAGGGGTTTATCGGCGATGACAACTCCGGCCGCATGTGTTCCCGCATTACGAACCACACCCTCCATCAGGCTGGCCGTGTCTATCAATTCTTTCATGTGCGGGGCCGAATCATAAATTGACTTTAATTCCGGATTCTGCTCGAGGGTCTCGTGTAGACTTACAGATTTGCCCGGTACATTCGGGATTAGTTTCGCCACCCGATCTACTTCATTAAGTGGAATATCCATTACACGGCCGACATCGCGAATAGCAGCACGGGCGCCCAACGTGCCAAAGGTGATGATCTGTGCAACCTTATCGTCACCATATTTATTCGCCGTATACTCCAGCATTTCAGCCCGGCGATCATCAGGAAAGTCCAGGTCAATATCGGGCATGGAGATACGGCCCGGATTCAGGAATCGCTCAAAGATAAGCCCGTGTTCAATTGGGTCCACAAGGGTAATATCCAACGTGTAGGCGATGATCGAACCGGCCGCTGAACCACGTGCGTTATACCAGATTCCCTTTTCACGCGCGTGTCTGCACAAATCCCATACGATAATAAAATATGCGTCAAAACCCATGTCATGGACCACCTGGAGTTCGTAATTCAGGCGGTTGCAGATTTCCGGATCAACAGCCCGCGAGCCATAACGTCGCTGGCACCCTGCCTGGCACAGGGACTTCAAATAAGTCTGAGGAGTATGCCCCTCAGGGACAGGAAATTGGGGGAGATGGTATCCTTTAAATGACAAGTCCACCTTGCAACGCTCAGCGATCAACAAGGTATTGCTGAGTGCCTCTGGGACTTCTCGAAAAAGAGTGCTCATTTCCTGCGGTGTGCGCAAGTAATAGGATGGATCAGTCATGCGCATACGGTCAGGGTTGGAAAGTACAGTACCGGTCTGGATGGCCAGCATGATATCTTGCAGGCGGGCGTCATCTGGTTCAATATAGTGCACATCATTGGTAGCAACATAGCGCATGGAATACCGCGCACCCAACTCCAACAGGCGGCGGTTCAAGTCGGTGATCTCTTTGATGTTGTGCTGCTGAAGCTCCACAAAGAAACGATCCCGGCCGAAAACGTCATAATACCAATTCATGCGCCGGAGGGCTTCTTCGGGATTGTCTTCCAGCAGGGAACGAGGGATTTCAGCCGACATACAACCGGTAGTACAAATCAGTCCTTCGGAATGTCGAGCCAGAAAGTCCTTGTCGATGCGGGGATAATAATAAAAGCCATCCAGTTGAGCAGCGCTGGCGATCTTAAGCAGATTGTCATACCCTGTTGCGTTCTCAGCCAGGAGAAGCGTGTGATACGACTTTTTGTCCAGCTTCGGATCCCGGTCTTTCATGCCGCGGGCAGCCATATAGGTTTCCATTCCGATAATTGGCTTGATTCCCTCTTTTTGTGCGGCATTGAAAAACTCAATGACACCATACATCGTGCCGTGATCAGTAATAGCCAAAGCCGGCATCTCCATATCCTTGGCACGCTTTACCAGCTTCTTAATATTTGAGAAGCCGTCCAGCAAGGAATATTCGGAATGCACATGGAGGTGAACAAAAGACATGGGAAAATCACCAATACAGTATTCAGGTGTCGGTGGCGCCGATTCGATTATAGCATGGACGTTCTACAATAGAGCAATCGATTGCCTTAAAATATTGGCTTTTTGATACAACGACCAGACGAGACAAGGCAGTGAGCATGCTTCCCTTTCGAGTAAAATAAGACCATGACTGATACCGAATTCAATCTCTATCATCCCCAGCCTTTGCTGATCGTTATCTCAGGACCATCAGGGGTGGGTAAAGACAGCGTTTTGCACGGATTAAAAGAGCGCAAACTGCCGATGCACTTCGTCGTGACAGCCACCACACGCGCCCGCCGTGAAAATGAGGTACATGGCAAGGATTACTTCTTCCTGTCGAAAGAAGAATTTGCCCGCATGATCGAAGAAGAAGAATTGATCGAATATGCCATTGTTTACAGCGATTACAAAGGTATCCCCAAGCAACAAGTGCGAGAGGCACTGGCTTCGGGAAAAGATGTAATCATGCGTCTAGACGTGCAAGGTGCAGCTACAGTGCGCAAACTTGCACCTGAGGCTGTGCTTATCTTTATTACCACACCCAGCGAAGAGGAACTAGTCCAGCGTTTAAAGAAGCGCCAAACAGAGGCAGCCGAAGATTTGAGCCTGCGCATTGCTACCGCTCGCCAGGAACTCAAGCGTGCTGAAGAATTCGACTATGTAATAATCAATGCCGATAATCAATTGGGTCAAACAGTACAAACTGTAATTGCAATCATTGATGCCGAACACCATCGCGTTAATCCGCGCCGGGTAACTTTATAAGACTGGTGCCAGTACAAGATTTAGAGGTATATTCGATGAGTGAATATCCATATCACGAAGGTTATCCGCAACCCGAATCCCAATCCAGTTCACAGCAGGTTGCTGTCTCTCTGGTGCGGCCCCGCTGGGCATATATCCTATTGGGGATAACAGTCACAGCATACCTGTTACAACTCCTCAGCCAGGCTGTTCTTGGCTATGATCTACTGGTTGCTTTAGGGGCGAAATCCTCAGAGTTGATCCGAGCCGGCCAGTTCTGGCGGCTATTTACACCGATACTCCTGCACGGCTCTATTACGCATATTGGCTTCAATATGTATGCCCTGTTTATTTTAGGCACTGACTTGGAAAGCCGGATGGGCCATGGGCGTTTTCTGCTGCTCTACATGCTGGCAGGATTTGCCGGAAACGTTTTTTCATTTCTACTATCTGATGGAATTTCCGTGGGCGCATCGACGGCAATTTTCGGTCTGATCGCGGCCCAGGGTATTTTTCTCTACCAGCACCGCACATTATTGGTTAATGCCCGCCGGGCGCTGAATGGTCTTCTAAGTGTGCTGGCCATCAACCTGGTCATCAGCCTCACGCCCGGTATCGATTTATGGGGACACCTGGGCGGCCTGCTTGGCGGCCTGATTTTCGCCTGGTTTGCCGGACCCCGCTGGGTTCCAGAAGGGACTTATCCATACCTTTCCATTAGGGACCAGCGCGAGGGACGCGATACGCTGCTTGGCACAGCCGCGGTACTGTTAATCTTTGGGGCATTGGCAATGCTGGGAATGAGGCTTTAGCGCCTGAATAGGATACAGATCGATGCCCATCATAACCATACTGATCGGTGCCAGCCTGCTATTTTTCGGGCGCAAGGTCTATTGGTTATTCGCAGCTTCGGCAGGCTTTGTGGCCGGGTTGACACTGGCTGGGCATTTGTTCCAGGGCACCCGGGAGAGCATTGTGCTGATCATTGCCATTGGACTGGGCTTGGTGGGAATCCTGTTAGCCGTTTTCTTCCAGCGCGCGGCAATCGGTATTGCCGGCTTCCTGGCGGGCGGTTACTTGATACTGAGTCTGGCCTCGGCAGTTGGCCTGGAGCAAAATTTTATGCCCTTGCTTGCCTTTCTGTCCGGCGGTATTCTGGGAACGATTTTGATCAGCCTGCTCTTCGATTGGGCATTAATTACGCTTTCATCTCTGGCAGGCGCCGCACTGATCCTCAAGGCCCTGGATTTACAACGCGGTTTGGGGTTGTTGATATTTCTCACCTTACTGGTCCTGGGCTTTTCGGTTCAAGCCAGGGCAATGCGAAAAGAAAGAGGCAAGAAAGAAATATAGGCTACAGCGGCATTGACAAGCCAAAAGCTACTCGGCCCGCCAGCAAGCCGCCCAATGATCGATATCAATTTCCCGAAAGGCTGGTTCCTGACGGGAACACATTTCCACGGAGACGGGGCAACGCGTTTGGAAGCGGCAGCCCGAAGGAGGATTAAGCGGGCTGGGCACATCGCCTTTCAGCAGCGATTGTTTATGTGCCAGATGCGGATCTGCAACCGGGATGGCTGCAATCAAAGCCTGTGTATATGGGTGAGACGGACGGGAGAAAAATTCAACGCGCGGGGCCAATTCTACAATCTTCCCCAGATACATTATAGCAATACGGTCTGAAATGTGTTCGACCACACTCAAGTTGTGGGCAATAAAGAGGTATGTCAAACTGAACTCAGATTGCAGATCCTTCAAAATATTCAAGATCTGCGATTGAATGGAAACATCCAGAGCAGATACAGGTTCATCACACACAATAAACTTCGGAAGCAAGGCCAGAGCACGTGCAATCCCAATCCGCTGGCGCTGTCCACCAGAAAACTCGTGGGGATAACGGCGCGCGTGGTAAGGCTCCAGCCCAACCTTGCCGAGCATGTTCAACATAACTTGAAAACGCTCTTCTTCGGTACCCAATCCGTGAATGACCAAGCCTTCCATTATCGATTCCCCCACTGGGACGCGCGGGTCGAGCGAAGAGAACGGATCCTGAAAAATGATCTGCATCTCCCGGCGGACATCCTTCATCTCCCGGCCACTCAATTCGAAGATATTCCTGTCCTCAAACCTTACCAAGCCGGCGGTTGGTTCCAGAAGCCTCAACAACATTCGCCCGACCGTGGTCTTTCCGCAACCTGATTCGCCCACCAATCCCAACGTTTCCCCATCCCGTATGGTGAAACTGACATCATCCACAGCCTGAACCCAGTTGATCACGCGTTGGAAAAGGCCTGCACGCACCGGGAAATGTTTCACCAAACCTTCCACCCTGATCAAATCCTGTTTCTTTTTTGGCACGGGAGGACGATAACGTTGATCGTACATCGTACTTGGCCTCGTCTATAAATAACGTGGGACAAGACACATGATCTTGTCCCACATCCAAGCTAGCGGACAGAATGACTGGTTAGCTGCTCTTATGCGCCAGCCTGGGGTCCAGGGCATCACGCAGGCCATCCCCAAGCAGGTTAAAGGCCAGCACTGTAAACATAATGGCAAACCCAGGGTAGAAGACCAGGTATGGTGCCGTGAAGACCTGGTTGCGCTCTGCCCCAAGCATGGCGCCCCATTCCGGCGTCGGCGGCTGGGCGCCCAGTCCGAGGAACGATAGCGCGGCCGCATCAATGATGGCACCAGCAATGCCAAGGGTACCCCGAACAATCAGCGGGGTGAGTGCGTTGGGTAGAATACGGTTGAAAAGGATACGGAAATTGCTTCCACCCAGCGCGCGCGTGGCAGAGACATAATCCATCTCACGAACTGAGATCACGCTCGAACGCACCACACGCGCATAAGCCGGTATGGAAACAATGCCAATAGCAAGCAAGGCATTTATCAACCCCGGACCAAGAACCGAAACAATCGCAATAGCAAGCAGCAATTCCGGAAAAGCCAGCAACACATCCATCAAACGCATAATGATGGTATCTGCCCAGCCCCCGAAATAACCGGCTACAGCCCCCAGGATCGTGCCAATGATGATGGCAAACGTGACCGTGGTAAAACCGATCATCAAGCTCAAACGTGAACCATAAAGCAAACGGCTGAACTCGTCACGCCCATTACCGTCAATACCCATCAGATGCTGAGGTTTATCCTTTGGACAACCCAACAGGTGAATGCAGGGCGCTTCACGCATCTTGATCTTTTCGATACCAATCAATGGCTGGTAAGGATCATAGGGAGCAATGATATTGGCTGTCAGGGCAATAAAAACCATAATGCCAAGCATGACAAGCCCAATAAGGGCTGATTTACGGCGAAAAAAACGTCTCCAGGTGGTCTGCCACAGGCTGACAGATTTAAGCGAAAGCCCTTCGGCATCCATACGGGGAGCTTGTTTTGTATTTGTGTCTTCCATGCGGCCACCTATTCCAGTCGGATGCGGGGATCCAGGTAGGCATACGATATGTCTACCAAAAGATTAACGATTACGAAAAATACAGCGATCACAACGGTAAAGCCCTGCACAATACCGTAGTCACGGGCCGTGATGGACTCATACATGATACGGCCAACGCCAGAGAGCCCAAAAATCGATTCGGTCAGGACCGCTCCACCCATCAAGCCGCCTAATGACAGACCAATAACAGTCACTACCGGCAGCAGGGCATTGCGAAATCCATGTTTGAAAACAACCTTAAACTGAGGCAGCCCTTTCGCGCGTGCAGTCCGAATGTAATCCTGCCCAAGCACTTCCAGCATACTCGAACGGGTCATGCGGGCAATCAGTGCCATGGGAATTGTGCTCAAGGCCAGAGAAGGCAGGATGATATGCTGCAAAGCATCACCCAATACCTTCCAGTTCCCGGTCAGGATGGCATTCAGGATATTAAGGCGCCCGATAAACTGGTACGCCGACAGGAGAAAACCTTTTTCTGGGACACTCCAACCCCAGACTTCGAAAAAAGCGTCCGGCGAGAGTCCAGCACTGAGCCGGCCGGAAGGCGGCAACCAGAAGGGAGTATCTTTCAATAAGAGTGAAAAGACATATGCCAGCATCAAACCAAGCCAGAAAACCGGCATCGAAATACCGGCGTTGGCCCAGACCATCGTAAACACGTCGACCCAGGAATTGTGTTTTACAGCCGAGATAATGCCGAGGGGTATCCCTACGATCATGGATAATAATAATGCCATGAAAGCGAGTTCAATTGTAGTCGGCAGGCGCTCCACCAACAGATCACCCACCGGCTTGGAGAAGCGGAAGGAGGTACCGAAATCGCCACGAACGATCTCACCCATATAGATGGTAAATTGGGTCAGGACGGGTTTGTCCAGTCCTTTTTCCCGCATAAACCGGTCACAGATTTCCTGCGTTGCCTTTTCACCCAAAATCGCGCGGCAGGGATCACCGGGAATGACACGTGACAAAGAAAAAGTTACTAATAATATCCCAATTAGTACTGGAATGGAGGTGATGATTCTACGAAAGATGTACTGAAGCATCATGAGCAGCTTCTCCCGTGAGAATACGGGATGGCGGTTTCCCGCCACCCCGTATCTTATTACTCGATGGTTTCGATTACTGACCGGGTTTCTTCATCAGGCCGAACAGGTAGTCGGGGTAGTTGAAGATGTTGGTGTTGCCCTTATGAGTGGGGGCAGCAATGTTGAACAGAGCGTTGTAGGTAGCCAGTACATCCGCAGAGTCAAAGTCGGTGCCATCATGGAACTTGATACCCTGATTGAGCGTGCAAACCCAGACGGTCAAGTCTTCGTTGGGTTCGCAGGACTCGGCCAGCACAGGCTCGACTGCAGTGTCATTGATCTTGTAACCGTACAGGCCCTGCATGACCTGGTCACAACCACGCAGGCTCTCCCCGTCGGTTTCGTCGCCGCAGAACAGGCTGATCGGTTCAGCGTTTTGCATGAACACAAAGGTTTCGCGACCACCCGGGTCGGATTCGGCAAACGACTCGGCTGTAAGCGGGCTGGCTTGGGGATTAACCACATCGGCGCGATAGGCCGTCGCGTTACCGCCATGAGCAACCGGGATCATCGGGACCAGTTCCCGAACGGCATTGTTGGCCTCAACGTAAATCGGTTTGGCAACTTCAGGATCAGAAATCTTGGAGCCTTCCTGCAGTTTTTCGTAGATCTCGGGGTACGAATCGCCGAACTGCGTATTCGCCTGGCCAAAGTGGAAGTCCAGGAAGTTGGTGATGTGCGGATAGTCGGCACCCCAACCAAGCAGGTGAATACCTTCCAGGCGGCCGGAGTTGGCTTCCTCAATGAACGCACCGGATTCCATGACAACAATCTCAGCATCGATGTTCAGGTTTTCCTTCAACTGAGCCTGGATATCCTGGGCAACAACGCTGGCTTGCGGCAGGTAACCACGAACAACATCGCGGTAGGTGAGGGTGGTCTTGAAACCATCCGGGAAACCGGCCTCAGCCAATTTCGCCTTGGCAGCAGCCACATCGAAGTCATACCACGGATCACCATCGCAGCCATTGGGGATGGCGCAGGGGGTGAAATGAGAGGCAACTTCAGAACCAGCCGGATAGAAGTTGTCCACAATGCGCTGGCGATCAATGCCCATGGCAATCGCCTGGCGGACCATGACATTGTCAAACGGCGCGAACTTGTTGTTGAAGCCGATGTAGAAAATGTTCAGGGCCGGGCGGATAACCAGCTGCAAATTGGGATCGGCTTTGATCGTCTCAAAGTCAGCAGGGCCCACATTGTCAATGCCATCCACAGTGCCAGACTGGAGTTCCAGCAGGCGCTGGGCAGACTCAGTACTCCAGCGAAGTACCATGGTTTCTGCGTAGGGCTGTTCACCCCAATAATCAGGGAAAGCGGTGAGGGTCAGGCTATCGCCGCGATTCCATTCACTGACCATGTAAGGGCCGGTGCCGATAGGCTTCTCAAGGCCTTCGGATGTACGGTTGGTCTCGCCTGCAGTGGCTTCAAGCCATTCCGACGGATAGATGGCAAAGGGAGTAAAGGCCATCTTCGAAAGGAAGGCGGGATCAGGCTGGCACAGGGTAAAGGTTACAGTGTACTGGTCGGTGGCCTCGATGGACTTGATCAGGCCAATATAGCCATTACCGCACTCGGGGACCGAGAGAGTCGTGCCGTCGAAGGTCGCAATCGGGACATCCGGAATCGGCGTAGGTTCAGCAGGAGCCTCGGTAGCAGCAGGAGCCTCGGTAGCAGCAGGGGCTTCGGTGGCTTCCGGCTCAACGACAGGTGCCTCAGTGGCCTTGGGGCCGCAGGCGGCCAGTACCATGCTGGCCAGGATGACCAGCGAGAACAGGACAAACAAGTTTCGTTTCACGATTTTCTCCTCCTAGAGAAATGATGTGAGTATGGGGGGACAAGTTTTTTGAGATGAAAAGGGGATTTGTAAGCAGGCACCTCCTGTCATGGGATTGGACGAGCATACCGTCCGATTATACAGCAAAAAATCATAAGATGGGGATGGGAATTCCATGCCTGTCTAGATTTCCATGGTGCGGATCTGAATGCCACAAGCCTGCAATTTTCGCGCCGCAGTATGGACAGGCGCCCCGAGCAGTAAGATGGTATTGTTGCACTGTATACCCAACCCGCCGGATAAGCAGCCGGCTGCAGGTGGGACAGACCGTGCTTTCATATTCGCCCACCCGTCCGGGGATATTTCCCGCATAGACATAATGCAGACCAGCTTCCCGGCCGATATCAGCAGCACGCAGGAGTGTATGAGCAGGAGTATTATCTGGATCAACCATCTTATAGTCTTTGTGGAAAGCTGTCACATGCCAGGGAATGTCCGGCGAAATGCTAAACAAGAAACGTGCTGTTTCCCATAATTCTTCGTTGCTATCATTAAAGCCCGGCACCACCAGAGTGACCACTTCAACCCAGATGCCCATTTGATGTGCCCGTTGTATGGTTTCAAGCACGTTTTTTAAAACCCCACCCAGACTGCGATAGTTCCTATCCCGCATGGATTTTAAGTCAATTTTAAAGGCATCAAGGTAAGGAAGCAGGTAAGCAAGAACTTCGGGGGTTGCATTGCCATTCGAGACATAAGCGCACTTCATGCTGGCTGCTTTGGCGAGTTTAAATATTGCAACCGCCCATTCACTGGTAATAAGCGGCTCATTGTATGAAGAAACAACCACCTGAGCATCCATCCGCCGGGCCGCTTCCACAATCTGTTCTGGTGAAATTCGGCGAACATACCTGCCAGCCAGGTCCGCATCGGGGTCGCGCAGAGCTTGCGAACTGAGCCAATTCTGGCAATAACCGCAATGGAAATCGCAACCTAACATTCCAAAGGTCAATGCAGTCGAACCTGGCAAAACATGTGAAAAGGGTTTCTTCTCAATGGGATCGGCCTGAAGCGCGGCGACGTATCCCCACGGCACGCGCAGATTTCCGTCCGGGTTGAAACGCACCTGACAAATGCCACGCCGCCCCTTGTGGATTCGGCAGCGGTGAGCGCAGGCCGTACAGCGCACCCCGCTATCCGGCAATGGGACGAAAAGTTCCCCCGGTTTTGTCAGGCCATCGAGATAATCTGACAGCGTATTCATCGGTATAATACTATCATGCTAAGCGTCGTAATTCAAGCTGGCGGAGAGTCACGCCGCATGGGACAGGACAAGGCATTGCTGCCATTCCTTGGGCATCCGCTCATCAAACGGGTGGCAGAACGCCTGTTACCAATAGCAGACGAGTTGCTGGTGACAACAAACCGTCCTGAAACCTACTCCTTCCTGGCCGTTCCACTCATAACGGACCTGGTCCCCGGCCGCGGCGCCCTGGGCGGCCTCTACACAGCGCTCGCGTCTGCCAGGCATGAGTTCGTAGCGGTGGTGGCATGTGACATGCCTTTTGCAAGCGCCGACCTTCTGGCCTACGGACGCGATTGCCTGCTTATGAGTGGAAAAGATGTCGCCATACCGGTGTCCGAAGATGGATCATATGAACCACTGCACGCCATTTACCGGCGGGAGAGCTGCCTGGGGCCAATCCGGTCGGCACTGGATGCCGGGGAATGGAAAGTAATTGCCTGGTTCCCCCAAGTACGTGTGCGCGTTCTCAGACCTGAGGAAAGCAGATGCTTCGACCCTCACGGCCTAGCTTTTTGGAATCTAAACACTCCGGAAGAGTTCCGGCTGGCAGAAGAACGAGCTGCGACCCTGGATGCTACCGGATGACCAGCACCGGGCAAGGAGCGTGTTGAATAACTTTCTGGCTCTGGCTGCCCAGCAGAAGGCCGGTCAACTTTCCTAACCCGCGCGACCCAATCACAATTAAATCGTTGCCACGGGTTTGTGCCACTTCCAAAATAGCCTCTGCAGCAGAGCCTTCAAGCATTTCCGTTTTGACTTCGCGGGGGGTCTGACCGACCGCCTGCAAGGCAGCAGCCAGGATTTCGTTGGCATGTTTTTGACGGGCGGCAATGGTGTCCAACAGGTTGGGCTCGCCCAAGTAGGGAGGTATGGGATCATAGGCTACGACAACACGTAAATCAGCCTGCATGGCACGGGCCATCTCGCCAGCAACCTGAGCAGCCCGAAGAGCATGTGTGGAACCATCCACACCCAGGAGGATGTCCTTAAACATCATCCACCTCCTTTCCTTATAAGAATATTGTACAAGGCTGCAGCTTGCAGAGACTCTCCAGTTCCTGCTACCAGATATCGCCGACTGTGAAACCATCCGGAAAAGGATCTTCGGCATCAAGCACGTAACTGCTAAAGCCAGTAATCCAAGCCTGGCCAGTGATGGTTGGAATTACAGCCTTGTACGATCCGACTCGTGTCTCGGAAAGCAGGCGTCCGGTGAAAACCGTTCCCAGGATGCCCTCATGGCGAAAGTCCTGGTTGAGGGCAAGTTTGCCGCGGGCATGAAGGGTAGCCATACGAGCGCAGGTACCCGTACCGCAGGGAGAACGGTCAATAGCACCCGTCCAGGTGGATGGTTTATCCCAGTCCACTTCGCCGGTGGCGACAGTGACCACGTTGCGCATATGTGAATCGTCGACATGGGGTGGACCGGAGAGTTGCGAGATCGTCACGCCATTGAAGCCGGGGTTCTCGGGATGGACAACCGGCAACTGTTCCTGCGCAGCAGCCCTGATCATCTCGCTGATCCGTACAATGTCCGCGCCTTCGTCGGGAGTAAGCTGCAAGCCAAATTGTTCAGCCTGCGCGATAACGTAGAACATCCCGCCATATGCCACATCCACTACCACCCGACCCAGGTGTGGGACTTCGATGGCAGCATCCAAATAAGCGGCAAAGGCAGGAACGTTTTGGAAAGTGACAGACCTGACTTTGCCATTGGCACACTCAGCACGCACACGGATAAGTCCGGCAGGGGCTTCCAATACCAGTTCAGTAACCGGCTCTTTCATCGCGACCATACCAGTTTCGAGCAGTACGGTGGCAACGCAGATGGTATTGGTGCCTGACATTCCCGGGTATTCGGTCTGCTCCATAATGACAAAGCCGGCGTCGGCTTCGGTGTAGGTGGGCGGGAGAATCAAGTTGCAGCATAGTACAGGATAGCCGCGCGGCTCACGCAGCATACGCAAGCGCAGGTGATCGGCATTTGTTTTTAAGTAAACCATCTTCTCATACATTGTGTTGCCGGGAACATCCAATACCCCGCCGACGATGACACGCCCTGGTTCTCCGCAAGCGTGGGCATCAACCGCCTGTATCATATGGGAAATCCGCATAAGAGACTCCTTATGAAAATTCTTACCTGATGAGCAATGAAGGTTTATTTCGCTTACTTCACAGCCATCAAAAAACCCGGTGTTTCAGTTTCATCACACCGGGTTCTCCGAACAAGGTATTCAGTTTAGAACAACTTCAAAACCGCATCCTTTGCCAGGATGAACAGCCATTGGGGTACAAGGCTGACTACCACAGTTGCCAGAGCAGCGCCCAGCGTGGTGAAACCCAGCCAGAACTCGCGTTCGGTATGCGGCTCGCCTTCACGCATGTACATGGTAACAACGACACGCAAATAGTAGTATGCGGAGATAAGCGAAGTGACAACGCCAATGATGGCCAACCAGACATAGCCGCCTTCCAGCACTGCACGGAACAAGTAGAACTTACCAACCAACCCAAGCGTAGGCGGCATACCGGTCAATGAAAGCATGAATATGGTCATCGCGGCAGCCAGAGCCGGATACTTGCGTCCCAGGCCGGCGTAGTCGGAGATTTCCAGGCCCTTCCCTTCAGCCTTTTCAAGGGCGATAACAACACCCCACGTACCGAAGTTGGTCAGGACATAGGCCACCAGGTAGAACAACCCGGCTGCAACCGAAAGGGGCATGACAACGGGATTCCCAAAGGGGACGAAAGCCATCAGGATGTAGCCAGCGTGGGCAATGCTGGAATAAGCCAGCATACGCTTGATGTTCGTCTGCGAGATGGCAATCAAGTTGCCGCCAAGCATGGTCAGGGCGGAGATTGCCCACAAGACGGGTGAAAGATCCGCCGACAAAGACGGAAATGCCATGGCGAAGACACGCAAGAGAGCGGCAAAGCCGGCAATTTTAGCACCCGCGGCCATGAAGGCCGTCACTGCAGTAGGCGCTCCTTGGTAGACATCGGGCGTCCACATATGGAAAGGCACAGCAGCGATTTTAAAACCAAGTCCCACCAGGATGAGGGCCGCACCAATTGCCAGGAGCAGACTGGGCGAACCAGCTGAAACGGAAGCAATAATCCCATTCAGGGAAGTAGTGCCAGTCGCGCCGTATGTCAGGGCGATTCCATACAGGATGAACCCGGTCGCAAAAGAGCCAAGCAGGAAATACTTGAGACCAGCTTCTTCCGAGTCCAGATTGGGACGGGCAAAAGCAGCCAGTACATAGAGCGGGATGGAGAGTAGTTCAAGTGCCAGGAAGACCACAATTAAGTCAGCCGCCTGGGCCATGAGCATCATGCCTGTAATGCTGAACAGGATCAGGGTATAGTACTCGCCACGCTCAATCTTCATACGGCGCAGGTAGCCATAGGCAAGGGCAATCCCAAGCAGGCCGCTGACCAGCAAGAGAGCATGAACAAAGCGGGCAAAGCCGTCGGCTGCAATCATGCAGAAGGCAACCTTGGCAGGATCAGGGTTACAAAAGCCTGCCGAGCTACCTCCAGCAAAGATGAGCGTCAATGCGAGGGTCACCGCCAGGCCAAGAGCGGCCAGCAGTGCAGTGATACCCTTGCGTTTGATGAACAGATCCGCCAGCAACAGGACACATGCCCAGGCAACCAGGACAATAAGCGGCAGGATGGTAGAAAAGTCGGTTACGTTAAGTTGTGTCATAACAACTCCACCGGCAGCAACGACGCAAGTCGTCGCCACACTAAGGCAAGGGCAATCCGGCCAGCAGTTTGGCAACCGCAGGGGCCATCAAGTCAAAGAATGGCTTGGGGTACAGGCCAATCCAGAAGATGAAGATGAGCAGAGGCAGGACGGTGACAATCTCGCGCCAGTTCAGATCGCGCAGGGCATGGCCGTGCTTCTTGACATCCTCCACAATCGAGCCTTCAGGGCCCAGGAACATCTTCTGGAACATGTAGAGGATGTAGACGGCGGCCATGATGACACCCAGAGCCGAAAGGCCAGCGAACCAGGGCGAATTGATAGCCTTGGAGCCAAAAGCGCCCAACAAGATGGTGAACTCGCCGACAAAACCATTCAGGCCGGGCAGACCCATCGAGGAGAGCGAGACAATGAGCATGATGGTGCCAAAGATGGGTGTGATCTTCCACAACCCGCCATAGACCTTGATCTCGCGCGTGTGGGTCTGTTCGTAAATCATCCCGACCAGGAGGAACAAGGCACCGGTGCTCAGGCCGTGATTGATCATCTGAAGAATGGCGCCCTGGATGCCCTGAGCATTCAGGGCAAACAGGCCAAGCATGACGAAACCGAGGTGGCTGACTGAGGAGTAGGCAACCAATTTCTTGACGTCGGACTGGGCGTAAGAAACGGCCGCACCATAGATAATCCCAATAGTAGCCAGCAGCGCCATGTAGGGGGCCGCTTTGACCGCTGCCTCAGGGAAGAGCGGCAGGTTGAAACGCAGGAAACCATACGTACCCATCTTCAGCAAGACGCCTGCCAGGATGACCGAGCCGGCGGTTGGGGCTTCCACATGGGCATCCGGCAGCCAGGAATGCAGGGGCCACATGGGAACCTTGATGGCAAATGCCGCTGCAAATGCCAAGAAGAGCCACACCTGCAAGTTCTCTGCAATGCCGCCCTTGGCCACCAGTTCCGGCACCGAGAAAGAGCCTTGGTTGATGCCCAGCCACAAGATAGCCAGAAGCATCAGGATGGAACCGGCCATCGTGTACAGGAAGAATTTGATAGCGGCATAGATGCGACGCGGGCCGCCCCAGATACCGATCAGGAAGTACATCGGGACAAGCGTAAATTCCCAGAAGATGTAGAACAAGAACAAATCCTGAGCCATGAAGACACCCAGCATGCCCACTTCAAGCAGGAGGAAGAAGAGCATGAAGTCCTTTACACGCTCCTGTACTGCTGTCCAAGTCGAGAGGATCGAGATGGGGGTCAGGAAGGTGGTCAACAGGACAAGCAGGACACTCAAACCATCCACTGCAAGGTGATACTGGATATTCCAACTGGCAACGGTGATCCAGGGATGGGGTGTGCCCAACTGCAGGTCCGGGTTGGAGGCGTCGAACAGGGAGAGCACCCAGAGTGAGATGCCAAAGACGACCAGGGAGGTGACCAGCGCCGTCCAGCGCAGCAGGTTCTTCTTCTCCGAGGGCAGCAGGAGCAAGACCAGCACGCCTACGAGGGGGAAGAAAGTTACCAGGGTCAGGGGTTCAGATAGAAAGTTCATAGTCCGACCTCTTTATTTCAGGATTATTAAGTAGCCCAGGATGGTTACGACACCCAGCAGGACGGCCAGGGCGTAACTGCGGACAAAGCCATTCTGGATCGCACGCAAGCCGGAGGAGATACGCTTGGTGAGCTCCCCCATACCATTGAAGAAGGCATCAATACCTTTCTGATCCAAATAGCTGTTAAGAACAATATTACTCAGCCAGTTGTAGGTGCCGGCAATGACTTTTTCATGAAACCAGTCATGCCAGAAGCGCCAGTCAACATAATCGGCAAGGAACCGCGAAGCCCACACATAAAAGCCAATCGGGAAGAACCCGTAGCCTTCATCCACGAACCATTTATTTTCCATGCCAGTGAAGATAAAACCAAGCGGCTTCTTGAGTGGGTCTGGCTGGCCGGCTTTGAGCGGGTTGCGCCCATAGAGCAGCCAGGAAAAGAAAATCGCGAGCAGAGCCAATGCAGTGGAAATCAAGGCCACACTCAAAACGAATTCACCAGCATGTACATTAAGCGTATGTTCCAGCCATTCGGTAAAGGTATGCAGGCCGGGCAGGTTAAGCGCCCCGCCGACCACCGAAAGAGCCGCCAGGACCATCAGCGGCGCCGTCATGATCAACGGACTCTCCTCCGCGTGGGCAGCGGCATCGTGACGCGGCTTGCCAAAGAAGACCATCCAGATCTGGCGTCCCATGTAAAAGGCCGTAAAGAAAGCAGCGATGGTCAGCAACCAGTAAACTGCTGTGTAGCCCTCTTTGAAAGCATCTGCCAGGATTTCATCCTTCGACCAGAAACCTGCAAACGGGAAGATACCTGCCAGCGCCAGCGTGCCGATCATGTACAGCCAGAAGGTAACCGGCATGGTTTTGCGCAGACCGCCCATGTTACGCATGTCGCCTGGATCAAAGACCTCTTCGTGATGGTCACCATGCCCGCCATGATGCGCCAGGTGGTGATGGCCTCGTTCAAGGCCAAGGATGACCGAACCGGCCGAGAGAAAGAGCAGGGCTTTGAAGAAAGCATGCGTCACCAGGTGGAACATGCCCGCCACAAAAGCACCCATTCCCACAGCAGCAACCATGAAACCCAATTGGCTGATGGTCGAGTAGGCCAGCACTTTCTTGATGTCATATTGGCCGACGGCAATCGTGGCGGCAAAGAGCGCCGTCACCGCGCCAACCATGGCAACAATGAACTGTGCCTGCGGCACCAGTGTATAGAGCGGTGCCGAACGGGTGACCAGGTACACGCCGGCGGTGACCATGGTGGCAGCATGGATCAGGGCCGAGACAGGGGTCGGGCCGGCCATGGCATCCGGAAGCCAGACATAGAGCGGAATCTGCGCCGACTTGCCCGCCACGCCGATGAGCATGAAAAGCGTGATGGCAACGATCAGGCCAGGACTTGCAGCAGCGATCTGAGGGGCTGCCTCAAAAACCTGGTCGAACTGCACACTGCCAAAAGCCCAGAACATCAGGAAACCAGCAATCAGGAATCCAAAGTCGCCGATGCGGTTGGTGATAAATGCCTTCTTGGCGGCATTGGAATTGGCCCAGGAGGAGCGGCCAAGCGTATCCATGTCATACCAGAAGCCGATCAGAAGGAAGGAACATAGACCCACGCCTTCCCAGCCGACGAAAAGCATCAAGTACGAGTCGCCGCCCACCAGGATCATCATCATGGCGATGAACAGGTTGAGAAAGACAAAGAAACGGCGATATCGGCCCGGGTCGTTCTTGAAACGCACATCTTCGTGCATGTAGCCGATGGCATAGATGTGGATCAGCGTGCCGACACCCGAGACAACCAGCATCATGGTGGTCGAGAGCGAGTCGACCCGGAATGTCCAGTCGAGCTGGAGGCTGCCAATGTGGATCCACGGAGCAACAAACTGGTGCCCGCCGTGAGGATTCTGTACCACCGACCAGGCCAGCAGGACAGAAACAACAAACGAAGCTGCCGATGCCAGACTTGCCAGCCAGCCAATCGTTTTCTCAGAGAAACGCTTGCCCAGGAAAGCATTGATGAGCAAGCCAATGGCCGGGAAGTAGACGATCCACGGCGCCAGGTAGAAAAAGCCAGCAGAGGTTGTTTCACTCAGGTGCATAAGGTCACCCTTTCAGGCTGTTCATCTGGTCAACGTCGATGCTGTGCTTGGACCTGAAGATGGAAACAATCAGCGCCAGGCCGACCGCCACTTCTGCAGCCGCCACAGTCATGACGAAGAAGACAAAGATCTGCCCATCCAAGACGCCGTACATGCGGGCAAAAGACACCAAAGCCAGATTACCGGCATTGAGCATCAACTCGACAGACATAAAAATAATCAACGCATTGCGTCGGATCAACACTCCCAGCGCGCCGATACTGAACAGGACAGCAGACAGCCCAAGGTAAAAAGAAATTGGCAATGAACCAGCCGTCATTCCTGCTCTCCTTTCTTCTTGAGGGTCAGCACAATCGCGCCTACCATTGCCACTAACAGCAGAATAGAGGTTACTTCGAAGGGCAGGAGGTATTGATTGAACAGCACCGTGCCGATATTGACCGGCGTGCCAAGGCTATCTGCATTCGGGATAGTGACTATACCCGGAGCCATGTTGCGGCCAAAGAGCAGAAAAGTGGCTTCAGCCGCCAGGATCAAGGCAAGGATAACCGGGAAAATCAAGCCCCTGCGGGAAAACTCTGAAGAGATATGTTCGGCGCCCAGGAGCATGATGACGAACAGGAAGAGCACCATGATGGCCCCGGCATAGACCGTTATCTGGGTCAGGGCGATGAAGGGGGCATCCAGCAGCAGGTAGAAGACCGCCACCGTGCCAAAATTCAGCACCAGGAAGAGGGCCGAGTAGACCGCGTTGCGGCTCAATAACATGCCCAGGGCAGTTGCAACAGCAACCAGGGCAAGGATGAGGAAGAGGATTAAATCTACAGACATATCACTCTCTCAATCTTGCGAGTCTTTCATCTCAGGCACCGAGCGGGTGAAAGTGCCCGGCGGGGTCTTCTGTGGGGTTGGCTGGCCGCCAGCGGGCACGGCTTCGATCAGCATTTCCTTTGGGTAGATGGCATCCCGCCGGCTGGAGAAAGACAATTCGTAATTATCACCCAGCACAACCGCTTCGGTTGGGCAGGCATCTTCACAGAAGCCGCAATAGATGCAGCGCAGCATGTTGATCTCGTAGGTGCTGGCATACCGGTCACCGGGCGAGTAACGCTTTTCGTCTGTATTTTCCGAAGCTTCAACGAAAATGGCGTCTGCCGGGCAGGCCGCGGCACACAAAGCGCAACCGATGCACTTCTCCAGGCCGTTCTCGTAGCGTTTGAGTACGTGCCGGCCCCGGAAGCGTGGATAGACTGGACGCTTCTCTTCAGGATATTGAACTGTGACCGGCTTTTCCCGAGTCAATATTCCGAATGTCGTCAGGAGGCCGCGTCCCAGTTCAAGCATTGATTCAAATACGCGCATATTCTTTCCTCCTCAACACGCCATCCACCAGCGAGACCACAAAGAGCCCAACTACTAAGGAGACGATCGGGACAATCCAGATGAGGTATGGATTGATTTCCTGCGCCAACAGGATGCCAACTGCCGTGATGAAAACGACACCCAGTGCAAGCGGCAGGAGCACCTTCCAACCGAAGGCCATCAAGCGGTCATAGCGGATGCGCGGGAACGTAGCCCGGATCCAGATCATGATCCCCAATAGGACGATGACCTTGGCCATGAGGTAGAACGGCCCCAAAAACCAGAAGCGATCCACGCTAAAGATCGTGTCCTTAAGGAACCAAAACTCGCGATAGCCGCCGAAGAACAACGTGGCCATGATCATGGAGATGACAATCATCTTCTCGTACTCGGCCATGAAGAAGAGGGCGAACTTCATGCCCGAATATTCCGAGTGATAGCTGGATGAAAGTTCCTGCTCGGCATCCGGCATGTCGAACGGGGCACGGCCAATCTCGGACAGGGTGGCCATGAAAAAGATGGCTGCACCCACCGGCTGGAGCAGCACAAACCAGCCCATATTGGCCTGCGCCTCAACGATATCCACGATACGCATCGAACCGGCCAGCAGGATGGCGGCCACAAACGAAAGTCCAAGCGCCAATTCGTAACTGATCATCTGCGCAGAAGCGCGCAGACCGCCCAGAATGGCATACTTGTTGTTCGAGGACCAGCCTGCCAGCACGATGCCATACACAGCAATCGAGGCAATCGATGTGATATAGAGCACGCCCACATTGACATCTGCGACCGCCAGATTGATCGTACGGCCAAACATTTGCGCGGGCGGGCCCCAGGGGATGGTAGCCGCCAAAATCATGACCGGCACCACCGTCACAACCGGAGCCAAGAAGAACATAACCTTATCTGCCAGGGCAGGGGTAAATTCTTCCTTGAAGATTAACTTGACTGCATCGGCAATCGGCTGGAGCAGACCAAAGATACCGGCCCGGTTGGGACCGTAGCGCACCTGGATGCGCGCCAGCAGTTTGCGTTCATACCAGGTCAGGTATGCAAACCCGCCCAGCAGGAAGAAGATCAAAACCAGGGCTTTGATGGCCCATTCCAAAAGTAACGCCCAGTCCATTCGCGTCACCTCTCTCCGCTAAATCTTCTCGATGCGGACCGGAGCGGGCGCAGAGAGCTTCAGCCCCATGCTGCGCGGCACCAGCACCACACCGGCCTGGATCGTTTCGTCAAACCACACAACGGCCTCAGTCTTCATGCCGTCGAGATGGACTTTAACCTTGTCATTTGGTTTCACACCCAACTGCTCAGCGAGCGAGGGGTGGATTCCAACAGCCGTCCCGCCTACACGGTCATGCAGAAGCTGTGACGGGATGACAGTTGCCCCGCGGTCATACAACTTCGTGACCGGGATGGCAATCAGTTCATTTTCTTTGGGACGCAGGGTGGCCCTTTTGCGGGACTCAGGCAGACGAGGCATTTCACCAGCCCGCAAAGATGGGGTCAGCTGCACACCCACCCCCAGCTTGTTCTCATAGGTCGTACCACCATAGTACAGGTCACTGCGCCCAACAACAGGCCACTGTTCCTGCACCTCAGCCAGTTTCTGGTATGAAAGTCCCGCAAAAGCCTCGACCTCTGCCGCCAGCTGGTCAAAGACCAGCAGGGGTGCACCCGCATTCAACTCAAGGTTGATGTGCTTCGCAATCCCAGCCGTGATGACGTAGTCGGCCTTGACCCCTTCCAGCATGGGAACAGCTGAGTAAAAACGCTGGACACGCCGTTCGCCGGAAGTGAAGGTTCCCTCGCGTTCGGTATAAGCCGCGGCCGGCAACACAACTTCTGCCAGTTCAGCCGTTGCCGTCTGGAACAGTTCCTGCACGATAACGATTTTAGCATCTTGCAATGCTTTGGCCAGAGCTGGATCATCACCAGCAGGATCGGCAGCCACGATGTAGACCGTCTTACCTTTCAGCGCCGCAGCAAGATCAATCTCGGGGCGGAAGCCCAATTCCCAGGCACCCTGGTCATTGGCATGCGGCCAGACACCAATCAAGCCGTTATTGGTCTTGCCAACATGGCCGGTCTCAACCAGCATGGCTGCGCAGGCAGCAGCCACAGAGGTGGAACCATCTAAGTCCAACCCATCTGCGCCATACAAGACGACGAGATTCTCAGCCTGGGTGACGGCCGGGCCAATCTTATCCTTCTTCGTCAGGCTCTGCAGAGTTTCAATCTCATCACCGGGAGCGTAGCGCACTACGTAATTGGCGTGCTTATCGAGCCGGGTTTCGCGGGCATTGACCACAACCAGGGTTGCACCCCGATCAGCAGCCTGCTTGACACGCAGCCACCAGATGGGTGCCTCTTCATACAAGTCGGAGGCCGCCACCACAATTGTGGTCCCTTTGCCCATGTCCGAGAAATTCGTACCCTGGCCCACGCCAACCTGGGCGACCAGATCACCTCCGCCGACGTGGCTGTAGAGCAAAGCCCTGCCGCCCAGGCCATCCGCCAGTTTCTTCAGGTTGAAGAGGTCTTCATTAGCAAGCCGCCCGCCAGCCAGGATGACGGTTTCTTTTCCGGCCATCTCCAGTTTCGCAGCGGCCAGTTTCAGGGCTGCATCCCAGGTGGCAGAAACAAGTTTTTCGTCCTTGCGTACCAGCGGTTGAGTCAGGCGTCCTTCACTTTCAGTAAAGTGGTATGCGAAGCGGCCCTTGTCACAGATCCAGATCTCATTAACCTGTTCGTTCTGGCGCGGCATGACGCGCTTGATAACCATTTTGCCGCCGGATTTGGCCTCACGGCGGACATTGAAGGTCAAGTTACAACCCACCGGGCACTGGGCACAAATGGAAGCCGCCGGCCGCAGTTCCCAGGAGCGCGCCCCAAAGCGGAAATCCGCCGTGGTCAGCGCACCGACTGGACAGATATCGGTTGTATTGCCTGAGAAAACCGAGTCAAAACCCGGCTCCGAGTTGGTGATGATCTCGGTATTGCGGCCGCGTTCATAAAAGCCCAAAACCGGTTCGCCTGCCACAAGCCTCTGGAAACGCACACAGCGCCCGCACTGGATGCAACGTTCGCGGTCAAGCCAGATGAGTTCGCCCAACGGGACATGTTTCTCTGCATGGTGCTTCTCATTGAAAAGGAAGCGGCTCTTGCCAGGGCCATGCGCCAGGGTCAGGTTTTGGAGTGGGCATTCGCCTCCCTTATCACATACCGGGCAGTCCAGCGGGTGGGAGGTGAGTAGAAACTCGAGAATTTCATGCTGGCCAGCTTTAGCCTTCTCAGACTGGGTCAGGATGACCATGCCTTCAGAAACCACATTGGTACAGGCTGTCTCCAATTTGGGAGCCCATTGAATCTTCGGCTGACCGTTTTCCATCACCGGCTGGCCGGTAGTCCGATCGATCACCGGGCGGCCGAGTTCCACCAGACACATGCGGCACATACCGGCCGGCTCCATCTTGGGGTGGTAGCAAAAGACCGGAATATCGACGCCAATTTTCTTGGCCGCGTCCACCACCAGAGTCCCAGCTGGAACGGTTACAGACTTGCCATCAATCGTTAGTGTCACTAAATTCGCCATGATCACGCTCCGCCCCCAGCAGGGAGGTTATGTTCGGCAAGGCGGGCCTTGAAATCGGCCTCGAAGCGTTCAATGCCGGTTACCACTGCCATGGTTGAGAATTCACCCAGGGCGCACAGGCACTTACCCTGGATCTGCCTGGCAACATTTTTCAACAGTTCCACATCCTCAGCCGTGCCTTTGCCAGCATGGATGCGCTCAATCAGGTGAAGCATCCAGTAGTTCCCCTCCCGGCAGGGGGTGCACTTGCCACAGGATTCATGCTTGAAAAAGTGAAGCGTCTTGTCGAGTACCCAGTCGATCGAGATGGTATCGTCAATCACAATGACAGAAGCAGAACCAAGGTCCGCACCGAGTGTCCGAACAGAGGCATAATCCATGGGCGTATCAAGGGCTTTTTCATCCACCTTAATGATTGAGGAAGAAGCACCTGCTGCCATGATTGCCTTGACCGGCCGATCATCGATGATTCCGCCGCCATATTCATAGATCAACTGGCGGAAGGTGGTGCCGAAGGGCAGTTCATAGTTGCCAGGCCGCTTGACCCGACCAGAGAGGCTGAAGATCTTCACTCCGGCGCTGTCGGAGGTGCCCATGGATTTGTACCAATCAGCCCCCTTTTCGATGATCAAGGGAACGTTGGTAAGGGTCTCGACATTATTGACCACCGTGGGCTTACCATATAAGCCATAGGCAGGCGGGAAAGGCGGGCGGACACGCGGCTGGCCGCGTTTGCCTTCAATCGATTCAAGCAGGGCAGTCTCTTCACCGCAGATGTAAGCCCCCGCGCCAAGGTGGGTATAGATATTCAGGGAGTAATTGGTTCCAAACAGTTTTTTGCCCAGGAAGCCGGCTTTTTCCATCTCGGCAATCCTCTCGTCGAGGAAGGCCGCCACCGGCCAGAACTCACCGCGCATGTAGATATAAGCCGCATTTGCACCGACTGCGTAGGAAGCAATGGCCACGCCTTCCAGGAACTGGAAGGGATTCTTCTCCATGATTTCGCGGTCTTTGAAGGTGCCAGGTTCGGACTCGTCTGCATTGGCCACCACATAGTGAGGCCAGTTATCGCGGTCCATGAACAGCCATTTCATGCCGGTCGGGAAGCCAGCACCACCGCGGCCGCGCAGACCCGAGTCCTTGACCACCTGAGTCACACCAGCCGGATCCATCTGGGTCACGACTTTCTTCAAAGACTCGAAGCCGCCATTCTTCTTGTAGACATCAATCTTGTTGATTTCGGGAATATCCCGGTGGCGCAGGAGGATATGAGCCATTACTTCACCTCCTTGCCGGATTTGTGCAGGGCTTCGACCAGTTCGAGGGTCTTGTCTACAGTCATATTTTCGTGGTATGCAATCCCATCAGGGCCTTGCGTCTGGAAAACTGGCGCTTTATCACAGGCAGCCAGGCACATGACCGGTTCGACCGTAATCAAACCGTCCGCCGTCGTGCCGCCGGGTTCGATATGCAAACTTGCGCATAAATCTGCGAGGAACTTATCTGCACCCCGCAGCGCACAGGGCAAGTCTACACATACCTGGATCCGTAGTTTGCCGGCAGGTTCGTCATGATACAGTGTGTAGAAACCAACCAGCGAGGCAACCTCAGTCTCGGTGATTTCGAGCATTCCGGCAATATCCTGTATTGCATGACGGTCTACATAACCCGCCTCGCGCTGAGCCAGGTACAACAAGGGCATCACCGCCGAGCGCTTGCGTTCCGGCGGATACTTTGCCAGGATTTTCTCAACTTCCTTGGGATATTTTTCTGTGAGGCTCATCTGTCAACATCTCCCAGGACGATATCAACCGAGCCGATAAGAGCCACCAGGTCTGCAACAAACAGGCCTTTGGCCAACGGCGCCAGGACTTGCAAATTGTCATAGGACGGCGTGCGCCAGTGGACCCGATAGGGTTTGGGGCCGCCATCACTTTCCATGTAAACGCCCAATTCACCGCGCGGGGATTCGATCGCGGCATAAACGCTGCCTTTGGGAACGCTGAAACCCTCGGTCCATAACTTGAAGTGATGGATGAGCGCTTCCATGCTCACACCAATCTCAGAACGCGGCGGCGGGACGAATTTTCGGTTGTCGCTGCGCACAGGACCCATTGGCAGTTTGTTCAGCGCCTGTTCGATGATCTTGAGCGACTCACGCATCTCCTGGATACGCACCAGGTAGCGGGCGTACACGTCGCCTTCAGAGCGGGTGGGGACTTCGAAATCGTATTGTTCATAACCGCAATAGGGCCGGTCCTTGCGCAGGTCCCATTGCACGCCCGAAGCCCTCAGCATTGGCCCGGTAACGCCATACTGCAGGGCAACATCCCTGGTCATCGTGCTGATGCCCAGCACGCGATCCAGCATGATGGGGTTGCGGGTCAGGAGGGCCTCATACTGATCAATGCGCTTCGGGATTTCCTTTAGAAAGCCGCGCACAGCCCTCTCAAACTCAACCGGCACATCCCGCCACAAACCACCGGGGCGGATGTATGTGGTCATCATGCGCTGACCAGAGACCAGTTCCAGGATATCCAGGGCGTGCTCACGATCGCGGAAGCAGTACAGGAACATAGACTGGGCACCAAGGTCAAGACCCGCCGTACCGAGCCAGACCATGTGCGAGGCAATACGCTGGACCTCCGCCAAAATCACGCGGATAGCCTGTGCACGCACCGGCACGTCCAGTTCCACCAGTTTCTCCACCGCCAGGCAGTAGGCCAGGTTGTTGCCAACCGTATCCAGATAGTCCAGACGGTCAGACATGACCTCAGCTTTCTGGTAGGTTTTGGCTTCCATGTTCTTCTCGACGCCGGTGTGCAGGAAACCAATATCCGGCACGCAGTTGACCACGGTCTCACCATCCAGTTCCAACAACAGGCGCAGCACACCGTGTGTGGACGGGTGCTGGGGGCCCATGTTGAGCAGCATGGTTTCACCCTGGATGGCACGGTTGGAGACGAGGTGTTTGATATCGTCAACGGTTACTTCTTCGATTTGGGACATAGTGTCGCTCCCTACCGTTATTCCCTGGCGTACGGCTTGCGCAGGTCAATCTCTTCATAGTTGAAGGTGAACTGCGGCTCTTCGTAGCCAAGGGGGTAATCTTTGCGCAAGGGATGGCCTTCCCAGTCGGCCGGCATCAAGATGCGGCGCAAGTCAGGATGGCCTTCAGCTTTGACGCCGAACATGTCCCACAGTTCGCGCTCGCGCCAGTTGGCATTGGCATAGACACCCGTCACAGTCGGCACCATGGGGTTGATGCCGGGTACCGGGACAAAGACCGTCAGGGTCAGGTTTTCTGCATAGGACCGCAACTGGTAAATCACATGAAAACGAGGATTATCCTGTGGCCAATAATCTACAGCACTCAGAGTAGTCAACTGCTCAAAGTGATACCTGTCACGCAGGCAGGTCAGGGCCTCCACGATCCGCTGCGGGGCAATGCTCACCTGCGGATCCCCGCGGAACTCTTCCACGCTGGCGGCAAAATCAGCCTGCAGGGTTTTGAGGATAGGCTCGAGTTTTTTTTCCACGAATTAACCCTCCTTCTTTGCCCAGTCTTTCATTTTTTCAGCGCGCACTTTCTCATGCAGAGTGACAATGCCATGAATAAGTGCCTCCGGGCGCGGGGGACAGCCGGCAACATAGACATCCACCGGCACGATCTCATCCACCCCGGCAGTGACGGCATAGTTGTTGAAAACACCACCGCACGAGGCGCAATCACCCATCGAAATCACCCATTTGGGCTCGGGCATCTGGTCATACAGCCGGCGCAGGACGGGGGCCATCTTGCGCGAAACGCGCCCGGCCACGATCATAAGGTCTGATTGACGGGGCGAGGGGCGCATCAATTCCATGCCAAAACGGCTCATATCAAAGCGGGGGGACTCTGCCACCATCATTTCGATGGCACAGCAGGCCAGGCCAAAGAGCATCGGCCACATGGCGTTGGTGCGGCTCCAGTTGACTACCTGTTCCAACGAGGTGGTTACGACACCCATATTGCCAAGTTTTTGCTCTACTCCCATTCCAGGGCTCCTTTCTTCCAAGCATAGAAGTAGCCTACCAGTAAGATCGCGATAAAGACGATCATCTCGATCAACCCGAACAAACCCAGTTGACGGAAGACAACCGCCCATGGCAGGAAGAACACAACTTCGATATCGAACAGGATGAAAAGGACTGCGACCAGATAAAAACGCACCGGCATACGTCGTGTACCGGGACCAATCGGGGTCATGCCCGATTCATATGGCATCGCTTTTTTAGCTGTCTTACGCTTCGGTCCGAATAACATCCCCAGTACGATAGCGATGAGGGCTATCGCTGTCGCGAGGAAAATCAGCACGCCAATAGCCACATAGTCAAGAAGCATAGTGTGGGTCTCCTCAAGTCGAGACTGTTAATTTGCTGGTTAGCGGCGCCTAGTATAACATAAGATGTTTTTATAGGGAGGGAAATGTGATACTTTTCACAAAAGAAAAGGGCATTAATCATATGACATCAGGAAATTCGTCCTATCCTGCACGAAGTGAAAGTACGCCAAAGCCAGCAGTGCTTGCCATTCTCCAACACATCCTGCCCATTCAGGACTCATAGAAACAAAACACCCGGCGTCAAACAATAGTTGCCTGCCAGCCGGGTATTACCAGATGTATCCAAACCTCTGCTTTTTTTATCCCAGATAATCCCTCAGATTTCGGCTCCGGGTGGGGTGGCGTAGTTTGCGAAGAGCCTTGGACTCGATCTGTCGAATACGCTCACGGGTTACATTGAAATAACGGCTGACTTCCTCCAGTGTATGGTCCTTGCCGTCGATCAGACCGAAGCGCAGTTCCAGCACCTGACGCTCGCGCTCCGAGAGGGCCGTCAGGGCATGCTGGACCTGCTCGCGCAGCATCTCACGCGAGGCCGCGTCCAATGGTTCGAGCGCATCCGCATCCTCGATAAAATCGCCCAGCTGGCTCGAATCCTCATCACCGACCGGGCCTTCCAGTGAAACCGGCTCTTCCGCCGAACGCAGGACGCGGTCTACTCTCTGGGTGGCATATTCCCAATGCCGCTGTACCGCCTGGTCGAGCGGTGAGCCGTCGGCCTTGGAACGCAGGATCGCCTGCACCTCCTGGGGTGTCAGGTAACCTGACTCAAGCGCCAGTTCATCCAGGGCCGGCTCGCGGCCCAGTTCCTGAATCAACTGGCGCTGGACACGCAGGATGCGGGTAATCGATTCAAACAGGTGCACCGGAATGCGAATGGTGCGCGCCTGCTCCGCAATCGAACGATTGATGGACTGGCGGATCCACCAGGTGGCATAGGTACTGAATTTAAACCCGCGGCGCGGGTCGAACTTGTTGACTGCCCGTAACAGCCCGAGATTGCCTTCCTGGATCAGATCGAGAAATGAGATGCCACGCCCCAGATAGCGCTTGGCAACGCTGACCACCAGCCGGAGATTGGCCCGGATGAGGGCATGGCTGGCATCCTCCGAGCGGACCTGCACGGAGGCCAGTTCAGCCCGCAATAACTCCTCATCGGGAAGGTTGCGGTACAGGGTCCGTTTGACAGGAAGTTTGTGTGCCGATTGGACATGTTTGAAAAGCCAGTCTGCAAACGGGCGCGGCAGAAGATAAAGGTAAAGGAATACGTTATATGCCTGGCGCGCCAGTTCATCCCATAACATGTCCCGGCCCCACATGCCGTTATCCAGATAAGCACGCAGGTAAGAAGGGATTTCACTTTCCCAGCTCTGGTGCAACTCCTGTGTCTCGGCTAATACCAGCGCCAGGTCCGGCAAGTCCGTCCCCAGGCGTTTGGCATCTTCTTCCAGGCGTTCCCAGGCTGTCTGCAGGTCGACCAGGATGGAATGGTAGACAAAAACGGTTTCCGGTACACCCTCAGGAACCGGGCGGCGGCGGAGTGAGGCTACCAGGCGCAGGGCTTCGATCATGGTTGCCAGGCGGAATTCCTTATCGGAATCCAGCAGTTTCACCTGTCCGATCTCCCGCAGGTACAGGCGCACCGGATCTTCCGAGAGTTCCGCCATCAATGAGGGGTCAGCGAGGCGCAGAGTCTCATCAACCGCCAGATCGTCCAGCGTCTGGGGGAGGTTCTCATCATCCGGCTCACCGATCTCATCCGGCAGAGAGGTCAGATCCAGATCAGCATCCATATCCAGGGAAAGGTCAGTTCCAGGGATGGGCTTTTCAGAGTCTGGTCGCGGTGGGCGAGGATGCATCTTCTTTGAAGCAGGTTTGCCAGGCATGGCACTCTTTTCTATCGGCGTGCAGTCAGTCGGCGTCCAGCTTGATCCAGGTCACGTAACAAACGCGTGTATTGTAACACCAGCTCAGCATAAGAGACAGAACGCAGATCGCCCTGCTGTTGGGCTTCCTCCTGAAGGAAACGCAACTGGTTCAGGCTCTCGTTCAACCCCAGGCGGCGGATCAGGATCACATTGCGCTGCAATTCCTCCAGCAAGCGGTCATCCACCGGGTCCAGTTTGGTCTGTGCCTGCAGTTCACCGGCCAGAGGTGCCAGGCTTTCAGGCAGATGGTCAGCCACATAGTGCTGCGGATCGGCAGCATCCTGTTCCAGCGACTGTCGGATCAGGCGCAAAAGCAGCTGGTGGTCAGTATACCCGAAATCTTCACTGCGCAGCGCTCCCAAACCGCCTTCCTGCAGGGAACGGTCGAGGCGGAAAAGCAGTTCGGGTTTCTGCAGCAGGATACCCAGGCAGGCAGATTCCAGTTTATGAGCCGGGCTGGCAGGCGCCAAAACCTGCGGTTCCTCCCGAACCGGAGCCTGCCCGGCTGGCTGCAAGCGGGACCGCGGCCGGCGCAGGCGCGGGGCGGCAACCGGGCGGTTGATAAAGGCACGTTCATCCACCTTCAGGAAGCGCGCCAGGCGCTGGGTGAAGAATTCCCGCTCCTCGGCCTTGGGCAAATCCTGGATCAGGGGCCAGACCTGGTCGCCTATCTCCGAGACAACTTTGGGGTTGCCCAGGTCCCGGCCATCGGCAAGCATGAGCATGACATGCTCGATCACCGGCCTGGCATTCTCCATCAGGCGAGCCCACTCATCGCGGTCGCGCGCGACAATCTCATCCGGGTCGAGACCATCGGGCAGAGAAGCTACACGCAAATCAGCCTGCAGACGGGCCTCGTGATGCAGGTAGCCGCGCGCGTTGAATCCCAATTCGCCTTCGCGGTCCATGGCCTGGCGGGCCGCATCCAGGCCGCGCAGGACCGCCTTCTGCCCGGCAGTATCGGGGTCGAGGGCCAGCACGATCTTGCGCGTGAAGCGTTTGAGCAGACGCAATTGGTCCTCGGTCAGTGCAGTTCCCATGGGCGAGACGACGTTTTCATAACCGGCCTGGTGCAGGGCAATCACATCCAGATAGCCCTCCACGATCACCGCCTGGTCTGCCGCACGGATGGGTTTACGCGCCCGGTCCAGGCCGTAGAGCAGGCGGCCCTTGCTGAAGACCGGTGTCTCGGGAGAGTTGAGGAACTTGGGGATATCTTCCGGATCCACAATGCGCGCCCCAAAACCGGCCATCTTGCCGTTTTCATCGCGTATCGGGATCATGATACGGTGGCGGAAGCGGTCGTAATGTCTGCCATCGTCCCGTTCAGTCAGCAGGCCGGAATCCAGCAGTTCCTGTTCGCTGTAACCGCGCCCCGTAAAATGCCTGAGGGCATTGTCCCAGCCGGGGGGAGCGTAGCCCAGGCCAAAGGTCTCGATGGTCTGGTCCGTCAGGGAGCGCTTTTCACGCAGATAAGCCAGCACGCTGGGCGTATTAAGCAGGTGGCCGCGATAATAGACCAGGGCATCTTCCAGCAGGAGACGCAGGCGCTCGTGGGCTTCCTTCTGCTCCGGGCGCTCCGGGGTAAAGGTCTCCAGTTCGACACCTGCCTTGAGCGCCAGCCTCTGCAGGGCCTCTCTGAAATCAACCCCATCTTTCTTCATCACGAATTTGAAAATGTCTCCGCCCTCGTTGCACTCGCCGAAACAGCGCCAGGTGCCGGTCTCCTGCCAGACGACGAAGGCGGGCGTACGCGTGTTGGTGTGGAACGGGCAGAAGCCGGTGTGGTTGCGCCCCGAGCGGCGCAATTTCACCCCGGCCTCGCTGACGAGGTCGACGATATCAATCCGGGCTTTGATTTCATCAATCGTTGACATACAAAGGAATTATAGACTCGATTGGGAAGGTTGGCAATTCATACAGTAAAACGGCGGGCGGCTTTCTTCTGCCGCCCGCCGTCCGTGGTCTTTCTAGAAGCCTTCCAGTTTGCTCAGGTCGGCGATCCCATCCGCCAACCTGGCTATTTGATTCACCAGCGCCAGGCGGTTCAGCCGGATGGTTTTCTCCTCAGCCATCACCAGTACTTTATCAAAAAAGGCATTGATCAGGGGTACCAGGGCCGAAACGAGGTCCAGGAATTCATCAACCGAAGCCGGGGGGGGGGCGACAGATGCCTGGTAGGCTGAGAAAAGTTCCACTTCTTCCTTCTCGATAAACTTCGAAGCATCGGGGGGCTGCAGCCCGCGGTCATCGGCCGGGGCGGCGCGAATAATGCGGACGCAGCGGGCATAGGCCGGCAGGATGGTGGGCCAATCGGGGCGTTCCACCCAGGTTTGAAGCCGCCTGACGGCCCGGGCGGAGGCGGCCGGGTTGGCGGACTGCTCGGCCAGCACCGCATCCACCACATCGTAGCGGGAGGATTCTTTGAGCAGGACGCTCAGGCGCCCGGTGATGAAGTCGAGCACCTGGCTCTTGACCTCCGCACTGACCGGCAGGGGTTGGAGCGCAGCGGCCTTATCCACCGCTGCACGCAGGTCGAAGTCGAGGTCATGTTCGATCAGCGGCTGGACCACGCCGATGGCGGCGCGGCGCAGGCCAAAGGGATCCTTGGCGCCGGTGGGAGCCAGCCCGGCGGCGAACAGGCCAACCAGGGAGTCGAGGCGGTCGGACAGGGCAACCGCCACGCCGGTCTTCGAGCCGGGTACGGGCTGGTACTGCCCGCCGATGGCGGCAGCCACCGCCGGGTTCTCGCCGCCGCGCAGGGCATATTCACGCCCGATGATGCCCTGCAGGGAGGTCATCTCGGTGACCATGTGAGTCACCAGGTCGGCCTTGGCCAGGAAGGCGGCGCGGCGGGCAAAAACGGCTTCATCCGCACCCAGGCCAAGCATCGGGATCAGGCTCTCGACAAATTTGAGCATGCGTTCGGATTTATCCAGCATGGAGCCGAGTTTGGTCTGGAAGATGAGGCCGGAGAGTTTCGGGCGGAAGGTTTCCAGGGGATGTTTGAGGTCTTCGCGCACGAAGAAGTTGGCATCTGCAAAGCGCGCCCCGAGCACGTGCTCATTGCCCTGGCGGACCAGGTCGATGTGCATGTCGTCGCCGTTGCGGATGGCGATGAAATAGGGCAGGAGCCGGCCGCGTTTTTCGGCCATGGGCGCCAGCACGGGGAAATAGCGCTGGTGTTTCTTCATGACCGAGATGAGCACATCTTCGGGCAGTGACAGGAATTCCTCGTTGAAGCCGCCCATGACCGCGGTGGGCATCTCGACCAGGTTGGCGACCTCGTTCAGCAGGCCGTCTTCGATCAAGGCTTCGCCGCCGACCAGGGAGGCCGCCTGCCTGACCTGTTCGACGATGGAGGCTTTGCGCGCCTCCTTGTCCAGCAGGATGCCTGCTTCCCGGATCAGGTCGAAATATCGATCCGCGGAGGGAATCTTGATTTCAGGCGAGTCGTAAGGCCGCAGGCCGCGGGTCACATTCCCGCTGGCCGCGCCGGCGTATTCGAAGGGGATGACGGTCCCGCCCAGCAGGGCCACGAACCAGCGGATGGGGCGTGAAAAGGCCGCGCCGGACTGATTTCCCGCTGCGCGGGACGCAGGCAGCCAGCGCATGGACTTCTCGAACCTGATACTTTCGACCAGCTTCGGCAGGGCCCCGGCCAGCACTTCGGGCGCGGGACGGCCCTGCTGCTTGACGGCAGCATAAACATATTTACCGCCGTTCTCTTCACGCACGACAAGTTCGCGGGGCTCCACGCCGTTCTTCTTCGCAAAACCAACGGCGGCGGGGGTGGCCAGTCCGTCCTTGTCGAAAGCCTTGTCGGCCGGCGGGCCTTTGACCAGGTCTTCCCGGTCGGGCTGGTGCGGGGCAAGGGCTTCGACCACAGCGGCCAGGCGGCGCGGGGTGGCAAAGACCCGCACTTCGCCGTGGGACAGGCGCAGTTCGTCGAGCAGGGCGGGCAGGCGGGCAGACAGCTGCTCGCGGGCGGTGTCGACATCACCCGCGGGGAGCTCTTCGGTGCCGATTTCGAGGACGAAGGACGCCGGGTGGAGAACGGCGGCCGGAGACATGGGAGCGGAGGCATGCACCTCGCTCCTTTGCCCTGCCTCCCCGGCCTGTTTCAGCAGGGGATATTCCGCGGCTTTGCGCTGTTCCAGGTAGGCTTCGGCCGTGCGGCGGGCAAGCTCGCGCATGCGCCGGAAGAAGGCCTGGCGCTCGGTCACACCGATGGCGCCGCGGGTGTCGAGGATGTTGAAGGTGTGCGAGCATTTGAGCACGTAATCGTGGGCGGGCAGGACCAGGCCCTGCTCGAGGCAGGTATTGCACTCGCTCTCGTAGCGTTCGAAGACCTCGCGCATGGCCTGCACGTTGGCCACCTCGAAGTAGTATTTGCTGTGCTCGTACTCTTCCATGCGGCGGACTTCGCCGTAGGTGACGCCGGGCGCCCATTCCTCGTCCCAGATGGCGGCGGCATTGTTGAGGGCGATCAGGATGCGCTCCAGGCCGTAGGTCAGTTCGACCGCCACGGGGTCGAGCGCCAGGCCGCCGACCTGCTGGAAGTAGGTGAACTGGGTGATCTCCTGCCCATCCAGCCAGACCTCCCAGCCCAGGCCCCAGGCCGAGATGGCGGGCTGCTCCCAGTTATCCTCCACGAAGCGGATGTCGTGCTGGCGCGGGTCGATGCCGATGGCCTTGAGCGAGTCCAGATAGAGTTCCTGCGGGTCCCCGGTATCCGGCTTGAGGATGACCTGGTACTGGGTGTGCAGCTGGAAGCGGTTGGGGTTCTCACCGTAGCGGCCGTCATCCGGGCGGACGGAGGGTTCCACGTAGGCCACATTCCACGGCTCGGGGCCGAGCACGCGCAGGAAGGTGGCCGGGTTCATGGTGCCGGCACCGACCTGGGTGTAATAGGGCTGCCAGATGAGGCAGCCGTGCGCAGCCCAGAAGGACTGGAGTTTGAGGATGATTTCCTGGAAGGAGGGTTTCTTCATTATGAAATTTCCGATCGCCGATGCTTCGACAAGCCTCAGCACAAGTTTTTGATTGGCAGTGGGGCAAGGCCACAGCGGAGGGGATTATACCTTACGATATGCAGCCGTGGACAACGGGAAGCGGGCTGGCGATCCATTGACTGAGACTGGAAACTTGGTTCAAACAGGAATGGTTGTGTTTGAACGAGCATGTGATTCCACATTTGCCCCGCCCTAATTGTCCGGGAACAAAGAGGGCGGGGCTTTTGTATATTTGCCCGGCATCGAGCCGGACAGGAAACGCCGGGACTCAATCCCATGCCGCGCGTCCAACATCCGTAAGTGCTGGACATTCCGGGCATGAAATCTGCTGGGATTGGTAGCGCACAACGAAAACCGACGTTGTTGTTCCTGTTGTCGGGTTCGTTCCTGTTGCGGTTGGCAGAGCGGACGTTGTTCTCATTGTTGTTCCACGCCCCGCCGCGCAAGACGCGCCCCGGCGTCCCTGCACCATAAAGAATGATGCCTCAAACCCGCTGTAAAGATTTCAACCAGCCGCCAAGCAGTTTGCCAATTTCGGTCAACGCTTCGGCGGCAAAGAGATATTGTTCGTGACTGGTCAACTTTCGCTGATGCGCCAGCCGCAGGTACAGGCGGAGTTTATCTAGTTCCAAATCGGCGAGAAGCAGGTGGCGTTTTTTATCGCCGGATTTCACAGTGGTGATCAATTCCTCGTAGAAACCGAAAGCCGAGTCTTCGATGCGCTTTGCAAGACGGAAACGCTCGGATTTGGGAAAGTCTTCCGTATGCTGCAGAATCCATAAAATGAGGTTGGAAGTTTTGGCAAAAATTGGAGATTGCGGTATATCATTCATGCAATAAGCCCTCAGCAGATAAGATGGAGCGGCGCAGCCCACAGGTATCGCCGTGGTTCAGGTGTGCCGTCCACGCCGCAACACGAATACTCAAATCCTGCCATTCCAATGTTCCGCTCCGGCAGGCAGCAGCCAGGCGGCGCAGGCGGCGCTGAAAAGCATGGCCTTTGGCAGGTTTCAAACGGCGATGGTCTGGAAAGACGATAAACCCAAGAAAAGGAATACCGTATTTACATGACTGGACGTGTGCACGGTTTTCATGGATTGTCAGCCGCAGGCTTGCCAGGAATGCAATGATGGCCGATTGCCAGGCGTGTAACCGGTCCTTGTCGTTCGAAAAGAGGACGAAATCATCCACATACCGTAAATATGCATGCACTTTGAGCACGCGTTTAACAAACTGGTCCAATTCGTTCAAGTACACATTGGCCCAGAACTGCGAAGTAAGATTCCCTATCGGCAGCCCGCGCTGGCGATTGCTCGCAAACAAGTCATCGCCGGGAAAATAGACCATATCGTATTCATCCCACAGGATGTCTTCGCCGCTGGCAAGGACCAGATCAACCAGACGCATCGTTCTGGCATCCTTCACCGTGCGGGATAGAATGCCGCTCAGGGTTTGATGGTCAATACTCGGGAAGAATTGGGTGATATCGCACGGCAGGAAATAGTTGTAACGGCGCATGAAGTATGTACAACGGTCCAGGGCAGCATGGGTGCCTTTGCCAACCTGGTTGGCATAACTATCATAAATGAATTTTCGTTCCAACGCAGGCCCAATCACGTTGATCAAAGCATGATGCACCACTCGGTCTCGGAAGGGAGCGGCGGAAATCTTTCGCCGTTTGGGTTCGTGCACGATGAAACTGTCGTAATTTCCTGGCCGGTACGTTTCAGCCTGCAGTTCGTTACGCAACTGCACCAGCTCAGTTTCGAGGTCATATTCGAAGCGCGCCACGGCCGGCTTGCTGCGCCGCCCGCGCGAGGCTTTTATAAACGCCTGCCATAGATTGAGCAGATCGTAAACTTGAGGATAAGTGTCCATTTTTTAATTCAACCCCCCTACGGCGGGGAAACCAAAAACCGAGTCAGAAATCCAGGATTCCAGAGAACAGCAGGCAGAATCAAGGGGAGAGCGCACAACGAAAACCGACGTAGTAGAACCTGAGGTCGGGTTCGACCCCGAAGCGGTAGGCAGAGCGGACGTCGTACTCACTGTTGTTCCACGCCCCGCCGCGCAAGACGCGGGAGTCGCCGCCCGCCGGGCCCTGCGGGTTACGGGCGCCATCTCCAAGGGCTGCATAGTAATCCGCAGCATACCAATCCGCCACCCATTCCCAGACGTTGCCAGCCAGATCATAGACGCCATAGGGGCTCACACCGCTTTCGTACCTGCCGACCTCGGTCGTATCACCAACACAATAATCATTTTTGCTCGAGTCATAATAATTGGCTCTGCTGCAATCCAGGCCCTCGCCCCATGGGTAGGTGCGCGCATCCACACCCCGGGCAGCTTTTTCCCACTCGGCCTCGCTGGGCAGGCGCGCCCCGCGCCACTGGCAGTAGGTGTTGGCATCGAACCAGGTCACATTGATCACAGGATAATCGGCATAGATGGGATCATTGTAATAATTCGTGCGGGTGGCTGAATCCGCCGAGGCCGGCGCAGCGCAGACGCCTTCGGCCACACATTCGGCATACAGGGCGTTGGTCACTTCGTAAACATCAATGCTGAAGTCATCCAGGTAAACCGTATGCACCGGTTCTTGAGCCACAAACCAATCCCGCTGGCAATCGCTGCGGTATTTCTGGCATTCTGCCAGGGCCGCATCCGCGTCACTGCCCATGGTGAATTCCCCGGCCGGCACCTGCTCCATTGGAATGGTGACGGCTTCGGCCAGTGCAGGGTAATCCTCGGCATGGGCGGCCCAGTAGCGTTTGATGGTTTCGCCGCTCTTCACCAGGCGCCGGGCGGCGGCGCTGCGGTTCGGCTCCAATTGGACCACCTCGGTCAGGTCTTCCAGGGCCTGGGGGTAATATTCTTCGCCCATGCCCAGGTAAGCCCGGGCGCGCTCGAAATACAGGGCCGGGTTATTTTCATTCAGACGGATAGCATCTTCGAGGTCATCCCTGGCCCGGGGATAGGACTGCTGGTTCAGGCTTTGGCGCCCTTTCAGCCAGGCGGCGATTTCGTCCGCCAGATCCGGCGCAGGTGCCTGCACCGCGGCCGACATGGACGCCAGCAGTTGGTCGGCCTGCTCATCCGGCGCGGTCTTGAACCCCAGGGTCTGGTAAAGCCCCTGCACTACGATCACCTGGTCGGCGCGCACGCGGCGCGAGCCGGCCGGTTCGAACAGGGCCAGTTTGCGCTCGTGCGGCAGGCTGTTAAACAGGCTTCCGGCTTTTGCCGGGTATGCATCCCCTTCCAGTTCGAACAGGCCTGCCAGGCTGGCCAATTGCACCTGCGGGTCATCACCGGCACCGGCGAAATCCTCTTCCAGGCGTGCGGCGCGTACCGTATCCGTGAGCATCAACTCCTGATATCCAAAGTAGGAGACAATAAAGAGCGCCAGGATGACCAGGGACATCACCACAACCTGCCAGCGTGTTAAAAGGGGCGGCATGTTCTCTTTGATCCAGGCCGGGTCAAACGTGGACGCATAGATCCGGTTGCGCAGCGCCAGGCGCCCGTCTTCCCGGCGCACCAGCCCGGAAATCTTCAGGTGCGACTTGGGCAGGGAGCGTTCATCATCCGCGACCGGCCTGCCGGCGCGAATTTCCCGGTAAGCCGTGAGCACTTTGCGCACATCCGGGGCGCGCCGCACGAGCATATCGCGCACGAACTGCAGGTTGTTGTCCTGCTGTCCCTGCTCGCCGGTGAACAACCGCTCCACTGCCAGCGCAACGCTTTCCTCCGTAGGCGCCTCCCGGCTTTGGGAAAAGTGGGCGCACAGGCGCTGGGTCAGGTAGGGATGCCCGCCGGTCCAGGCCAGGACCCAGCCCAGCGCCTGTTCCGGCTGCCCGCCCAGTCCCTGCGCCAGCGGCAGGGCTTCCTCCAGGGTGAAATCATTGAGTTCCACGCGCCGGCCAATGTTGAAAGGTGTGCGCTTGCTGTCCGAGATCAGATCACCGGGTGTGGCCACGCCGACCAGCACGAAGGAAAGGCGGCCGAATTCAGCGCTGACGGAACGCGCATTGTAAGCCGCGCGCAAGGCAGCAAAGAAATCGTCTGCAAAGGAGAGGCTCAAGGTGCTGTCTATTTCGTCAAAGAAGAGTACAACACGGCCTTCGACCTCTTCGAGCAGAACCTTGCGGAAGAAGTTGGTCAGGCGCAGGGTGGGTCCAAGTTGGGCGTTCTGCGCCCACCAGGTGAAGACATCGGTTTTCAGTTCCAGCGTATTGTCGATCTCGCTCAGGATGCCCAGGTACCACTCATCGGCAGAGACAGTGACCCCAATGCCGCTCAAGTCGATGATGACGGAACGGATGCCTTCGCACTCCAACTGGCGCGCTGTACGCACCATCAGGCTGGATTTGCCCACCTGCCGCGACGAGAGGATGAAAGCCAGTTCCCCATTCCGGCACAGGTCCAGCAGTTCATCGTCCGCCTGGCGCTTGATGTAAATCCCGCCGCCAGCCTGGACGGTTCCACCGACTGTGTAGATGCTTTTCTCAGCCATGCAGGCGCTCCCCAAAGTAACAGGCATACAAGGTGTTGCGCGGCAGCACTGCGTTCCCAACGCGCCGCACCAGTCCCGCCCCGCGCAGGCGGAAGAAGGTGTTTTCATCCGGACAGTGCTGGAACTTGATGACCTGCAGCAAACCAGCCCGCAGTTTCTCATGCCCGCTCATGCGGAAGAGATGATTGCGCAGGTGATCGCCAAAGGGACCATTATCTTCACAGGACTGCCTCATCAAGTCCAGAAAACCAATGCGCTGGCTGGCAACCAGGTAGAACGCCTTGCGGGTCAGGTAGGGATGACCGCCAAGCAGGTCAAAAAGCTGGCTCATCTGGGGGACCGTGAGCGGCATGCCGTGCCGTTGGTTGAGATCGGCAACTTGTTCCTGCGTGAAGTCGCTCAACTCGATCACTTCGCCAACGTTAAAGGGGGATTGGTTGAGGTCGGAAATAAATTGATACGGCTCAGTCGAAGTCACCAGCGCCAGGTTGAAGCGCAGCCAATCACCGCCGCGGGCCCGGTTGTTATGCCAGTTGCGCAGCATGCTGAAGAAATCCGAGCGGAAAGGAGAGGCAAACATGCGTTCGACTTCATCCATGGCCAGCAAAAGCTGCTTCTCCGCCAGCGCCTGTAACACATGCCGGTGGACGAAATTGGTCGCCTTCTGAACACTGCCCAGCGGCAGGTTCCAGAAGGAATCAACGCAGTCTTCCAGCCCATACTCCCAGCACAACAGGCTGCAGAACTGACGGTAGAAGATATCCGGGTTCTCAATAGCTGATTTTTCGATCAACTGAAAGTCTATGAAGGCGGTCTGCATGCCCCGCTGAGCGGCATCGGCCAGGATGCGGTTGAGCAGCGAGCTCTTGCCCATCTGGCGCGGCGCTTTGATGGTGATGGTCACGCCCCGCCGGTCAAGCGCCTGCATGGCAGCTGCATCGCCCTCCCGTTCGATGTAAAAGGGGGACTGTTGAGGCATGGTACCTTCCGGCAAATCCAGTCCATGCGGCATGCTGGCAAAGGCAGTGGGGATTTCTTCCGCGGCGGGCGTGAGCAGGCCAGCCTGTTCCGATTTGTCCCCCGGTAAGCCCTTGCCGGAGACCGCCCGCTGCAGCGCCTCGATCAGTCCAGGGGTATCCGCATCGCTCTGCCAGACTGCCCATTGCAGCGGATTCAGGTAGGCGCTCAAGGGATAGACAAACGGTTCGTTGTAATTCAACCTGACCGGCAGGGTAACCGGCCTGCCAAGCGCTTTATTCTGGTGATGGGCAGTCTCGATCTCGGCAATCACCATCTCGCTGTGCACGGAATGCCCGGAGAGGAAAACGATCAGATAGTCTGACTGCCTGATCTCGCTCTGGATCCGTTCGGCCCATTTTTCCCCGACCTGCAGGGTGGCATCGATGAAAACATCGTGCGCTCGGGACAGCGCTTGGAATACCGCCGCAGCAACGGGGGCATCCGGCTCAACATTGCGCTTGTAGCTGATGAAGATTTTTGCCATGTCAAATCCCTGAAAAATCGAGACAGCAGAAAACTACTGTGAGAGGACATCTGGTTTCGGGCATTATTTCCCCTACTGCTGCGTCACCATGAAAGGCTGGGGGAACGACTGGGCAAAGAAGGTGTTGCGAGCCACGTCGTAGAGGGAGATACGAAACGTCAGCGGGTGAACGCCGGGCATCAGGTGCAGTTCGGGATAGGGGATGTACAACTGGATATCCGGGTAGTTCGTCTCGTCGTACAGGGGAATGAAATCCACGGAGGTGGAGACGAAGCCGTCCAGGGTGCCGTAGAAGGGGCTGGCGTTGAAATCCCGCAGGGGCTGGCCGTCCATGCCGAAGAAGTAGGCCACCGCCTTGCAGGGGTTGTTGCGTTCGCCCCTGACCACCAGGCTGGCGTGGATGCGCATGCCGAAGAACATACCCCAAACGATGTTGTGCTCCACCCAAATATACGTGAACACGCCGCCCGGCTGGCTGGCCGTGACTGCCGGCGGGGCAACCCGGCCCGCATCCAGGGACGGCTGGAGCACCTGCGGCCTGTCCGGCTGTCCCTGGCGGGCCAGTTTGATGACAGTATTCAGCCCGGTCTGATAACCGGTGCCGCGCAGGTCAACGTAATTGATATTGATCAATGCAAAGGGGATCTTACAGTCCTGCACCAGCACCGGGATGATCTTCTTATCCTGTTCCAGTGCGTAGGTATATTCCTTCTGCACCCAGTCGGATTGGATGGAATTCGGGGTCAGCACCACGATGCAGATATCGCTGTTTTCGATGGCCTGCGGGATGACCTCCGTCCAATTGTCCCCGCCTTGAAGAGAGGAAAGGTCCCACCAGACATCCACCCCGCTGGACATAAGCGCCTGGGCAAAAACCTGGACAAAGTTCAGGTCTGTGCGCGAATAACTGACGAAAACCCTGGCCATGGCTGCTCCCTATAGAGGCGGTCTGCGCCGCACAGGACGGCTGATAAAATTATACAGCCGAAGTTATTCGGGTGAAGCCTCTTCTTTTTGCCTGGTATCCCGGAAACCCCTGGCTTTGCGCTGCAGGTCCCGGAAGTAACTCGAATCGGTGATCTCGTCCACCTGCTCTTTGCGTTTGACCACATCGATCTCGATGCGCAGGTCCTGGATCTCCTTGCGCAGATCCTGCTCCTGGATGTAGCCCTGCAGCGCAGCGCAGGCCAGTGATGAGAAGGATTCCATGAGCTGCTGCAGGTTCTTGTCGAAGGGAACGATTTTCTTTCGACGGGTTTCCAGCGGATTCAACAGCTGCAGCACGCCCAGCACTTTTCCCTCGAGGTCTTTGAGCGGGATGGTCAGGAAGGACACCGACTGGTAACCGGTGTTCTGGTCGAACTCCTTGACCTCCGAGAAATCGAACTCCTTGGCGCTGTAAGCATCCACAAGGTTGACCGTTTTTCCGGTCAGTGCGGCATAGGCAGCCACATTACGATAGTTCGGTTCCCCGGTCGTTTCATCCTGAAGGTGGATCGGGGGCAGCGTGATCTCCTGGCCGCTGGTGCCGCCCATGGCGATCTCCAGCGAGTCATTCCGGACGACCGCATACTCGAGGTGGTTGTCGTTCATCAAGTACAGCGTACCCGCGTCCGCCTTGCAGAAGGATTTGGCTTCCAACAGCATTTTCTCGACCAGGCGGCTGAAGTTCTTCTCCGTGCTCAGTTCAACGCCGATGGGGATGACGATCTCCAGCAGGCTGTCGGCGCGCCTTTTCTCGACCCCCACCTGGATCAGGATTTTACGCAGCAGGCCGGTGACGTACAAGCCGAGCAGGGTAACCCCGCCAACACTGAACACAGCCGGCAGGATGTCGCCCCCAAAACGGGTAACAACCAGGAAGTTGAAGAGAACGGTGTAGCCCATGCCGGCGCCCAGGCCGACGAACAGCAGCAGCAGGCGCCTGCCCCTGTTTTCGTGGAACTGGAACTGGCTGATGGCAACACCGATAATGCTGGCAGCCGTGGCATAGACCAGCGAGACGGAAAAGGCCTGCATGGCAGCCAGTTCGACGCTCTGTTCCAGGAAGGCCGGCAGCCCCAGGTAGTTTTCATAGGCGGCATACCCCAACCCGGAAGTAAGGCCGTAGACCGCTCCATCCACCAGGTTGTCGTATTTTTCCTTCTTGATGACGAAGAAGACGCCCAGCGAAATAATGGTGTACTGGATCAAGGGGGCAAAGATCACCCTGACGAGTTCGGGACGGACATCCAGGCCGATCAGTTTGGGCAGGAGCAGGAAATAGATCTGATAACTGACCGCCCCCCAAAACAAGCAAAACAAAATCCAGAGCAGGTTGCGGCGGGTGTACAGGCCAAAGACATACGTGCCCAGCAGCATAATAACGGGGATGCCTGCGGCGATTATTATTTCCATGCTTCACATCCTGGTTTGCGGATTACTCCATGATTCTCAAGCAAAGAAGAAAACCATGCCAAAAGAAATTGCAGATAAAACTGGAAGTTCTGCCCCTCGAACCCTGGCCAGAGGCAGGCTTAAAGGCTCACGGCGCCGGGCGTACGCACCGGAATCCGGTGGCAGCACTGCCCACACCGGGTGTGAGTGGCAGGCGGGATGTGGCCCTCGAGAGATAGGAGTCACTGCTCCACGAGCCGCCGCGCAGGACAACGTATTTTACGTAAACGTACTGGTCGCTGGGTCCGGTCGGATTTTCAAGCGGCGATTCGGCATAGTAGGTGTTCATATACCAATCTGCCACCCATTCCACCACATTGCCGGCCATGTCGTAGGCGCCATAGGGGCTTTTGCCCAGTTCATAGGTGCCCACCTGGGTCGTATCACCCACACAGCCGTTAATGTTGGCATAGTTGCAGTTAATGCTGTCGCCCCAGGGATAGTTCAACTGCTCTGTGCCGCGGGCAGCCTTTTCCCACTGCGCCTCGGTCGGCAGACTGCCGCCGCGCCACTCGCAGAAGCGCCTGGCAGACTCCCAGTTCACATTCACAACCGGAAAGTCGTTGAAGGCGCGGTTGGTGTAGTAACTGCCGCGCGTATATGAGCCAGAATCATACGGTCCCTCGCAGATGCCATTCTGCTCGCACATGTAATAATAGGCGTTGGTCACCTCGAACTTGTCGATATAAAAGGCATCCAAGTAGACCTTGTGGACAGGGCGTTCATCCTGTTCCCCACCTTCGCTGCCCATCGTGAATTCCCCGGCGGGGACAAGCACCATCGGGATGCCCTTGGAATCCAGGATCTCGGTGGTCACCGGGGCAGGCGGCTCTGTAGCCGGAGCGGGCGGTTGGGTTACCGGCGGCTGGGTCACCGGGAGCTGCGTCACCGGCACGGGCGGATCGGTCGGCGAGACCGGAGTGACTCCCCCATTGCCATCTGGAAAGAGAGAGGCAATGATGTTCGACAGTCCTCCGTTGGAGAGCAGTGCAACGCCAATGGCAAAGAGAATGCAAACGACAACCACGGCACCCATTCCCAGCAGGAGGGTGGTGGTACGGGTCCCCTTGCGCGCGGTCTTGCGCGCTGCTGTCTCATGGCTGGTCCGGGTATAGTCGGCTCCTGCGCCGGCGCCTTCTGCCATAGCCCGCAAAATATGGGGGAAATTCTGTTCATAATTCCTGCCCTGCACATCAACATAATGAATGTTGAGCAGCCATAAAGGCAGGTCACAGGCCTGGTATAACAATGGAACGATCCGTTTGCGCAGATTGCTGGCGTATAGAAACTCCTTTTCCACCCATTCCGATTCGACCGAATTTGACGAGACAACAAGGAGAAAGATATCACTCTGCTGGATGGCACTTTGAAGTTCCCGGCCCCAACGGTCGCCTCCATCCAGGCCTGAAAGATCATACCAAACCTGGTTGCCAGCCTGCTGTAAATCGCGCGCCAGGCGGGTTACGAATTCCAGGTCTTGACGCGAGTACGATATGAAAATTCGTTTCATGGTGGCACCTCAGGTTGGACAGCCAGAAGAACAGCAGGAGAACTATGAAATTATACTGCGAAGAGCAGACCTCTGCACAACAGAATCTGGCCCGATGCAGGTTGCATCCCCACAGGGGAGTGGATCCGGCTATTCCTTCAATAGAAAATCTCCACCCGCCAGCACCCCGTCCAGGACCACCTTCAACGCATCAGATTCCAACAACATATCCAACGGAAATGACTTCAAGCGCGTTTGTGTCGTGCGGACGGATGGCTTGAGAAAATCTCCAAACGGAAGGGATGTGCGGAACAACTGGTAATACAGGAAGCGGCGCGCATTGCGCCTGAAATCCACCGGCACCTCGATTTTATCTGCGTTCAGAAACTCTTCCATCCGGCTGCGCACTTCCGCGGCTGTGTGAGGGAAGAAGACGGTGGGGTATTGCGTGAAGCGCGCCCTGCCCGCGCACAGCACGGCAGCGCCCATGATCGAAGCCTCCAGGCCGATGGTCGAATTATAGACCAGCACAAATTTTGATTTCTGGATCAACTCATACGAACTGAGCGTCTCCCGCGGCCCCACAAAGACGACGTTCGGCTCCTGATCCACGCCCTGACTTGCCGCCCAGTCCTGGACGGTCTCGCGGCTGGACTTCCTGAGGCGCAATTCGTCGGGATGAGCGCGGATCACGAACAGTGTCTCCGGGTGGGCACGGATGACTTCCAGCGTCATATCGAGCCAGGCAAACATATCTTCAAAGAGCGTATTGGCGTGCGGCTGGCTGGTGTCGAAGATGACGTTGGTAAACACCGGCACGATCTGTTTGAAACCTGCAGCCTTCTGCAGGAATGAGGTATCCAATCCCTGCATGGTAGCCCAAAACTTGATGCCCGCCATGCTGAAATCGCCCTGGAAGCGCCGGGCGAGATAGGCATCCAACCGCGCATTTTGCGCGTCGGTCAGATCAAAATCATCCGGGATATGAATCGGATAAGCTGTCGCTTCGCCCTCAGTGAAAAATGCAGAGGCAGGCTGCAGACCAACTTCATGCGTGATGACACGAATACCGCGCTGCCGGGCGACGTAGCGCGCGATCGCCTCAGGAAAAAATTGACCATTGAAGACGATCACGGCGCGCGGCTTGGTTTCATCGAGGAACCCGGAAAACTTCCCGGCGACATTCCAGGCCGACAGGATGTATTCACGCAGGAGATAACGCGTCGATTCATCGTCAGTCAGGTGATGGATGCGCAGGATCCAGCGCAGGCCGGGCAGGCACAACACCCCCAGGGGCAATGTCAGGGATACAGCCTGCAGCGAAGAACCATCAGCCTGCACCGCAAGGACATATTCGAAGGCAGACAACTGTTCAACCGAAAGGTTTTCCAGGGCACGCTCGAGTACGGGGTCGCGTTCAAAATCGAACCAGTAAACGCCGCTGGGGAGTCCGGGAGCCTGCCCCCGCGCTGCCGGCCCACCCCCAGGGGAATGGGGGCATCCGAACTCCAAAGCCGGAAGAGCGGTATATAAAGTCTTCGACTGGTAAATGCACGACCGGCAGGGAGGCTCTTTGCGCGGAGCATCCCGATGCGTGCCCAGAACGCATTTGCACATGCCAGAGCGGCAGGCGAAATACGCAACCGGAATCCCCTTCAGGCGCAGCGCCCAGGATGCCAGCAAATGGAATCCGCTGTTCCAGGAAAGGTCGTCAATCCCGGTGGAAGCCTTGAAAAAGACGACCGGCGCGCCTGCCGGCTGAGGCGCACGCTTCACAACCTGGCGGGCCAGTGAGGCAATCTTCAGATTGTTCAACCGGCGGACAAGTCCGCGTTTGAGGCGTTGGGTAAAAAAATCCTTGAAACGTGACATTACCAATCGTTATTCTTCTCGTACCCCAGCCTGACCAGCAAATCCCCGGCCACATCCTTGAACAACTTCTTGTGCTCGTCGGCGAAATATTGTTTCCAGCCGCCGGTTTTTCCGGAACGGAAGGTACGGCTCCTTTTGGGCTGGATGGATTCGACCAGGATTTCAAGCGCTTTCTGGCGCGGCGTGGGAATTTTGTATCCCGTTTGCTCCACTTTGTCGAGCATGGCATTGAGCACCATGTCCCGGCTGTTGATCAAATCCTCGAAACGGAGGCAAAGTACGCCGGGTATTTCCAGCCAGCGGAAAACTCCCTCATAGCGCTGTTTGACGCCAACCATGTAAAGGCCATCCCGGTCAATACCAGTGATGGCAATTTTCAGGCGCTCACCGAAATCCGGCAGGGACTTGTAAAAATCGTGCATGCCGTGCTCTTCCTGCATGTCGGTGGCAAAGAAGACATGCGAGACGAGCAGGTCGCGCGGGTCGCGGTAGATAAAATAATTCACGCGTCCTTCCTGAGTCAGAAAGGAAACATTCTCCGGGGTGGCATCCAGATAGCCCCAGCCTATCACACCGCGCGGGATGGACTGCAAATCTGCCAGGATGCGCCCGTCCGTCCGCCGTCCGCCCGTCTTGTTGATTGTCCGCACCGGGTCAGTTTCCACATAAGCATACGGCATGATCCGGCAAAATCCAGCCAGGACCTGTACCAGCAGGTGTGAGCCGCTCTTCGGTTTGGAGTTGCCAAAAAGAGGCGGAGCATCATCGAAGGTCAGCCGCTTCCAGCGCAAAATAGCCTGGGCATACTTGCCAGGGACACGCAGGGTGCGGCGCAGGGTTGAGGTCAGTTTCATTGGAAAGGGATGCCGAAGTATTTTTTTACTCACCGTCAACGCGGCGTAATTTCTTGAGTGAGGGAAGCTCACTCTCATAAACACGCTTAAACCCATCACCCAGGGCGGCCTCGGTGACGCGAATGTACTTGACCAGTTTTTCGAAACCACCCGGTTCCACCGAAGCGGCCTGGTCAGAACCCCACATGGCCCGGTCGAGAGTAAGATGGCGCTCGACAATGCAGGCCCCAAGCGCAACCGCCACCGAGGAGGGAACCAGCCCCACTTCGTGCCCGGAGTAGCCGATCGGCACATTTGGAAATTCACGCCGCAGGGTCTCGATCACTTTAAGGTTCAGTTCTTCCGGCTCACAAGGGTAGGTGCTGGTGCAGTGCGTGATAACCAAGTTATTGGATCCGGCCGCGCTCACCGCCTTCTTGATCTGCTCCATGGTGGACATGCCGGTGGAGATGATCAAGGGCTTACCGGTTGCCCGGGCATGGCGAAGCAGGCCCAGGTCGGTGAGAGAGGCGGATGGGATTTTATAGGCCGGGGTATCAAATTGTTCCATGAAATCCACCGAAGGTTCATCCCAGACCGAAACCATCCAGTCAATGCCCCTGGATTTACAGTAACGATCAATTTCGCCGTACTGCTCTGCATTGAACTCGACCTTGTAACGATAGTCCAGGTAAGTGATGTAACCCCAGGGTGTTTCGCGCATCTGTTTCTGTTGTTCGGGCGGGGTGCAGACCTCAGGGGTGCGTTTCTGGAATTTAACAGCGTCCACGCCCGCATGGATGGCGGCATCGATCATCTTCTTGACAATCTCCAAATCGCCGTTGTGATTGATACCGATTTCAGCAATGATATAGGCCGGATAACCATCGCCGACCGTCTTATTACCAAGTTTGATTTCACGAGTCATGTTTGCTCCTTGTTGTTTTCCGGATCAGGTGCTGTGTACCATTGACCCATCATTTCGAAATAAAAAACTAAAGGCGTTCCAAAATCAGTTCACACAACTCCCGCAGCGCACCGTGGCCTCCAGGCCGGCTCAACACATAATCCGATGCACGCAGGACTTCAGGATAAGCATCTGCCACAGCCACAGCCCAGCCGGCGGCCTCAAAGCAAGGCAGGTCATTGAGGTCATTGCCGACATAGACAGTGTGAGAGGCTTCCACATTCTTTTCCGCCAGCAGGCGCTTGAGCGCTTCGCCTTTGTCTTTGATGCCGATACCATGCACGGCCTCCAGACCCATCTTCCTGGCACGCGCCTTGACAACCTGGTTCGGCTCGGATGAAAGGATAACCACCTGAACTCCCCGGTCACGTAACTCGCCCAACCAGAAGCTATCACTGCGCGAGGCCGAGACCATCTCCCAGCCATCCTGGTCCGTCCAGACCCGGTTATCGGTAACCACGCCGTCGAAATCCAGCACCACCAAGTCAATTTTCTCCGGCATCGGGCGGCGCGCCCGGCCCGGCCAGACGAAATCCAGGCCGCCGAAAGTAGCCAGCCACTCGTATTTGGCCCAATCGTACAGGTTGTCGATATCCACTGTGTAACGGGGATCGATCACAAGCGGATAAACCCTTTCACCGCTCATGGAGCCTTTTTGCAGGATGGTAGCCGCGCGGATCGCATCGATGTGGCCGGTTTGCCAATATACGTCTGGGAGAATCTGGCGCGGGGCATTATAAGGTTCTGCAATCCCTGGGACATCCAGCAAATTCTTCATCGGACCATTCTCACCATCCGGTAAGCGCCACATTTTGTGCGGGTTCTGCCCGGCGGGCACCACACCGCGCACGCAGTCGGCATCAGGATAGTCCAGAAGAATGCGCACAGCCTTTTCCACGCAGTCACGCGGACGGATGGGAGAGGTCGGGCGGAGTTGGATGACGACTTCGGGGTGATAATCTTCATGCTCTGCCAACCAATGCAGGGCATGTTCATAAACCGGCAAATCGGCAGTCTGATCCTGGGCGAACTCAGCCGGCCGCAGGAAAGGTGTCTCTGCCCCCCAATGGCGGGCAACCGCGGCAATTTCCTCATCGTCAGTGCTGACGATGGTACGCGTGACACACCTGGCTTGCAGGCCGGCTGCGATCGAATAAGCGATCAGCGGATAACCTGCAAAGAGGCGAATATTCTTGCGCGGGATGCCTTTCGAGCCGCCGCGCGCAGGGATGATGGCAAGAACTTCAGTCATAAGTAATCATTGTCCAGCAGGGAGATACCGGTACAGATACCGGACGTCACTCAGCTCAAGAATCAATTCCATGCGGCCCGTCAGCATGCTTTGATACGGTGCCGAGTTCAATAGTTTGTACTCTCTTCCGTAAACATAGTCAAGGCCTATTTTATCAAGAAGCTCCGCACCCCGATTTTCCTGCATCAGGGAAAAATACTCGGGACTATTCACCAGGCCATCCAAGTTCACGACTGTTCGATCCGCAATGAAATAAGCCACTGTCCCACCGCCTGTGATCCCGATCAAAGAATCGGGAGGAGTGTTATTCTCCAGGAATTCCACCTCCGAAAATATACGCCGGGACTCGCGGTGGATATCTTCACTGACGCTGAATTCATAAAAGACGATCACGAGGGACATCACGCAAGCCAGTGATGCTACCGCCCCCAGGATACGTCCAACATATGTGGCAACGGGGTGACGCTTTAAGCGCTCAATGAGCAAGCCAGCCAGCAGTCCAATCCATAGAACAGTGAACAACAATTCCCCGCTCCAATACCAAGAGCGGATATGCATGTACAGTGTGCTGGTATAACTGATAATCTGGGCGTACAGGCCGGCAAAAATAACAAACAAACCCAACTCATCCACTACGCGGGTAATCCACATGCGGCGAGGGAACATGAGCCAGAAAATTCCAACCAGGCATGCCAATACCACCAGAATCGTGATAATAACAGCACCACTTTGTCCGAGGGAGGCTTCAAGGCTTTTTTGCAGGGCTGCAACCGGCCTCGAAACCGCTTCCCAGGAGCTCACACCAAGCAGTTCCGAAAGACTCCGTATCGGCCGCCCGTAGATTGTATTCAGACCACCCCACCAGCGCTTGATCTGCCCGCTGACCGGCATGGCCGAACCAATGTAAAAATGGTTCCAGGCCATATAGGCAACGAGCATGGAAACTGCCGGCAAGTAGTATCCCAAAGCACGCCGAAAAAGAACCCTCCAATCATCCCAGGAACGGAGTGACAATCGGCCATCCCCAGTCTCCTGTACCATGATTTTGCAGGCAAACAGACGGACAAGTAAAACACCTGTGATGGTCAGAAGCGCATCGATCAGGATGACTGTGCGCGGCAAGGCCGAGTAGACTTTCGAATACTGCAGTCCGACCAGGATGCCTGCCACCAGGGAACTTGCCAGCATCCCGGCTCCGACCAAGCAGGCAATGAATTTCCCGTCGATTTCCTTCTCTTCCGGACGATAGAGACCGAGGCACAAGAAAACAAGCGGTTTGACTACAAAGCTCAATCCCACCAGCCAGGGCAGGGAGACAGCGTTTTGAATGTACTCATAACGGTTGTCCAGGCGCAGGTAATAACTCAACAGCCCGGAGATAAAAATCACTGCCAGGTCGCCCGCCGCGACGGTACGAAGATATGTCGTGGTAGGCCCCAGGCAGAACCAAACACCCAACAAGAGCACCGCAAAAATATTATCCAGGCGCGCCAGGATGACCAAACCGGCAACAACCCCCAAGATCACCAGCCGCCTCCAGTCACGCGCACTGTGCCACTGAACGGCAAGGTAAAACAACAGCATCAAGAAGAAAGCGCTGATGGATGTCTCCATCCCGCCCCGCACAACCACCGCATGAATCAACGGCAGGAAACACCAGATCACAGATGCCAGTGCTGCCGCTTCAACCGGAACATACTTGCGCAGGAGGCGAAACAATAGAATGCCAGCCCCCAGGCCGAATGCCGCCGAAACCAGAATCAAAAGACGAAGCGGCAATACCAGGTCAAAGCGTGCCAGCCAGAACACCGGTAGACAGACAACCATCCAGAGTGGATGAAAGCCATTGGTACGATTAATGCCGTCGAACGTTACACCCTGGCCAGTGGTGATGTTTTGGGCAATTTTATAATAATAAAAGGCATCATCACTGTCATACCAACCCAGGACCGTTTCAACAGGACTGAGTGAAATCCAAAGGTGCAGGGCCAGCCCCAAAACGACCAGCCCAACCTCGAACCACGCCCAAGACAACTTCGTTTTCATCAATGCTTACCAAGCAGTCCAACCACCGTCCACAACCACATTATTACCAGTCATGTAAGACGACGCATCCGAAGCCAAAAACAGCAAAGCACCGTTCATTTCATCTTTGTGCGCCATACGTCCCAGGATCGTTTTGGCGGAATAATTCCTGACGAAATACTCCTCATGGTTATTAAATACCCCTCCCGGCGTCAACGCATTCACACGAATCTCTGTCCCGGCGTAGTAAGCTGCCAGGTATTTGGTAAAGCCCAGCACACCCGCCTTCGTAACGGTATAGTAAACAGGCTTAAATGCCACACGCTGACCATCCTTGACATAAATACGCTGGTCGGGGCCGTTCAGGCCATACGTCGAGCAGATATTGATAACACTGCCCTTTCCTTGTTTCAGAATCTGTTTTACAGCGGCCTGTGTCATCAGGAATATGCCGGTCAGATTAACATTCAACGCGGCATTCCACTGTTCCAGCGGATAATCCTCGAACTTGCCCGGCGTAATCCCTTTGGCCAGAGCATCCGGATCGAACTTGGGATCCAGGGCAGCCGAATTGACCAGAATATCCAGCCGCCCAAATGCGGACAGTGCCAGATCGACTGCACCGCGGCAAGACTCCGGACTGGTTATATCCAGACCGTAGCCCACAGCGCGGAGACCAGACTCGGTCAAAGCATGCGCTGTTTTTTCTGCCATTCCAGCATTCAGGTCTGCTACAATGACGCCTGCACCTGCTTCAGCAAGCGTACGGGAAAATTCAGCCCCCAACAAACCTGCCCCCCCGGTAACGATGGCAGCGCGGCCAGTTAGATCAAATTTTTCCTGAATCGTCATCCCTGTTACTCCTGTGAAATTAAGCCAAAGAGCAGGTTGTCGCCCTGCTTCTGAAACAGCGGCAGTCCAGTCAAAAAGGATTGGATGCCCAAACCCGTCTCGCCTGTTTCGACTTCTGAGATATCGAAGATCGCCAGGACAGCGCGTCCCTGCAAAACGTCCTGACGCATGCCAGTCAATTGAGCTTCATAATTGCTACGCGTCTCCAGTGTGACTGCATCCACCGGAGTAGGCAGGACGCGGCTGGGGCGTCCGGTCACCAGGTAAACAGCGGGGGGCGAGTTGGTGTAGATAATGGTCCCTTGGGGTAATTTTTTTAGTGTCGCCATAATTGGTGAATCACGCCATTTCCAGGAAGCATACCCTTGACCTGATTTTTGCAGTTCCAGGAATGTCCGGCTGAACCCAACCCCGGAAAGCACCAATGAAAAGACTGCCAACACAATCACCGCGATCCGGATCAGCTTTGCCCGCTGCCAGAGCCAGTTGCCCAATCCTACCAGTAGAATCAAGAAAGATACATAGAATGGCGAAAGGATGCGCGGCTGGAACTTTGTACTGGCATCGAACAGACTCATTGAGGCGACGACGGCTGAAAGATAACCGAAAACATACAAACCGGCTGTGAACGAAAGGGCTTCCGGCCGTCTGCCAGGGAAGCGAGATGAGAAGAAAAAATGCCGCAGACCCGTTACCAACAGCCAGGCCAGCAAAATCAGCCCAACTGCCAGCAGGAACCAATGAACGAGGCCGGATTTAAAAAGGGCTGACTGCCACTCTGGAACCGGCATAAGGAAGTTTGAGAATGCATAAACTCCTCGGCGGATATTTTCCAACGTCAACGGATGCCACCCGATAGAACGGTTGGTGACATTGCCCCCCAGCAGGCTATTTCGAACCGCCCACCCCAAAACAAAGGGAGTGAAACCAAGGAGGAAGACGATAATGGAAATAAGCCTCTTGCGCCAGGTATCTTGCAGCAATAAGAGGGCCACACAAAAGGTGGCAGCCAGTGCCAGGCCTGTGTATCGTGTCAGGTAAGCCAGGCCTGCTGTCAGACCCACCGCAGTCACCCAGCCAAACTTTCCGTAGTCAAAATAGCATGAAAAAAGAATGAGACTGACCAGACTGAGGAGCAGGAACAATGGTTCGCTAAGAGCACCAGTATGGAGACTGAACAATGCGGGGTTCGCGCCAAATAACACCGCCAGCAACAAACCTCCCGGCCTGGAGCGAGTCATCTTCCAGCCAAGCAGACCAAGCAGGATCGTACTGATGCCAAAAGCCAGCACATTGATCAGGCGGGCTCCCCGCAAGGGATCCAGACCCATCAGTCCCAACCCCGCCAGCACAAGCGAAAAGAGTGGGGGGTAATGAGTGATGGGCTCCAGTTCACTATCCAGCCAGATATCGCTATAACCCTGCCCGCTGATTATCCCACGTGCCCCTCCAATATATGCAGCCGAGTCATTGGCCAATCCCATGCCATTGGGCGTGGCACGCAGCAGGGCATAGGATGCCAAAAGACCGGTCAGCACCAAAGAAAACAGGAACAAGCCCGGGGTCCGTACCAACCGTTGTAAGGATAGCGGGAGCATGAGTCCGGTGAAAAAGGCAAATGGGGCAGCAGTTCGATCGTGAAACAGCTGCCCCATGGGAAGACGAATCCTAGTCCTCTGAACGCAGGTAACCGTGTTCGACCAGGTACGTAACAATCTTACGAGCGTTCTCCTCAGGAGTGGCGCCATATCCCTGCAAGGTAATTTCAGGATCGATCGGCGGTTCGTAGGGATCATCCACACCGGTGAAGCCCATCGGTTTGCCATCCTGCATAGCCTGGCGTGCTTTCGCATACAGACCTTTCACATCGCGCTGCTCACAAACCTCAACCGGGGTGTCCATATAGGCCATGATGAAGTTCTCGCCAACCATTTTACGGGATTCTTCACGCGCGGCGCGATAGGGGCTGATGGCCGCGCAGATGACCGCACCGCCATGCCGGGAAATTTCGCCAGCCACAAAGCCGATGCGCAGGATGTTCGTGTCGCGGTCTTCCTTGCTGAAGCCGAGGCCTTTGGAAAGGTGGGTGCGGACCACGTCACCATCCAGCACGGTGGCTTGCCGGCCATGCTCGAGCAGGAGTTCGGTGAGGATCTGGGTGGTGGCACTTTTACCGGAACCACTCAGGCCAGTGAACCAAATGCAAAAGCCCTGCTGGTAGCGCGGGGGATAAGATTGGCGGAGGATTTCAGCAGTCTCCGGGCGGGTAAACCAATCAGGCAGAAGTTTGCCCTTGGCCAGATATTCATCGCGCACCTGAGTGCCGGAGATATTGAGCGTTTTAGCGCCCGCCGGAACGTCCTTGGCTTCCACATAGCGGTCTTCATCGGGCAGGTAGACCAGCATCTCAAAGGGCACCATTTTGACACCCAGTTCGGCTTCGTGCTCGGTCATCAAAGTCTGGGCATCGTACGGACCGTAAAAGGGTTTGCCGGTGCTGTCATTCCCTGGACCAGCGTGATCCCGGCCAACAATGAAGTGGTTGGCCCCGTGGTTGCGGCGGATGATGGCATGCAGCAGACCTTCCTTGGGCCCAGCCATGCGCATGGCCAGCGGCAGGAGGCTGAGCAGGGTGTCGTTTTTATCGTAATAATTATCGACCAATGCCTTGTAGGTGCGAACACGGGTATAGTGATCCACGTCACCGGGCTTTGTCATACCCACCACGGGATGAATCAGCAGAGAACCACCCACAGCCGCTGCAGCGCGTTTCGTCAGTTCCTCGTGAATACGGTGCAGTGGGTTGCGAGTCTGAAAAGCAACTACATTGTCATGCCCCATGGCTTCCAGCAGCGAACGCACGTCCGCAGGCGTACGGCGCAGTTCAACGTAGTCATAATACTTGGGCAGGTTGATAACCTTGAGCGGGCCGCTGATGCACACCTTTCCCCAGCGGGCCATTTCAGAAACCATCGGGTGCTTGGAATCGGTCGAACCATAGGCCAGGGCCGCTTCAGTCTCAGCATCCCAGTGATAGACTTCGTCGATGGTCAAGATGGCAATGATATCGTTGTTGGCGTTACGCAGGACAATATCCTCACCAACGGTGGGAAGTTCCTTCGGGTCCACTGTCAGGGTGATGGGCAGGGGCCAGAGGGTGCCATCCGTCAGGCGCATTTCATGCAGGACACGCTCGTAATCAGCCTTCCCCATAAAGGTGGTCAGCGGGGAAAAACCGCCCGTGGCAAGCAGTTCCAGGTCACACAAGTTGCGCATGGAAATCTTGATGGATGGGAGCTTGTTGGCGCGCGCCAGAAGGGCTTCTCGCTCTTCACCGGTCACAACCAGGTTGACAAGTTTTCCACCATAGGGGGCAATCAGATTGGCTTTCTTTGACATTTTTTACTCCGTAGTTTGGTTTTATTGCGATCGTTCACGAAGATACAATCCGCATGTTTGGGTAGGACAGGTCCGTCATTCTAAATTCAATGACTGAATTTTGAACAGCCGCTATTATAGCAGGTTCTCGGCAAAGGTTATGGGATATTCGTCACGAGTATTACGGGTAAAACGGCGTAACAGGTTACGGTTCTACGCAAAGCAAACTCTTAACCTGTTCCTGAATGTCTGTGGATAGATTCGGCATCGCAGACAATATTCTACAGGCCTGCATGGCGACAAAAGGATCAACCGAAACCAGACCGGAAATCTCGGTTACACGTTCCACATCATTAAAAATGGCGTAGACCTGTAAGAACGGCATCCACTCAACAAGGTCTTTGGCCAATAACCCTCGTGTCCGGGCTTCTTCTGCCAAGGAAAAAACAGCATCCCAATCCTCACGCTGGCGAGCAAGGTTGGCCTTCTGATAGTAATAGCACCAGCCATGAGCCGGTTCCGCTCCAAAGAATATTTCCGGCGGAATACGGGCCGGGGAGTCGAGAATAATCCGCTCGATCTCTGTATAGGGGGCAATCAGCATCAGGTCTTCTCTTTCAGCGGATGAGAATTCCGGTTGCAGGGCCGAAATAACCTGAACACAGGAGTCTTCAGAAGGTTTACTCAGGATGAGAATGTTGCGATAATTCTTGTATGTCCGAATGGAGCGACGGTTATCAAACTCCTGACGTTCGCGGCGCACCACCTTTACCACCGTCTCATGGTTAAGCAGAGCAGCAAATACACCCGGCTGGGCGTATTTATCATTCGTCCCCTGCGGATAATAAATCTGGTTTGCCGGACCCCAGATAAAGTAATCTTCTTCAATGGCAGCTTTGGGGTAGTTGGCAATCAAGGTGGTATTTTGCTGCAACTGTGGAACGCGCCAACTGACCTGCCACCAAAAGTCGTGAATGGTGGCAGTTTCCTGGGCATGGTCCAAGCCATTGGCAAAATGTGTAAAGACTGCAGAAGCCACCAACAACGACAACAGCCCCTGGCGTAGCCGTATATCTTTCAACCAGTCAAATAATACTGCCAGGATCAACAATGCCCCACCCAGGCTGACCAGGGTATAACGAGAATAGGCCGGGAAAATGATATGCCTCCCAACCAGAATGACAGGAACTATTCCGGCTAAGACCCAGACCAGGCCCAGCCAGAAGGCTTCGCGATGCCAATCAACTATCCCGGGTACGCTCTCTTGATCCTGCACACGCCGCAGTCCAAACCAGGCAGCTGCAAAAGCCAAAGCAGCAATGCCCAGACCTGCCAGTGCAGCTTTGACCTCCAAAGCAAAAGCAATGCGACTCAACGGGATTGTCCAAGCCAGGAACAACACATTGAAAACATCCTGGAGCAGGTAGATGCCCCAACTTGCCAGTGTGTGTAACGGAGCATTGACCACAGCAACCAATTGTGGGCCAATATCCGTTGCACCGCGTTCACTCTCAAAGAAAAACAAGCGCCAGGCCAGGAAGAAGACCGGAATAACAGCCAACGGCAACCAGGTTTGAATTGTCCGGTGCAGGACCGTCTTCCAACCACCCGGCTGCCGGTTGGCCAACAGGATGATCAGTCCCAGGCGGGCAGCCTCGAAGCCTATGTAATATTCCATCTGGCCGAGATAAAACCAACCCAACAGAATGGACAGTCCGAAGAACACCACTTTCCCGGGCAGACGTACGGTGAGCATGGCCTTGACGGTCAGCGCCAAGGAAAGCATGGCAGCAGCCAGCCCCACGATGTGGCACAAATAATCAATGGCATTGGGTTGTGACAGGAAGCCCGGATAAATCAAAAAAAGCAGTGCGGCCCAGGTTGCGGTCGAGTGCCTGCGCGGCCAAAGCATACGGAGCATCCATAAGTAGCACAACCCGCTCAACAGGCGAAAGGCAAATGCCGCTAAATTATATGGAAGTGGTTTTTCGCCAAACAAGATATAGGCCGGAATCATTACCAGGGCACGCGCCGGCCGGTCCACTGCAAAAATTTCCTTGAAAACGGATGGTCCGGACACGCGAGCAGCATACATCAAATACCAATCATCCTGATAATGGCCCAACAAACCCACCAGGGGCAGATAAGCCAGCCCGGCGATGATTGCCAGCAACACTCCAATCCAAATGTCTTGATATTTTTCTTTCACTTTGCTACTCCATGCAAAGAAATGACACGGGCTTCCTGACCGGATTTAAGTGCAGCCAGGGCCATCTCCAGCGCACAAATGCCGTCCGGCAACGAACAGACCGGTTCGGCCTCCCCGCGCACCACCTCGATGAAATGGCGCATTTGCGCCACGAAGAGCTGGTTTCGCTCAAAACCATCAGGCGGGGAATAATACGCGACCTTCGGCGCTGGTGGGTCAGCGCTCCAGGTGCCAAAGTCAGGATGACCCCGTAGGAAATGAAGAATACCGTCGGCATTGTCCCAGCGCAGAGTCCCATTTGAACCAACGATCTCCAGGCGGTGCACCGGCGGGCGCTGGAAATAGTTCAGGTGCACGCCGCCAACCACGCCATTTACGAAACGCAGTCCGATTTCAGCCACATCCTCCACATTTACTTCGAGAGGCGAGATATGACCATTGAAGGACCAGAGAACATCCACATCGCCCAGCAAATATCGAAGATAGTCCAACGGATGCGTAAGGGTACGGATAACGCCGCCGCCCAGGTCAGCACGCGCGGCATAACTCTGGCGGTAGTCTTCCCACGGATGCCAGTTGGGAAGGTACTCACCCCAATACGCATGGACCGTCAATACCTTTCCAAGTTCACCCATTTGGATAAGTTCCTGTGCCTTGTTAATTGTGGGATGGTAACGAAACTGGAAGCCGACCAGGATCCTGCTCCCGGTTTTCCCGGCGATTTTTTGCAGGATGTCCAGGCGGTCCAGGGAATGCGATACAGGTTTCTCCAAAAATATATGGCAGCCGGCTTCTGCCGCCGGAATGGCCACATCCAGATGCAGGGCAGTGGGGTTGGCGACCACCACTGCATCCGGTCTGTGTTTTTTAAGAGCCTCTTTCAAGTCGACTTCCATTGGGTAACCGGTTAGTTCATCATCAGGCAGGGTAGCACGATGGGTACGCAGAAGGATGATATCACCTTCGCCCATGGCAACCAAGTTGCGAAAGTGACGACGTCCAATGGAACCGAGGCCTGCAATGAGAGTTTTCATCTAAATCTTTTCACCTGGTATTGCTGGAATTGAAATCACCAATCCTGTGAATTTTCATACTTCCAATGTATCAGCATCTCACCTGCGGCTTCCTTGAACACTGCCTTATCACGTGCGGTGAAGAGGCGTTGCCAGTTGCCAGCCTGCCCCTTGGGCAGGAAGGATGAGATGTCTCCATTTCTCCTGGCCTGCCATTCCTCGTCAGGATTGGACGACATTTCATCCAGGATGGATTTTTCCAATGCCAAATCTACTTTGACGCCCAGGAATTCCCACAATCTTTTCATTTCCTCGTAAGAGCATTTCAATAAATCTTCAAAGCGCAGAACAAAATAATTCTCATTAAAGAGCTTGCGGCCTTGATCATCGACCTCCTGCAAGTTGGTTGCCCAACCGGCGGCCACCCGGCGGATGAAGGCCTCGGTAAAGATCGAGCGGCGTCCATCTGTAAAAGGAGTGGGGTCCAGGCGAAGTTCTGCAAGAATGCGCCAATCTTCAGCAGTCAGAAACTTCGATTCTTCCACAAAGTTGCGGAATCTTTCAGAGATCAACACATCGCGCCCATCACGGACAATGTAGACCAGTTTTGCATCCGGGTAGACCGAGAGCAGGTCGCGCACAGCCTGTGCATGGATGGTGGAAGAGGGGCTTTTATCACCAACAATGTGTTTGCCAACACGAGCCGCGTCGCGCTCCAGAATGATGTCCGCCGCAGCGCGCAAAACAAGCGGAGAGAGGTCGCGGCCCTGATTCCAACGGTTGGACTTGCGTGCCAGCCATTCTTCCGCATCAGGCGTATTTACCAATGACTTGAGCAACGGATAGCGCGTGAAAAAATGGGCCTGGTAATTACAATGCACCTCAGGGTGAAGGCGGACAAGACGCATAAGCAGCGTCGTTCCAGAGCGGGCATGGCCGAAGATGAAGAATTTCTCGCGTGAGAAGAACTGCTTTATTTCCGCCACTTCCTCGGCAGTGATGGCAGGGATAGGGTTGCGTTTTACTTTTCTAGGGTCACCCTTGAGCAGAATACGGGCGGCAGATTTGAAACGAGAAAGCATTATGGCGGTTCTCCAGGTTTATTCACGAGATATTCTTCTTGCACCATTCAGTACAGTTCGCGTCCCGATTTTACCTCTTCCAATTCAACATCACCAACCCTGCCAGGCAAACCAAAATACCCAGAATATTCACCCAGGAGATTTTGTCCTTAAAGAGGAAAATCGCCACAGGGACAAGGATGAGTGACGCCACCACATTAACCAGCACAGCAGCAATGCCCAGGTTCCAACCAGCACGATAGGTGAGCAGGAAGCCGAATTCAATGCCAACAATGGCAACCGCAAGGCCCACGCTGGCCCAATTCAACTGTTTGAGCTCTACCAGGATGCCATTTCGAACAGGGAAAAAGAAAAAGGTGAACAAAGTGACTGCAAAAGCAGCTGCATAAGTCACCAACAAAGATACGCTAAAATTGACGCCAGCCGGTGTGCTCTTGGCAACAAAATGATAGAGTGCACTGGAAAGAATTGCAAGCGTGATCGAGAAGTAGAAAATGAACATAAAAAAGATGTCCGTTTTACTGGCACAAACGCCAGCAGTGGAATCTATTTACGACTTTACCCATTCCCGCAACACCGCCCTGACCGAACGGCTCATTTCCACAGAGAAATCAGCGCTGAACTTGCGCACGTAGTTGGCCTGTCCGGCATTGGTCGGAGCGGACGGATCGCTGCTTTTGGGACGTCTCTGTTCCTGTTCTCGAAACATCTCGGCAAATTCAGCCGGAGAGAGCCGCTGATATTGGTTCTCGAAAACGATGAACTTCTGGTCAAAGCGTGTTGTCTGCTGACGCTTCTTCTGTCCCTCAGTGGGATAGCCAAAACACAGCATGCAGATGGGGAATGTATATTGCGGCAAAGCAAACATTTCCCGGTGAGTTTCATACTGCTCTATGATATCCCCAATGTAGCACGATCCAAGTCCCAGTGATTCGGCCGCAATCACTGCAGTCTGGGCAGCAATCAGCGCGTCACAGCAGGCAAGAAACAGGTCACCCTCTTCCGGCTTGCGCATGGGGGCACCTTTTTGCTGACAGAGTCCTTCAACACCACTAGCAAGGTAATAATCATACCAGCGCTGGTAATCAGCCAGGAAAATCCAGACCATGGGTGCTTTGGCAATGAAGGGCTGATTGTCACAGGTAACAGACAGCTGGTCCTTAAGGCATTGGTCCGTGATATCCAGAATGGAATACAGGAGCATGTTCCCGGCGGTGGGAGCACGCAGGGTCGCTTCCAGAATCTGTGCCCGGATTTCACGTGGGATTGGAGTGCTTTCATAGACGCGTACTGATTTACGTTTGAGTAAAAGTTCCAGAGTCGAGTTCATGCAAGTCTCTCTCCTGACGCCCAACTATACAGCAGATTCCGACTCTCTGCAACATTCCAATCGCGAGGGGAAGAGCATGCCAGTGGAAATCAGGACAAAAACTCCCCTGCTCTGCGAGGCAGGGGAGTTTTATTTACTTCTTCAACAGCGCTGAAATTACACCCAACCACGCAGTTGCATGGCTTTGGCTACACGATCGATGGCGACCATATAGGCTGCGTCGCGCATGTAAACCTTCTGCTTGAGGGACATATCCAGCACAGCATGGAAGGCGGAAGTCATTTTCTGATCAAGCTTCTGTAGAACTTCGTCCTTCGGCCAGTAGTAATTGGCATCGTTCTGGACGCTCTCGAAGTATGAGCAGGTCACGCCACCAGCGTTGCACAGGAAGTCAGGAATATCGAAGATATTGTTCTTCTGGAAGTATTCGTCAGCTTCGGGCGTGCAGGGGCCGTTGGCACCTTCGGCCACGATCTTGACGCGCTTGGAAATCTTTTTGACAGTCTCGGCATTGACAGTTCCGGAAAGGGCACCGGGCATAATCACATCGACATCCTTGGCAATCCAGGCGTCGCCATCCTCGACCTTGTAACCGGCAGCCTGAGCTTTGGCCTTGTCAATCGTGCCGTACTGATCGGTGATGCTCATCAGATAGCGCGGGTCAATGCCACCGTCCTTGCTGTAAGTATAGGCGCATTTGTCGTTGCGATCCCAGCAGGAAACACAGGCAACCGTACCGCCCAGCATTTCGATAAAGCCAATGGCTGCATACTGGGTTACATTACCGAAGCCCTGCATGGCTGCCACAGATTTCTTCGGGTCGATATTCAGGTGTTTCATGGCCTCACGGACAGTATAGATTACACCATAACCGGTAGCTTCAGTACGGCCTTCCGAACCACCGCCGCCCAGGGGCTTGCCCGTGAAGACACCGGGGGTATACTGGCCGACCAGTTTGGAGTACTCATCCATCATCCAGCCCATCATCTGCGGGGTAGTGCCGACATCCGGAGCCGGGACATCCTGGCGGGGACCAATATTCTTCCACATCTTTTGTACCCAACCGCGGCACAGACGTTCCTTCTCACCCACAGACAGGGTAGCAGGATCCACGACGATACCGCCTTTTCCACCGCCCAACGGGATATCGGCCACGGCGCATTTCCACGTCATCCAGGTCGCCAGAGCGCGGACCATATCAAAGGTCTCAGACTGGTGGAAGCGGATGCCACCTTTGTTGGGCCCGCGAGCGTCATTGTGCTGAACGCGGAAACCCTGGAAGACCTTGATTGAGCCATCATCCATGCGGACAGGGATGCGGAATGAGTATTCACGCATCGGCCAGCGCAGTACTTCAGCTACCTGCGGATCGAGTTTAAGCAGTTTGGCAACATGATCAAATTGCTTCTGCGCCATCTCGAATTCATTGAACTTTTCAGCCATTTTTGTCTCCTCAGAAGGTAAGAAAAAATATAAGCGGACACCACGGTTCGGCGCCCGCTACATTCCACGAATTATGTTGCAAAATTCAACCATCTCTACCAACTCCTGCTTGTGAAGTTTTGCACATAGAATTTACTCTCTATTCGCCCCGCCGTCAAGATGAGAGTTATCACATAATTTGTCTGACAGACGGCGTACAATCAGGACCTCAACTGCCGCTCTAATTCCTGACGAACTACCTGTGGGTTGGCCTTGCCAGACGCCTTTTTCATCACCTGACCGAAGAGCCAATTCATCAGTGTTTCCTTCCCCGAACGGTAACTGGCTGTTTCAGCAGGGTTTTCAGCCAATACCTGGCGCACCAAATCAGCAATCAACCCAACATCCGAGACCTGACGCAGCCCGCGATTCGAGATGATCACCTCGGCAGACTGCCCGCTGGCGAACATCTCTGCCAGCACATCCTTTCCAGTCGGCTGGTTGATCTCACCGCCTGCCGCCAGCATCACCAACTCAGCCAAATTTTCTGGACGGACCCTGCCCAGGTCAGCCAAGCCGCCAGCCCGGTTCATTAGAGCGAACAGATCACCCAAAAGCCAGTTTGCGAGCGTTTTGGGGGCAACCGCGGGCGGGAGGTTACGGAGCGCAGACTCAAAGTAATCAGCGGTGACTTTTTCAGATACCAACAGGAGGGCATCCTGGTTTGTCAAGCCATACTGCCCCGTAAACCGCTGAAATTTCTGGCGCGGCAGTTCAGGTAATGTGGCACGAACCTGCTGGACCCATTCGTCTGTTACCACCAGAGGAGGAAGATCAGGCTCAGGAAAGTAACGATAATCGTGAGCATCTTCCTTGCTGCGCTGGGAAAAGGTACACTGGCGAGATTCGTCCCACCCAAGCGTTTCTTGATCCACCACCCCGCCGGAGGCAAGCAGGCGGGACTGGCGGTCGATTTCAAAGGCCACAGCGCGCTCCAGCGCGCGGAAGCTATTTAAATTTTTGATCTCAACGCGGGTGCCCAGCAGCTCACTCCCTACCGGCCGCACAGAGACATTGGCTTCAAAACGGATAACCCCTTTCTCCATATCGCCGGAGTTGACTTCCAAATAGCACAAGATTTCGCGCAGGGTTTCACCATAGGCGCGGGCAGACTCCACAGATCGTATATCCGGTTCGGAGACAATTTCCAAAAGGGGTACGCCGGCACGATTCAGATCCAGGAGAGAACCGTCCTCGATATGCGTAAGCTTACCGGTATCCTCTTCGAGATGTACACGGCAAATGCGAATGGCCATCTCTCCGGTAGAAGTCCGGATGACAAGCTGACCATGTTCAGCCAGGGGGAGTTCATACTGCGAAATCTGATATCCCTTGGGCAGGTCAGGATAAAAATAATTCTTACGTGCAAAAATGCTGGTGGGGTTGATCTCACACCTCAACGCCAAGGCTACGCGCAAACCAAATTCAACAGCCTTGCGGTTGACCACCGGCAATGCCCCCGGCATCCCGGCACAAACAGGACAGACAGCGGTATTCGGAGTAGCCTGGATCGAGTCGACCACTTGACAGGAACAAAACATCTTGGACTGCGTTTGCAATTCAGCATGCACTTCCAAGCCAATAACAGGTTCAAAGTCCACGCTCTAATGCCTTTCAAAAAAACAGAGGGTGGGGCTGCGCCCATCCTCCGTGCAGATCAGTCTTCGTCGCTTCCGGCGCCCTCGTCGTCACCTGGATCGAACTCCAGTTCGACTTTTTCCGAATCAAGGTAAATCCATAAAAAGAGCACATCGCCGTCCATGGTCTTCAGATGACGGGCCGCCAGAATAGGAGCACGCTGCTCAAGGCCAATTTCATCACGATAATGCAGGTGCATCGGTGTCCCCTTGTGCCAGGCGCGGTAACAGCGTTCCACCAACTGCGGACCGTTGAACGTGCGCAAACGAGTCAGAGCAGGAATGGAATTTTGTGGCCCTTCGTTCAGACCAAGTGCCCAGCCATCCTGTACAGCCTCAAAGACCGGCGGTGGGCCTTCAATAATTGTGATCTTATTTTCGTCCATCGTCTTCCCAATTCGCGGCGAAATCATACCATAAAAACGGGGAAACCCGGAAAATATTCAGCACATACTTTTGAAAGGCAATTGTCCGGATTCAGATTGTCGTCGAACATTCACCCTGTGCTATACTTTACCAACTGGATTACGTTTATGGTAAGGAGATGACTAATGCAAATACCCGCGAGTATCTGGCTCTTGCTGGGGATCTCGATCGTTGTTATCGTTGCAGTGCTGGTGTGGCTTTTTGGCCGGGCACGCTGCATCAACCTGACCAGCACGCATGCCCCGGATGAAAAACCAGAATGGATGCGCTCCATGCCACCTCAAGAAACCATCACAGCAACGCAGGCAGATGGTGAGGGGATCATGCTCTTTGACCAGGACGATGGCGAACAACTGGCTGCACCCTTTGCCGAGCAAGTAGAGGATATCCTGCGTGCAGAGTTGGACAAGGATCCAAAATTAGCAGGCCTGAACGTGGATTTTGGCACAAGTGAATCCGGCGGACTGGAAATCTGGGTGGACGGCAAAGCCTATACGGCAATCGACCAACTATCGGATGAACACCTTCGTACTGCCATTCGCCGGGCCAGCCAAAAGTGGCAGAAGAGTAAATAGGCAGGCGGTCCGCCTCCATGCATAAACTGGTCATACTCTTCGAAACCCCGCCCGACTGGCCGGCCTTCGAAGCTGGCTGGCAAACTTTCATGGGACTGGCAGAACAAATGCCTGGTCTGTGCGACGAGACGGTCAGCGAGGTACAGGATATTCTGTTTGGCCCGCATGGACACGCGTTCATCAAAATTCACGAATTTTACTTTGCTACCCGCGAGGCACTGGATGCAGCCATGCAATCCCCGGCCGGACAGGAAGCCGGACATTGGCTGCATACTTTTACTGGCGGGAAATTCATCCTCCTGACTGCCCGGCACATGCTGGTCGGTCCGGAAGTTTTTACAAAGCCCTCACAATCCGCCTGACCAACCCTGGCCCCGCATAGACCAGTCCGGTGTAGATTTGAACCAGCGCTGCCCCCATCTCCAGGCGGCGCCTGGCATCATCGGGATTCATGATCCCGCCCGCACTGATAACCGGCAGGCGGCCATCCAGCCGCCGGATGATCTTCTCCAACATCACTTCACTCTGGACCCGGAGTGGAGTACCACTTAATCCGCCGGTTTCTCCCTGGTGCACAGACTTCAATCCCGTTCGCGCCAAGGTGGTATTGGTGGCGATCACGCCATCCATGCCCGTACGCCAGATAACATCCAGGGCATCGTCCAGCTCTGCATCTGTCAGGTCGGGGGAAAGCTTCACCAGCAACGGAATACGTTTTTTGTGTGTTTCCTGATCAACCCTGCGCTGTTGATTCAAGTGAGATAACAGGTTTTCGAGAGCCTCACGCGCCTGCAACTGGCGCAGTCCAACTGTATTTGGCGAACTCACATTGATGGTCAGATAATCGCACAGCGGAGCAAAGAGCTGCAGCAACTCAAGGTAATCGAAAACAGCCTCTTCATTGGGAGTATCCTTGTTCCGGCCCAGGTTGACCCCCAGAATGGCATCCGGCCGGGCGCGCTCCGCCCATAACTGACGCAGCCGGTGGACAACTTTGCCGCTGCCTTGGGAGGGAAAGCCCATACGGTTAATGACAGCTTCGTCCTCGAGGAGACGGAATACGCGCGGTTTGGGATTACCGGGCTGGGGCCGCGGGGTAATGGTGCCAATCTCAATATGGCCGAAACCCAACGCCGAGAGCCCGCGAATGGCATGGCCATCCTTGTCATACCCAGCCGCCAGCCCGACCGGATTCTTGAAGCGCAGGCTGAAGACAGTGACCGGTTTCTCAGGTGCCAGGAAGGCCAGATCAATCAGTGAATTAAGAGGCGAGATCGAACCGGTGAGACGCAATAGTGCAACTGTCAAGGCATGGGCAGTCTCAGGCCGGATGCAAAAAATGAGGGGACGGAGGAGCGAATACATTAGACTCCTTTTTTCCCCTGCTTGAGCATCTCGATGGTTTTTCCGATCCGGGTTGCCCGGGTCTCTGCGCGCTTGGCTTCTTCGATCCAGGCAACATATTCTTTCTGATGGGTATAAGAGAGGCTTTCAAACGATTTAAGCATATCAACCTGCCCCTGGAGGGCGGACTGCAAATCTGGCGGGATTTCCACCTGGCGTAGTTCCGTATCCTCTTCCAATATCACATCCACTTCATCTCCAACATCCTTGCCTATCCTGGTACGGATTCCCTTGAGCACACCCAGGATATGGCAGGGTTCACCCATGCGCACCAAGGTACCGCGATATGGTTCGCCATCAATCGTTACCTTGACCGGGAGCCGTTTTTTGCCAAAAACATCTTCCACATTAAAGGGGATTCGGACAAATGCGCCCCCTTTGCCGGAGCTTTCGATAACTGCGCGGAAGGTACATTTTGGTTTCATAAGCAGTTCCTAGTCAAAGACTGATGGGCGGCTGGGATCCGCAAATTGGGCATAGGCTTCTTCCAGCATCGGCTGGCTGGTACGCGATTCCGAAAGCGGCGGCAGGTGTTCCAGATCAAAGAAATCCACAGCCAGGGTCTCATTGCTGGGACAAGCCGCCCCTCCTGTTATTGTACACAGGAAAACCAGCTTGTAGGCATGATAAAACTCGAGCGGCTGAAGGCGGTTGACATCGTAAACAGCCGTAAGCCTGTCCACCCGGACGCGAAAGCCGCTTTCTTCCCACACTTCCCTGGCGACCATTTCAGCAGGCGCATCGCCCACATCTGCCCAGCCGCCGGGCATGGACCAACAATTGTCCGCCTTCTCCTGCACCAGCAGGATCTTTCCGTCACGAATGACGGCAGCGCGCACGTCCACTTTCGGTGTGGCATATCCCGGCTGGACCCGGAAATTTGCCAGCGTGGCATCCTTGTCCAGGCCGGTATGCTGGACGACGATCTCGGCCGCGATTTCCAGCAAGCGCGTGTAGCGCTGGACATCGAACTCGCTGTGATTGAAAGCCAGGCCGGTCTGTGCAAGCGCCTGGATTTCCCGGGCCCAAGCGAGCCAGTGAGGTTGCATCGTCAAATCCCTGTCTGCAAAAACTCCCGCGTCGCGGCGATCTTTTCTCTACCCACCCGTTTTGTCTTTTCCCAGTGATCCAGCATCCCAGTCATTGTCAATACAGCGTGCAGGCGCAGTTTAGCCTGCTCCAACGCTTCCTTCGCACCAGACTGCCGATCCACAAGCACAACCACGTCCCGGACAATCAACCCGGCAGCGGTTAATTTTTCAATGGCTTCAAACTTACTGCTGCCCGTGGTGGCCAGGTCATCGATCACTGCAATGGTCTCCCCGGAGTGGTATTCGCCTTCGATCTCAGCCCGGGTACCGTAGGTTTTGGCTTCCTTGCGCGGGTAGATCATGGAGTAATTTCCCGCCAAGCTGATGGCAGTGGCGATCGGGATGGCTGCGTAGGGCAGGCCGGCAATACGGTCGAAAGTCAGGCTCTGCAGGGTGGGCAGGTAAGCTGCGCCCACCTGCTGAAGAAGTTTAGGATAGGTGATGATTTGGCGCAGGTCAATGTAGATGGGGGATTTCAACCCGGATTTGAGGGTGAATTCGCCAAACTTGATACAGCCGGCCTCAAGCAGGCCATCTGCAAGCATTTCATTCAAGGAGAAACTTCCTGACATTTTTCCTCTTCGAAAATGGAAGCCAGAATATCAACGAACGAGCAGCCAACGCATGGTGCCATCGGCGGAATGTTTGGGCTGCTGTCCTGGGAACATATGCAGCCGTACCAATCTGCTTCCACCGCTCTTCCTGTTTCGGAAAAAGAAGAAAGGCGGATTTCTCAGCGATTCCGCTGGTACTGGAAAGCAATGACCTCATCCCGTAACTCTGCCGCGGCCCGGGCAGGGTTTTCAGCGCGCGCCACTGCCCGTGAGACATTGATAAGCATGCCTTTACCGTCTTTGCGCAGACCGGTCTTGAGAGCAGTCCCCAGATCTCCGCCCTGGGCTCCAACCCCTGGAACGAGGAACCACAGATCCGGTGTGGCGGCGCGGATATGCCTGAGTGCATCCGGCTGGGTGGCGCCGACCACCAGGCCGATATTGTTGCCGGTGTTCCAGATTTGGGCAAGATGAGCTACATGCTGGTATAGAGGAACAGGTGCCGGTTGTCCATCCCCGGCTGCCACAAGGATATCTTGCAAGTCGTTCGCACCCGGGTTGGAAGTTTTGCACAGAAGAAAAACGCCCTTTTCCTTATATGCTAGGAATGGGTCAATCGAGTCTTTCCCAAGATACGGGTTGAGCGTGATGGCATGTGCCCCGAGACGCTCAAATGCAGATAGGGCATAGGCTTCAGCGGTGGAGGCGATATCACCGCGCTTGGCATCCAGGATGACCGGGATCAGCGAACCAAGCCGGTTGGACTCGTCTTGCACAGCCTGGATGACCCGCTTGAGAGCCGTCCACCCTCGCGGGCCAAAAGCCTCAAAGAAGGCCACATTGGGTTTGAAGGCGGCGGCATAACGTGCAGTCTGTCTGACAAGATTCAGACAAAACTCCTGGGCCGAGGCCGCGGTGGGACGCTGAAGGTCAGACAGATGGGGGTCCAGCCCTATACAGAGCAGGGAAGATGAGTCGTCCACCCGCTTTTCAAGAAAAGTAAAAAATGTTTCCATAAAGTCTGTACCAGGTTTTCCAGATTCAAGTTTCTAGTTGGCTCCAGCACCTGAATTTTACCCGGTGCTGGAGCACTTGACCAAGAACACAATCAGGCCTTTCCCAGGACCATCGCCAGCAACGCCATTCTCACATACAGGCCATATTCCATCTGGCGAAAGTAAGCAGCGCGAGGATCTTCATCGAAGTCTGGGCTGATCTCTCCGACACGCGGCAGTGGGTGCATGACGATCATGCGTTCCTTGGCAGCTTTCATTACCTTCGGGTCAATTATATACGCTCCCTTGACCGACTCATAGGCAGCCTCATCGGTGAAGCGTTCCTTCTGAACGCGGGTGACATACAGCACATCGGTCTCGGCCAGGGGCTGGTCGAGCGAAGTAAATTCACCCTGTTCGATACCCTTTTCTTTGAGTTCCGTGATCAGTTCAGCAGGCATGCGCAGGATGTCGGGGGAGACATAGTTCAACTTTACCTTGTAACGTGAGAGCAGGCGTGCCAGTGAATGGACGGTGCGGCCATGTTTGAGGTCACCAAGCAGGGTAACGGTCAGGCCGTCAATATGACCGATCTCCTCGCGAATGGTGAAAGCATCAAGAAGGGCCTGAGTGGGGTGTTCGCCAATCCCGTCACCGGCGTTGATGACCGGTTTGTGGGCCGCCTTGGCAGCAATGGCCGCCGAACCGACTTCCGGATGGCGCAGGACGATCACGTCGGCATAACATTCCAGGGTGCGGACGGTATCAGCCAGGCTCTCGCCCTTGGAGACCGAGGAATACTTCACCTCGTTGATCGGGATGACCGATCCACCCAGGCGCTCCATGGCAGCCGTGAATGACGATGAAGTACGCGTCGAGGGTTCATAGAACAAGTTGGCCAGAATCTTACCCTTGAGCAGGTCAAAGGTGCCGATATGGTCGACCATGTCGTGCATCTCGTGTGACACAGCAAAGATGTATTCCAGATCTTCGCGGCCGAACTGCTTGACCGAGATGATATCCTTGCCGTACCAGGGCGCGTTCTTGTGGTCGCCCAGGGGCAGATGGGACATGTTGTGTTTCTTGATGGTCATAATATTTCTCCTTGGAATTTATGATAACAATCGAATATTCTTCCCAAAACCCGGGGAGACGCTTACCTTTCCATCCCGAAATGCTTCCTGACCCCTGAGAATCACGCGCCGCACCCGGCCCTGTACCTGCCAGCCTTCGAATGGTGTCCAGCCGCAGCGGGAGTGCATTTCGGAGGCCTTGATCTCATAGCGATCGTTCTCATCCACCTCGACCCAGGTTTCGGGCTGCTCAGGAAGTTGGAAGATCCGGCGTGGATTGGTAACCATGCGGGTAAGGACATCGTTCAGGGTCAAACGTCCATTGCCTACAGCCGTCAACAGCAGCGGCAGGATGGTCTCCAGACCGGGGAAGCCGGGCGGCGGGTTTTCACCATCCTTTTCGGCCAGGGTGTGGGGGGCATGGTCGGTGGCAAAGCAGTCGATCACCTCCAGGTTTTGCCAGAGGGCCTCCACATCTTCTCTTGACGCCAGCCGGGGACGAACTTCGCCGCGGCCGGAATAACCATGAGAAATATTGGGAATATCGTCTCTGGTCAGGAACAGATGATGCGGGCAAACTTCACAGGTCACCTTGAGGCCGCGCTCCTTGGCAGCCTTGATGAGCAGGATCTCCTCCCGCAGGGAAACATGCGCAATGTGGATGGGCTTGTCGAACATCTGCGCCATCCAGATGGCGGCAGCCATCGAGCGGCTTTCCGAATGGGTGACAATCGGGGTTTCACCCGGCCACTGGCGGAAATGCTCCATCCACAGCGTCATATCGTCCAGGCGCAACTGGCCGAACGTGGCATCGAGGTACATCTTAAGGGCAGCGGCTTGCGAAGCCAGGCGGGCCGCCTCAATCGCATTATCCGGACCGGCGCCCAAGTACTGGGCATAATCGCAGTGGGCTTTGGCCCGGGCAGCTTCGAGGGCCAGGGCCAGCGTCCCGGAATCGAAGATGGGCGGTTTTGTATTGGGCATGGCCAGCAGCATGGTCACGCCGCCCGCCAGGGCTGCCGAAGTACCGGTGTCCCAGTCTTCCTTATGGGTGGCGCCGGGTTCGCGCAGATGCACGTGGGGATCGATCAGGCCGGGGAGTCTAAGCATGGTTCCGTGTCAATTCCAATCAGGTACAGGCATAAAAAAAGAGCCGCTAAAAGCGACTCTCTTGAAAAACAAAACGGCTGGGCTTGGTAACCCGCATAAGCAGGAAATCCCGGAGGTGGTTTTGTACAGACATTGGGACGAATTTTACGCAGATGGGAGATTCTGTCAAGGGTTATTCAACGAATCTGCAGGAATTCACATCAATGCAGTTGCACTTCAATTTCAGAAGCGATTAGTGGCTGGTATTGATATCATCAAACCTTGCAAGCAGTTCATTCTTTAGCTGAGCAACCAGTTCCGGCTGGCTGAACACCAGATCATTCATCTCTTCAGGATCGCTTTCCAGATCATAGACCTCAAAAAGATCGGTGCCGATGGTCTCGTAGCCGCGATACATAATGACTTTGTACTGCCCCTTGCGCATGGCAAACGTCGCCTGGCTCAGTTTCCCAAAGGCCGAACTGGACTTGGCTTCCAGGGTGTAAATTTCCCTTTCGAAATTTTCTTCCCCTCCCAGGCCGGGCAGCCGTTCTCCCTCGACCCATGCAGGGATTGGGCTGCCAACCGCAGCCAACAGGGTCGGCAAGAGGTCCACACTGCTGGTCGGCGAGTGAATATCTTTTCCCTGCCTCTGTCCCGGGGACGAAATGAGCAAGGGAATTCGGATCAAAGGTTCATAAAGAACAGGCGTCACATGGCCCTTGATCCCCCGCTCCAGCAGTTCACCATGGTCCGAGGTGACCACCAGATAACTGGTCTCCAGCAGGCCCGTCCGTTCCAGGTAATCCAGAAGCCGCCCAAATTCAAAATCTACATTGACAATGTATTCGTCATACCAGATTCGGTTTTTTTCGATGGTTTCGTATGTCTCCCCCTCGGTAAATATATGCTCCTCCTTTTTCGTATGAGGCGGAGTGCCTTCGAAAATGTCAACAAAGTCTTTATGCGCCCGGTACGGCGAATGGGGCGAAAACAAGTGAATATAAGAAAAAAAGGGTGCAGGTAGCCGGCTGATCGTATTCATCAGGCCGTCGAATACTTTGTGGAGTCTGAAACTGATGGGGTGGTTGCGCGGCTGCGGGACGCCGCGCGGGTAGTTCCGGTCAACCGCCTTCCTCTTACGCTCAAAATACAACCGCTGCGCCAGGCCAAGCATGAGTGACCCGGGCGCATCGACGTAATCAAACAAAACATGATCAAATACCTGATGCGCATTGACCGCATCGTTTTTGAAGGCTTCGCTCACGAGAAAAGCATCGTCGCTATAGGCACTGGATGGCAACAATTCGTCAATATCCACCTCGAACTGATGCAGCAGATTTGTAGCCCAAACATTCTGTGAAAATGCAAAGCGGTGATAGTCTCCGCCCAGCAGTCCAAAGATATTACGATGTTCAAATTCCCTATTCACCAAGCCCGCAAGGTGCAGCCCGCGGTGGGTCCATGGATACATGCCGTTGAGCATCGAGGCAGTGCCAGGGATGGTAAAGTTTGCCGTGGAATAATGAGCATGGTAAACATTTGCCCGCTGTGCAAAGCGTTCAAAGTTGGGTGTAGTCTTGCGATAATATCCATACAGCGACAGGTGACGAGCGCTCATTGCGTCGAACACCAGGAAGATTACGCTGGAAGAACCAGCCCGGCCACTCATCTCGTGCAAAAGTCCGGCAGGAATAATTTTAGAAAGCGCCAGGGAGGCTGGCACGGCAGCAAAAAGTTTCAAAAAATCCCGCCGGTTAAGTTTCTTCATGGGCCATCCTAAAACAAATTGTTCACCAGAATGATCCCCGCCCCAACAACCGTCAGAGGGATGATCAGGTAGAGCAGGATGATGGAACGATCAGAGAAGTCATCAAGAATCCGCCGGACAATCAATACACGCGGCAAAAGAAATGCAAGCGCCAGGATGATGAGCCCGACCAGCGGCACGAACATAAATGTTTCCCAAGGAAAGATGTTTGCCTTGCTCTGGCCCACACGGAGTGCCAGGTACATCAGATAGCCAAGACCCAGGATGCTGAGAAGAGAACCGCTCGAGACGAATATGTCTGCGAAAAACTTTCTGGGGAGGATAATCCCCAGGGCGATGATCAGGCCTGTAACCAGCAAACATTCCAGAAAATTAAGTACCAGCGCATAGGAAAAGTTGGAAAGAATCCGGCGAAGATCCAGGTATAAAAGCCAACTTGGGAGTTTTTGCAGCATTCGGTACAAGGTCCAGCCGTAAACGAGAAAAGCCGTCACAGCAAAAACCGCTATGACCTGTCTGAATTGTGGAAGTCGAGTGCGTAAAGACATCATGGCGTTTGTCTTATAAGGTAGGGGGTGTAATTTGTCAAGATATCAGGCGGGCAACACGCAGACATCGACAAGAAACCGGGCAGTCCAGACGCAGCGTTGATGATTGCAAAGGACAGACGGGGATAGGGTTGCAGTTCCCGGTCAAGAACGATATCAATAATTTGCAAACGCCTGATTTATCTGATGGAACCAAACGGTCTGGAAAAACGTCACAGAAATGACAAGCAATGGGCTTGAAGGAGAAAGTGATGAACAAAGTTTACTGTCTTATTTTGACCATGCTTGCGCTGGCCTGCGTCATACCCGCCGGCCTCCAGCCAATCGTGCCCACCATGCCTGTCCAACAACCCGAACTTCAGACCGCTGTGGTTCAGACCCTGACAGCCCTTGCCATCCTAGATCCAACCCTGTCCACAGTGCAAATTACCCCAATTCCAACCGGGACATTCACACCAGGTTCCTCTCCATCCCCCAGCCCGTCCGCCACGCTGTCCTCAACACCGCCGGCAACCTTGACACCCATCCCCTACTTCTCCCCCACCTCCCAGGTGGTAATGGTCAGTGTCTCTGTACCAACAAACTGCCGTTCCGGCCCCGGGAAAATTTACGATTACCGGGGTGCCCTGCTGGTTGGTGAAACCACAGAGGTGGTCGGCTGGGAAGGGCGGGGCGAACACTGGTACGTACGCAACCCGGACAGGCACGGCGATTTCTGCTGGCTGTGGGGGAAATATGCCACGTTGACAGGAAATGCCGGCATCCTGCCCGTGCTGACGCCGCCGCCCACGCCAACCCCGGCACCCAATTTTGACATCCTGTCCGCGCGGGTGGATCGCTGTGTGGGCTGGTACATTTCGGTCAAAGTCAAAAACACCGGAGGCATCGTATTTGAGTCGGTCAGCGTGAAGGTCAAGGACCTGGTACGGAATAAAACGGTTGGCAGCCCATTCTATAACGGGTTTGAGATGTGGGACGGCTGTGTGGGGAGACCAACTGTCAGCAGCCTGGGAGAAGGGAAGATCGGCTATGTGCAAACGAACGATTTTTCCTACAACCCGGCCGGACACGACCTGGAAGTAACTGCCACCATGTGCAGCAAAAATGGCGGTCTGGGTTTATGCATCCGACGCAGCAGAATCATTCGACGCTAATTCTGTACCGGAAAATCACAGACCATGACTTTTTCAAACCGATTGATTCTGGATTTAGGATCCAGGGTGAGGATAAGGCCAGCTCCTGTGCCACGTTGAAGTGCTCAAGTGCTACGCTCCAAAGTCCCTCGCGCAGCACCCTTGAAGGGCAAAGGGGAGCTTGTCGGAGTGTTCCTCCCTGCCCGCGTGTAACATCCTGTGGGCCGTGAAGTACCCTCACCGCCGAAGAGTCTCCAAAATGGTTTCTGGTACTACTGGTTCCAATGTTTCCCGACTTTAACAGCACCTTGATTTAGGATCAATACGCGCTTGAATCAAATGTCTAAATCCTGTACAATGAAATCAGGAACAGAGGCCCCTCTTTGAACCCGGGAGGTTCACCATGGATATGATTAAAGTTTCTGCAAACTCCCGTACCTCTGCTGTCGCCGGGGCGATAGCGGGTGTATTTCGAGAGCATAAACATGCCGAAGTACAGGCCATCGGCGCGGGAGCCGTCAACCAGGCCATCAAGGCGCTGGTACTCGCGACCGGCTACCTGGCCGCAGATGGGATCGAAGTGGTATGTGTGCCTGAGTTCGTAGACGTCGAGATCGAAGATAAAGTCCGTACGGCCATCAAGCTGGTCATCACCACGCGTTAAGCCGTATCCGCATTGCAGCCCTATAAAGCAACCGTTAAAAACGCAGGCATTTTCAGACCGTCGAGGTAAAATAGACAGGTCAAATCTACTTGCTGCCTCGACGGTGATGTTTTTATGACGACGAACACAACGATACAAAAAAACATATTTCGCTGGATGACTGCCTGCCTGATGCTGGGAATGCTGGGCGGCGTCCTTTTGCCGCGCGGCTGGAGCGCTCCGGTCCAGGCTGCCCCGGCGGCACAGGAGGAAGTGGACCACATCGTCATCAGCAAGTTCCGGGCCAGGGGGCCGGCCGGAGGCCATGATGAGTTCCTGGAATTATATAATCCAAAAGAGAACAGTGAGGATATCAGCGGGTGGGAAATCTGGTCCTGTCCTTCTGGAGGGGCAGAAGGTATAGTCGCGATAATCCCTGGTGATACCACCAACAAAACCATGCTTCCACGGCACCAGCACTACTTGATCGTGAACGAGGATTTTTCGGATTCGGTCGTGTATGATCTCATGTATCCGAGCAGCGGATTTGCAGACGAAGGGGGCATTGCCCTGGTAGACCCAGACGAGCCAGATCCCGTTGACCAAGTCGGGACCAGTAATGCCTCGGCCTGCAAGGAAGGCGCCGCCCTGGCGCCGCTGGCCGGGAACCGGGATCGAGCCTACGAGCGCCTGCCGGGCGGTGTGAAGGGAAACGGAACGGATACGGATGACAACGCCTCCGATTTCGTCCTGATCAGTCCCAGCTTTTCGGATGTCGTCATCAATGAAGTTGCCTGGATGGGCACAGCCGCTTGGCCGACCGACGAATGGATCGAGTTATACAACTTTGGACGCGAGATTTCCCTGGATGGCTGGAGACTGGAGGCCGCGGACGGGGATCCCTCGATCCCCTTCACCGCTGAGGACAGCATCCCTGCCGGGGGGTATCTGCTGCTCGAACGCGGCGATGACAACGTAGTCAGTGATATCAACTTACCCAATGATTCCAGTGACAAAGTCAACGTCAAGATCTACAACAGCGGCGAGATGTCCGACGCGGGCGAAACACTGTACCTGCTCAACCCCAGCCGGGCCGTGATCGACACGGTGAACGACGACGGCGGGCCCTGGCCGGCCGGATTGCTTTCCAATTTCGGCAGCATGGAACGCCGCCGCAACCCGGACAATATCAGCGACGCGGCCTGGATCACCAACACGGGCGAGCGGGCCAATGGATTGGATGCCAAGGGGGAGCGCATTCGCGGTACGCCGGGGGACATGAACTGGGCTTATGAGGTCACCCCCACACCATCCCCAACGCCGACGGCATCCAAGACCCCCAGCCCGACAGCCACGACCATCAGCCAGATGACCATCGTCATCAACGAAGTGGCCTGGGCAGGCACACGCGCCGCCAATGAGGATGAGTGGATCGAACTCTATAATCCCAACCCCAATCCGGTCAACCTGGCGGGCTGGAGATTGTTCGGATCGGATGGCACGCCTTTCTTCACACTCTCCAAAACCATCCCGGGAAAGGGGTATTTCCTGCTTGAACGGGATGATGACAAAAATGTTGCAGATATCCCTGCCGATCTTATCTATACCGGATCACTCTCCAATGATGGAGAAGTGCTGCGCCTGATCGCGCCCAACGGCACCATCGTTGACACAGCCAATAATGACAACACGCTGGCCTGGAATGGGGGCGCCGCTTCTGGATATTATCCCTCCATGGAACGGCGCACCAAAATGGCCGACGGCCCTGCTTCCTGGATCACCAATACCGGCGCGGTGAAGAACGGCAAAGACAGGCTGGGGAACAGCATCTATGGAACACCGCGCCAGCCCAACTGGGCGCTCAGCATCACGCCGACGGCATCCCGCACCCCCACCATCACGCCGACACGGACCGTCACGCGCACACCCACCCGCCCGCCCAACCTCACCCCCACGCCCATCCCGCGCGTGGTCATCAACGAATTCGTTCCCCGCGCCGGCCATGACTGGAACAATGACGGTAAAGTGGATGTATATGACGAATATATCGAAATCTACAACGTGGGCGTGACAAACGTCAACATTGCCGGCTGGAAACTGGATGATGAATCAAATCAAGGCTCCAACCCATACAGCCTTCCCGGCCAGACGCTCAAACCGGGTGACCGGGTGGTGTACTACGCCTCGACAACCGGCATCTCTCTTAGCGATGGCGGTGATACGGTGCGCCTGCTTAAGTCCAACGGGCAGGTATCCGACGCATACACCTACGGGGTGGTCAAATATGCCGACCAGACCTGGTGCCGTCAGCCGGACGGCTTCATCCAGTGGAGCGATGCCTGCTACCCCTCGCCAGGCAATCCCAATACTACCGGAGCAACGCCCACCCCGATTGTCTACAAACCGTGGGAGGAAAAGCCGGCTCCCGCCTGCCTCATGCCGGATACCGTTCCGGATTTCATCGCCCAGGCAGAATGCGGCGCGCCGGGCATGAATATCTGGAGGCTGACATATTGGGACCGCCTGGAAGGCGAGATCTGGTTATACACCAGCTCAGCCCGCCAACCGGCAATCTTCCGCTAACCCTCGAAACAGCGCATCGCCCCATCCGCTTCAGGACGGGGCGCTGTTATGGGTCATAGCCGACAGCCTGCCATAGCAATCACCACCCCGGGGCGGAAAAATCTTTCCTCTCAACTGCCGGCCATCATCTGTGTCTTTTGGAACAACCAGACCCCGATGCCAAAATACAGGGCGGAGAGCAAGGTCAGGGCAGCCAGTTCAAAAGCCACATCCTGAAAACTTGCACCCAGCGTAAAAACCTTGTTCAGCGCCACCACGGCATGGGTCGGAGGGAGCAAATCTGGCAGGGCAAAACCGCGATCTCCGAGTCTGAACAGGGTCAAGCGCGGCAGGGGAAAGGCTGCACCAGTCAAAAACATCAGAAGGCCAAGCGGGAAATTGGCAATCACGAAGGCCTGTGAGACGGTCTTCGAGAAGCAGGCCACGATCAACCCGACACCGATGATGGACAGGCTGGTTAGAACGGTCACCAGCACCGCCAGCCAGAGCGAACCCTGGCTGCGGAATCCAAAACCGATTGCTGTGGCAAAAGTCAGCAAAACTGACATGACCGAGACCAGGCCCAGCCAGAGCGATGTCCCGCCCAGGTAATCGAAAGCGGTCAGCGGCGTCAGGCACAGGCGGCGCAAAGTACCCGATTCGATATCCCGCGCCGGGGTCATGGCCGCCTGGAAAACCATCAACACCACGGCCAGGATTAATAGACCAGGAACATAGTTCTCGAACTCGGTGCGCGCGGCCGAAGCACCCAGCGGGATTTCCACCAGCTCCACCGGGCGCGGGGCGGCGGTGAAATCCTGAGTATAAGCATCGGAGGCCGTCATTGCCATGACAGCCGCCATTGTGTAATATGGGTTGGTTAGATCACCAATGAAGGTCAATTCCGTGCTGGCAGCCTGGTCTCCGGAACGAAAAGCGGCCAGTTGAGCCGAGAAATCAGGGGGGATTATTACCAATGCGGCAGCAGCCCGATCGCGCAGTTTTTGTTCGGCCTCAGGGCGCCCGCTCACCAGAGTCACTTTCAAGAGGGGGCTGCCGTTCTGGTATGACATACTGCGCAGGCTTTTCACGATAGCGTTGCCGGCGGCCAAACGTGTACCATCCGCCATGCTCACTGGTCTATCCTGATTGATGACCAACACACCGTAAGAGGTCGTTCCGGTGCCGCCTGTCATCAGCCAATAGATGAATACGAACAGGGGTGCAAACGCCACACTCAGGCAAATGACCCACAAATCACGCTTCTGTTCGCGAACACTCTTAATAAAAACCTGCCAGAGTCTCATTCGCGCAGCCTCCTGCCGGTCAGCGAGAGAAATACATCTTCGAGCGAGTTGGCACGCAGGCGAACATCTGAGGCCTGCACACCCGCAGCCCGCAGCGCAGTCAGCAGTTCAGGCAAACGCTCAATCAGACCGCGGCCGCGCAATGTCAGGGTGTGGTTGACAACGGACACATCAGCAAAGAATCGGCCTGCAACGCTGGCAGCAGGCTCGATATCCACAGAAGGAACAGATGAAGATCGTGAAAAATCCATCTCCAACACATCGCCTTCCCCAACAGTCCGCTTGAGCGCAGCAGGTGTGTCCACCACCAGCAGGTGTCCACGGTCAATGATGGCCACCCGATCGGCCAGGCGGTCGGCTTCGTCCATGTTATGGGTGGTCAGGATGATGGTCTTCCGCCGGGCCAGTGAACGGATATAGTCACGCACCAGCACCCGGCTCTGCGGATCCAGGCCGGCCTCGGGTTCGTCGAGGACGAGAATTTCCGGGTCATGAACAAGCGCCAGAGCCAGATTCAGCCGCCGCTTCATCCCACCAGAGAGTCTTCCGGCAAGCTGATCACCCCTGCCGGACAGGCCAAGCACTTCAAGCAGAAAGCCTCCGTGTTGGCGGGCAGCGGTGGAGGAAGTGCCATAGAGGCTGCCAACAAACTCAAGTTGCTCCAGGCAGGTGAGTTTTTCCCAGAGGATGGTCTCCTGCGGGCAAACGCCAACCCAGGAACGCACTCCAGGAGCATCCCCGTGAACAGGTTGGGCGTGGATAAGGACACGCCCAGCATCCGGTTTGAGCAGGCCGCACATCATCGAGATGGAAGTGGTCTTGCCCGCGCCATTGGGTCCGAGAAAGCCCAAGATCTCGCCAGCATGGACCTCGAGCGAGAGGTCTTCCACAGCTGTGAGCGTGCCGTAATGTTTGGTCAGGCCTTCAGCCTGGAGGACAATTGTTGGCATATGATCCTTACACAGGTGATACGGGTGAACAGGCTCTTGTTACCGCACCAACAGAACGATCAGAAAAACAGTGAGGAGAAAGGTCCATACCCAGGCCCAGCCGCCCGCATCTGATGGGCCGCTGCCAGGCCCCAGCGGATGGAAACGCATCAGGGGCAGGTCGGAACTTTTCTGCATCAGGTCCTCATCACTGATGCGCCATGGGTTATAGCCCTCAAAGAAGCCTGCAAATCCGGCATTCTGCAATATCCGGCGAACAATGAGACAGCGGTCATCAAGAGCAGCAACTTCCTCCACCCGGGCATAGAGACATCCGCCCGGCAGGATCAACTCCACTTCCGGGTTGGCAAGCAGATTCTTATACCAGTCTGAGGTTTTACGCCCCCCTGAGATGCAGTAGACCTTGCCCTTATAGATGGCATAGTTGACCGGGGTGAGCCGCACTTTGCCGGTCCTGCGGCCGATGACCCTCATAACCATGATATAGCCGGTGAGTGGATTACCGAAGAAAGGTCCCAAGCCGAGGCGAAACATGGGCACCATGAAGAATTTGTTGAGGAACCAAAAGATACGACGCATGAGGTGGGGCATAAGAAACTCCTGTTATGATCTGGAAATTCCGTTCATCACAAGGTCCACCAACGCCTTGATCACTCGCTCCACTGGCATGGACTCATCGGTGGCCTGAAAATAGTTATTGAGATAGGGGAGCAATTGCGAGTCGCCGGCGGTAATGGTCAGCAGGTTGACCACACGAGCCGCAGCCTCCACATCCAGATCAGGACGCAGTTCACCACGTTGTGCTGCAGCGGCAAGCAAATCCTGCATCAGCTCCCGCATTGCCGCTGCCACCGGATGAACAACTTTCTCTGCCATCTGCGGATCACCCTGGTAGGCTGCCCGCCCAAAGAAATGGATAAAACCCGGCTGGGCTTGACTCCATTCCAGGCCATAGGTCAGATAGGTGGTCAGTGCTTCCCGCAGCGGCATCTCGAGCAGGTACGGCCGTGACAGGGCAAACAGATCAGTCATCATGCGAACGCCCAATTCCACGGTGAAGGCAAGCAGGTTTTCACGGCTGCCAAAATACTGGTAAAGCGAGCCAATCGAGACCCCGGCGAGGCCGGCAACACGCTTGATGTTCAGTTCGGCCGGTCCATGTTCGGCAGACTCGTCCAGAATGGCCTGCAGAACAGCTTGCTGGCGCTGTGGGTCCAAGCGGCGGAAGGTGCGTGTCACGAGTCCCTGCTGTTCCAGCTGCAGGATGTGTGCATGAAGTTGCGTCCAGTCTGAAGTGAGCATATATGAACCTATAATTCATATTATATGAACTTAAAGTTCTTTTGTCAAGAGCAAATAAAACAAAACGGAGACGACCAGTAGCTCGTCTCCGCGTTATTTCATGTGAAATCGGCGCTGTCAGTGACCGCCCGGGTATTTTTTCTCCCCTGCGTCAATGCGAACCGGAAGCCAGTTTTGTTGGGTCGCCAGGCCGCACGTGGCATAAACCGTATAACCGCAAGGCATATTGAAAGCGCGATTGAAATCCACGGTCACCCTGCCATCCTTGGGCATATCGGTCATCAAGTAACGCCCACCCGCATAGGTGGTATCAGCATTGGTGCGGTCACGAAAAGCAATAAACAAGCCCTCACTACCATCTTCAGCATCCAGGCGATATTTCTGCCCCTGGAAGGTAAAAGTAATATACCCCAGCATCTTCCGGTCACTGATTTCACCAATAATATCTTCCTGCTGGACGATCTTGAAGGGCGCATACCCCTCGTATTCCGCCTGGATACAGTATTCCGGTTTATATGGATAGAAGTCCAGGCCAGTGAATTCTTTGCACCGCGGGCTTTCCTTATCCCACAAGCGAATCAGTGTACTGCTGCCGCGCAGTAATACCACGAAAACAAAACGACCCATTTCAAGGAAGTCAGGAGCATTCTTTTGATCATCCAGTAACGGGCGGGAAGGAACTTTTCCGCCATTACAGGCCATTGTGATACCCGGCGCAACAGTTACCGTAACGGCGCCATCCACAAAGTGGAACGTTCCTGCGCGAACTGGAGCACCGGCCGGCAAAACAAAGTCATTGGATGAAGCGCTGCCAAAGGTATTATCACCCGGCTTCAGCCAGTACAAGGCGGCTAAATTAAGCCAACTTCTTTCGCTGTTCTGCAGGCGTTCGGCGCGTTCTTCCTGCCACTTCTTGAGGTCTGCTTCCAATTCTTGGGGTCCCATGGGCGCAACTATACAGCACTTTTTCTGTTTTGGCAACCATTTACACCAACGCATCTTGTAGGAAGGCAGCGCAGACCCGGCCCCCGGGAATCAGGACTATAATCAGGGGATATTTCCTGACCCCTGGACACTTATGGATATTTACCAGTTCCTTGCCTCTCACGCAATTTCCTACGAACGCGTCGACCATCCCGCCGTTTATACCTGTGAACAAGCTGAACGCATGGTACCACCAATGCCGGGTGCAGACACGAAAAACTTGCTGGTACGCGATAAAAAAGGCCGCTGTCATTTTCTGGTGGTCGTCGGCTATGAAAAACCCGTGGACCTGAAAGCACTTGCATCTGCCCTGGGCGTCACGGGGTTGAGTCTTGCCTCGCCGGAACGCTTAAGGAAGTATCTGGGCATCGAGCCGGGCTCAGTCAGCCTGCTGGCAATCATCCACGATGTGGAATGCGCCGTGGAGGTCATCCTGGATGAGAAAATCTGGCAGGCGGATATTTTGAAGTGCCATCCGCTGGTCAACACTTCCACGCTCGCCATCCACAAAGAGGATGTCGAAAAGATATTGAGGCTTACCGGCCACCGCTGGCGGGTGCTTCCCGTGCCCGAGGCGGTGTAACCAGAAATCCGTAAATCGGCTTACAAAGCGAGATCTCTGGAAACAAGTATGACATTCCATATCCTCCGCCACGCCGAGAAAGCCTCCGGCGATTATTACAACCCGCACTTGCGCCACCAGGACCCGCCCATCAGCGAGCACGGGCGACATTCCGCGGAAAAATTGTATGCGTATTTTGCAGACAAACAGATTTCAGCCATTTATGTCAGCAGTTACCAACGCACCTGGCAGACGGCCAAATTTACCGCCCTTGCACTTGGGCTGACACCGAACATTGACGAGCGGCTCAACGAGGTGGACAGCGGCTTGGCCGAGGGCTTGGCCGGAGAGGAACTTAAGCAGAAATATCCTGCCATCTGGCAGGGTTTTCAAGACCGCGCGTACGATTTCCGTTTTCCACAGGGAGAGACTGGCGAAGAAGCCCGCAGCCGGCTGGCCGCTTTTCTGGAGGAAAAGCAACGGGAACATGGCAAGAATAACATCCTCGTCATCTGCCATGATGGTCTGGTGCGAGTGATGATGTGCCATCTCATGGGAATCCCGGTCTATCGCCGCTGGAACTTCCAGGTAGATTTTTGCGGTCTAAAATAAATCACTTACCTGCCAGAACACGCGACTTGGAAACTGATCCGCTTCAATCAATCCTGTCCATAAGGAATCCCCCATTGGCTTACATCGGCGAACTCGCGGCATTGTTTACATCCCTTTGCTGGGCGCTTTCGGCAGTTGGTTTCAACAATGCCACCCGGCAGTTTGGCTCATTGATCACCAACCGGCTGCGCGTGGTGCTGGCCCTGCTGGCACTATTGGCCATTAACGCCATTGCATATGGAAAACCAATCCCATTCGGTGCAGGCGCAGAGCGCTGGGGCTGGTTGGCCATCTCAGGTATCGTCGGGCTGGCAATGGGAGATTACTTCCTGTTCAGCGCCTACAAACACATCGGTCCGCGCCTGGGGCTGCTGCTTCTCAGTCTGGCGCCGGTCTTTGGGGCGCTGATTGCCTGGCTGCTCACCAGAGAGACTCTGACAACCATGCAGATGATCGGGATTATCGTCACACTGGCTGGCATCGCCTGGGTAGTGGCCACCCGGCCGGGAGAAAACGGCCAGCAAGACCACGACATGCGCAAAGGCATTCTGTCCGGCATCCTGGCTGCACTCGGGCAGGCAGCCGGACTGGTATTCTCAAAGCAGGGAATGTCTGGGGACTTTCCACCCTTTGCAGGGACACTGATACGCATGATTGCCGCATCCGCCAGTTTATGGCTGGTAGCTGCCTTTCAAGGCCAGGCTGGCGCCACTGTACGCATAATACAAAAACACCCTGCAGGCCTACGCTGGGCCATCTTTGGCGCGGCTTTCGGCCCGGTGCTGGGCGTATCAGCTTCGCTGCTGGCTGTCCAACACGCCGAAGTTGGCGTCGCCAGCACCCTGATGGCCCTGCCGCCAGTGTTCATGCTCCCAATCAGTTACTTTATCTATAAGGAAAGACTCACCTGGCAGACAGTGCTCGGCACACTGATTGCCATTGGCGGTGTGGCGCTTTTGTTCTTCAAGTAAATTTTGGGTACAGAAGCGAGGCCCCTGCGCCCAAAATTTCAATGCCGCATCTTCGCCACGGTCACACCCTCACCGCCCTCCTTCGAATCCCCCGCCTCAAAAGAAGCCACGTGTGGATGATCCCGCAGTGCCTCGCGCACAGCTTGGCGCAGTTTACCTGTGCCTTTTCCATGGATGATACGCACAAACAACAGCCCAGCCAGGTAAGCCTGCTCCAGGTAGCGGTCAAGCATATCCAGCGCATCGTCAGCCATCCTGCCGCGTAAATCCAATTCGATCCCTGGGGATTGGGCAGCAACAGCGGAAGATGAACGACTGACGGTGATTTGGATTTCTTTATCTGCGGCTGGCTGTTCAGACTTTCTCTGCAGGTCAGACAACCTAGCCCGGATGCGAAGACCCCCGATCTGGACTTCTGCATCCGACTCGCCCAGGGCTGTCACCAGCCCTTCAGCATTCAGCGTGCTGACAATAACCCGCTCACCCAACCGCAAGGCGGAACGGTCGCAAACAGCATGGACGGGTTTCTGCTTGCGCTCCACCGGGGCCTGGACTTTTTCTTCAACTGTCTCAACCTTTTCTTCGATTTCCTTGAGCGCTTCCAGGGGCTGGCGGGCCTTCTTCAATTGGGCCTTGAGCGATTCAAGATTGCGCTTGAGCACCTCCACTTCCAATTCGGCTTCGGCGCGTGCCCTGGCAATCACATCGCGGCGTTCATCCTCAATGGTTTCCAGGCGTTTCTCCAATTCCCGGTTGAGCGCTTCGGCCTTCTGGCGGGCTTTCTCGATCTTCTCACGCTCGCGGCCGGTGCGGTTGCGCTCCTTACGAATATCATCCAACAGTTTATCGGCGCGCAGCTCATCCGGGTGAACCTCACTCCTGGCTACAGAGACAATGGACTCGGGCAGGCCAAGCCGGGAAGCAATTGCCAGCGCGTTCGAGCGGCCAGGGAGCCCAATCGTCAGTTTATAGGTTGGGCGCAGGGTTTGGATATCGAACTCCAATGACGCATTGACCACCCCTGGCGTACTGTGAGCAAAAGTCTTCAGTTCAGGATAGTGCGTGGCAACCAGGGTGGTGATGCCGCCAGCCAGCAGATGCATGAGGATGGCACGCGCCAGGGCAGCACCTTCCTGAGGGTCCGTTCCCGCCCCCAATTCATCGAGAATAACCAGCGAACGGGAATCAGCCTTTTTCAAGATTTGGATGATGTTGGTGATGTGCCCGCTGAAGGTGCTCAATGATTGTTCGATGGACTGCTCATCGCCGATATCGGCCCAGACCGATTTGAAGCAGGCCAATTCCGAGCCACTCTGGGCCGGGATATGCAGGCCGCTTTGCGCCATGAGCACCATCAGGCCAATCGTCTTGAGGGTGACGGTCTTACCGCCGGTATTGGGGCCGGTGATGACCATGCCAAAGATGCCGGGTGTCAGGTCCACGTCAATCGGCACAACGATAGCCGGATCAAGGAGAGGGTGGCGACCGTGGAATAACCGGCAGACCGAACGATTTTCAATCTTAGATGATTGTTTTTTGGCCCCAGCTTCCCGCTCTTCCCGGGCTGCGGGGTGCATTTCCGGAATCGGGTGGAGGATCGGCTCGCTGGAGCGGATGGCTTCTGCATATTTCGCCTTGGCAAAAGCCAGGTCAAGTTCGGCCAGAGCCTGGATGCCTGTAATGAGCGGCTCGGCCTGCATGCCCACCTGGGCAGACAGTTCGGCCAGCACACGGCGCTCCTCGTCGCGCTCGGCCAGTTGCAATTCGCGGAAAGCATTGTTGAGTTCCACCACGGCCAGCGGTTCTACGAAGAGTGTAGCACCCGAAGATGACTGGTCATGCACAATGGCCTTGATGCGCCCTTTGAATTCGGCGCGCAAGGGGATGACATAGCGCCCATCGCGTTGCGTGATGAGAGCCTCCTGCAACATGGAGACACTTTGGGCATCGGTGACATATTTCTGCAGACGGGCCATCAGGCGTTCATGGGCCACACGCACCTGAGCACGCAGGGATGCCAGTTTCGGTGAAGCGGAGTCGAGCACCTCGCCCTTGTCCGAGATGGTGCGCGAAATGACATCCACCAGTCCCTGCGGCGCAGGCAAAGCAAGAGCAATGTCCGCCAGGCGGGGGCAATCAAGGGTTCGTTTTTCAAGCAGTTTCTTCAATTCACGGCTGGAGATGAGCGTGCTCTTGAGATCCAATAAATCAGTGGGTTCAAGTACGCCGCCGCGGCGGGCCAACTCCACCTGCGGGCGGACATCATGGGAGCCCCCGATGGTAGCATCTGTGGTATCAATCAACAGGCGTGCCTCACTGGTCTCAGCCAGCCAGGCACGCGCCAGTTCGAGTGAGTCGGTCGGATGGAGAGCCAGTGCCAGTTCCCTGGAAGCCGAAAAATCGCAATGTGCGGCCAGCCGTTGGAGAACCTTGGGATATTCGAGAACGGAGATAGTTTTAGAATCCATCGCAGTGTTAGAAACAAAAAGGACACGAAGGGTTATATTTTACACCATCGCAGTCCATCGGAAAACGACTGCCAATAGGGCTATCGCATCTAAATTCGTTTTTGGGCTGTTTTTCAGGCTCTCAGCAAAGTTTTAGCATATCCTTGCTACATTCAGAACTTTCAAATTGACAAAACCAAGGGTCAACAAGGATTTTGACATGGAGAAATCAGGAAAGCATTTCCGAATCCGACAAAAACTTACTCCAGAACCCGCTTTTTGCCCTTCATATGCCGATTTTGAGAACAAAATTAGATGCGATAGCCCTGCGACTGCCAATTCACAGCATTTCCCTTGCATGCTTCGTCTACAAATTAACCTGCCTTGAGAAGCCACAGAGGAGTGTCATTTTGTTGTTTCTTCGAGAGTCGGTTATATAATTCTAACTATCAACAACTTTTTTTGGCCGCTATCCAAACTGAACCCGGGAAAATGCCATGAAATCAAACACAGCAATAAATCCAAATACCCTAAAATCCTTTGATTCCTACGTTGACACCCTTTATCCGATCGATTGCGGACTGGGGAGCAATCCATTGGGAGCACCGGATTCGGTGACAAATTTCTGGATGAACTACGAATGCTCAAAAATAGACCGGTATTATGATTTCAGCCAAATCGTGGAATTGTCTGTAAAGGTTGGGGAATATACGGGCATACCCCCTGAAAGAATCTATTTCAGCAACGGTTCCGTTTCAATGCTCTCGAACATCTTCTTTAAGCTGTTTTCTGAACGTCCCAAACACATGATTGGGATCGGCCCGCAGTTTGTGCAGGCCGTTTCGGAGTGGTTACTATCGGGAGGCACCTATGATTCAATCCCATTAGAACCAAATGGGAATCTGGACGAGGCCATCGATCTGCTGATCCAAAAAATCAAGACGGTGAAACCGGCAGTGGTTTATATCGATAATCCCAACAACCCCACCGGCATGGTGTTTACAGTAAGGCAAATCAAGCGGCTGCTCGAAGTTTGCCGGGGATTGGATGTGTTTCTGGTTTTGGATGAAGCCTATGCCGATTATCTTCCTATGGAAGCATCTGGGATGAATCTCACAAATGAATTCCAAAACTTCATTGTGACCAGAACATTTTCAAAAGGGCTGGGGATGGCTTCGATCCGGATTGGATATTGTGTGGTACATGAGAAGCTGGTTGGAAGTATTCAGAAAATAATCTGTCCCTTTACACTTTCCAGGACCAGTATCGAAATGGCCTGCTATGTATTACCCGGCATAGAGTCATTTCTACTCAGAAGCCGGGAGCATATCAGGGGATTGAAGAAAGAAATGATCAAAGCCTTTCAACAGAAAGGAATCACCATCTGGCCATCCCATAGTGATATTCCAATTTTCCTGGCGCACCACCCAGAGACATCCCTGTTCACCTGGTTATCAAACCTGGGCATCGTTACAGAGTCGGGGAAACATTTCACCGCAACCCACCCACTGATGAATGACTATTACTGCAGGATTCGTGTCCCTGACTCCAAGACACACCTGATCCATCTCATGTACCGGCTGACAAAATCAAAGTTGTAAAAAGAAACCGTGCACCGATGAATAAGGTTGTCAGCAAGCGGCGCTGAAGAACCGTTGGTTTTCCAGCGCCGCTTTTGGACATGGCCCGCGGGCAAGCCGGGTGCAGACAATTCAATGTTCACTTCTCTTCGGACGCGTTCAACCTCCAGGCGGCCAGAGCAAAGAATAACACGGCATAACCAGCCAGGGCTGCAGCCGGAAGCAGCACCGATTCGAAACCCAGGCCGCGCACGCAAATATTTTTGAAGCCGTCCATACCCCAGGCAATTGGAGATAGGTGACCGATGGTCTGAAAGGTATCACCTGTGAATTCCAGCGGCATCCAGGCGCCTCCCAGTCCGGCAAAGACGAACATGGGGATAAGCGAAAAACTGATGGCCTGTTCTTCACTGCGTGCCACAATTCCGATCAGCAAGCCCAGTGCAGCAATACACAAGGCTGCGCAGAACGCCACCAGGAATGTCGCAGCAGGTAAGCGCAGGTAGGCCACATGCAAAGCATACTGACCAAAGGTGATCAACATTGTAAATTGAGCAAAGATTAAAATAAATATGGCCAGGTAATGGCCAAACAGGACATGGGTGCGACGCGTGGCAGTGGTCAACAAGCGCTGAAAGGTGCGTGACTTGCGCTCGGTGACAATGATCTGCGCGGCAGTTAATAATCCGGCGATGGCAAACTGCAGCATCATCCCGGGCGAAGTATGAGAAAGTGCCATCTGCTGGTCGCTGGCCTTCTGGATGGCTGTGCTGGTTGTTTCCCTGACCGCAATGGGAGAATCTTCCCAGGCAGACAGGCCTTGCTTGAAGATGTATTTATAAGGCATCCGATCCGGGTCAATGCGGTCCATGATAGCCGCCGTGCTGGCTGCGCCGTCCAGGCGGCTTGCGGCAGTCAAGATCTCTGCCTCAACAGTGGTCCAAGTTGTCGTTCCGCTGTTGCCAATCAATGTGAGGCGGGTAGTTTTATCCTGCGTAACAGCCCGGCCATATCCTTCCGGGACAATGAGAACGGCGGCCAGTTCTTCGTCAGCCACTAATTGTTCCATGTCTGCAAGGGAACTCAAGGAATTTTCTTCGAGGTGGATAACATCCGAGCCAGCAAGCTGGTCATGCAAGGCGCGGCTGACCCAACTATCATCCTGATCAATGTAACCGATGGATAAGCGTGAATCAGATCCGTTGGCAAACCCGCCGGAGGCATAACCGAACAGAAATGTGAACGCAATCGGCATGAGAAGCAGGAACATGAAGGTTTTAAAATCACGCGTTAGCTGTAGAAGGTCTTTCAGGGCAATGTCGAGGATTCGGATCATAGCCGGGGCTCCTACGCGTAACGCTTGTTGAAGCGCCACACACCAATGACGAAGAATATCACGCTCCACGCCAGAATCACCAGTGTGTTGACCAACACACTGGTAAACGGTTGGCCATTCATGGCCTGCATCAGGCCGCGGATCGCCCACCCCTGCGGGACAAGAAGTGAGACGGTTTCGCTCATGCGCCGTGTTATGGCTGAATTCATCGAAAAGACGCTGATCAAACCAAGCATGCCGGTCACGGTCAGCACACCTCCAAAGATGACACCGCCCTGTTTGGTGGTCTTGAGGAAAGAATTGACAAAAATTCCAAAGCAAGAGGCGCTGAGGATAATTCCCAGGGCCATCACAATAACAGACGGCAGGTCTCCCCACTTGACTTTAAATATCAACTGCGCGGCTACCAGCAATACGATCACCTGCACACATACTGTAATAAATACCGAGATAAGTTTCCCGCTTAAGATGGTCGCCTGCGAGGTGGGAGTAGTGAAAAGGCGCGGCAGGGTGCGTTCTTCCTCTTCCTTGAGGATGCTCTCGGCGGCGGACGTACCGGTATAAAAGGCATAGAAAATCATCATCCCGCCCATGATGGGGCTGATGATGCTGACCAACAGGTCTTCACTCTCCTGGGCTGTGTCCTGTGGCACACCGGAGGGAGCGCGTGTGATAAGCAGTTCCCCTTCCACATCTTCGCTAAGCGCCAGGGAAGTATCCAGATACTGCTCCACAACCTGACCGGCCATTTGGTACTGGTCCTGGTCTGCCTCATCAAGCAGGATATTAACAGCAATCTTAACTCCAGCCATCCCATCCGTGAACCGGTTGAGGAAAGCACGCATGATGGCCGGGCCCATGGTCAACGTCGGATCTTGGTAAAACTCGATAAAAGCCTCGCCATCCTGGTCCGCAAACTGGTGTGAGAAATCTGCCGGGATGATCAAAGCCACCTGAGCAGTCTGGTTATCCACCGCCGCACGCGCAGAAACAGCATCTGGCGCAAATGAAAGCTCAATCAAATCAGCCAATTCGTCGCTTTGCAAGATATTGACGATCAGGTCACCCATGGTCTTTGCATTCTCTGCATCGGGAATATCCTTGGGCTTGAAGCGGAACTTGGGTCCGCCTTCATCTAGATTGGCAATGATCACTTTCGTCTTTGGCAGAGTGAACCCGCCGTTTTTAGCAACGTTGCCAAACATGAAGTAGAACATGCCTGTCACCAGCAACGGAATGACAAACATGAAGATGACCGCAAAAATGCTGCGGAATGAGCGAAGCATATCCTTGAGGGCAATGTCAAGGGCTTTCATCGAACCTCCTAATCACGCAGAGCGCGGCCGGTCAGGTGCAGGAACACCGCTTCCAGGTTCGGCTCCTGGATATCCACCGAAGTGATGCGCGCCGAAAGGCGCGTGGCAACCTCGAACAGGCGCGGCAAGACCAGGTTGCTGTCTTCCACCAGCACGCTGATACGCTCATCGCCTGCCGTGACGTGCTCCACCCCATCCACGCATCGCCAGGCTTCCATCACATCCACCGCGTTTGCATTCAGAGTCAGGTCGATGCGTGTCTGTTGACCGACAAGTTTGACTAATTCCTCATGGGTGCCGCAGGCAATCATCTGGCCGTGATCCATGATGGCGACATGGTCAGAGAGTTCCTGGGCTTCTTCCATGTAATGGGTGGTATAGAGCACAGTCATGCCCTGGTCTTTCAGCGCCACCACGCTGTCGAGAATGCTGCGCCGTGACTGGGGATCAATGCCCACTGTAGGTTCGTCCATATATATGACCTTAGGTTTGTGCAACAGTGCCACGCCAATATTAACGCGCCGCTTCATTCCGCCCGAATACTTGCCAACACGCTGGCCGGCGCGCTCACGCAACCCGATCACATCCAGCACCTCGTTCACACGCAACCGGAGACCTGAACCGCGCAGCCCGTACATTTTGCCCCAAAAGGTCAGGTTCTCACGCGCGGTCAGGTCTTCATATAACGCCAGGTCCTGCGGGACTACGCCCAGAACAGACTTGACCCCCATGGGGTCAGTGAGGATGGAACACCCCATCACGCGAGCATCGCCGCCGTTCGGGCGCAGCAGGCAGCTGAGCATGGAAATGGTAGTCGTCTTGCCGGCACCGTTAGGGCCCAGCAGACTGAAGATCTCACCTTGCTCGACATTAAAACTGACACCCTGCACAGCCTTGATCTCCCCGAAAGATCTATGCAGGTCCATGACCTCAATGGCAAGGGATGTATTCATATAAGCTCCTGTCGCATGCGCAATGATTCTAGCCTGGCTCAATTGCCCTTTTTCATCACTTAATTACTACGAATGATCATGGATAAGGTTTCAAAATCCGAGCGGCATTCTGGTTTGCAATCTGCCCGCGGCAGATTATGAAGGCGACAGCCTCCATTATCACACAAAATTTTATCCTTGCACGCCATAACGATTAGAACCTTACAAAGAAAATCGCTTGACTTTGACGATGAAGCCGATTGAGATACCGCCCCTCATACCAAGGGCCGTGAATTCCAGTCTTGACTCTCCCCTTACCGGAGGGAGTAAGATTACTGTCATTCGATCAGGTCAGAACCACTTCATATGTGAACAGCATAAGGAGATGAACCAATTATGGAAGACCGTCCTACCACACGAAATGTTGTCTATGTCCACAGCATCCTGGAAGGGAATGCTTATGAAGCCGGCAGACAGCAGGGAGAATGGATCAAGCAGTTCTCGGAATATGCCAGGTTCTTCACATCGCCCGACCCCGAACGTGGGCCGCTGACGCCCGCTCAGGCTGACGAAGCGCTAAAGTTCTTTGAAAAGCATTGCCCCGGACTGAACGAGGAGATTCAAGGTTTTGCAGATGCCTTGGATGTTACTCTGCAGCAGGTTGTGTATTATGCCCTGAGTTATGAGAGTCCGGGCCGGTGCAGCCAGTTCGTCGTCCTGCCCGGCGCATCTGCGGATGGCCACCTGCGCGTCGGCCGGAGTTACGAATTCTCGCATAAGATGACTGATCTGCGCCTGGCAACCACACGCCTCCGAGACCGCGCGGCACACGTGGGGTTTTCGGAAGTAATCTTCGGACGCGATGACGGTCTCAACGAGCACGGCCTGTGCGTCTCCATGACCGGCGGGGCGCCGATGGCACCGGTCGAACCAGGCGGCTGTATGTTCTGGGCGCTGATCCGCACTGTGTTAGACCGCTGCCACTCAGTGGAAGAGGCCATTACGCTGGCTCAGGATATCCCGGTTTCTTTCAACCTGCACCTGTTGCTGGCAGACCGTTCCGGACAGGCAGCCATTCTGGAGATCGCCAGTTCACACCGGGCTATCCGGCGCATCGGGCCGGACACCCCGGAACAGTTCATGTATTCGACCAACCATTTCACCTTGCCGGAAACGCTGCCCTACGACCTGGGTCGCATGCCCAACTCGCTGGTACGCGCCCGCACCATTCAAGCCCGCCTGCAGTCGGCTGCCCCGCATATCAGCCTGGAAACAATGCGCGGCATCCTGTCTGACCTCTACCCACAGGGATTGTGCTGCCACCACTACACCGATTTCTTCGGCACGCTCTGGTCAGAAATCTTCGATGTCACTGCCGGGACCGTGGATGTCTGCTTTGGGCCGCCAACCCATAATGCCTGGCACGCCTTCGACCTGCACAACCCAGCTGGTATCAATGAATATCCGGTATGGCTTCCCGATGAGATCGCCAGCAAAGATATGTTCCGCAAACTGGCCCCGGGAGCCGAGGCATAAGAACCATAATAGGATGCGGCGCTCACCTGTATACGAGATGTAAGCAAAGGACACAGGGTACGCCGCATCCAATTCACAGCCCAACCGCCATCAGCACCTCATAGTGAGTGACGTACATCTCTCGCTCGAGCAGGTACTCATCATCCTCGGGGTAGTAACGCGCCAACTCATACTCTTCCCCTGCAAAGCGCTTGATGGACTCAAGTGAATCCCAGAGCGTGGTCAGCAGGAAATGAGCCACATCCCCTTCAACGCGGAGGAAGACAAAGACACCCTGGTTGCCGGGCGTCTTTTGGTAATCGGACAGTCCGGTGCGCAACAGGTAAGCATGATAGGCTTCAGCCTTTCCAGCCGGGACACGTCCATGCCAGGTACGAGCAATCACTTTGGACTCCTTCCGAAAACGAACTTAGACAAACTTAAACTCCCCGCCTCTTCAGGGTCGGGGAGTCATTACAACAAGAACTCGGCATACTCTCCATAAAAAGTGCTAAAAATTTTCAACTGTGGGCCCAGCAGGATTCGAACCTGCGACCAAGCGATTATGAGTCGCCTGCTCTCACCACTGAGCTATGGGCCCTTAAACGCCAAGTGCCAAGTGTCTCAGTGCCACGTGACACCAATACACCTGACACCGCAACCAGAGCGGGCGACGGGATTCGGACCCGCGAATATCAGCTTGGAAGGCTGATGCCTTACCACTTGGCGACGCCCGCAAGTGTGGACAGATTTTACCGTGAGGCAGGCGGGAGGTCAAGCGTGATGAATCCATTCTCGCCCTTACCACGGTTCCTGATCCGGCAAACCAGGGGTGTTCTGAATTTGAAAATCGGGGGCGGCTTTGCCGCCGCCCCCGAGGGAACTCTTCATTTCATCAATCAGATGCCGCAGTGTCCTGGATTTCGGTCCACTGCGAGGAGCCAGTCTCTCCCGCCGGTTCGGTCTTGAATCGGTCAGGAGTGAAGCCAGTGCCAGCCGGGATTAGTTTACCGATTATGACATTCTCTTTCAGACCGTACAGCGGGTCTGACGTAGAGGCAATGGCAGCACCTGCCAGAACTTTTATAGTATGCTGGAACGAGGAAGCCGAGAGGAAGGACTCAGTGCTGAGTGAGGCCTTGGTAACACCCAGCAGGGTCTCCACCACCTTGGCCGGCTGCTTACCTTCCGAGAGCTTCCTCTCGTTGACACGCCGGATTTCCAGCCGGTCCACCGCATCGCCCGGCAGGAAAGGTGTATCACCCGGACGGATGATCTGGACCTTGCTGAGCATCTTGCGGATGATGACCTCGAAGTGCTTGTCGTGGATGTTCTGGCCCTGGGAGCGGTACACTTTCTGGATTTCGGTCATCAGGTACATTTGGCAGGCCTCGCGTCCCTGAATGCGCAGGACACGATGGGGATTGAGCGAACCTTCCGTCAATGGTTGGCCGGCAACGACTTTTTCACCATCTTTGGCCAACAGGCGTGATGTGGTAGGGATTTCGTATTCTTTTTCTTCGCGCTGTTCGTACGAGACGAAAACTTCACGACCTTCCACGCGTACGCGGCCGCCGTGCTGGGCCGTGATGACCGCATCATCTTTGGAAGCTACTACGTCTCCAACCTTGACCTCAGCCTCGTCAGCAGCCACGATCTGCCATTCCTCCGGAATGGAGTACTGGTCGCTGACCATTTCGCTCTGTTCCACCTTCACCAGACGCAAATCCGCATAGCGTTCCGACTGGTTGACGCGTACCGTTCCGTCAATTTCAGCTACGAAGGCTTCGCCTTTGGGAGTTCGGCGAGCCTCAAAAAGTTCTTCGACGCGCGGCAGACCGGTCGTAATATCACCTCCAGCAGCAACACCGCCAGTATGGAAGGTACGCAAGGTCAACTGGGTACCCGGCTCACCGATGGACTGTGCAGCCACAATACCAACGGCCGCCCCCAGGTCCACCATCGTCCCACGCCCCAGGTCCACGCCATAGCATTTGGCGCAGATTCCATGTGTCAATTCACAGGTCATGGGCGAGCGGACTTTGACCTGGGTCAATCCAGCGGCCGTAATACGACGCGCAGCGTCATGGTCGATAATCTCATCGCGTTCCAGCAATACTTCGCCAGTCTTGGGATCAAGGATGCGGTCAGCAGCCAGACGACCGTACATACGTACGCCCATGGACTGTCCGGCCACGTCATCTGCCTTGCGAATCCAGATTCCGTCCGTTGTACCGCAGTCGTGCTCGTTGATGATCACATCCTGGGCAATATCCACCAGGCGGCGAGTCAGGTAACCGGCGTCTGCGGTACGCAGAGCTGTATCAGCCAAGCCTTTGCGGGCACCGTGGGTGGACATGAAGTATTCCAACGCGGTCAGGCCTTCACGGAAGTTGGAGCGGATTGGGTAAGGGATGATACGCCCCGATGGGTCAGCCATCAGACCGCGCATACCCGCCAACTGAGAAATGGGACCGAAACCACCCTTGGTAGCGCCAGAGTTGGCCATGGTGGACAGATTGCCGGTTGGGTCCATGTGTTTCTTGACCGCTTTGGCTACATCATCAGTGGTCTTCTGCCAGATCTCGATGATACGTTCGTTCTGCTCCTGCTCGGTGAGCAGGCCGCGTCGAAAATCGCGTTGAACAACTTCCACATCCTTCAAAGCATTGGCGATAATTTCATCCTTGCTGGCCGGGATACTGATATCGCCAACCGCCAGGGTCGTACCAGAACGCATGGCAAACTCAAAGCCCAGCGATTTGACGCTGTCAGCCACCTCAGTAGTCTCCTCCTGGCCGCAGAGTTCATAAACGTCGGCGATCAGGTCCTTGACACCACCTTTGTCCATCGGTTCATTGACAAACTGAACTTCAGGGGGCAGGATACGGTTGAAGATCACACGTCCAACCGTTGTTTCAAGCAGACGTATCTGCGCCTCAGGCAGGCGGGAACCTTTTTCGTCGTACCAGGTTTTCATCCGCAGTTTGATATGGGTATGAATCTCGACCTGGTCAAGGGCATAAGACAGCTCTACCTCATCAAGATCCGCAAAAACACGTCCGTCACCGCGGTGAGGCCGGTTGTTGTCCATGGTCAGATAATAAACACCCAGCACCATGTCCTTGGATGGGGAAATGATGGGTTCACCATCGGCAGGCTTGAGCAGGTTTTTGGAGGCCAGCATCAGGTCGCGCGCTTCCTTCACAGCCTTCTGAGAAAGCGGGACATGGACAGCCATCTGGTCGCCGTCGAAGTCGGCATTGAATGCAGTACACACCAACGGGTGAAGCTGGATAGCCGAGCCTTCGATCAACAGAGGTTCAAAAGCCTGGATACCCAGGCGGTGGAGCGTGGGAGCGCGGTTCAAAAGCACTGGCCGGTCCTTGATGACGGCTTCCAGCGCTTCCCAGACCTCAGGGCGGTTGCGTTCGATCAGGCGGCGGGCGCCTTTGACGTTGGCGGCATATCCATGCTGCACGAGGCTGGCGATGACAAAAGGCCGGAACAGTTCCAGCGCCATCGCTTTGGGCAAACCGCACTGATAGAGTTTAAGCTGGGGACCTACCACAATCACCGAACGACCGGAGTAGTCCACGCGCTTGCCAAGCAGGTTGCGGCGGAAGCGGCCTTTTTTACCCTTGAGCATATCACTCAGTGACTTCAATTCGCGCCGGCCGCGGCGTGAGAGGGCTTTGCCGCGCTGGCTGTTATCCACCAGGCTGTCCACAGCTTCCTGCAACATACGCTTTTCGTTGCGGATAATGACATCCGGTGCGCCCAATTCTAGCAGGCGTTTGAGACGATTGTTACGATTGATGACGCGGCGGTACAGATCATTCAGGTCGGAGGTGGCAAAGCGGCCCCCATCCAGTTGCACCATTGGGCGCAAGTCGGGCGGAATGACTGGCAGGATGGTTAGGATCATCCACTCAGGGCGATTACCGGAGCGGCGGAATGCCTCCACCACTTTGAGGCGGGTAGTGGCTTTTTTCCGCTTCTGCTTGGACTTGGTGGTACGCACCTCGCGCCAGAGCTCTTCTGAAAGCTTATCCATATCAAGGCGGCGCAAGATATCGTAGAAGGCTTCAGCACCCATATCAGCGCGAAAGACCTGCCCCCAACGCGACTTTAACTCGCGGTAGCGCATCTCGCTCAAGAATGTGAAGGGGCGCAGTTCAAGAAGTTCGTCGCGCAGCCTCGAAGTCTGGTTCTGGCCCGCAATGGTTTGATCTTCAAGACTGTTGCGCAACGCATCCATTTCCTGGTCTGCTTCAGCCTTGATGCGAGCGGCCTCCAACTTCAATGCTTCGAGATCGCGCTGCTTTTGGTCTTTGAGTTCTTCTTCCAGAGCAGCCAGACGCTCTTTGACAATTTCCTGCACCTTGCTGATCTGCCCTGCAACGATCGTTTCGCCGGCAGCTGCAATGGCCTCCCCCGAGATCGCGAACAGAATATTTTTCTTGGTTGGTTTGCCCATCTGATCCTGCAGAAGGGCTTCCAGACGTTGACCCTCTTTGATGATCGGATCAATGCGGGTGGCAATCTGCTCATCATAGCTTTGTTCAAGGGCTGTGCGGCGCTGGGTCAGGTCTGCCAGAGTATGGTCGCGACGAGTTTTCACTTCAGCAATTTTTGCATTGATCTGGGCAGCCTGCTCGCGTTCCGAAACATTGATCTCATCCTCAAGCCGTCTGAGCGCCTTCTGGCGGGCATCCTCATCCACATAGGTAACGATGTACTGGGCAAAGTAAAGCACACGGTCAAGGTTGCGCCGCGAAATATCCAAGAGCAGGCCCAGGTAAGATGGAATACGCCGGGTATACCAGATGTGAGCCACCGGTGTGGCCAGGGTTATGTGCCCCATTCTCTCGCGCCGGACAGCGGAGCGGGTTACTTCCACCCCACATTTATCACAAATAATGCCCTTGTAACGAGGGTTTTTGTATTTGCCACAATAACATTGCCAGTCGCGTGTCGGACCGAAAATAGCCTCGCAGAATAAACCATCCTTTTCGGGTCGCAGGCGGCGGTAGTTGATTGTTTCTGGTTTCAGTACCTCGCCGTATGACCAAGAACGGATTGTATCGGGCGAGGCAAGGCTGATGCGCAGTGCGGTAAGGCCCTTAGTTTCCACAGCATCCTCTCCTTGTCTTACATAAACTAGCGGATCGCTCTGCGAACGCGTCCCTGAATACAAGTTCGCACTAGAGACACACAAAGACAAACACTATGAGACTTTTCACCTCAAGTGCTCGTCAAAGACCGCTTTATCTATTATATCATCCAACGTCCAGCCATTTTATCGGTTTTGACACTCCCCGTCAAGGGGGCAATTTTCGTTTTTCAAACTTAAGCCCGAGCCTCAGGTCAACTGCCACTCCCTGCTAATTAGCCTCAACCATTCGATCGGCTACTCAAATTTCAGCAAACGCAAAATGTCTTCCAGCGCGGCCTGGAACAATTCTTGCATGACGGTCTCGTCGGCGCGGTACTGGCCGCCAAAAGACCCATCACCATAAACCTGGCGCGTGGTCTCGGCATCCATCACAGCACTGGGTACATATGGCGGTGCTTTCGCTTCATCTGGCAATTCGGCAACAATATTAAACGAAAAAGCCTCCAGCCAATTTGCATGAGTGGGCTTGATATTGTGTTTCACCGCCACAGACTCCACCGAATGAGACAGCCACCAGTCATACCAATGAACTCTCAAGCCTGGTAAACTTTGAATGATTTCATTGAGATAAACGCGAGTGGGTGAATTCCCACCATGTCCGTTGAGAAACAATAAGCGCCGGAACCCCTGACCGTGAGCCGAGCGGACAATATCATCCACCACCGAGAGCATTGTTTGAACGCGTAAACTGAAGGTGCCAGGGTAAGCCAGAAAATATGGGGAAATTCCAAAATTTAGGGGCGGGCAAACCAGCACACCAGTTTGCCGGGAGGCAGCATCGGCCAACGCAAGAGGAATTTTGACATCGGTCAGCAGACTCAAATAGCCATGTTGTTCACATGCGCCCAACACCAAAATCAGACGATCATCCTGTTTGAGATATTCATCCACGTCCATCCAGTTCAAATCTTCCAGCCGCATGGTATACCTCCATATTTTCCTATTATAATTCAACGACCAGTACAACGTTGAAAGGTTATCCATCTTTGACTCAACCGCACTTCCGAATTTTAATGGTGGCTGCCTGCCCGTTTCCCTACCCACGAGGCACACCGGTGCGTATCCTGCGTATGGCAGAAACAATGGCAGGCCTGGGCCACGAAGTGCACGTGGCTACCTACCATCTGGGTCAGAAAGACCCGTTGTTGTCATTCCAGACCCACCGCATTGCCAATGTCAAGTTTTACGACAAAGTCACACCTGGTCCAACTTACCTGAAAGTCATGGTGATTGACTTCCTTCTGGCACTCAAGATCCTTGGATTACTGCGACGCTACAAATTCGATATCATCCATGCACATCATTATGAAGGACTTCTTGCCACCCTGCCTGCCCGGGTACTAACGCGCATTCCTGTTGTCTTCGACTCACACACGCTACTGGAAGGCGAATTGCCATTCTATGATCTGCACTTGGGGCGCAATCTCAAGCGCAATGTCGGCCTGTGGCTGGACAGAAATATGCCGCGTCTGGCGCACCATGTGATTGCAGTCTCCGAAAGTATCTGTAAATGGTATATCGAACAGGCCAAATTACCACCTCAAAAACTTTCACTCATTCCCAATGGGGTGGAAGTTGAACATTTCTCTCGCGCACAAGGCGATGGAGGGCATGCGGGTATCATTTTAGGCTTTTCTGGCAACTCCGCTGAATACCAGGGAGTGGAACACATGCTACGCGCTCTTCACCAACTCAGCCTGCGGAATGACAACCTTTCCTTACGCCTATATTCGTCAGATGATTTCAGTGCTTATGATGTGCTGATTGAAAAGTTGGGAATCCGCCACCTGATAGAGATCATTCCAACTGATTTCGTGAGCCTTCCTGAACACCTTGCCGAGGCGGATATTCTCCTGAATCCTCGATGGGGAGGTGATGGATATCCCCTTAAACTTTTAAACTACATGGCAGCAGGTAAGGCAATTGTGAGTTTTAGAGGCACAGCCCACGATCTGAAGCACATGGAGACCGGCTGGGTAGTGGAAAAACCCGACCCGGTAGAGTTTGCCAATGGCATTCAATACTTGATTGAGCATCCCGAGCTGCGCCAAAAACTTGGACAGAACGCTCGCAAGTATGTCGAAACACACTTCACCTGGCGCTCGCGCGGTCAAACGTTGACCAATCTGTATGCCAATATCCTGGGCCCAAAAAACACGGCTGTTTAGCCTGACAAAACTGCACGATCCCTGCGGCGTACTTTGCTGTATACTGATAGTTTGGATAGGGAGTCTGCATGACTGAAAACAGTTCGCAAATCGCCGTCCTGCAAGAAAAGATCGCCAGCCTTGAAAAACTGCGTTCGGAACTGGGTGACCCCATTGTGGATGAAAAGGTCGCAAGCCTGATGGCCCAGTTGCAGGCTATCAAAGTTGACGATGTTTTGTTTGTCGCCAGTATCCAGAACGGCGAAGGGGATTTTGTAGGCCGCGACCAGAAAATTCAGGCCAAAAATCAAAGCGTTGCAATCAAAGGGGATATTACTGACAGTACCATCATCCACGCACAAACCATTGTTCTGGCTGAAAGACTCTGGCAGGACCTGAAGCCCAACCTGCCTGCTCTCGACTTGCGCAGCGCAACACAGGCTTACCTCAACTATATTCTTGACCGACATTACTTCCTGAATCTGAAAGGCATGGGGGTCAATGACCGAATTCCGCTGCGCCTATTTTTGCTTGACCTGTATGTGCCGCTTAAGGCCCGTATGGAACTACCTGAAGGCGAAACTTGGAAGCGTGATCTGCGGCTGGCTGGCCGGTCCGTCTCTGAAAAGGAACAATGCCAACCCCTGCACCTGGGTGACCCTCTTCCAGTGCTTACCATTCTTCACGATAACTCAGGAGTAATTGTACTCGGTGACCCGGGAGCAGGTAAAACCACCTTCCTGAAATACCTGGCGTTGCGCCTCGCAAGCGGGGGAGGTGATGAAATTGGTCTCGGTGACCGCCTGCCAATTTTGCTTCCTCTAGCTGCTTATGCCAATGCTCTGCAGAAAGAAGAAATAGCACTCGACAACTTTATCGCAGAGTATTTTGCTGACATTGGCGCGGACATGCCGATTGGCCCAATGCTTTCCGAGGCCCTGGATGCCGGCCGCGCTCTCATCCTGCTGGATGGTCTGGATGAGGTCAAAGACCTAAACTTGCGAAACACAGTCGTAGAACGCGTGGTGGATTTCTATGCCTTTCATCGCCGACAGGGCAACAAATTTGTCATCACCAGCCGTATCGTCGGTTACCGGGCGGTCCGTCCGGTGGCTGATGGACTGGTGGAATGCACGCTGGTGGATTTCGACGACACCGAAATCTCACAATTTGTCCAGCGCTGGACAAGCGCACTGGAAAAACAGGCCCAGGGAGATACATCCGTCGCCCGGGCGGATGCCGAAGAAGATCGTCGCGATTTGATGGATGCCATTTATGAAAATCCCAGCATCCGCCGTCTGGCAGCTACCCCTCTTTTACTGACGATACTTGCACTGGTCAAACGTCAGGGCGTTACATTACCGGAACGCCGTGTGCAACTCTATGACCAGTACGTTTCAACACTGCTCTCAACCTGGAACCGGGCACGCAGCCTGAGTGGGCGCGCCCCAGGCCGTGACCTAGATGAAGTACAGACAGTTCGCATCCTTGCTCCACTGGCGCTATGGATGCACCAAGTCAACCCTGGCATCGGCCTGGTCAAACGCGAAGACTTGCGCCGAAAATTGGAGACTTTATTTATCGAGCGTGGTGATGCCAACTCACAAGCGGCTGCTTACCAATTCTTACAGGATGTCCGTGAACATGCGGCCTTGCTGTTGGAACGCGGGCCAGGTGAATATGGTTTTATTCACCTTACATTTGAAGAATACTTGGCGGCAGTGGCAATTGCCCTGCAAGCTCAGGGCAACTCAAAATTAATTGCCCAGTTTCTGGCTTCTCACATTGGAGATACAGCCTGGCATGAAGTTTCATTACTTACGATTGCCTTCATCGGCATCCGCCAACAACTCCCTAAAATTGCCGGTGAAGTAATCGAATCCCTTCTCCAGGAATCCCCCGGTACCCCAGGACAGGCTGCTGTATTGACCGGCGAGGCAGTACTGGATACCTGGCCCAGCGGCACAAGCCCCCACAGCAAAGAGTTGGTTACAAAAGCCTTGATTCCGGCCATGCAGGGGAGCAATGTACGCCCTGAACTACGCCGTCGGGCAGGCTTGTTGCTTGGGCGTCTGGGCTGGCGGCCACAGGATTTGGGGCGTTTTGTGGAAATCGCAGCCGGAAAATTTCTTTTTGGGCCCAAGAAGGAAGAAAGAGGAATCCCCCAGCCATATTGGACTGCCAAATATCCGGTGACGAACATTCAGTATGCCCGTTTTGTGCTGATGGGGGGATATCAACAGCAGGAATTTTGGAGTGAGGATGGTTGGGACTGGCGCACCGGCGCATATGATGGACACACCTTGGAAGCTATTGAACGCGACTGGTTGGAACATAGGCCGCCTGAACGACGTCATGAACCCTACTTCTGGCACAATGCCGACTTGAGCAACCCTATTTTCCCAGTAGTAGGTGTGAATTGGTTTGAAGCAGAGGCTTACTGCCGCTGGTTGTCCACGCAAATCGTTGCCAAGCCAGCAGGCTACACTGTCCGGCTGGCAACAAGCCTGGAATGGGAACGAGCCAGCCGGGGAACAGAAGGTGCCGAGTACCCGTGGGGAGACGGATTCCACAAAGAGAATGCCAACACCTGGGAGGGAGATTCAGAACGAGCTTCTGGAAATGATGGTACCACTGCGGTTTGTACGTATCCGCAAGGCGTCAGCCCAGTAGGAGCCTGGGATATGAGCGGAAATATTTGGGAATGGACACGAACGTGGTATGATGAAGATAAGCGTTATCGCGTGGTACGCGGCGGTTCCTGGATTGGCTACCAATGGTTCGCGAGAAGTTCGTTTTGTAATTGGTCCATCCCACTTATGTTCAATGATGACCTGGGGTTTCGTATCGTAATTGCCCCAGAAGATAAACCAGGAGACCAGGAAACCAATGACAGATAAAAAACATACTGGCGACTATATTGGCCGCGATCAAAAAATTACTGCTGATAATGGCAGTGTAGTTATTGGCGGAAATGTCTCCGGCAGCACGATCATTACCGGCAATCAGAATATGGTTAGGGGGCAAGTCAATGTATTCCTGCCAGTTTACCAGGCGCTTGAAGCCAGAAACGACCTTACAGACACTCAAAAATCCGACCTCAAGGCAGATATTCAGGAAGTTGAAGTGGAAGTAAAAAAAGCGGAACCAGATGAGACCCTTATTGCTCGCCGTTTGCGCAATATCAAACGAATGGCACCTGATATTCTGGACGTCATTGTATCAACACTGGCTCACCCGCTGACCGGCTTCAGTGTAGTTGCTCGAAAAGTGGCCGAACAAGTTAAAGCGTCGGCAGACTAAGCGTACATCCCCCTGGCAGTTTGCAACGGAAGGCAAAAGGAAATCAACATGAAAAACATCTGGATTACTATGTTGATTATCAGTTGTGTGCTGCCCGCGTTGAGCGGCTGTAGTCTGCCGCAGGCAGCGCAATCGACCCCTCCCATGACAGTGGTTATTCCCCCTTCCTCGACACCCCCACCTGCATCAGCAACACCTGTTGTTCCAACCATCGTGCCTGGCATTCCAACGCTAATTCCAATAACGGCGACCAGTCCATCTACTGGTGTAACATCACCGACGCAGGCACCCTCAATCATCCCAGGTTCGCCATCGGGACCTTATGCTGTGGTCCTGGTGAAACCGAATGATGTGCTCAATATCCGTTCAGGGCCGGGAACGAACAATGCAATTGTCGGCTCATTCTCCCCAACGCTTACAAATGTTCAATGTACAGGCTCATCATCAACTGCCGACGGAGCCATATGGTTGGAGGTTAATAACCCTTCTGGTGGCAACGGCTGGGTAAATGCATCTTTTCTCACCGATTATGTTCCCCAAACAGAGACCTGCGACCCGAGAGTCATGACCCTGCTGGCGAACCTTGAAAAGGCCATCACAACATCAGACGGTGTTCTCCTGACTTCGCTGGTAAGCCCCAAGCATGGGGTGGATGTGTGGGCATACCGCAGTGGGCATCCAATTAACTTCGATATCGAGCATATTCGCTGGGTGTTCGAGAGCACTTATGTACATAACTGGGGAGATCACCCCGCCAGCGGCCTGTCTGTGACCGGGGCGTTTCACCAAGTAGTATTGCCCATGATGATGGATGTCTATGGCCACAGTTACGAAATTCGCTGCAATGAGCGCGGTGTTCCCGGCTGGAATTTCAGTGCCTGGCCCGAAGAATACACAAACTACAATGTTTACAAACTCTACAAACCCGGCACCAGCGGCGTGGACCTGGATTGGCGCGTCTGGTTGGTAGGTGTGGAATATACGCACGGCCAACCATATCTCACAGCGCTGATCAACTTCGAATGGGTTCCATAGGGAATTTCGTTTAATCGCCATTGAATATTTCCGGCAAGTTTGAAGACTTGCCGGAAATATTTTTGTTTGACAATTGTATTTCCATTTTGATATACTTGTTACTGATAATTTTATAGATAAGGAAAATTATGTCCTGTATTGAACAAATCACCCAAGAACTACATGCCCGCGGTTTCCGGGTTACCCCTCAACGGCTGGCCATTTTGCAAATACTGCACATTGGCGGTCACCTTTCCCCGTCGGAGGTTTACATGCGTGCGCGCCAAATACTTCCTGGTATCACTGAAGCAACAATCTATCGCACGTTGGAATTCCTGGCGGAAAACGGCGCAATTTTTAGGGCACACCCAGAGAACGGCCGGTTGGCATACGAAATCGCGGCTCACAATCATCATCATGTGGTCTGCCACATCTGCAGGCAAGAAATAGAGATCGGACATAAACTACTTGAAACAATGTATGAGCAAATCGAAAAAGCCAGTGGTTTCCAGCTTGATACCAGCCACCTAACGTTTTTTGGCATATGCCCAGTTTGCAATCAGAACAACGTTAAAAATGTCAACTGTTTACCCAAAAACAAATCTGCACAGAGGGTTTCTCCAAATTTTCCAACAACAGTTACGAAAGGAGATTAAAATGTTGTATTCCCCTGAACCCATGCACATCCCGGACGGTTTCCTGAGCATCATCGTCGCAGTCGCCTTCTGGGTAATGACCATCATTTCAGCCGGATATGCCCTAAAGCGCGTTGGAAGAGAACTGGGTGAACGGCAGGTACCGTTAATGGGAGTTCTGGCGGCAGCTATTTTTGCTGGGCAGATGCTTAATTTCTCTGTAGCTGGTGGAACATCCGGGCACCTGATGGGCGCCGCAATAGCCACCATCCTGGTCGGTCCATGGGCAGCAATTCTAATCATGACTGCAGTTGTGAGCATTCAGGCGCTGATTTTCCAGGATGGCGGACTGCTGGCTCTGGGCGCCAACATTTTCAACATGGGCCTCATTGGAGTGGCGGTTTCTTATTTCGTTTATCGCACAATCCAAAAATTGGCTCGCGGACAAAAGTGGGGCATTTTCGTTGGCGGTTTTGCTGCTGCCTGGCTTTCGATTGAGGTAGCAGCATTGGCAGTGGCCTTGCAATTGGCTCTTTCGGGTACATCTCCGGCCAATATTGCTGTTCCGGCCATGGCTGGTATTCATGCCATCATTGGCATCGGGGAAGGGCTGATCACATTCGGTGCCCTGTCTGTCATCTACGCCAGCCGCCGCGACTTATTGGAGGCGGTTCAGCAACAGAAATCTGGCGGGTTGGTTTGGGCAGGCGGCCTGGTTGTCGCCCTATTACTGGCTGTTCTTTCGCCGTTGGCTTCCACCCATCCTGATGGCTTAGAATGGGTGGCCGAACAAAAGGGTTTTCTGAACATGATACAGGAGCCTTTTTACAAGATCATCCCCGACTACATCTTTCCGGGTATCAACAACGAGACATTAGCGACCGTTGTGGCAGGCATTGCTGGTACCCTAATTGTCTTCTGCGTTGCAATAGGTGTAGCCTATTTCCGGCAAAAAAAGGCTACGTGATTAGAAACACCAAACGCCAAATGCCTGCAAGGTTTGTTGGAACATAATGCACATCCATTTTCTCGATCCTTACCGGCCGCTTGCCAGCCCAGTACACTCATTGGATCCTCGTATCAAATTCGTGCTGATCCTGATGTATATTTTAACCACCGCCCTGGCACCGGTTGGAGCCTGGCCTGTCTACATCATCATGCTGGCACTTATTTTGGCAATAGAAATCCTATCGGGATTGGGCATCAAACACGTCCACCGTCGTGCCTTGATGGCAGTACCCTTTGTTCTGGCAGCCCTACCACTTTTGTTCACAACCCCTGGTCAGGTGCTGATCCCGATTGGAAGTCTGCCCCTGACTTTGCAAGGAGTGGAACGCTTCACCAGTATCGCGCTTAAGTCATGGCTTTCCGTGCAAGCAGCCATCGTACTGACAGCCACCACATCCTTCCCAAATCTATTGTTGGCGATGCGAGCAGCGCGCATTCCGCGTCTGCTGGTTGCACTCTTCGGATTGATGTGGCGTTATCTCTTCGTTCTGGCCGACGAGGCCATCCGTTTGATGCGGGCACGCACCGCCCGGAGCGGTCAAGCCGGGCCAAAGAAAACCAAATCTGGAGGATCCATTGCCTGGCGAGCCAAAGTAACCGGCGGCATGGCAGGCAGTTTGTTCCTGCGCGGCATCGAACGCTCTGATCGCATCTACATGGCCATGTTATCACGTGGTTATGCTGGTGAGGTGCGGTCATTTCCACTCCCGGCAATCCCGCCAGGCCATTGGGCCGTTCTGATAATCGGGCTGGCATTCTTTATCCTGATACTGGTTCTTGGGCTTCTTTGGGTATAACGATGCACCATTCCATCGAAATTGAGCATTTATCATACTCTTATCCTGATGGCCATAAGGCTTTGCAGGATATCTCTCTGCGAGTTGAACCATGTGAAAAAGTAGCCCTGATAGGGCCAAACGGAGCAGGCAAATCCACACTCATCCTGCATTTGAACGGGATCTTTCCGGCACAGACTGGCAGGGTAAGAGTCTATGGTATGGATGTGACCGAGAAAAACCTTGGCCAAGTTCGCGCTGCAGTAGGGTTGGTCTTTCAGAACCCAGATGACCAGTTGTTCTCGCCAACTGTTTTCGATGATGTGGCCTATGGGCCTCTCTACCAGGGTCTTTCCCCGGAACTGGTGCGTACACGTGTCGCTGAAGCCCTGTCTGCTGTCCAGATGGAAGGCTATGCCCAGCGGGTCTCTCACCATCTGAGCATGGGCGAGAAAAAACGCATCTCGATTGCCACAGTACTTTCAATGAAACCTGAAGTACTGGTATTGGATGAACCTACTGCAGGAATGGATCCTCGCGCCCGCCGCGGCCTGATCCATCTTCTGGACGAACTGCCGCTCACCATGCTGGTTTCTTCGCACGACCTGGCTCTGGTACGCGAAATCTTCCCGCGTATGGTTATCATGGACGATGGCCGCGTGGTGGCAGATGGACCAACGAACGACCTGATGAAAAACGAGACATTGCTGTTATCACACGGTCTGGAGAAACCTTAATTCTCCATAAAAAGCGCCCCCGGAGTCCGGGGGCGTCACACAAACTTTAACCGCTAAGATCAAGTTACAATCATAGGCCTGCTGACTTCTTCAACGCAGCGGCTTTGTTTGTCTTCTCCCACGAGAACTCAACATCATCGCGTCCAAAATGACCATAAGCAGCCGTCTTGCGGTAGATTGGCCTGCGCAGATCCAGATCGCGAATAATGGCACCCGGACGTAGGTCGAAGTGCTCAAGTATCAGTTTACTAATCTTTTCATCCGCGATTTTGCCAGTGCCAAAAGTCTCTACATTGACCGAGAGGGGATGCGCCACACCAATAGCATAAGCTACCTGGATCTCGCAGCGGTCAGCCAAACCGGCCGCAACCACGTTCTTGGCTGCCCAACGCGCCGCATAGGCTGCTGAGCGATCCACTTTTGTCGGATCCTTGCCAGAGAAGGCACCACCACCGTGACGCCCCATTCCGCCATAAGTATCCACGATGATCTTGCGGCCGGTCACACCTGCATCGCCCATTGGGCCGCCAATGACGAAGCGCCCGGTGGGGTTGACATAAATTTTCAGGTCCTTATCCACCATCTCGGGCGGCAAAACCGGATTAATGACATGCTCAATGACTGCCACGCGAATCTCTTCCTGCGAGATCTCCGGCGCATGCTGGGTAGAGATCAATACAGTGTCAATACGCTTAGGCTTGCCAAAAGCATACTCGACAGTCACCTGGCTTTTGCCATCCGGACGCAACCAATCCAGCGTTTCATCCTTGCGGACTTTGGCCAGACGGCGAGTGAGTTTGTGAGCCAGGTAGATTGGCATCGGCATCAACGTGGGCGTTTCATTACAAGCATAGCCGAACATCATGCCTTGGTCACCTGCACCAATTTTATCCAGGTCTTCTTTGTCGCCGCCTTTGGCTTCCAGGGACTTGCTGACGCCCATGTCAATATCAGGACTCTGGCTGGCGACAGCTGAAAGTACACCGCAGGTGTTGCCATCAAAGCCTTTCTTGGCGCGGTCATAGCCAATTTCGACAACCACCTTACGAACAAGTTCGTCGAAATTGACGAAAGCCTTGGTGGTAATCTCACCCAATAACATCACATACCCGGTCTTCGTAGCCGTCTCACAGGCTACACGAGAGTAGGGATCCTGCTCAAAGCAGGCATCCAAAACGGCGTCCGAAATCTGGTCGCACATTTTGTCCGGATGGCCTTCTGTCACCGACTCAGAGGTAAACATCAGACTGGGGGAAGTCATAAAGGTAGTGCTCATAGCTTACATCTCTCCTAAAAATGAAATTGCCCCTTCTGGCGAAAGGGCAATTGCACAGAGTGCACGGCTGCCCTCTCATCTTCCAGAATTCAGGTAACCTTCTGGGTTACCGTTACTGCCGGACTTGGCACCTTCCACGCGCTCGTGGGGTTGCCGAGGCTTCATCGGGCCGGTCCCTCCGCCTCTCTGGATAAGAGTACCGTATTGGGGCTGTTAAATTGTAGGCCGGATAATACCACAGTCAGCATACAGCGTCAACCAGCCGCCACAGATGCGTTTTTTGGGCGGCTGGTTGCTGAGAACACCTGTTACAACAATTTAGTTATCTGATACGCAACGGAATCCGATTCTCGGCGAGAAATCTCCGTAGTACTCATCTGTGTTGAGTTGAGCATCAAAGTTCGGGCCGCGAACGGAAGACCGGTTGGAAACCCGGATATCTATCTCAGCATCTGCAAAGGACCCGCCACGTACAACACGGTTGAAGTAGTTCGCACGCGCGAGCGGACCTGCCGGGTTCAACGGATTGGCATCTTTATAGTACACCGGATCGTAATAGTCATTCACCCATTCATTGACATTGCCTGCAAGGTCCAATACTCCAAACGGGCTGATACCAGCCGGATAACTCCCAACACGATTGGTATCACCCAACATGTAGTTAAAGTTGGCGCGTGTACCATCCGGCTTCTGATCCCCCCAAGGGTAGGTATTGAGCGTATTACCACGACCAGCATATTCCCATTCTGCTTCACTGGGCAGACGACGACCGGCCCATTCACAGTACTGCTTTGCATTCGCCCAAGTTACATAAACAACCGGAAAATCATTGAACTCCGGATTATTGAAATAAGACTGGCGCGCTTCGGACTTTAGCGTCTTGGGCGGTTCACAGACCCCGGCCTGAATGCAAATCATGTACATGGCGTTCGTTACTTCCACCTTATCGATAAAGTAAGACTTCAATTGGACTTTGTGAGCAGGTTGTTCGTCTTCCGAGGCATGCGGATCAATACCGCCCATTTGGAAGAAACCTTGTGGAATGTAGACTTGGATCATTCCATCCGCAGGAGAGACTCGCTCAGAGCCAGCCTGCAAGTTATTTCCAGCCGGCTCTGCGGTCGGATTGATTGCGGAAGGTAATGTGGGAGCAGCAGTCGGCAGGACAATGGCAGTTGGTTCTGCCTGGCCGCCTCCCATGGAGCAAGCCGTACCCACAAAAACCAGGACGGCAAGGATTGGTAGTAACTTTTTCATCTTATCCTCCAGATAATTGGACTTTATTGCCAGTATAACGACTTAGTGCCGGCTTCCGTATCACCCATTGGTCACATTTTGGTACTATTTTACGACAACTTACGACCTCCTTGCATATAATATACATAAAGAACTAATCATTTGTAAAGTGCGAGTTTTTTACTATGCTTACACTTGGTCAAAACGAATCAGGATCGGCACTCAGAGTTTTCGTTGTATGTGATCAGACTGATACTGCTCCAATCTGGGGATTCTTGATCCGGGAAAAGGGGTTGGTTGCCATATTGGAGACTTCTGTCCAGCGGGCTTTGGAGCGTGCAATTGAGGATATTCCGGACCTGGTTGTCATTGATGTTAATGCTCCCCATAGCCAGCGGATAGCTTTGTGCCAGCGCTTCCGCACCTTAAGTGCCAGCCCAATACTGCTTTTTTTACCAGTGAGTAACGAGACAGAGATCCTGGATGCATATCGCGTGGGTGTGGATGAATGTGTGGTCAAACCCATAAGCCCGGCTATCTTTCTTGCTAAAGTAACGGCGTGGGCACGTCGAAGTTGGGCTCAACCCATGAGCCCAGTTCGAACAGGCAAACTACGCCTTGACCCAGCGCATCGCTACGCAATTGACTCAAGGGGACACGAAATCCGTCTGACCAACCTAGAATTTCGTCTTCTACACTTGCTGATGAGCCGACCGGGGTATGTCTTTCGGGCAGATGAAATCCTGGAGACCGTCTGGGGTTCGGGACGCAAGGGAGATCAGGCGCTACTAAAAAATGTCATTTACCGCCTGCGTCGAAAAATGGAAGAAGAAGCTGTGGATGACAGCCTGATCCGGACGTGGCCTGGGGGATATAGTTTTCAGGAAGATTGAGGCCAGACTCGTCGTATGAGAGCGATAGTTGATTGACAGGCATACTTTACAATCCTTACCCCAAAACACAGCCGTCTTGCTTTATGAATCGTGATAAAAGTTACTAGTAATCTTCTCCTTGACTCTCTATCCTCCTAATACAGAAAATATCCTGAAATAGTCCAAGGAGAAAAGCCGTGCTTACACTGATCGAAAAAATCATTTTTGTCTTAGCTGTTATCGTTTCGCTGTATTTCACTTGGAAAGGTGTTCAGCGCATCATAAAAATAATCGGCAACGGTCGGGGTAAGGTTGACTGGAGATTGGCGGGAAAACGCTTATTGAGTGTATTGGTCCGAATGATTACCTTCCAACCCGTTTTCCGCATCCGGTTCTGGTCCAGTTTGTTTCATGCCTTTGTAGGCTGGGGGTTTGGCTTCTATATGTTAGTCAACTTAGTGGATGTGATACGTGGCTATGCACCTGACTTCGAGATTCCGGGAATGGTTGGAGATATTTACCGGCTTTTGGCAGACGTGCTCTCGATTGGGGTATTGGTGGGAATTGCTTTCTTCGTCATGCGAAGATTCATCTTTCATCCCGCCAATCTGACCAGCCGTGAAACAACTCTACTCGATTTCAAGGCACGTGCCGGCATACGTCGGGATTCGGCTATTGTGGCAACCTTTATCTTCCTTCACGTTGGTGGCCGTTTTCTGGGTGAGACGTTCGTCATTGCGGGGTCTCAAGCTGATTCTTGGCAACCGTTTGCCACAAGGGTGGCGGGGTTGTGGGCAGGATGGAGCCAGATGGCTTTGACAACTGGCGAACACACTACCTTCTGGCTGGCACTGGGACTTATTCTTGCTTTCCTCCCTTATTTTCCCTATTCCAAACACATCCACCTTTTCTTTGCCCCCATTAATTTTTTACTTAAACCGCAACGCTCTTCGATTGGAGAACTGAGTTACATCAACATGGACGATATGTCCATTGAACAGTTTGGCGCATCAAAGATGAAAGACCTAGGCTGGGAACAGTTGATGGATAGTTATGCCTGCATCATGTGCTTCCGCTGTCAAGAAGTCTGCCCGGCTTATGAAACCGGCAAGGTGCTCTCCCCAGCAGCATTGGAAATCAACAAGCGCTATCACTTGAACCTCGGCGGCGGCACAGACAAAACCATGTTAGATCTGATCCCCGAAGAGGCCATCTGGGCGTGCACCTCCTGTGGCGCATGCGTGGATATTTGTCCGGTCGGCAATGAACCAATGCGAGATATCCTGGATGTTCGCCGATCCTTGGTCTTGATGGAAAACAGATTCCCCAAACAGCTGGAAAACGCCTTCCGCGGCATGGAACGAAATGCCAATCCCTGGAATATCGCCCAGGCCGAGCGCATGAAATGGGCTGAGGGGTTGGATGTGCCTACTATCGAAAAAAATCCTCAACCAGAAATTCTCTGGTGGGTGGGATGCGCCCCAGCAACCGACGCGCGTGCACAAAAAACTGCCAGGGCTTTTGCCAAGATCCTCAAAGCAGCAGGAGTAAATTATGCTGTACTTGGACAGAATGAACAATGCACCGGAGATTCGGCGCGCCGGGCTGGACGTGAAGATATCTTCTTTGCCTTGGCGCAAACAAATGTGGAGATTCTAAATGAGGTCAAGCCAAAGCGTATCGTAACCACATGCCCGCACTGCCTGCATACACTTAAAAACGAGTACCCTGCATTTGGCGGAAACTATGAAGTAATCCACCACACACAGTTGATCAACGAGCTTGTTGAGGTCGGCAAGATACAACTCACCCAAAACGAGAAGTTAACGGTAACCTTCCACGATCCCTGCTATTTAGGCCGACACAATCAAGTTCTTAATGCGCCACGCCAGGCATTGCAGAGCATTGGAGCACAGATCGTTGAGATGCCAAAAAACAACGCCAAATCCTTCTGCTGTGGAGCGGGTGGAGCACAGATGTGGAAAGAAGAAGAACACGGAGCTGCGAATATCTATATCACCCGCTACAAGGAGGCCAAAGCTACAAACGCTGGGACGGTGGCGGTCGGCTGTCCCTTCTGCCTGACAATGCTCAATGACGCCAACAAAGCCGAAGGCGATAGAATGCAAGTAAAAGACATGGCTGAACTTGTAGCAGATCAATTGAAACAATAAAGAATCTGATCTCAATTTGATACCGGGCCGGGTTATCAAAAGTGACTTCCCGGCCTGTTTCTTTTGGCGTTGCCAAAATTATCCGGACATTCAATGAGCAGGTTAGATGAACTTAAGCCTTTGAGCGGCAAAAACAACCATTTTAAGCAACAACCAGCCATGTTTCCAACGGCTGATATTGGTGGTGCCATAGATGCGCTCACGGTAGCGGACAGGCATATCCACAATCTTGCAGTTTAATTTTGCGGCACCAAAGATCAGATCAAAGTCACCAAAGGGATCAAAATCACCAAAATAGGAACGGTTCGAAACAATTTGATTGTAATTACTACGCCAGAGCACTTTTGTTCCACACAGAGTATCTTTGATGGGCTGGCCCAGCAACCACGAAAAGGCCAGGCTGAAGAACTTATTCCCCAAGAAGTTAAATAGGCGCATGGCATCGCGTTCCATCGGATAAACCAATCGTACGCCGTTAACGAATTCCCCTTTGCGTGAACAGATAACTTGGTAGAAACGGGGCAAGTTCTCGGGCGGGACAGTCAAGTCAGCATCCAGAATCATCAGAATATCGCCAGTGGCATGATTGAAGCCAAGACGCATGGCATCGGCTTTGCCAATCCCTGTCTGGTGCAGAAGAAGGCTGGGGATATCAGGATGCGCTGCCATTTCACGTTCGATAACTGCGGAGGTGTCGTCGTGTGAATGTCCCTCAACGAAAATCAACTCGGTTCGGCTTCCCATTTTGGGTGTCCGTTCAAAAATAGCCGGAATGTTCCCGGCCTCGTTCCGCGCCGGGATGACCACCGATACAGATGGCTCCTGCTCAACAGATTTACTATTCAGCCGGGCAACAACAAAATTTGAAAGGGTAAAAGTGTAGAAAGGCCAGAAGCGCAATACAAAACGGTTCAGGAAACCAGACAGCAATGGAATCGGAAGCGGCCAAAGTATCTCATGCCACGAACGGATGACTTCGAATCCTGCCAGATTCAAGAGGTTGGACACATCTTCCACGGTCAACCAATTCTGAGCTAATACCGGCGTGGCCAAACCGGTGGCCTGTGCCAGGCTCAAAACGCCCTGCCATAGACGGCTATACAGGTTGATTATCAGGCGTGTCTGCGGATGAGACAAACGTTGTAGCTCCTCAAGGGCAGCCTGCACATCCCACAGGTCATTAACCGCATCAGATAAGATGATGATATCAAAAGTACCGTCAATGGCTGATAGATTATGAGCGTCGGCTTGGATAAATTCGATCCCAGGGTGCCGCTGGGTGGCACGTTGGATCATTTCAGAAGAAAAATCTACACCCACCCCCTGTGCTGGCTCAAGAGCAACAAGCAACTCGCCAGTACCGCAACCGATTTCAAGGACTTTCTGGCCTGGATCAACAAGGTAGCAGTAGACCTCCCGGAGACGTTTATGATAAGCTCCGCCCCACCCTTTCCAGGTGTCGCGCTTACAGGCGATGGCATCCCAGTGCGCCTGGCGAAACTGAGTGTAAGCACGATAAGCGGGATCATTTTCTTGTAGCATCGGTTTGAAAAATCTAACCTTTCTTCATATCACATGGGATGGTAAAAAACTTACCCAATTCTAACTGGTTTTAAAGCGGAGCGTTAGCCAGCAGAGTGAACGCATTTTGATGGCATTTACATGATGGTATTGTTTGCACCGAAATGGTATACTTCTCCCATGTCTGTCCTGATCGACAAAAATATCCTTCTCGGTGTGACCGGCTCAATAGCAGCCTATAAAGCTGCTGATCTTGCTTCCAAACTGACCCAGGCCCGCGCTCGTGTGGATGTTGTCCTGACGGCTGGAGCAGAAAAATTTATCACACCGCTGACATTTCAGTCTGTAACTGGTCGAAAAGTATACACCGATATCGATCTATGGGGCGGGCAAGCACATGTTTTACATGTAGGGCTGGCCCATTCCACTGACTTGGTGGTAATTGCGCCTTGCACGGCCAACACACTGGCTAAACTAGCGCATGGGGTTGCTGATAACTTGGTAAGCATTACTGCTCTGGCGGCGCAGTGCCCGATTCTGTTGGCTCCAGCCATGGATGTGGGTATGTATTCTGCTCCGGCCACGCAGTCCAATGTGGAAATTCTCAAAAGTCGTGGAGTGTATTTTGCCGGCCCTGGCGAAGGACGGATGGCATCCGGGCTAACGGGGCTGGGCCGTATGCTTGAGCCAGCTGAACTGGTTGGTTACATCCGTATGATGCTGGGAAAATCAGGTCATCTGGCCGGCAAACGAGTTATCATTACTGCTGGAGGAACTCAGGAGCCGCTTGACACGGTGCGGATGCTCACGAACAAATCATCCGGCAAGCAGGGTTATGCCCTAGCCCAGGCCGCGGTTGATTATGGTGCAGACGTTGTGCTGGTCAGCACGCCGACCTGTCTATCATCTCCAATGGGTTCAAGGTTGGTACTGGTGCAAACCGCTCACCAGATGCTGGAAGCTGTGTTGTCCGAGTGCGCTCAGGCAGATGCTTTAATAATGGCCGCCGCTGTGGCAGATTTTCGTCCGGCGCAGATCGCGGGGGATAAGATTAAGAAACGTGACGGCATTCCTCAGATCAAACTCGAGGCTACAGAAGACATCCTTGCAACAGTGGCAAATCTTCGTTCAGAGTTGAAACACTTACAAGCTGTGATCGGGTTTGCAGCAGAGAGTCGGGCTCTGTTGGAAAATGCGTCTGAGAAGTTAAAATCCAAAAAACTGGATTTTATTATTGCTAATGACATTTCCGCCGTGGACACCGGGTTTGGCGTGGATACCAACCGTGTCACAATCCTGTATACAGATGGGCACAACGAGTCACTGCCACTGATGAGCAAATTTGAGGTGGCTGAAGTGATCATAGCGCGCCTTGCGGCCATTTTGGAGACTCACTGATGCGTATTCTGGTCATTTCTGATATTCATGCCAACTATAATGCTCTTGAAGCTGTACTGGCAGACGCAGGTGAAGTAGATGAAACCTGGTGTTTAGGTGATGTCATCGGTTATGGACCTGACCCCAATGTCTGCATTGAACTCCTACGTGAACGTCCCAGGTTGACTTGTCTCATGGGCAATCATGATGCAGCTGTAACGGGGCGTATGTTGTTGGAAAGTTTCAATGGCGAAGCGCGCCGTTCATTGGAATGGCAGGAACGCGTTTTAATGTCTGACAATATGAATTTTTTACGCACCTTACCATCTACTTTGCAAGTGCGTAGTCATGTCTCGCTGGTTCATGGCAGTCCACGTGACCCGGTCTGGGAATATGTGCTCAATACGCTGACAGCCCGCTTAAACTTTGAGGCTTTTGATACAGACTTGTGTTTTGTGGGGCATTCGCACATCCAGTGTTTTTTTCACCTTGATGAAAATAAGAACCGTATTAATTTGGACGTTGCAAGGCCAGAAGAACGAATCGAACTAAAACCTCGAATGATATTAAATCCCGGTTCTGTTGGACAGCCTCGTGATCGTGATCCACGCGCCGCATATGCCATTTACGACGATGAAAAATGCACATGGGAAGCGCACCGGGCAGTGTATGACTGGATCCCTGTCCAACAACGCATTCTTGAGGCCGGACTACCTCCCAAACACGCTGCGAGGTTGGCAGAGGGCTGGTAGGTAATGAGTACACAGAGTGGGAAACTGGCAGGGCGTGTTGCTCTGGTCACTGGTGCCACATCTGGCATCGGTAAAGCCACTGCCGTATTGTTTGCCCGGGAGGGTGCTGATGTAGCTTTTACAGGCCGCCGGCCTGATTTGGGCGAAAAAACTGCCGCTGAAATTCGTTCCTTTGGACAGCAGGCGTTGTTCATACAAGCTGATCACACCCATGCCGAAGACTGTCTTCATTCGGTGGAAATGACAGTAGCCCGATTTGGAAAGATTAATACATTGTTCAACAATGCTGGCATCGTCATCAAAGGCACCGCCGAAACAACATCCGAGGAAGACTGGAACTATGTTCTGGCTCTCAATGTGACCGCAGTCTGGCGTATGAGCCGCCTGGTACTACCGCACTTACGTGCTCAGGCTGGCGGCACAATTGTCAATAATGCATCTGACTGGGCAATGGTTGGCGCTCAGAATGCCATTGCTTATGCCACATCCAAAGGCGCAGTGGTGCAAATGACTAAGAGCTTGGCACTCGACCATGCCCATGAGAATATTCGTGTCAATGCCATCTGCCCTGGAGATACCTTTGTAGATCGCTGGCTCGAAAAAGGATACTTCAAAGCGAGTGAACCATTAAAGCTTGAGGAAGAAAAAAAAGAAGCTTCGGCCTATCTGCCACTCAAGCGTTTTGGCACACCGGATGAGATTGCACGGGCGGTATTATTTCTGGCATGTGATGACTCAGCCTTTATCACTGGCACGACCTTGCTGGCTGATGGCGGCAATACAGCAAGATAATCTGGAAACGCCAAACAAACACAATGGAGAGGTTCCCATGGCTGTACCTGACACGGCATTCGTCGAATTCCTGAAAAGATATCCAAAATATCCTTCGACCGAAATCGTTGACCGGATGCGGGAGACAGATTATGCCCGTCTGGATGTCGGCGGCCATGTATACCTGGATTACACCGGTGGTGGATTATACGCAGAAGCGCAACTTCGCAAGCACTACAGATTACTCAGTGAGGGCGTCTACGGTAACCCACACTCCAGTAATCCGACTTCCATGGAAGCCACTCACTTGGTGGAACATGCTCGCAAATATGTACTCAGGTTTTTTAACGCAGATCCCGAGGAATACCTGTGTATTTTTACAGCCAATGCCAGCGGAGCGCTTAAACTGGTAGGAGAATCCTACCCATTTCCCGGCGGTCGGTACCTGCTGACGTTTGATAACCATAACTCGGTCAACGGCATCCGTGAGTTTGCCCATAATCGCGGCGCAGAGGTGACTTATATCCCTGTCTGCCTTCCAGATATGTGCGCAGACGAAACAAAATTAGACGATTATCTGAAACAAGCCGAACTCGATGGACATAATCTATTTGCTTTCCCGGCTCAGTCCAACTTCTCCAGCGTCCAACACCCTCTTGAATGGATTGAGCGCGCCCATGCAAAGGGTTGGGACGTCTTGCTTGATGCAGCCGCTTTTGTCCCCACCAGTTTCCTTGACTTGAGCAAGGTCAAACCTGACTTTGTGCCAATTTCATTTTACAAGATGTTTGGTTATCCAACAGGCCTGGGTGCGCTGATCGCCCGCAAACCTGCACTGGCCAAACTGCATCGTCCCTGGTTTGCAGGGGGTACGATCACAGTTGCATCAGTTCAAGGTGGACGTTACTTTCTGGCCGAAGGCGCTTCTGCCTTTGAGGATGGAACGCTGGACTATCTAAATATCCCCGCCGTCGAAATTGGTCTTAAGCACTTAGAGGCTATTGGGTATGATGTGATTCATGAACGCGTTCGTTGTCTGACTGGCTGGCTGCTCGACAATATCACTGAAATGAAACATACTACCGGAGAACACCTGGTACGTGTGTACGGCCCGACAAATACCGACGGCCGTGGCGGGGCTGTGACGCTTAACTTTTTCGACAAGGGTGGTCATGCCATCGATCACCGCTACATAGAGCAGGAAGCCAACAAAGTTAATATCTCTCTGCGCACAGGCTGTTTCTGCAATCCTGGTGCTGGTGAGGTGGCTCTGGGAATTTCCAAGCCTGAATTGGTCACCTGTTTTGCCCAACCGACCCACAAACAACGTCTGACGCTCGATGATTTTCGGTTGTGCATTGACGGAAAGTCTTCCGGCGCAGTGCGTATTTCTGTTGGACTGGTCACCAATTTCGAAGATGTCCAGAAGTTTTTGGCTTTTGCCAAACGACTGTCAGCCTAAACTCATAATTGTTCATTATGGATGGGACTGTTCGCACCAATATAAAACCCGGCTTACGCGTCCGGATTGTCTTAAAAAAAGACCAATTCAGCGGAAAACTAACGGATGGCATAGTAAAAGAGATACTGACCAAATCACCTACACACCCCCACGGAATTAAAGTACGCCTAGTGAGTGGAGAGGTTGGGCGAGTAAAAGAAGTATTCATGCCCCAAGAGTGATCAGGTTATACCATCCAGTTGGCCTGCCATACACTAGTATTGGACTTGACCTCCAAATAAGCAGGAAAGGAGACGGGATGTTCCCGAACGTTAAATCCACCTTCTCGGGTTATGCCAAGTATCGCGGGGAGGGACACCTGGCTTTCGTTTTGCATCGTATCGCGGGGTTGGCAACCATTATTTTCCTCGCTTTACATATTGTCATCACATCACTGGTATTCTTTGCACCAGCCTGGTATGAAAAAGCCATCCAAGTTTTCAGGAACCCGCTAATTATGTTCGCTGAAATCATTTTGGCATTTTTCGTTGTCTATCATGGCGTCAATGGCCTGCGCATTGCATATTTCGATTTGTTCCGCCCCGACCTGTGGGCCACAGCATCCACTCGCAAGGCTAACCGCGGCATTTTAATCGCGACGATTATGCTTTGGCTACCGGCATTGATTATCATGGGGAGTAACCTGCTTAAATTTGATGGTTTATAAGGATTGAAATGCAAACGAAATTCAACCTTGAACTATTTGC
>CAYLXB010000001.1:126679-142309 GCA_964387495.1 uncultured Anaerolineaceae bacterium
TTTGATGGTTTATAAGGATTGAAATGCAAACGAAATTCAACCTTGAACTATTTGCTTGGAAATGGATGCGTTATTCTGCCTTCTTGCTCATACCACTGGTGTGGATCCATTCCATTATCCAAGCGCTTGTCGCTGGCGGCCACAACTTGAGCTTGAACTATGTTTCCATGCGCTGGGCTATGTGGGGCTGGCGGGTTTATGACATCTTCCTTTTAGCCTTTGCCTTCTCGCATGGGATGAATGGACTACGCCAGGTGCTGAATGACTTCGCTAAAACTGATAATTCGCGCTATACCTTGACACGGATTCTCTTCCTGATTTGGGCATTACTGACCGGCTTGGGAGCGGCTGCCATCATCGGCGGCGTCAAGGCGCCATAAAAAGATCACAGAGACTTAACAAACAGGTCATGCTCCTGATGAGCATGACCTGTTTTGGGTTTAAAATTGTTATTTTATGGAGTTGGTGTCAGTTTTGCCGCGTCTTCAGCCGTCTGAGGCATGCCATTCATGATCCACCGCACAAAGGCATCCACCACATCCGCTTTGAGGGTGGATGTGAGTGGCATCTGGCGGACAAGTACATCCCCTGTTACTGGATCTCTAATCTCATTCCCCTGAATGACAACCAGCAAATAGCTGTTCATATCACCAGCTACGATATTCTTGTCTTTGTTATCACCGGTGGATAGAATCTCATCATAGCTCGTCATCAGGTAATTATTGTTCGTCTTGCCAGCACGGTGGCAGGAGAGACAATAGCGCTTGACGATGGGAGCGATATGCACATCATAAGACGGGACTTCGCCCTCGGCCAGGGCGGGGAAGACCGGTTTCATCGGCGGCTTCTCAAAGCGATCATCCCAACTGTAGCGCATGAAGGTGACAATATAATCAATCTCGCCTTTTGTCAATCCTTCAGGGTTATAGGCCTTACCGAAAGGATTCATACCTGCGTCGGGTCGTCCATAGGCGATGACTTCAGCCATGGAGGCATCATTCAGGGTATATAGCACATCCTTGCCATTAATTGGCATCACTGCTTTGCCTTCCAGACCTTCCACGCCCTCGATAGTTGTAACCGAGCCATCCTCACCGTGACATTCCACACAGTGGAGCGAGTACAGATCCTGTCCAGCCACGATCTGGTCCTCTAGTGTTGTAGCAACAGTTGTCTCTTCGACCTCCACTGTTGGGGCCAATGTCAGAGTTGCACCAGTCAGCACAACCATGAGCACAGCCGCAATCACCGTGGTCCAAATCATGGCCTTGGTCGATGCTGTTTTGAAAACAAAATTCATCAAAACCAACAGGATATAAGCCGCCGCTGGTACGACCAATCCACCAAGTGTTTGTAAGATACCAGGAATGTAAACACCTTCACCTGTTGTTGGGATATCAGACATTAACGTCAACGTAACCATGCTGACGACCACTATCGCCATAGTTCCGATGGCAAAGATGCGTTTGCCATAATAGCGACTCGGTCTTCTATCCAGGAATGGCAGCAGAACCAATAAACCAATGGCGATCATTGGAATGATCACTGTGGCAAGCCATTCAATTTTTCCGATCAGAGGAATCTGGCCATAAATTGCCAGGAACTTGAACAGGAACAGAAAATACCATTCCGGACGCGGCACGTATGAAGTGTCACTTGGATCTGCCTTGGGTTCTGACGCGACACCAACAAAGGTCGCCAGCAGGATCAATACCAGAAAGATGGCCGTTGCCATGATCAGGTCTTTGAAAATACTATCCGGCCAGAAACGTTCACCTTTCTGGAGTTCGCGCTCGTAGCGCTGATTGATTTGTTTCTTGGTTTCTTCGTTCATGGCGGTCTCCTTAATCTTCCTGCGTCGGGAAGTGGGATTCGCCGTGCTTGATGATCAGGAACAAATGCACGCCGATGAGAGCGGCCAGGATAGCAGGCAACATCCAGATATGTGCTGAGAAGAATCGCTGAAGTGTCAGAGCACTCAAGTCCGGGCCGCCGCGCAGGGCTTTAAGGATGAAATTACCCAAAAAGGGCACACTTCCGGCAATTTGTGTACCGACGACAGTAGCCCAGTAAGCCCGCTGGTTCCAAGGCAACAAGTAGCCGGTAAACCCCATGCCCAGGGTGACAAGCAGAAGGCCGACACCAATTAGCCAGGTCAGTTCACGCGGATATTTGTAAGAAGCAGTTATAAACACGCGCAGCATATGGATAAAAACTACCAACACCATCAAGGTTGCGCCCCAATGATGCATACCGCGAATGAGCCAGCCAAAGGCTACACTTTCCATAATGTATTGGATGGAGTCATAGGCATGGTCTGGCGAGGGAGTATAGTAGACCGTCAAGAAGATACCAGTAGCCCCCTGCAACAGAAACAGGAACAGGCTCGCAGACCCCAGTGTATTCCACCAGTTGCCTTTGGGTTCCGGGCGATCCAGAATACCGGTGTACATATCCTGAAGACCCAGACGATCGTCAAGCCAGGCGTAAATCTTTTTCCACATAACTCAGGCCTCCTGTACTTCCACCGGAGTGATGACCAGCATGCCATCATCTCCAACCGTGTATTCGAAGCGTCGCAGAGGTTCCGGCGGTGGGCCGTTAATCACTTTCCCTTCGCTATCGAAGGCAGCATCGTGACAGGGACAAATAAAGGCCTGCCGATCCTCTTTCCAGTTCACCCGGCAGGAAAGATGCGTACACCGGCTGGACAGAATGATAATGTCGGCAGGATCTTCAGACTTCCGGATCACAAAACCGCCAAAACTGGAGGCGGTACGCTCCCAGCCGTTGACTTTGGTGACAGTGAACGAGAATGGATAGGGAGTACCAACAGGGATATCCTCCAGGTTGCCGATGGCAACCGGCTTACCGGCTTTGTCTTCACGCAGAGCCGGGGCAACCAGATATCCAATTGCCGGAATCCCGACCGCCGCACCCATGACTGACCCAAGGACGGCGGTGCTTAGCTTCATAAAATCCCTCCTGCTCATGTGGCGGGAACCTGACATACGTGCCTCCTGACAAAAGACTTATGGCGGGCATACAAACCGCCCGAGGGAAATTGGCCTGGCAATTCTACTAAGTACTTTTGGTAAAAGACGCCCACATACGATTATAAGATTCTGTAATGCTTTTTTAAAGGATGACTGAAATGAAATATCCATGAAGATTGTCACTTTTCTTTGGCTATTTGTCCATGCGATAATGATTACTGACCTCTTCAGAATAAGAAATTCATTCCCATGCAAGGAGGCTTTCATGGCTCGTGAACGAAACGTCGGCGTGTTCGACGGTTTTAAATACCGTGGCGGCGGCCCGATGCTGGCTTGGTTGTTGCATCGTATCAGCGGTATTGGGATCGTCTTCTTTGTAGGCACACACATCCTGGCGGGAGCATTTGACGGCCAGATCGGCACGGCTATCAATGACATTTACAAATCCTGGATCTTCCAGATATTTGTATTTTTCTGCGTGCTCTTTCATGCCATCAATGGCCTGCGCATCATCATCCTGGATCTGTGGCCAGTCCTGCTCGAACACCAGCGTGAGGCCATCTGGATCGAATGGGCTTTTTTCCTATCGATCTACGCAATTGCGGTCATTGTAATCGTCTCAAAGGGCTTGGCTGGTTAAAGGAGGAATGGCCATGCAATCTCGTCCTGCTCCCCAACCTGGCTTGACCTTTGAATATCTGATGTGGCTCTTCATCCGCATCTCCGGCCTGGGTTTGTATGTGCTGGCTATTGTCGGTGTGATTGCAGCACTGAACCTGGGTGCGCGAACACAGATGGATATGGGCTCTTTGATCCGCTGGACCTTTTTCCCGAATTCCGGCCATGTCGCCAACACCGGCGTAGACTTGGAAGTTGGCTGGATTAGTATCTTATGGCAGACCCTGCAAGGTGTAGCCGTAGTCTTCGGCGTAACGCATGGCATGAACGGTCTGCGGAATATATTGGAAGACTTTATCAACAAGCCAGGCACGCGAACAATTGTTAGAATCGTTCTATTCGTGCTATGGGCCTTGTTCATCTATGCGGCCTTCACGCTTGTCCTGAGTGATACGCTTTAGACCAGGAGCATTGAACTATGAGCAACCTTCACCAATACGAGGTTTTGGTCGTTGGGGCTGGTGGTGCAGGTCTGATGGCTGGCCTATATGCCAGCCGCACTGCTAAAACTGCAATCATCAGCAAACTATATCCCACTCGTTCTCATACCGGTGCAGCCCAGGGCGGCGTCGGCGCGGCGTTGGGCAACTACGAAGAAGACCATGCCGAATGGCACACCTTTGATACCGTTAAAGGCTCGGACTACTTAGGTGACCAGGACGCCATTGAATTCATGTGCGAAGAGGCTATCCCAGCCGTGTATGAACTGGAGCACATGGGCCTGCCTTTCGACCGCACGCCGGATGGCAAGATTTCGCAACGCCCCTTTGGCGGACATACCAACAACATCACCGGCAAGCCAGTGCGCCGCGCCTGCCACGCGGCGGACCGCACCGGCCATATGATCCTGCAGACACTCTACCAGCAGTGCCTGAAGAACAACGTGACCTTCTACGATGAATTCCAGGTGCTCGACTTGATTATGAGCGACGGCAAGGCTGCCGGTGTGATCGCGGTGGAACTTGCCACCGGTGAACTGCACACCTTTCATGCCAAGGCGGTCATCTTTGCCACCGGCGGACATGGTCGCATTTGGGAAGTTACATCAAACGCCTATGCCTACACTGGCGACGGCCCGGCCATTACCCTGCGCCATGGCCTACCGTTGGAAGATATGGAATTCTTCCAGTTCCATCCCACCGGCATCTATAAACTCGGTATCCTGATCACCGAGGGCGTACGTGGCGAAGGCGGCGTTTTGGTCAACGACAAGGGCGAGCGTTTTATGGAGAAGTATGCCCCCAAGGTCAAGGACCTGGCCTCACGCGACGTTACCAGCCGTGCCATGTACATGGAAATGGCGGAGGGACGCGGCATCAATGGCCAGAATTATCTTTACCTGGATGTCCGGCCTGAGGTAGTAAATAAATATGCTGCACTTGACGGGCGCACCCGCCCGGACGGCAGTCCCTACAAAGTGACTGGTGAAGAAATTCTCGCCAAACTGCCCGATATCGTGGACTTCTGCAGGGTCTACTTGGGCGTTGACCCGGTCACCCAGCCCATGCCGGTCCAGCCGACGGCACATTACACCATGGGCGGCATCCCCACCAACAAGTACGGTGAAGCCATCTCGGACTCGCAGAACACTGTTGTCCCTGGGTTATATGCCGCAGGTGAAGTTGCCTGCGTCTCGGTCCACGGGGGGAACCGCCTGGGGACAAATTCACTGCTTGACATCATTGTATTTGGAAAATATGCCGGCCTGCGCGCAGCTGAATATGCCAACGGCACAGACTATCCGTCCCTGCCCGCCGACGCCGGGGATTACATCCAGAAGCACCTGAATAGCCTGACCAGCGGCTCCGGCAAGGAAAATGCCTTTGACATCACACGTGAAATGAAGAAGGTCATGTTCGACCACGTAGGCATCTTCCGCGTTGAAACCGGGATGAAACAGGCCCTGGAGAAAGTGCGCGAGCTCCAGGAACGTTATAAACATGTCAGCGTGAGCGACAGCGGCAAGATTTTCAATACCGAATTGATCTCCGCCTGGGAACTGGGCAACCTGCTCGACTTGGCTGAGGTCATCGCCTTGTGCTGCCTGAACCGCACTGAGAGCCGCGGCGGTCATGCTCGCGATGACTATCCCAAGCGGGATGATGCTAACTGGCTAAAGCACACAATGCTTTGGAAGAAGGACGGCAAACTGGAGATCGGCTACAAGTCCGTGGTCATCACCAAGTACCAACCCAAGGAACGGACGTACTAAGAGGAGGCCGGCATGGAAATCACACTCAAAGTCTTCCGCTACAACCCTGAGAAAGATGCCAATTGGCATTACGAAACCTACAAGATCGATGGCCAGCTCACTGACCGCATCCTGGACCTGCTCGAATACGTCAAGGGCTACATTGACGGGACACTCTCCTTCCGGCGCTCCTGCGCGCACGGTGTGTGCGGCTCAGATGCCATGCGCATCAATGGGCGCAACCGCCTGGCTTGCAAGGCACTGGTGCGGGATGTGGGCACCACGATCACGGTCGAACCGTTGATTGGTCTGAAAGTGGTAAAAGATCTGATTGTAGATATGGAGCCGTTCTTCGACAACTACAAGAAGATTTTGCCCTTCCTGGTAAACGAAACGCCGCCCCCGGCAGATGGAAAGGAACGCTATCAGAGCATCGAGGACCGTGCTATTTTCGATGATACCACCAAGTGCATCCTGTGCGCCTGCTGCACCACATCCTGCCCATCTTTTTGGGCCAATGACGACTATGTCGGGCCAGCGGCCATTGTCAATGCCCACCGTTTCATCTTTGATACACGTGATGAAGCTGCCAACACCCGCCTCAAAGTACTCAATGGTATGTTCGGTGTTTATCGCTGTCATACCATTTTTAATTGCACCGAAGCCTGCCCGCGCGAGATCCAGGTGACCAAGGCCATCGGTGATGTAAAAATGGCGCTCTTGAAGGGCAAGGTCAGATAGAGTTTCACCCCGCCAGGCGGGGTTCTCATCCTTGGCGCGGGTCATGCGGATGCATGGCCCGCGTTTTGTTGCAGAATGAGTGAAATTCTCATTAAATTTATAAACCCTTTCGGAAAAATCTTGTTTTTTTGAGACTCGGCTTGTATTTTGATCTAAAACCCTATACAATCAAATCAGATTATGACCGCTGAACATCTACGTACACTGTTGACCGTCTTCCTGATTGCCATGTATCTGCTGGCAATGTTGTACTTGCGCCGCCGCAGGCTGAAGATCGGCATGTATCTATTCTGGGGGTTGATCGCACTGACCATACCAGCATTAGGCCCGTTCCTGGTTATCCTGGCAAAACCTGGATCCTCGCGATAATTTACTGAGGATGAACAGTGATAACAGCCGATCCTTCAACGAAAATTTTTTCATGCATCCCCGACCCAGGATGCTTTTTTCATCCCAGCCCATCCAATCAAGAACCATTCCTAGTGAGTTGCGTTCGCCTCCGGTGAAGAAAAGGAAATTTCATGAAACAAGACCGTTTTCTGATCGGCATCCTGGCCGCCATCTGCGTCTTGGTGGTTATCTCACTGGTTTTATTTTTTGTCCGCAAGGACAACCAGAACTACCTGGCTGGCGACAGCCCCGAGGCGGTAGTGCACAATTATGCCCTAGCTGTCCACCAGGGTGATTATCAGCGCGCCTACAGTTACCTGGCAGACAAGGACAACAAGCCCACTTATGACCGCTTTCGCCAGGCTTTCCTGACCCATCAGGTGAATGTCAGTCAGAACGGCCTGAGGGTGGGCAAGGTAGATATCACTGGCAATGAGGCCATTGTGCAGGTAACGGTCACCTATTCTTCCAGCGATCCTTTCTCGCGCGGCTGGAGTTCCGATGAAACCGCTGTCTTGACGAAACAGGATGGGGGTTGGAAACTTTCACAGATGCCTTCCAATTACTGGGGCTGGGATTGGTACCAATCCTCCTCCGAACCGGCAAAGCCATAACGAAAGTACGAGGTCAGCATGCGTACCGTCCGACGGTTGTATTTCTATGTGGTAGCCTTTATCAGTCTGGAGGTTGTGCTGTGGGGCTTGATCAACCTGGCGCGCACCACCTTGTCGCCTGATACCGTCACCAGCCTCGCCGCGCAACTGGCCCAGGCGCTCTCGCTGGTACTGGTGGGAGTGCCAGTCTTCAGCTTGCACTGGATATTCGCCCAGCGCAGCGCTCAAAAGGATGAGGATGAACATGGATCTGCCGTGCGGGCTGTTTTTTTGTACGGGGTGTTGCTGTCCACGCTTATCCCAATCTTTCAGAACATTTGGGCCTTGCTCAACCGCTCACTGATACAACTTTTCAACCTATCCAGCAACCTGGCCATTTTGGGTGGAGAACAAAACCTGTTGGACAACCTGATTGCCATCGTGATGAATGGTGCGGTGGCAGCATATTTCATCACCATTACCCGCCGGGATTGGCAGACGCTAGAAAACGCAGAAATGCTGGCTGATGTGCGCCGTCTGTATCGTTATCTATGGGTACTCTACGGGCTGGGTATGACTGTTATGGGGGTTTACCAAATCCTGAGTTTCGTTTTCTACGTTCCCACCGGCGACTTGGGTACCTCCAGCCATGTCTGGTTGGCCAATGGGCTTGCGCTCCTGCTGGTGGGCGTGCCGCTATGGGTATGGACATGGCGGATCGTGCAGGACTCCATCTCAGATGCAACTGAGAGCAGGTCCAACCTGAGGTTGGGCACATTGTACCTGCTCTCACTGGGTAGCGTAATCACGGTGCTGACTTCTACAGGGCTGATCCTGGACATGATCCTGCGTTTACTGCTGGGCGAAACCATTTCCTTCGGTGAGGCAGTGAACGAAATCAGTGGACCGCTAGCCACCGGTATTCCATTGGCAGGCATCTGGGCCTACTACGGTAACTGGTTCAAGCGTACGATAGATGTTTTTCCGGAGGCAGATCGCCGTGCAGGCATGCAACGCTTATATTTCTATGTTCTTTCCTTGATCGGGCTGGTAGCATCCTTCATTGGCATCTCGATGCTGCTTTCCTTTATCCTGGATATCGGATTATCTCAACAGGTCTGGGGCGATTCCATGCGTTCGACGCTGGCCGCCTCGCTGGCAACGCTCTTCGCCGGTCTGCCACTCTGGCTGATCACCTGGCGGCCAATGCAGGCCGAGGCTCTGACTGCATCCAACAAGGGTGACCACGCTCGCCGGTCAGTTGTGCGCAAGACCTATCTCTATCTGGTGCTGTTTGGATCAGTCATTGGCGGAATGACTTTTGCAGGTATTGCCATTTATCAATTGTTGAACGCGTTGCTGGGTGAAACCACATTGGATATATACGGCGAGTTCCAGGATGCCGTGCAGTGGTTCGTATTATTTATGGTACTCCTAGCTTACCACCTATTTATCTTGCGGCGCGACGGCGCACAATCTGCACACGCATTGGCAGTGAAGCACAGTCAATTCCCGGTGCTGGTTTTCGATAACAATGGTGGCGCGTTTGGCCAGGCGGTGGAGTTGGCCTTGCAAAAACAGTCCACGCGTCTGCCAGTGACAGTGCAGCCCGTCAATGCAGGCGTCCCGCAGGAACAGATCTACAAAGCCGTCATCCTGCCCGCAGAGCTGGCTTTCAACCCTCCAGAGGCAGTCAGGCTATGGCTACGCGGATTTTCCGGGAGCAGACTCATCGTTCCATCCGACGCCCCCGGTTGGGTATGGGTCGGCAAGCATGGGAAGGAGTCGCGTGCCATTGAGCAAGCCGCCCAGGCCGTTCGACAAATGGCAGAGGGTCAGGAAGTTCGCTTTGGTGGTCCCACCGGCTGGATGATTCTGGTATACATACTTGCTGCTATGGTGGCCTTGCCGCTGTTGATGCGCCTGCTCATCCTGTTCTTCTCGTCCTTTACGGATTAATGATATACTTTTACAAACATCTCCAAAGAAAGGGTGAGGCTATGAAAGTCACTGTCCTGCAAACCAATCTGGCACACGGCCTGAGCATCGTCTCACGGGCGGTTTCGCCGCGCAGTTCTCTGCCCGTTCTGGGTAACATTCTGATTGCCACTGACGAGGGCCGCCTGCGGCTCTCGGCCACCAACCTGGAGATGGGTATCACCTGCTGGATTGGCGCCAAGATCGAGGAAGAAGGCTCTACCACGGTTCCAGCGCGCACCTTTTCAGACCTGATCAACACCCTACCGGGCGACCAAGTGAGCTTGGCTCTAGATACCAATACGCAGGTGCTGAATGTACGCGGCGGTACCTCGACCAACGATATCAAGTGTATTGACGCCCAGGAATTTCCGCCTCTGCCTGTGCCGGAAATGGAAGGTGCCATCCAAGTTAATGTAGTGGATTTCAGGGAGATGATCCAGCAAGTTGCTTTTGCTGCTTCGGTGGACGAAGCCCGGCCCGTGCTGATGGGCGTGTTGGTCAACGTAAACGGTGACCAAGTAACCATGGCTGCGGCAGATGGCTTCCGCCTGTCGGTCCGCAAGGCCACGCTTTCATCATCGGCTGCCCAAGAAGTGAATGCCATCATCCCGGCGCGTGCCCTGGCTGAACTGGGACGTATTGCCGCCGATGGAGACCAGACGATTGCAATGGTCTTTCCCAAAGAACGTGGGCAGGTTGTTTTCCGGATGAAGGACGTGGAACTTTCATCTCAGTTGATTGACGGGACATTCCCAGATTATCAACAGATCATCCCGCGCGGTCACAAATCACGCACCTTGGTTTCCACAGCCTCCCTGCTCAAAGCCTGCAAGCAGGCCGAAATTTTTGCCCGTGAAGGCTCGAATGTGGCACGACTGAACATCAAGTCGGCCAACGGCGAACTGGAACCCAGCGAGGTGGAAATCTCAGCCCAGTCCGAGGAAACCGGCTCCAATGAAACCATTGTCGAGGCAACCGTAGATGGCATTGGCCTGTTGATTGCTTTCAATGTTAAATTTCTGCGTGAGGTGCTTGAGGTAATAAAATCACCGAATGTAGCCATTGAAACCAGCGCTCCGAACGCACCTGGTGTGATCCGCCCGGTGGGTGACGAATCGTTCCTGCACGTGATCATGCCAATGCACCTCGGTTAGCAGGTTACCATCCAGGAAATTACCGATGAGCGTCAGGGCGGTGAATCACCCTGACGCTTTTACATGCTCAGTAAGACTATGACCCTCCCAGCCCCATCTGATCCTGTTTTGCGCATCTATCTGGCCCTGACACAATACCCCATCCTGCAGAGCCGAATCCGTGCCCGTATGCGGCGTGAGCTATTCGAGCGCGGCATTATCACACAGGAGGCTTTTGAGAACGAACTACGCCAAAAAGCAGTGGAGTCGCAAATACGTGAGGGGCTACATGATCCCTACGGTGAAGAATCCGCTGAGATCTGGGAATTGCGTCTGGACCGCATCCGCCGGGCTTTAACCGACTTCCACTTTGCCTATAACCTGCCCTATGACGAATTCGAGCGTATTGTACGCACTGCTCTTAGCGAACGTGGCGGTGAGGAGACCGATTTTGTCTGGTTCAACCCCGAACTGGCCCCTCAGGACATGCTTTTCGAGCAGGCAGAGACGATTGAATATATGCTGCCGGAAGAGCGCGAACGTTTCGAGGCGCGCCTGCAGGAGATCAAAGTGGTGCTCATCCGAACCATGGTCAGCGACCATCTGGCCTATCTTAAGATTGCCCGTAAATGGTTCACCGTGGATGATTTAAAGGATATCCGCTGCCGAAAGATCGGCGGTGGCAAAATAGGCGGCAAGGCCGCCGGAATGCTGTTGGCCATGCGCATTCTGAGCGAGGCCGCTCCGTCCGAAGTAGGCCGGGCTTTTCGCATTCCGGTTTCTTACTACCTTGGTTCCGATGTATTCTACAATTTCATGTCCTATAACGGGCTGATGCATTGGAATGACCAGAAATATAAACCCGAAGCACAGATGCGTGAGGACTACCCGCGCATCCTGGAAGAATTCTCGAATGGAAAGTTTTCACCCTCCGTTCTGAAACGCCTGCACGAAGTGCTGGAGGAAGCAGCAAACAGGCCACTGATTGTGCGTTCATCCAGCCTTCTGGAAGATAATTTTGGAACTTCGTTTGCCGGGAAATACGACTCCATCTTCTGCCCCAACCAAGCTGGAACCGAGGCAAATCTGGCAGTCCTGACATCTGCCATCTCGCAAGTCTACGCCTCGGTGCTTAATCCCGATGCACTCCTGTACCGCCATCACAAAGGCCTGGCCGACTACGATGAGCGCATTGCCATCTTGATCCAATTCGTGGAAGGCGAACGCTTCAAACATTATTTCCTGCCCCAAGGCGCTGGTGTAGCCTTCAGCCGCAACCTGTACCGCTGGTCACCGCAAATCCGCAAGGAAGATGGCTTCCTGCGCTTGGTTTGGGGGCTGGGCACACGTGCCGTGAATCAAACCGGGGATGATTACCCGCGCCTGGTAGCACTCAGCCATCCCAGCTTGTATCCTGCCGCAGATGTTAAAACAATCCAGCGTTATTCACAGCAGTTTGTAGACGTGATTGATTTGAAGAATAATGTCTTTACGACCCTGCCCGTCAGGGAAGTGCTTTCGTCCCAATATCCCGCCCTGCGCTACATTACCCAACTGGACGAGGATGGTTATTTGAGCAATCTGCGTACCAGCCTGGTGGATACAGAGAAACTGGTTATCACATTCGACGAACTTCTTCGCCGCACATCCTTTGCCGGGCATATGCGCACTGCGTTGAATATACTGGCTGTACAATACCATTCACCAGTGGATACAGAATTCGCGCTTGAAATTCTTGAGCCGCAAGCTCTCCACCCAGAAGTAAAAATCACCCTGCTGCAATGCCGCCCGCAGAGCCACATCCAGGATACCGAAAATGCAACCTTGCCCGAGGACCTGCCTGAAGCAGATATCGTCTTGGCCACCCGGCGTATGGTCCCACAGGGGGTGATACGTGGCATTCGGTATGTACTTTTTGTCCATCCTGATGAGTACTTCAGCATTACATCACAGGCAGAGCGGGATAAACTGGTGCGTGCCATCAGTTTGCTCAACGCCGTACTATCCGGCCAGGCTTTCATTTGTGTCGGGCCAGGAAGATGGGGAACATCCACGCCAGATCTGGGAGTGGGCGTTCGTTACGGTGACATCTACAACAGTTGGGCGCTGGTCGAACTCTCCGGGAAGGAGATCGGCACATCCCCTGAACCGTCTTTTGGAACGCATTTCTTCCAGGACATGATGGAAGCACAGATATACCCTCTGGCGATTTTCCTGGATGATGAAGATGCTGTTTTCCAACGTGACTTCTTTTATGATACTCCGAATCGTCTCTCAAATTGGATGAGTGCGGAAGAGTCTGTGGCTCGCATTTTACGTCTGATCTCGGTGGCAGATTATCGTGCTGGCCACAGCCTGACCTTGATCATGGACGGTGAGCAGGGCAGGGCTGTAGCATTTCTACAGGCAGATTCCCCCTGAACTTTATGGCTGCCTCTGGATTCCAAACGCTTATCGAAAAATACCAACATCCAATGTGCCGGCATCTGGAATAACCCACAGATCTGCTTTTTCCCCGCCGAATTTCACCAGGCGTTGGATATAAGTAAGATTCTGGGCTAAAAATGACCGCCGCACGCCAGCACGACAAGCACTACGGCTATCACCAGGCCTAATTTTACATGGGTGACTGAAGAATAAACTTCCCACTCCATTAGAGAGGTCTGCTTGGTACCAGGATTTTGAATGTCGTTCCGTGATCCTGACCTTCACTTTCGGCCCAGATTTTGCCGCCCTGTGCCTCGATCAACCCCCTGGCAATCGTCAGCCCGATGCCAAGGCCGCCATAGTGACGTGTCATGGGTGGCTCAACCTGATAAAAAGCCTGGAACACTTTTTGTAGTTGGTCGGGAGACAACCCAATTCCATTATCCTGTACCCAGATGAGCACACTTTCTCCCTCTGGCCGCACCCCGATCGTGATCAACCCTCCCTGAGGTGAAAAACGCACAGCGTTATGGCAGATATTACATAGTGCAGAAACAGTTTTATCCCGGTCCAGATAAACATGTAGTGGCTCAGGAGGTAGATCGAAAGTAACCTGTTGCTCCTTGACATCCACCATTGCTTTCACTTCATCATAGACCAATTTCAGCACATCCTGAACGGGGATGTCCTGCTGTTTGAGGGTCAGGCCTTCTTTCTCCAGCATGGTCAGGTTGGTCATATCTTCCACCAACGCCCGCATTTGTAAAGCAGCATTTAGCACCTGCTGGGCGTTTTCCGAAACATCACCATGCTCGTCTTCACGCAGGAAAGAAGCATAACCAATGATAATCCCCAACGGCGTACGAAGCTCATGGGAGGCGAGTGCCAGGAAATTGCTTTTCAACTGGTCAGCCTCCTTGACCTTATCATAAGCCTGCTTGAGTGCCTGGACCATGCGGGCATTGTTGATCGCCACCGCTGCATGAGAAGCCAGCACTGATAGGACAAACTCGTCAACATCCGTAAAACGGCCGCGGCGTTTATTGAGTGCCTCTAATACGCCAGTCGTTCGCTCACGGATCCGCATCGGCACACCCAGCAAAGATTTTGTCCGAAAATTGACATGCTTTGAAGCAGGGCCATAATGCCGCGGATCACCCTCCACGTTGTTCAAGATGAGCGCACGTCCTGTGCGGAAGATCGTCCCTGCCAGGCTGCCATCCAAAGGGACAGGCACCTCGGCCAGTTTTTTGGGGTCTGAACCGGTGGAAGCGGCGAAGAACAGGTGCGGATTCTTTTCATCATAAAGCAAAAGAGAAGCCGCTTCACAATCAAGCAATTCCACGGCCGTATCAATGATCCACTGGATGAGCACCTCAAAATCCAAGGTGGAATTGAGTGTAACGCTCAACTCCACCAGCCGCCGGAGAGGTTGTGTATTAGGCCAATTGGATGCAGGCATGTATATAGTGTAGCCAAAAATGAGGCCGAGGACAACCCCCACTTTGGATAGAACAAATACTCTATTTTAGGGGCTTGTTGATGTTGGTACCTCTTCCTGCCTGCCGGATGCAGCATCCTGTTGCAAGATGCGTACCGGCAACCGGCGATTCCAAACCAGCCAGCCAATGAACAGGACCATTACCATCCAACCTGTGATGCTGGTCAGTGTGCCGCCCAGAGCAGTATCGTAACCGGGTTTCAAAAATAGAACAGGCAGCCCGGCCCAGGCATTGAGCGATCCATGCGCCAGTCCCGCAACCCAGGGGCTGAGCGTATTAAGGTATAGCCAGCCGAAGATAACACCCTGCAGGATGCAAAAGGCAGTCATCAACAGGATTCCCAGGACTGGATGATCCGGATAGTTATGCCCTTGGACAATGGCTGGCGCATGCCACAATCCCCAAATCAAGCCGCTGAGGGTGAGTGCTTTCCACTGGCCAAGCGGCAGAAGGCGAGGCAGCAAAAAGCCGCGCCAGCCGATCTCCTCTCCGAGAGCAAATACAAGATTGATGAGCGGGCCAAAGATCAGCGCCTGGGCAATCTGAAGTGCCACAACCATCCCCACAGGGATGGGCAATTGTGTATTCGTCAGTTCGATTTGCTGCTGCATGAAAGTAAAGGCGGTGTCCAATTGTCCAAAGCGGAAAAGGATGGTCAGCAGACCACTCAAGATGACAAGCAGCGGTGACAAGAACCATGCCCATAAATAGTAACGTTTTGGCCCAAGTGTGTTCAAGCGCAATGATTTGAAGGGTTGTTTAGCAATGGTCAGGGTCACTATGATGGCCGCAACACCCGGCCCCCACATGGCCACTGCCCAAAGGCCTTGTATGGTTACCTGCCTGGTTCCCGGGTCCAAGTCCTTGAACAGAAACGGGGAAAGGAAGAGGGGCCAGGATATCACGCAGGCCAAAACAACAAACCAGAGTAAAGATTTACGGTCTAACATTTTTCTCCATTTTTTAAACTTGCAGGCTTCGCTGGCGGCGCGTGGCTAC
>CAYLXB010000002.1:0-123396 GCA_964387495.1 uncultured Anaerolineaceae bacterium
CCCTCCTATTCGTTCCTCGCAAAAAAATTTAAATTTGATCATTATTAATAATCCCTTCAGCCCCCAGCCCTGCCCTCGGCGGCCGCGATTCGTCCTCGGTACTCCGCCCTTCCCGCTTCTCACTCCTTGCTCCTTACTCCTCACCTCAACTTGAATTGCGTACATCAAGGTAAAATAGAGTAAACCACAAGAGAGAGAATCCTAATGACAAAATTCATCGGTTATCGTTGTTCCCTATGCGGAAAAGAATACCTGCCCAACCAGGTGACCTACACCTGCCCCGCCGACGGCGGGAACCTGGATGTGGTATTGGATTATGCCTCCATCCAGAAAAAATTCCAGCCGGACGACCTGGCCTGCCGGGATGAGCCTTCCCTCTGGCGCTACCTGCCGCTGCTGCCGGTGGACGATCCCGGCGGCGAGGCCACGCCCCTGCACGCGGCGGGCTGGACGCCGGTCTTTGCCCTGCCGCGCCTGGGCAGCCAACTGGGGCTGAACCACCTCTGGCTAAAAGATGAAAGCCGCAATCCCACCGCCTCCTTCAAAGACCGTGCCAGCGCCATCGTGGTGGCCCGCGCCCGCCAGGTCAAGGCCGAAGTGGTGGTGACGGCCTCCACCGGCAACGCCGGCGCGGCCCTGGCGGGCATGTCGGCCGCCATCGGGCAGAAAGCGGTCATCTTTGCGCCCAAGACGGCCCCCCCGGCCAAGGTGGCGCAGTTGCTGGTCTTCGGGGCCAGGGTCATCCTGGTGGACGGCACGTACGATGACGCCTTTGACCTGACCATCCAGGCGGCGAACGAATTTGGCTGGTACTGCCGCAACACAGGCTACAACCCCTTCACCGCAGAGGGCAAGAAGACCGCTGCACTGGAGATCTGGGAATGGTGGCTGGACGAGCACCGTGACTGGCACGCAGAAGGCAGCCCGCTCGACAAGCATACGCCGCTGACCCTGTTCGTCTCGGTGGGCGACGGCAACATCATCTCCGGCATTCACAAAGGCTTCAAGGACCTGTTCGCATTGGGCTGGATCAACCGCATGCCGCGCATCATCGGCGTACAGGCCGAAGGCTCGGCCGCCATTGCAAACGCCTTCCGTGCCGGGGTGGAAACGATCACGCCGGTGGCGGCCAAAACGATCGCCGACTTGATCTCAGTGGACCTGCCGCGCGACGGTGTGCGGGCGGTGCGGGCGGCGCGCGAGACGGGCGGCACCTACATCACTGTCAGGGATGAAGACATCCTGGCCGCCATCGCGGCGCTCGGGCCGCTGGGCATCTTTGCAGAACCGGCCGGGGCAACCGCCTACGCCGGGCTGGTCAAAGCAGTCGGGCAGGGCCTGGTCGGAGCCGAGGACCCCATCCTGGTGCTGAACACCGGTTCCGGGCTCAAAGACGTTCGGGCGGCCATGCAGGCTGTTCGGGAGGCGCCCATCATCGAGCCCAGCCTGGAGGCACTTAAGAAATTGTTATGAAGCAGTGGAGTCTGTCCTTCCGGTATGGCGCGGCGCTGCTGTTGACGGTGCTGCTGGTTGCGTTCTTGTGGCGCGTCAGCAGCGCGCTCCAGCCCATCATCGTGGCGGCTTTCATCGCTTACCTGCTCAACCCGCCCGTCAACCTGCTCATCCGGCGCACACGCCTGTCCCGTAAAGTGGCCGTCAACCTGGTTTACTTTACCTCCATCGCCCTGCTGTTTGCCACACCGGCCACCTTGATGCCGGTGTTCTTCGATGAGATCAAGGTCGTCATGAGCGACCTGCTCGACCTGTTCGATGATGTGGAACTGCTGCTTTCCCACCCTCTGGTGATCGGCGGACAACGCTTCTACCTGGAACAAACCGCGGAGGCGATGGCCCAGTTCCGCACCAATGTACTTTCGCCGTTGCCCGGCGAAGCGCTCAAAGTCATCGAAACCACGTCGCTGGGAGCCTTGTGGGGGCTGGTCATCCTGGTCAGCATCTACCTGTTCCTGTCAGAATGGCCCAAAATCCGGGATTGGGTGCTGGGGCTTTTCCCGGAAGGATATGAGGCCGAAGCACAGGAACTCTACCGGCGCTTCCGCGAAGTCTGGCTGAACTACCTGCGCGGCACGCTGTTATTGATGCTCATCGTCTTCGTCGTCTTTACGATCGCCTGGGCGATCATCGGCATCCCGGGGGCGCTGGCGCTGGGCATGGTGGCCGGCTTCCTGACCATCATCCCGGATATCGGCCCGCTCCTGGCCGTCCTGATGGCCATGGCCGTGGCCCTGCTGGAAGGCTCCAGTTGGATCCCACTCTCGAACTTCTGGGTCATGATGATCGTCCTGGGCACCTACCTGGTACTGATCAACATCAAGAACCTGCTGCTCAGGCCGGTTATCATGGGGCGCAGTGTGCACATGAATGAAGGCCTGGTGCTGGTATCCATCCTGATCGCCACCGTGCTGTGGGGCATCCTGGGCGCGCTGCTGGTCGTGCCGGTGCTGGCCTCCCTGGCAGTGATCGGCGATTACCTGCGGCGCCGCATCCTGGGCCTGCCGCCCTTCCCGGAGATGGAGACAGCCGCTTCCAATCTTTCGGCTGGCGGTTCCTCCAGCGTCCCGGCAGGAGGACACCCGCAGGCCGCCGCCACAGCCCCTGAAAAACCAGCCCAACAAGAGGAAAAAAGTGGCTAAATCCCCCGTCTATTCGATCGTTGCTCCAATTTTCAACGAGTTCGACAACCTGCCGGAACTATACCGCCGCATCTGCGAAGTGATGGATTCGACCCGGGAGGCCTGGGAAATGGTGCTGGTGGACGACGGCTCCAGCGATGGCTCCACCGAACGCATCCGCGCGCTGGCCGGCCAGGACAAACGCGTCCGCCCGGTCATCTTCGCCCGCAACTTCGGCCACCAGATCGCCGTCACCGCCGGGCTGGACTACAGCCGCGGCCGGGCCATCGTCATCATCGACGCCGACCTGCAGGACCCCCCCGAAGTGATCCTGGAACTGGCCCAAAAATGGAAGGAAGGCTTCGAAGTGGTCTATGCCGTGCGCGCCGAGCGCGAAGGCGAAACCTGGTTCAAGAAAGTCACCGCCGCCCTGTTCTACCGCCTCATCTTCCGCATCACCGATGTCAAGATCCCGCTCGACACGGGCGACTTCCGCCTGCTGGACCGCAAAGTGGTGGATGTGATGAACCAGATGCGCGAGAAACACCGCTTCCTGCGCGGCATGGCCTCCTGGGTCGGCTTCAAGCAGGCCGGCATCCCCTACAAACGCGCCGCACGCCTGGCCGGGGTCACCAAGTACCCCTTCAGCAAGATGCTCAAACTGGCATTGAATGCCATCACCGGCTTTTCCTACTTCCCCCTCCAGGTCGCCACCTACCTGGGCTTCTTCGCCGCCGGCCTGGCCATCATCGCCATCCCCGTGGTGGCCGCCCTGCGCCTCGCCGGCTCCCACTCCTTCGAAGGCCAGACCACCACGCTCATCTCGGTGCTCTTCCTGGGCGGCGTGCAGCTCATTTCGCTCGGCATCCTGGGCGAGTACATCGGCCGCATCTATGACGAGGTCAAGGGCCGCCCGCTCTACATCATCCGGGAGGCGCCCAAAGACTGATGCCGCAGGCCGGGGCGGGCGTTCCTAACCGCCTGCCTGGATCTTCAGGATCGTATCCTTCCGCCCCTGCAGGCGGGCCATCAGCCCGAACAATTTCTTCTGGATGCCATACTTCTGGTCGAGCAGGCGGTCCACCAGCCTGTCCGTCTGCTGGTCATGGATTTCCTCGGCCCGGGCAGGCACCCATTCGCCGAGCAGCGCACCATCCGCCTGGCAGGGAGCAATATTCACCCGCCCGTTGTTGCGGACCCGTTTGACCTTGCCGGAATTGGCCACGGTGCGCACATAGAGCACATCGCCCGCCTGCACGAACCAGACCGGCGTCTTCATCCCCTCCCCGTTCCGGCGGAAGGTTTCGAGATTGAGGTACTTTTGCTTTTCGAACCGTTTGAGCATGGCAGGATCCTCTTGTGAACTGTCAAAAGATGATCAGGCGGTTGACCCTTTTTGATGAGCCAGCCTGGAGACCTGGTAGGCAGCCAGCGCCTGAGCCCTGGCGCGGGCATGCTCCACCAGGGGTTTTTCAGGGTAGCCGGGAGCCTTGATCCCCTTCTCCCAGGGGGCGTGGATCACATCCTCCGCCAGGTGCGCCAGTTCGGGCACCCACCTGCGGATATAGTCCCCGTGCGGATCGAACTTCACAGACTGGAGCACGGGGTTGAAGATGCGAAAATAGGGCGCCGCGTCCGTGCCGGTTCCGGCGGTCCACTGCCAGCCCCCGTTGTTGGCAGCCGGATCACCATCCAGCAGCTGCTCCATGAACCAGCGTTCGCCCCGGCGCCAGTCGACGAGCAGGTCCTTCACCAGGAAGGAAGCCGCCAGCATCCGTGCCCGGTTGTGCATCCAGCCGGTGGCAAGCAGCTGGCGCATGGCGGCATCCACCAGCGGCACACCCGTCTGGCCGGACTTCCAGGCCTCGAACTCGCCCGCCTCGTTGCGCCAGGGGATCTTCGCCAGCGAGGCGTTGAAAGCCGTGTGGCGCACATGCGGGAAGTGGTACAGGATGCCGATGTAGAACTCGCGCCAGATGAGTTCGTTGAGCCAGGTCTCCGCAGATTGCCGGGCGGCTCCGTCCGGTGCGGCCTGCATGGCAGCCAGCCCCGCAGCCGCCGCCTGGCGCATGGAAAGCATCCCAAAGCGCAGGTACGGAGAAAGGCAGGCCGTGCCGTCCAGGCCGGGCCGGTTGCGGGTCTCCGCATAGTGCTGGATCGGGGAGGCCGCAAAACGCTCCAGGCGCCGCAAAGCCTCCTCCTCCCCGGCCGGGAACAGCGCCTCACCGGAGACCTCGGGCAATTCCACGCCAGGTTCGGCCTGCGCCGAAGGGATGCGGCCGGGAGCCGGCAGAAGCGCCAGGCGCTCCGGCAGAAGCGCCTTCCAGGCCCTGGAGAAGGGCGTATAGACCGTATAAGGTCTGCCGTCCGGCTTCAGGACCGCCAGCGGGTGGTGGACGGTCTGCCCCTGCACAAGTTCGAGCGGCAGGGAGCGGGCCACGGCCGCATCGCGGGAGCGGGCATAAGGCGTGTAATCCTCCTCGGCATGGATGGCCGCCGCACCCGTCTCGGCCAACAGTTCGCGCAGCACCGCCGCCGGCTCCCCGCGGCGAACCACCAGCCTGGAGCCGCGCTGCCTGAGCCCGGCATCCAGCGCCCGCAGCCCGCCCCACAGGAAAGCCTGGCGCCGCGCAGACTGCCCTGCCAGGGCCGGATCGAGCACGAAGACCGGCAGAACAGCGCCGTGCCCGAGGGCAGCCTGCAAAGCCGGGTTGTCATGCAGCCGCAAGTCACGGCGGATCCACCACAGGGCAGCCATGGCAGGGGCCTATTCCGAAGGCAGCAGGGAAGCAGGCATGACCTGCACAACCGGCTCCTGCTTTTCAAACACATAGGCCGGCTCGCACTTCAACTCGAATCCAGGCCGCCTGCCCGTTCCGGTGAGGTTTTCCCAGGCCACCCGCAGCAGACCCAGCACCGGCGTCCAGGGCCTGAACAACCTGACCTCGGCAAACTCCCTGCGCTGCCCGGCGATGGCTCTCACCAGCTTCCGGGCGGGCCCTTCGGGCGGCTGCCCGAGGAAACGCAGCACGAAGCCGAAGTTCTTGAGCTGGCCGCGGGCGCTCTCACCGACCACCCGCGGGCTGGTGAGCATATCGGTCGTCATCATGCCGGGGCTGAAGCCCAGGATCTGCACCCCGCTGCCGGCGGTCTCTTTGGCCAGTGAGCGGGTAAAGGATGTCAGCCAGGCCTTGGTGGTGCCATAAAGCGCCGTGGGGCTGGCAGGGCTGAGGAACGAGCCGTTGCCATAAATGTTGACCAGCATGCCCGCCTTGCGCCCCAGGAAATGCCGCATGGCCGCCTGAGTCCCGTGCATGGCCCCCAGGTCATTCGCCAGGAACATCTCCAGCGCTTCCTGCGGGTTCATATCCAGGATCATGCCGGCAGCCGATGAATAACCGGCATTGTTGATCCAGACATCGAAACGGCCGAACTGCTGGATGACCTGTGCCGCCAGGGCATGCACCTGGCCCTCTGCCCGCACATCCACGACAAACCCCGCCATGCGCCTGTTGCCCGGCTGGCCGTTCAAAACCCGTTCGACCGCCTCCCGGCTCCTGCCAGTAATGACCACGGTGGCTCCTTCAGCGAGGCAGGCCCGGGCAATGGCCAGGCCAAAGCCGCGCGTGGAGCCGGTGACGACCACGATCTTATCCTGGAGAGGCAGCATAGTCTCCATTCATTTCTGCAATCAGGCCAAGGATTTCTTGATTCTCCGGGATGTCATTCGGAGCATGTCCATAATGTACAAAGCGCACCTGGCCGTTTCTATCGATGCTGACCTGGGCAGGCATGCGGCCCAACTTGAACAGGTTCACCTCCTGCCCATACAGCTTCAAGACGCTGTGCGCCGGGTCGGGCAGGCCGGTGAATGGCAGGCCGTTTTCCTGCCAGTAACGCCGGAACGCCTCAGCCTTTTCCGGGCCAACAACGATGACTTCCGTATCCAGGGCTGTAAACTGATCATAGTCTTGGCGCAACTGCGCCATGTGCCGCTGGCAGAACGGTCAGAAAAAGCCCCGGTTGAAAACCAGCAGCACGTTCCGCTTCCCCCGATAGTCCGACAGGCGGACCTGCCGCCCGCTGAAATCGGCCAGGGAAAAATCTGGAGCGGGCTGGTTGAGTGCAACACGATTGCTCATCAGGACCTCCAATCAGGCATGTTTTCCAAGCCAGAACCGGCGCCAATCGCCGCCGCTGTTTTGCAGGGCAATGAAAGCATAGAGACTGCCGGCAAAAAATCCCAGGACCAACATCGCGGCCGTCCAGAGCAGCGCCGCGGGCAGGGACTTTTCACGGTAGATGATCCACCCGGAGAAAAGGATAAAGCCCGTATACAGATCCACCAGGGAGACAATGCCCCACGGCATGGACAGCAGGCGGCTGCCCTCTCCGGCAAAGTCCCCCCAGGCAAAGCCATACACGATCACAGCCGTCATGGCGAGAGTCCCCAGCAGGGTGACAAGTTTCGCAAAGCGCATGGTTCACCCCTTTCGGCGCGGCAGCAGGCGCGGGAAGAAAGCCGGAGTACTGGCAATATACTCGGCGTAGCCGGGTTTGGTGTCCTTCAGGGAACGCTCCAGCAGGGCAACGCCGGAGACCCGCATCAACAGGAAAGTCATAAGCGCCGGGCTGAAGATGGTCCACCAGGCGCCGCTGGCAAAGGCAATCAAGTAAAAGCCCCACCACTGGGCAGCATCGCCAAAATAATTCGGGTGGCGGGTCAGGCTCCAGAAACCCGAGGTGAGCAATTTGCCCTTATTGGCCGGATCAGACTTGAAACGCTCCAACTGCCAGTCACCGCCGGCCTCGAAGGCAAAGCCCACAAGCCAGAGCAGCGCGCCCGGAATGGCAAGCCAGCCCAGGACGGGACCGGCACTCCCGGTTTGCGCGGCCAGGAGCGGAGCAGAAATGATCCACATCAACACCCCTTGCAGCAGGAAGACTTTGAAGAAACTGCGCCACCACCAGGCCGGGCCGGCTTCCTGCCGCCAGACTGCATAACGAAAATCTTCGGGGTGACCCCAGTTGCGGCGCAGGATGTGAAGCGAAAGACGCAAGCCCCAAAGCGTAACCAGGACACCGAGCAGGATCGAAATCGGGGCCATTCTCCCCGGAACCAGGAGCACGGCCACCCAAAAGGTGATCACAAAACCGGTACCCCAGAAGATATCCACGATACTGGCATTTTTAAGCGCCAGGCTGACCAGCCAGAGCAACGCCATCAAACCGAGGATGAGCAGGCCAGCGTTGAACCAAAGTGTAAGAAACGACATGAGAATCACCTATTCCTTTTCTTTCGCGATGCAGGCAAATCCGAGTGCCCCAACGCCCAAATGCGCGCCAAGAACCGGCGTGATCTGGACAATTGGGACTTCACTTTCAGGGAAGTATGTACGTACCTGTTCGTATAACGATTCGGCTTCCGCGCGCACTCCTGCATGCAGGATTGCCAGGCGCTCATAAGGAGCGTATTCGGCCAGCCATTCCAGCAGGCGTTCTGTGGCGCGTCTCTGGGTACGCGCCCGGTGTGCAGTGGGATTGCCCATATTCATGTGCAGGATGGGCTTGATCTGTAAGATCTCGCCCAGGCGCGCCAGTGCAAAATGCATCCGCCCGCTGCGGCGCAGGTATTCCAGCGTCTTCAGGGAAGCAAAGACATAAGTGCGCTTCATAAGACCTTGCAAGCTGGACAGAATTTCATCCATGCGCTTGCCCAATGAAGCCAATTGGGCGGCCTTCTCGACCAGGAAGCCAGTACCCAGGCTCAACTGGCTTGAGTCCAGTACAGTAACCGGAATACGGGTAAATTGTTCGGCAGCCAGGCGTGCCGAGTTGATGGTAGCGCTTAGTTTCTCGGAAATATGAATGGACAGGATCGCCTTTGCACCCTCATCGGCCAGGCGCTCATAGGCCTTCTGAAAAATATCGGGGCCGGGTGCGGCAGTAGTCGGTGAAGGGTTGTAGGCTGGCAGATTTGTGTAGAAATCCGTGCGCGAGAGGTCGATCCCATCCCGATAAGTCTTTTCGCCCAGGTTGATGTGCAAAGGAATGACTGTAATCGTGTGGCGCTCGACGATCTCTTCAGGCAGGTCACAAGTACTGTCGGTAACGATACGAATGGACATAACACTCCTTTTATTGGGTTTCCATCTTCTCAAGCAATGAGTTAATCAAACCGACGATTGGTTCTCCGTTCGAACCTAATTTCTGATCAACAGCCTCAGCATACCGGCCGAGATAGACAGATACATGTTGAGGGTCAAGGTCCATCCTCCCCAGGTAAGCCCGGACCCAGTCGATTTCTGACTCGATCAAGGAAAGATCCCCCAGGGCAAGCGCAGCGGTCAAAGTTTCTTCCATAAAAAGGTTGGCGGCAGAAACATATTCCACCGGCATGCCAATGTCGAAAGTTTCAAGCATTGATTGTTGAATCTGGTGGAGATGCTGCTGAAATTCCTGGCGTGCGTGTTCAAATTGCTTCGAACAGGGGGAATGTTGTCCAACAACAGATTTTTCCGGCGAAGAAAGAAGCTGTTCGACACTCTGGATGGCAACAACAACATCCCTGCCAAGGAAAAAGGCCGGAATGCAGACCTGGATATGAGGCGCGTGATTGAAAATACGCCCGCCATAACCGACAGTCACACCGGTTTCAAACAGGCTGGAAGCCATCTCCAGCAGCGTATAAGCAGTGTGCAAACGTTGCGCGGATAAAACCACAAGGTGGGGATGAATTTGCCGAACAATGGAATCGAAACGAGCAAGCGGGACGTCAGCGCCCAGATAAACCACATTCAAGCCGCGGCGGCGCAAAAAAAGGCTGATCACCAATGAAGAAAAGACATGCCGCTCACCGGGCGGGCAGGCAACCAGAACTGTTTGCATGCGGGTGGGCGCGGGGGCAGCCGCAATCAAGGCATCCAACCTGCGAATGGCCAATGAAGAGGCAAAATGTTCCTGGGGAACGTCAGCCTTGCCGTAATACCACCTCTCCCCAATATCATTCAATCCTGCTTGCAGGATATCCGAACAGACCGTATCCACCGGGTAGACAGCAAAGGCCTGGTTGAGAACCTGCTCGGCGACGCTTTCGTTGAAGGCAAGGCAGGCTGAAATCCACTGGGCCCGCATGGTATCGAGGCCGAGATCAGCCGGGAAGAGCCCCGGCAGCGATACCGGCTCAGATGGAGCTGTCACCCTCCTGGGAATGGATGCAGACAACGGCTCCTGGTTTTGCGCCTCGTATTCCTTCCACAAATCCACCGCCCGTGAAATCGAGAGCCCTTCCTCGATACGAGCCATCAACCACCGGATCAATTCGATATCATACTGCGAATACAGGCGGTGACCGCCCGGCGAACGCTGCGGTGACGGTAAGCCATACCGGCGTTCCCAAGCGCGCAGGACATCGGCGCTGATGCCAGTCTCTTTTCGTACAACTTTCAGGTTATAGACGGGAACATGACTAAAAACCATACAGACAGTATAACATTTGTCCATATTTTGTCAAGTTTAATTTGAGAATTTAGACAAAATATGAACAAGCAAGGCAAGCCGGCAGTCAACGAGGCATGTACGGGTTCAATGTAGTCAGAATCGTCCCGACAAAAGTCAAATTATTCACTAACAACAGAGCAAGCAAGACCAGCAAAACCAGGTGGAGCCACTTCTTCCCCGCCAGGTGCTCCCAACCCATGGCTATAAAGAGAACCAGCGCATACGCCCAATGTGCCAGATAAAGCGATGGGTCGCTCCCATAGAAGAAATGCAGTCCGAAGTTGAAGCCAAGACATAATACAAAGGCCACCGGAAGTCCCCAGGAAGGTTTGCGGATAAATTTCCAAACTGCCAGCAAACTTCCAACCGCCAACACAACCACCCAGAGGTATTCCGTCCATTTGCCGATACCAACATATTTGCTGGGGCGGTAGATCTGGCGGGCATCATCCAGAATTCCAGCCAATCCGCCCAATTTTCGGCTGTGATAGTTTTCCCTGGAGACATCGAAAAGAACGGCTCGGGGGATTTCATAACCCGCCTCCCTGTGCATAAAGAACGGCTCGGGAGCAACCACACTATATAAGAGCACGTGGCGGGTCAAGGAATATGCACGGCCAACGATCCGCCAGGCTGGATCGCGCAAGTAGTTTTTGGTATAGAACGCCTCGGTGCCGCTCACCTTTCCCGGCTGGAAGAAGAAGCTGGTATTGGGGTAAACCAGGTTGGTTACAAAATTCAACACGACAGAGATGGCGACCACCAACACCAGGTAGCGGATTAATTTCCCGGCATTCGGGCGAACTGCAAACAGACCCAGCAAGGTTTGGAGCAGGTTGGTAACGGTCACACCAAAGATTGCCACGCCGGCCGCAACCAAGCCCGGCAAGCGAATCTGCTCATTCTGCAAAAGAAGGCAGAACAACAACAGAAGCGCCGCGGAGAAGATATAGGTTTCAACCACCGCGCCAAAGACCAAGTGGGCCGTGCTTGCCCCGAGCAAAGAGGCAATCAAGGCGGCATAACTCCGCTGTCCGCTCATCCGTCGAACAAACAACCAGGCAAACAAGACAGCCGTCCCGCCGGCAAATGCATTCGCCAACAGGGCCGCATAAGCCCGGTTCCCATTCAAAAACAAGGAAGTAAACGCCACCAGCGGCCGAAAGATCAGATAAGCCAGCGGGTGAACGGCACGCATCCTGATCGGCGTGAGATCGAGGGCACTCAGGCGGGCAATCCAGGAACTGCTATCCGAGGCAAGCACATTCTCGTCCAGATCGTACTGAAACGAATTCAAACCAGTACTGAGAACAAAGTAAAGCGCGGTAAATAAAGTCGCCAGCAACAGGCCGGGCAGACTGGCCTCCAGGAGCACTGCCAGGCGGGTCCTGCAGAAGGCGGATAGAACGCCCATCTCGTGGAGAATTGCCAAAGCAGAAGGAAGCCAAACTACAGTGAACAAGGCAGAGAGCAGAAATAGAGGCAGCTTCCCGGCCGGCAGACGGAATAAATCCGGGTCGAAAAGGTTCGGCGCCCGTGCACCGACCTGGAAGGCAGCAAGAATGGCAATAAAAAGCATACCGGCGACCAGTGCTTCGACCCAGAAAGCAGCCTGCTCGTGCTGTAATGCACGCGCCATACGTCCCAACAGGTAATAGCTCCCCAATCCACACAAGAGAACAGCCAGCGAGGAGACAAAAACGAATTGATATCCGAGGAGATAAAAATGCGCCAAAAAGCCTATCGGCCAAAAAGCCACACAGGCACCCAGGAGCCAGGCAGCCAGGATACGCCAGATGATTTTTCTTTCCAACGCATAAATAAAACCACGCCGGGCTTTGTATGCCAGATACAAAAAAAGAACCGAAAAGGATGCCAGGCAGACCATAAAAAAGACCGGGGGCCAGGAAACAAACACCCAGGATGCAGCCACGCAAACCAGGAGGACAAGCGCCCAAAAACGCCCGGTAGATAGAAGCTTCCAGGTGCGACCAGCAAAAGGCCAAAACAGGTATACCAGCAGGCTCAACGAAGCCAACGGAAGGATCCAGAATAGAATCGAATCCAAGGAGAGCGGCAATAAAGGCAACCGGAAGGGAAGCGCCAATACAAACGTCATGACCAGGCCGAAGAGAAAGCTCACACCCACCCTGATGGTCATTTTCTGCACCGAGTTATCGAATGTCATCTACAACTCCCGCGGGGTGAAAATTTTTCTGCCTGATATTATACAGGCAGAATGACAGCCAATGCCAGGAGAGTGCATCCATGCGTGCCGGTGGTAAAATTGCCCCCAATGAATTGTTCCATTGTCATTCCCGTTTATCGCGGCGCCGAGACGCTCGAACCGCTGGTCGACCGGCTGGGTATAGTCCTGCCAGGCCTGGCGGAACAATTCGAGGTCATCCTGGTGAACGACGACAGCCCCGACGATTCCTGGGCAGTCATCGAACGACTGGCGGAAAAGCACGCCTGGGTGGTGGGCATCCGCCTGATGCGCAACTACGGCCAACATAATGCCACATTATGCGGGGTACGGGCGGCGCGTTACGAGATCACGGTGACCATGGATGACGATCTGCAGCACCCGCCGGAGGAAATCCATCTCCTGCTGGCCGAACTGGAGAAAAGCTACGATGTGGTCTATGGCGCACCGCGCCACCTTCCCCAAGATCCCCTGCGCAACTGGATGACCAGGACCATCAAGATATTATTATCACGGGTGATGGGTGTGCCATCAGTACGCAACATATCGGCTTTTCGCGCTTTCCGAACGAGCCTGCGGGAGGCTTTTACCACTTTCCGCAGCCCATCCCTGACACTGGATGTATTGCTGTCGTGGGGTACCAGCCGTTTCACATCAATCCATGTCAACATCGAGCCGTCCGCCGGGCACTCCAATTACAACATCGTATCACTAGCCAGAGCTGCCCTGCTCATCCTGATCGGCTTCAGCACCGCCCCCCTGCGCCTGGCTTCCTGGATCGGATTCGCAATGACGGTATTCGGCATGGCTGTGTTCGTATACGTCATGGTAATTTACTTCACGGCAGGCAGCCTGCCGGGTTTCCCCTTCCTGGCGGCAATCATCTCCATATTCGGCGGGACGCAGTTGTTCGCCCTGGGGATTTTTGGCGAGTACCTGGCGCGCATGTTCGACCGGATCATGGACCGCCCCCCCTATGTGGTCGCCTCCCAAATCGGCGGGAAACCGTCATGAATGCTGTCATCCTGCAACCATCCTACGTCCCCTGGCGCGGCTTCTTTCACCAGATTTACAAGGCTGACCTTTTCATTTTTTATGATGATGTTCAATATGACAAACACGGCTGGCGAAACCGCAACCAGATCAAAACGGCGCAGGGCAAGCAGTGGCTCACCATTCCGGTACACAGCGGCGGTGTGACGCAAGGCCGGCCTATCAACGAAATCAAGATCGATTGGTCAAAACCCTGGGCTAAAAACCACTGGAAGGCGCTAACCTTTGCTTATGCAAAAGCGCCCTATTTTCGAAAATATGCCGAACTTCTTGAACCTTTTTACCAGCGGCAGGATGAATTCCTTTCAGACTTCACCATCGAACTGACCATTTTCCTGGCACGTGAGCTGGGAATCCGGCACACCCGTTTCCTGCGTTCCAGCGGGATTGCCGGCATCACTGGTGAGAAAACAGCGCGGCTGATCCAAATTTTGACCAGGATCGGTGCACAGCATTACTTCAGCGGTCCTTCCGCGATGAGTTATGTCGAGCCGGAACTATTCGCAGCAGCCGGGATCACGCTGGAGTACATGACCTACGACTACCCGGAATATCCCCAACTGTACCCGCCCTATGATCCGTTTGTCAGCGTGTTGGACCTGATGTTCATGACCGGAGAACAGGCACTCACTCATATTATCAAAAACGAGGAAAAACGATGAGCCTAGACGAAACCCAAAAGAAATTGAACGAGTATTTTTCCGAGAAACTGACGATGTTCGGTGCGACCCCCAAGGGGGTGGACTATAATGGCCCGGAGGCGCAGGCCATCCGATTCGAACAACTTGTCAAAGTCATCCGGCCGGAACAGCCGTTTTCGGTGATCGACTATGGCTGCGGGTATGGCGCCATGCTCGATTTCCTGCAGCAGAGGGGCTGGAAGTTCGAATACTGGGGTATCGACCTGATCGAAAAGATGATCATCTCAGGCCGCGAGACCCATAAAAACGCTCCCCATGCCCATTTCACCACCGATGAAAAAACCGTACCTGCAGCCGATTACCTGCTGGCAGGAGCCATTTTTAATATCAAGATGGAAACTCCTTACGAAGAATGGCGCGAATTCTCCATAAAAACGCTTCAGAATATGAGTGAGCTGTGTACAAAGGGCTTTTCCTTCAATATGCTGACCAAATACTCGGATGCCGAGCGCATTGCCCAGCGTCCTGACCTGTATTATGGCGATCCGCTATTTTACTTCGATTACTGCAAGCGCAATTTCTCGCGCAATGTTGCCCTGCTGCACGATTACGGATTGTACGACTTCACCATCCTGGTACGCAAAGACTTCTAGAGACTGCCATACACTACGAAGAGAGTCATGACAACTGTCTACGAGCCGCGCGCTTCCACCATTATCTACAACCTGCTAACCAGCCGTACAGACCAGCGTCCTTTCCTGCTGCCGGCCAATATTTGTCCCATTGTACCGATTACGTTTTTAAAGGCGGGCAAGTCTTTTGAATTCGTGGATATCGCACCGGATACCCTGCAAATGGATTTGCAAGCGTCAGAAAGACTGTTGAAGACCGGGCGATGTGGCGGCCTGCTGTATGCCCACACGTACGGGGAACCATCCACCCCGGAATCCTTCTTCGAGCATATACGGGAGATGGACAATTCCCTACTCCTCATCGATGATCGCTGCCTATGTCCACCGAAATTGACACCCGACCCACAGCAGGCGGCACACGTTTCATTGTACAGCACCGGCTATGCGAAGGTGGTCGAGATGAACCTTGGTGGCTACGCTTTCCTGGCTGACGAGGTTCCATACCAGCACGCCCGCCTTGCATTCAACCCCCAAGCCTTGGAAAATATCGAGCAAGGTTACAAACAGGCAATTGCAACCCGGCAGGAATATGTTTACCACGGCCAGCCCTGGCTGGAAACGGAACGCGCCTTGCCAGACTGGCGGTCGTACAGGGACACCGTAACAGATCTCCTGCCGTCCGCCCGGAGACAACGCCAGGAACTCAACCAAATATATTCTGCCCGGCTGCCGGCCGAAATCCAGCTGCCGGCAGCTTATCAGGAATGGCGGTACAATATCGTCGTTCCCGATAAACAGCGCATCCTGGATGCCATTTTTGCTGCCGGACTGTTTGCCAGTTCACATTATGCTTCACTGGCTGGAATTTTCACCCCCGGCAGGTGTCATCAGGCCGAGAAACTGGCGGGGCAAGTCATCAACTTTTTCAATGACCGACATTTCACAAAAGAAATGGCTGAACGAACCTGCGACATTATCCTGAAGAACTTATGAACAGCGACCTAACTCCCCTGCGCGTTGATTTCAATCGCCCGGCACCAGTCGGCAAGGAAATGGAATATGTGGCCGAAGCAGTCCGCAACGGGCATCTTTCCGGTGACGGTCCCTTCACAAAAAAGTGTCATGCCCTGCTGGAAGAAACACTCGGCGTCAAAAAGGCCCTACTGACCACATCCTGCACCCATGCACTGGAGATGATGGCGATCCTGCTGGATATCCGGCCCGGTGACGAAGTTATCCTGCCAGACTTCACTTTCGTCTCAACTGTCAACGCCTTCGTTCTACATGGCGCCCGTCCGGTGTTCGTGGATATCCGGCCTGACACGCTCAATATGGATGAATCCCAAATTGAGGCGCATATTACACCCCGTACGCGGGCGGTCGTCCCCGTCCATTATGCGGGGGTAGGGTGTGAAATGGATGCCATCCTGCAAACCACCCAACAACACGGAATTGCCGTGCTGGAAGACAATGCCCACGGATTATTTGCCAAATACAAAGGAAAGTACTTGGGCACATTTGGCGTGATGGCTTCCCAATCCTTCCACGAGACGAAGAATTTCAATTGCGGTGAAGGCGGAGCATTGCTGATCAATGATACCAGGTTCGTCGAACGCGCCGAGATCATCCGGGAAAAAGGTACCAACCGCGCCCGCTTCTTTCGAGGTCAGGTGGATAAGTACACCTGGGTGGATATCGGCTCATCTTACCTGCCCTCCGACATGCTGGCAGCCTTTCTCTACGGCCAGTTCGAGCAACGCGAACGGATTCAATCCCACCGAAAGCGGCTTTGGGACACGTATTTCATGGCGCTCAATGAATGGGCGAGAAAGAATGGGGTGCAGTTTCCACACGTCCCTGAATACGACGAGCAGGCTTACCATATGTTCTACCTTTTGATGCCCGATCTTGAAACCCGCCAGCGTTTCATCATGACCCTGCGCGAGCGCGGCATCTACTGTGTCTTCCACTATCTGCCCCTGCACCTTTCGGACATGGGCCGCGGTTTTGGCGGGCAACCTGGCGACTGCCCGGTGACCGAAGCGGTCAGCGACCGGCTGGTACGCCTGCCCTTCCACAATGTACTCACACCCAGCGAACAGGAGCAGGTGATCGAGGCGATCCTGGAATTCCAGTTCTAATCAGGCTTGCGAACGGACAAACTGCCAGAACGCTCCCCAATAAAGAGAAAGCAAGGGGCATGGTAAAATGCTTCTCTGACTCAAGTGAGGTTGCCAGTGGTAAAGAAAACCAATGTCTCGATCGTCATACCCGTTTTTAACGAAGCCGACGTATTGGAAGCATTCCATGCCCGGCTGCTCGAAAGCACGGGTAATCTCCCCTATGCATTCACTTTTTATTATGTCGATGATGGTTCCACCGATGGGACCGCCGCCCACCTGGAAGCCATGGCGAGGCAGGATAAGCAGATACATGTATTGGAATTGAGCCGCAACTTCGGACACCAGGCTGCGCTGACAGCCGGCCTTGAACACGCGGAAGGGGATGTGGTGATTACCATGGATGGCGATGGGCAGCACCCGCCGGAAATGCTGGCAGAAATGCTCAACCTGGCCCGGCAAGGCTATGATATCGTCCAGGCCGTGCGCATGGACGATCAACAAGCGTTTTCATTCAAAAAAGCGACCTCGGCGGCATTCTACCGTTTCATCAACAAGATCAGTGGTACGCAGGTCGAGCCAGGAGGGTCCGATTTCCGGGCCATGAGCCGCCAGGCAGTAGATGGGCTTAAATCCATGCCAGAATACCACCGATTCCTGCGCGGCATGATCCCATGGATGGGGTATCGCACGATCATACTGCCTTACCATCCAGATGAAAGGATGGGAGGAGCCTCCAAATACTCCCTGGCCAAAATGTTCAAACTGGCAATGGATGCCATCTTTTCCTTTTCGCTGGTGCCCCTCTACGTTGGGCTGAGTGTGGGTGGCATGATGCTGTGCCTGGCTTTACTGGAAATGGTGTATGTACTCAGTTTCTGGCTAAGCGGCAGGCAGGCTTCGCTGGCACCGGGCTGGAGCTCTCTCATGTTTGTAATCCTGATTGTGGGCGGCATGTTGATGATCCTGTTGGGCTTCATTGGTATATATGTCGGCTATATTTTTCAAGAAGTCAAACGCAGACCGGTGTATTTACTTAAAAAGCCGCTGGAGTCGAATTCATGAAATCAGGCCAAAAGTACTTCGAAATGGAAAGCCTGCTGGCAATCCTGCTGGTCATCCTGGCTGCCATCCTGACCCATGGGGTGCTCATCCCCAAATTAGGCTTCTACCGTGATGACTGGTATATGTTATGGACCGCACACGCACGCGGCATATCCGCGGTAATGGAATTGTTCATGGGCGACCGGCCATTTATTGGCTACATTTACTCACTGGACTATCTGATCCTGGGTGAATCTCCGCTCGGCTGGCATATTTATGCACTGGTATTAGAAATCGCCGGGGCGCTTTCGTTCCTGTGGCTTCTGCGGCTGATCTGGCCTAAGCGACATCTGGAAAGCACTGTAGCAACCATCTTATATATCGTTTACCCCGGTTTCTTCCAGCAACCCAACGCTGCCACCTATGTCAACTTACTGCTGGCATATTTCTGCGCAGTTCTTTCCATCGCAGTGTCGATCTGGGCAATCAAAACGAATGGCAGGCTGAAACGAGTTGTCGCAACTCTCGCTGCGGTTGTACTAATGGCCATCTATTTATTCATATACGAGTCATTGATCGGTATGGAGGTGGTTCGGCTTCTGCTGATCGGATATGTCTTGGCCGTGCAGGGAGACGTTAAATGGAAATCCCTGGTAAAAAGCCTGTTGAAGTGGGAGGCTCTTTATCTCACAGCGGCCTCGGCATTTGCAATCTGGCGTCTATTCTTTTTCGAGAGTACGCGTCGTTCCACACGAGTAGACCTGATCCTCGATAGAATCAACATTCTGCCGACCTACAGCTTGGGCGGAAAATTTTTCGAACTGCTCAGGGATCTGGTGGAAACAACGATACTGGCCTGGGCAGCCCCTTATTACCAATTCACCGCCCAGCTCCGCTACAGGGACCTGGGAATCGGCTGGTTGATATCACTACTGGTTCTGGGGCTGGCAGCGATTTACCTGTTTCTGCTCCGGCAAGGAAAAAGCGCCCCAAAAAAGGAAGTTGAGCAACCTCATGAGTTAAACGCATGGATATGGCTGGGAGGACTGATCATCTTGGTAACATCCCTGCCGATTGTACTGGCAGGACGCAATGTCATCTTCGCAGCACAGTTCGACCGTTATGCAGCGCAGGCTGTCATTGGGGTGGCACTGGCAGGCAGCGGCATCGCTTTTGCGGCTTTGAATGGAAGGGCTCGCTGGGCATTGTTATCCCTGCTAATCTTCCTGGGGGCTTCGACCCAGTACCAAAGCGCGGTTTACTATCGCGACCTCTGGAATCTCCAAAAGGATCTGTGGTGGCAGCTCTCCTGGCGGGCGCCAGGGTTTTTGCCAGGCACCACGCTGGTGGCCTCCCTGCCTCAGGGGTATCAGCTGCCTGAAGATTATGAAGTCTGGGGGCCGGCAAACCTGATCTATACGTCCGGCGGTACGCTGGATGTGGGCGGGCAGATCATTTTCGATGATATCCTTGCCCACTTGATGGAAGGGTCACAGGTCGAACAAGTGCAACGCGGTAATACCGTAAAATACGATTACAACAAGGCGTTGATCTTGTCCATCCCGTCCACCAATGCCTGCCTGCATGTCCAGAACGGCAGTCTTCCGAATCTGGGCCCTGCCGAACCCAGCGATGTAATGATGATTGCACCCTATTCGAAGGTCGAGATGATCGATCTACAGGCCAAGCCTAAAACGCCACCCGGGATCATTTTCGGCCCAGAGCCGCCTCATAAATGGTGCTACTATTTCCAAAAAATCGAACTGGCCAACCAGGCTGGCCAATGGCAAGAGGCTGCCAGCCTGGCAGATGAGGCTGCCCGATTGAACCTGACCCCTCTGGACAGAACAGAATGGCTGCCAATAATGACGGCCTACGTGAACAGCGGTCAGGAAAACAAGGCTCTCCAAACCGCAAAAAAAATCAAGGGAGACCGCCTGACTAAAATATTCTTGTGTACACAATTCGAGCGGGTAACTGAATGGCCGTCTGGATATAATCAGGACCTTCTCCTATCAATCCTGTGTACAACGGGAAAAGAATAACCCCCATGGATATCCCATCACGCCATTTTGTCACTTTTCTACGCCACGGCGAATCAGTTGGAAATGTTGAAAACCGATTCCAGGGCCAGGCCGATTTCGCACTGACGGAAACCGGCCTTCAACAAGCCAAGGCACTGGCAGAACGCTGGCTGGCTGAAAGAGTGGTCTTCGACCGGTGCATCACCAGTCCTCTGTTACGTGCCCACCAGACGGCAGAAAGCATTTGCCAGGTTTTGAACGCCCCGCTTGAGGAATTAGATCTATGGAAAGAACTCAACAACGGGTTGCTGGCAGGCCTTAAAGACGAGGAAGCAGACCAGGTAGCCCCTCGGCCAAAATTTCTGACCCCCTATACCCGCTGGGGTGTAACCGGTGAGAGCCGCTGGGAGGTGTACCTGCGCGCCGGACGCGCCGTACAGGACCTGATCGACCGGCCAGCAGGAAGGTACCTGGTCGTTTCGCACGGCGGCATTTTGAACATGGCCATGTATGCAATGCTGGGCATTCCCCCGCAGGCTGACTATACAGGGCCGCGCTTCATGTTTCATAACACCACTTTTGCGACGCTGGTTTACGAACCCGAACATCACAACTGGCGCCTGCTGCATTTCGATGACCGTGGACATTGGAAAGAGGACTAGATGGAACGCATGAACATTCTGAGCTTCGGAGCAGGGGCCATTGGCACCTACATTGGCGGTTCACTGGCGCTGGCCGGCCACCAAGTCGTTTTTATAGAGCGTCCGGATGTTGTTGATGAACTGCACCAACGCGGCCTGCGTCTGGACTTAAGCCTAGATAAGCGCCGTATATCAAAAGAGCGATTTCTGCTGGGGAGTTCAGCCTTTGTTGCCGTGCCCAAGCTGGAGGAAGCTCTCGAATACGGGCCATTCGACATCGCCTTGTTTGCGCTCAAGTCTTACGATACAGTCACTGCGCTGGAAGAGATACTCCCCTACACCGGGAAAATGCCGCCGGTACTGTGCCTACAAAACGGAGTAGAGAACGAAACGGCGATCGAATCCATTCTCGGACCAGAAAAGGTTATCGCCGGGACTATAACATCCGCGATCGGGCGCCAGGCTGCAGGTGATATCGTCTTGGAGAAGCTACGCGGCGTAGGGGTGGCAGGCGGCCAGCCATTGGTTGAACGTCTTGTAGCTGCTTTCGAAGGAGCCCATCTGAATACCCGCCTGTTCCCGTGTGCGGCCGCAATGAAGTGGTCTAAAATGCTTACCAACCTGCTCGGCAACTCCACCTCAGCCATCCTAGATATGACACCTGTCCAAGTATTTGCCCAGCCTGACCTGTACCGGCTGGAGATGGTCCAATTGCGTGAGGCATTGGCGGTGATGGCAGCACAAAACTTGGATGTGGTGGATCTACCCGGCACACCGGTGCGTATACTTGCACGCCTGGCAGGCTGGCCTGGATTCTTGCGGCCGTTGGCGGCCAATGTCATTGGCCGGGGCCGCGGCTATAAAATGCCGTCCTTCCACATCGATCTGCACTCCGGCCGCGGCAAGTCAGAAGTGGGCTGGCTGAACGGTGCTGTGGTACGTACAGGCGAAAAGATTGGTGTTGCAACACCGGTCAACAAGTTACTCAACGAAACACTCCAGGCGTTGACGCGCGGAGATATTCCTCTGGACGCTTACAGAGGCCAGCCAGAAAAACTCCTTGCAAGACTGTAACTCCGCTTTACGAGCCTGTGAAGAACCCTGCTCCAATTTGATGGTATTCTTCCTGAAACATAATATAACGTCATTGAGAAGATTATGAGCCAAGAACCAATTCGATTGACCCAACCCCGACCGGATGTGGAAGTCCATTTACCCGATGGGCGCGTCCTCTCCGGACCTCGTTGCAGCAAAGTGGGCGACTTCCTAAAAATCATCGCCACCGAACTACCATCCCCTCCTGTAGCAGCAATCATCAACGGGGACCTGCGAGAGTTAACCTTCCCTATCAAGATGGATATGAGTGTCCAGCCGGTACTGATGTCTGACCCGGATGGAGCGCTCATCTACCGCCGTTCTTTGACCTTCCTGCTGGAAATGGCTTTTGTCGATAAGTTTCCGAAAGCTAAATTAACCATCGATCACTCGGTCTCTTCGGGTGGATATTACTGCCAGGTTACCGGCCGCCTGCCGCTCACAGAAGTTGAACTTGCATCCCTGCAGGCCCATATGCGCCAACTGGTAGAAGCCGATCTGCCTTTTGAACGCCAGGAAGTGCCGCTGAAGGAAGCCATCGAGTATTTCAAGTCGCGCGGCTATGATGATAAAGTACACCTTCTGAGTCACCGCCGTAAAGACTACCTGACACTCTACCGCTTGGGCGAGCGCATGGATTACCATCACGGCTATATGGTACCATCCACCGGTTATCTACGCTGGTTCGAACTGGTAATGACCAATGGAGGCTTTACCCTGCGCTTCCCGCGCCGCCGCAGCGCAACGGAATTGGAAGCAATGGACGAGTACCCCAAACTGTTGGCAGCCTTCAGACAGTATGGTGAACTGCTTAAAAAGCTGGATATTGATACTGTTGGCTCGTTAGATGATGCCGTCCTGGCCGGGCGTACCCAGGAGATCATCCTGGTCTCAGAAGCCCTGCATGAACAGCATATTGCCTCCATTGCCCGCCAGATTGCAGAGCGCGATAGTATCCGCCTGGTATTGATCGCCGGGCCATCCTCATCCGGCAAGACCACATTCTCACGCCGGCTGGCCGTGCAACTACTGGCATTGGGATTATCCCCATTTCCCCTCGAACTGGACAATTATTTCGTCGACCGTGAGGCTACACCGCGTGACGAGAACGGCAACTTTGATTTCGAGGCCCTGGAAACCATCGATTTGCCCTTGCTTGCAGAACACCTGCAACGCCTCGTCGCCGGAGAAAAAGTTCGTTTACCGCGCTACAACTTCATATCCGGAAAGCGTGAAACCGGAGAAGAAATCAAACTTAAACGCGGGCAAATGCTCATCCTGGAAGGCATTCATGGGTTAAACCCGCGTCTCATTCCAGAGGCGCTGGCCGGGCAAGCTTTTCGCATCTACGTCTCAGCCCTGACACAACTTAACCTTGACAGGCATAACCGAGTTTCGACAACTGACAGCCGCCTTATGCGCCGCATCGTACGCGACGCACGCGAGCGCGGCTACAGTGCCCAACAGACCATCAGCCGATGGGAATCTGTTCGGCGTGGAGAAAAGAGTCATATCTTTCCCTACCAGGAAAATGCGGATGTGATGTTCAACTCGGCGTTGGTCTATGAACTGGCTGCGCTCAAACCCCTGGCGGAGCCGCTGCTGCGCCAGGTACCGCACGGCGCACCTGAACATATCGAGGCCAAACGTCTGCTGGCCTTCCTGGAGTGGTTCCTGCCGATCGAAATAGATTTGATTCCAGACAACTCGATCATGCGTGAATTTCTGGGGGGATCAGCGCTGAAAGAATTCAAAATCTGGAAAAGCCGAAATACCTGAGATGAACTTCTTCGAAATCCTTCTAATCGCTCTCAGCATGGCTATGGACGCTTTCGCGGTCTGCCTTTGTGCGGGAACTCAGCCCGACACGCGTGGACCGCGCCCAACCTTCCGCCTGGCTTTCCATTTCGGCTTGTTCCAGTTCCTGCTGCCGGTTATCGGCTGGCTGGCAGGGACAACCATTTCAGAATACATTTCAAATTTCGACCACTGGATTGCTTTTGGATTACTGGCATTTGTGGGTGGGCGTATGATCCAGTCCGGGTTGAACCCGGACTGCAAAATACAAAAGCAGGACCTATCGCGCGGTTTGGCAATGGTTATGCTCTCAATTGCGGTCAGCATAGATGCACTGGCCATTGGACTGACGCTGGCATTTCTGAAAGTCTCGGTTTGGTATCCGGCCATTGTGATCGGCATTGTGACGGGGTTGATGTCCTGGCTGGGGATTCACATCGGCAACCGCCTGGGTGAAAAATTCGGCAAAATTATGGAGACGACAGGCGGCATTATTTTGATCTTGATCGGCATTCGGGTGCTGGCATCACACCTGTTTGGATGATACAAGACAAGAACGCATATTCGATAAGAAACGTCCCACAGAGATGGAACCCGGTGGGACGTTTCTTGATCTTATACCTCACAACAACTTATGGCGCTAATGGTTTCATACCATCCAGGCCATAGTATTCAGCAGCGCAGGACCTGCTCCAACCTTCCCGGTCGGAGCTTTTGGAACGCAGCAGGTCGCGGGTATCAATAGCCGCGGTGTCAATCATCCTTACTTCCAGGAGGCGAATGCCTTCGGCCTGTGCAGAGCGGATATAAAGATCCCTTACATCCCATTGCTGTGCACGGCTGATGTAGCCGGGCAGTTCTGCATAAACCGTTGAGATTGTCCGGGCAGTATAGGCAAACCCGGCCAGCAAAACCAGGGCTGCGCCGGCCAAGATCCAGCGATTCGACCACTTTCTGGAAAACCTGTCACCAGCCAGCCAGGCCAGCAATGCCAGACCAGACAGCATGACGAAACGTCCCAACGACTGGCCGCGCGGGTCGGGAGGGGCGCTGTAAAAATAAATAGTCGGTGCATGAATGGCAACAAGCAGTAAAAAGGAAACCAGCGCAACAACTACAAAGCATAAGCCGGGGTGCTTGATGCTGGCAGGTTGCTCCTGGAACAAACGGAAAAGGACAGGCAGCACCCCAAAGATAAGAATGAATATGAAATGTGGGAGCGGAAGAGTTTTCAACGAATTAAACACAAAATATGCTGCAGCCTGAAGAGATAGCCACGGAACCATCAGCGGATTGGTGCTGACAATCTTAACGTCCTCAACACGAGCGTTGGCAGGCGCAAGGATGAGGGCTAGCATCGAGAGTACCAGAAAAAACAGTGCAATGGTGATCACGGGGAAAGATCGGATGGCCCAGGCCTTCCCACGCTGCTTTGACCAACCCGCCCACAAGAAAAGCAAGCCTAACGCAGTCACCAGCAGAACACAGCTGATTTCCGAAAAACCGCCTGCCAGGAAGGCCAATAGAGCCGAAAAGTAACGAAGAGTCTTGGATGTTTTTTCTGCGAGCATCTGGCCGGTAATAATGGCGAAAATATACAAACCGGAGACAATGGCCGCACTGTAAGGCATCACCCCAGCCCGCCAATACAGGATCTGAAAACGTTGAGGGGAAAGATAAAGAACATAATAGAGAAGCAAGCTGGAAGCCAGCAGAAGGGTTATAGGAGGAATGGGGATACTCAAATGGGAAAGGTTGCGAAAATTCCAGTACAGCCCACCCAGCCAGAGTGCCATCAACAGGGCTGTCATTGCCTGCGTTCCGGGCAACCCAAACAGGTAGAGAATACCCGAAAAGAGGGTCAATGAGTAACGGTTGGAGGAATAGCCACCAGGGAAATCCACATAACCTCTGAGCGCTCCCAGAACACCCATCGTCTTGAAATCACGGTTATAGCACCAATCATCCGACCAGTAGCGGTTATAAATGCCAATATAAGCCAGCAGGGCCAGGCCAATCAAGACAACAACAATTCCAAGTATGAGCAGTGTTTTACCAATCTTGACCTGCATAACTATCTCCATACCAACAAGGCAACAAGCGCAGCAGAAATGGCACAAGCCAGATTGACCATATCGTTGTTCAACCAGAGCCAGCCGCGAATCTGAGTTGTCAGCGCCCCACAGGTGTGGAGAGGATGGCGCTCGGTCTCCTTACCGCACTGCGGGCAACGGTAGATGGCCTGCACGGTCGCCCCAAGGAATGAGTCGAATAAGGCTCCAAACAAGCCGGAGAAGGTGAGAAGGAAAAGGGGGAAAATAAAAGACGAAGAATAAAGGACAAATGGTTGCAGCAAAACAGCCAGAAGAGCGATGAAGGCAGAACCCGCAAAGGCTGCCAGGGTACCATATAAAGAAACGGCACCAGATGTACCTCTTTCCACCAACCTGCCGCTGGTCAGAAGACGCGGCGGACGCAGGCTGAGAACGCCAAGTTCAGTGGCCCATGTATCTGCGTTAACCGCGGCCAGGGATGCAGCAAAACCGGCCCAGGGCCAGGAAGAAGCAGGATAGAGAAAGTGCAGAAAAGCAAACAGCGAGGCAATACCGCCATTGGCCAGTACCTGTCCCAAGTCTCGCTGGCCGCCTTTCTCAAATTTTTCATTCAAGCGCGATTTGCGGCTGCTGAATATGCGTGTCAAGATACTGGAAGATGTGAAGAAAGCAACCAGCAGAACGGCCCACTGCCAGCCGCCCAACCCGAAAATTAGTGTACCCGTAAATAACGCCCCACATGCTCCGGAACGGCTCAGGCTGTGAGCACGGTAGGCAAGCAGGGAAATCAAGGTAGCAGCAGTAAGACCGATGACAAATTGAGACATGTTTATTCCAGAGAAGATATACTCAACCCGACTGCCACCAGAAACAGCAGCGCCGTCAACATTCCAGAAGCCCACAAGAGAAATGCCAGGATGCTTTGTTCAGGACGGCGGTAATAGTACAACCCAACCAGCCAATTCACAACCAGAAACGTGATACTTATCAATGGCAGAAGCATCAAGCTGGCGCTGGGAACCGGATCAAGCGGTATACCGGCAGGGTTAAATCCCAGGCGGGTACTGGCATGTGTGGGGATGAGGATGCTGACCCAGATCAGCATCCCCAGGTTAAGCAAGGCTCCGCCCAGCCACAGGAAACGCGCCGGCACGCTCTCCCAGGCACGAGCCACAACAAACGACGGGTACACCGAGCGTCCCCTGGCATGTTCAAGGCTGCCAAGTTCAACCGATCGTTGGAAATCATGCATAAAACCTGATGGGTCGGCAGGAGAAATGGCAAAGGTCCGCCGGGCAGTGGCGACCAACAACAAGCCATGCGGCTCGGAAGCCAGGAACTCAACCAAGCCCAAATCCGGATGGCGGCGGGTTCCCAAGATCGCACCCGGCAGGCGCAGGCGCGGAAAATCAAGCGGTGCAACCAGATCGGAAGCTGTTCGAACCCATTCGATCTCGTTCAGAGGCAATTCTTCCAGACGCAACCCCCAAGAGATCGTCAGCATATCCCGGTCCAGGCGATAATATGCGCGCTGCAATGCATACAGGTGGTAAGCCAGAATGGGCAAGGGCACAAAAGCGCCAATCGCGATCAGCAAAAACAGGGTGAAGAGCGGACCAACATCTTCCCGCGAAGCATACGCAAAGGAGATCCCACTGACAACCAGAAGCAGAGTAAAAAAAATCCCATGGACGATCAGGCCGCGCTGGCGCGGCGGGGTAAAATCCGGCGCACTCATCCGGCTGCTTCCCGAACAACCTGGCGCAAAGTTTGACAGACCGTTTCCACTTGCTCTTCTGTCATCACCCCAGAAAATGGTAAAGCCAGCCCACGCCGGCCCAAGTCTTCAGTTACGGGGAAATCGCCATCCCGCCAGCCAAAACGCTCAACCATGTAGGGCTGTAAATGGATCGGCAGGAAATATGGACGAACTGGGATGCCATGCGCTTCCAAGCGTCTGGCCAAACCGTCGCGATCCAAGCCGGATTCAAAGCGAACAACATAGACAAACCAGGACATGCGCGTCGTGGAGGGCGCAACATATGGTACTTCAACGCCGGGAATCTCCTGCAAGCGACTCTCATACCAGACGGCAACTTGTTCACGTTTTCGAAGCAATTCATCCAACCTGCGTATCTGGGCCAATCCCAACGCGGCCGACATCTCATCCAGGCGGTAGTTGTAACCCAAATGAGTGTGCTGGAGCCAAGTATCGCCCGGTGCGCGGCCCTGGTTGCGCAAAGCCCGCATCAGGCTGGCGGCTGCCTCATCATTGGTAATGACCAGCCCTCCCTCCCCGGTGGTCATTTGTTTGTTGGGGTAAAAGGCAAATATACCAGTATCGCCGAAGGTGCCGGCCAGGCGTCCTTTATAGGCCGCGCCGAGTGCCTCACAAGAATCTTCGATCAACTTCAGCCCATGTTCATCGGCAGTTTTGCACAACACATCCAGGTCAGCAGGCTGGCCGAATACATCCACCGGCAGGATGGCCTTCAACGAGCCATAGGGTTTATGACGTAGCTTGGGAGGGATGTAATGGGTGACATTTCTGGCTGCATCTACCACCAGTTCCGGATCGATATTGCCGGTCCGGGGGTCGATATCCACAAAAAGCGGGACAGCGTTTTCGAATAGCAGGGCATTGGTGGATGCTACAAACGAGAACGGCGTGGTGATGACCAGATCACCAGGGCCGATGCCGACCGCGCGTACACACAGGTGCAGGCCAGCTGTACCGGAGTTAACTGCAATAGCATACCGGGCACCGGTCCAGTCGCAAAACGCCTGCTCGAAATCCTGGACATAATGACCCATGCTTAATATGGGCGTATTCAGAACATCCATTACTGTCTGGCGGTCGGTATCGTTAAGGTCAGGGGAGGACATGGGGACTTTCGTTGTGTTAGCCATTATCTTTGTCTCGGAGTGCTTATTTGGGTTGGGAAATATGCATTTTCACCAGCTGCTGGAACCTGTTCCAATCACTTTCGCTGGAGAAAAATGAGCGTTGGAGGACCCACAATGTCCCATCGCTGGCCAATAGACCAAACAACTGGCCAGATTGGCCGTAACGCCGGAAGTCTTTCCAGAGGATCTGCCGCTCCCTGCCGGGAGCCATCCGGGAAATCAGTATCAGCCCTGAGGAGTTTGCCCGGCCGCTGATGTTACGCACAGGACGTTCGCTGAAGAGCCGGCCCGTTACCTGCCAGGTTTTGATCAGAGGGATGGCTGCGTACACCAGGAGCAAAGCAGCAGCCACCAGGCGATACCCTGCCTGAGAAGCCTCAGTAATCCAAGTGTAGACATAAGAAGAAAGCAAGACCAAGGCAGCACACAAGGCAACATAACGGAGAGCCCTGTTTACCCAGCCTGTCCGCTGGACAAGCCGCAGGGCCTGCAGGAATATTTTTTTATCGTACTGGCCGTCAAAATGAATGTCCATTGTGATTACAAATACAGGTCCTGCAATAGCGTTCGCTTCGGGTTGTCCCGGCTGACGATGACTGTCACTTCCTGACCAGGGTAAAGCAGGCGTGTATGTTTATTTTTTAAAATAGCGCTACCACTCTCATGCTTCCCACCTTGATAGGTATATGTGTAAGTCACCCGACCGCGGTCACGGTGAAAATTAACCTGCGTAACCATCCCATCCACTTGTATACCGTCTCTAAACACGGCAACAATGGAACACCAGCGCCAGAGCAGAATCAATCCAGCACTGAATGTCAGGCCGAGAGCGATATAAGCCAGAATGGGGTCGTGAGCTCTACCCGCCGGGCCGGGAAGGAAGTAATACATGCCCCATAAAACCATGGGAATGATGAGCACCACCGATGAAAAGTAGTCCGTGGAAACCACTCGGAAGAAGGAGGGCATCCCGCGGTTCATTCGTGATCCAGACCGATAAGTTTGCGCACCTGCGCCGGCACGTCCGCCAGCGAACATAACTGGTTCTCCTGCGCCCGGCGCGGCTTCAATTCCACCATGCCGTTCTGCAAAGCGCGTTCGCCAACTGTAACCCGAATAGGACAGCCAATCAGGTCAGCATCATTGAACTTAACGCCGGCACGTTCGGCGCGGTCATCAAAAAGCACCGCCAGCCCGGCAGATTGCAGGGAGGTGTACAACTTTTCGGCCTCTGCAGTCGTATCCAGGGTTTTGCCAGGTACCTGCATCAGGTAAACATCGAAGGGTGCCGCAGCAGCAGGAAATGCCAGACCTTTATCATCATGGTGGACTTCGGCCAGGGCGGAGAGTATGGCAGGAAAATGAGATTCGCCGGCTTCGGCCAATGGGATGGCGCGCTGTAAATCAAGCGGTTGATGACAATTCGGGCAGGCATCTCCGGAAGAGGCAAGCCCCAGGTCAAGAATGTGGACAGCGGTATAGTCGCGTCCATAATTCGTATTGACCAAGTGATAGCCAACCTGATTGGCACCCGCTGCAAGGTTGGCCGAGTGCGGGATCAGATCATCAACAACGATCAGCGCATCCCGCAAACCAATAGGTGAGGCATAACCCGGCTCAGCACCTGCCTCAATAATCTCAGCGGCAGTTGCAAGACGGAACTCTCCCAATGCCTGTCTAAGTTTGGCTTCACTCAGAGTCATCTCACCACGCACAACCACAAAGATGAATTTTCCATCCGACAGGCGGGTGAACATAAGTGCTTTGGCAGTTTTTTCTTCCGGAATTCCGAGAAACTTTGCCAGGGTTTCGATGGTATGACAATCAGGGGTCAGTACTTTTTCAACCGGGAGCGGCGTTTCAGGTGGGAGAGGAGTTTTATGGAAAGCAGCCAGTTCCTGCCGGGCAGTATAACCACAGGCTGGACAATGGATGACGTCCACCGGTCCGCCAGAAAACAGGAAGAAAACATCCTCCCGGCCAATGACAGGCAGGTCGAGACGGGAGAAAAAGTCCCCGCCCGCAATTTCGTTCAAAACACGCAAGCAGCTAACGGCCTGCTCCCCCAGGTCAGTGAGCACCCCAGTATGTGTGAGATATCCGGCACGAACCAGCAGGGCATGTCCTTCACTGCGAGCATTTGCAGGAGCCTCACGCTGTGTCTGGATTTGAAGATCAAGGTAGCGCATAAGAAAAATCCTTAATATTGTGTGACAGGGCTGCAGACCCTGTCACAGAACGATTGTTAGTAACCCACAGCGCTCAGGCCTTCTTTTTACGCACAGCAGTGGTATCGGAAAGCGTTTCAGGTGCGGGGATGACCAATGGGACTGCGGCTTCAGAAGCAGCAGCGACTGCCTCAGCAGGGGTTGCATCCGGCACAGGCCCCAAGTCAAGTTCAACTGTCTCTTCCATGCGGATCTGGCCCCGTAGAAAAGCACCTTCTTCCGTTGCAAAAGAGGTGGTTACCACATCACCCCAAACTCGCCCCGTAGCGCGGATCTCAACCTTTTGGGCAGTAATGTTGCCACGCAATGCCCCGGCCACGATGACGGTATTGGCACGCAGATTCTCGCAAGTGACACGCCCGGTCTCGCCAATGACCAACATGCCGCGAAGCGTGACCTCGCCTTCAAAGGCACCCTCAATACGCACACCGCCAGAGCCATTTAGGCTGCCGTGCCAGATAACACCCGGTCCAAGAACAGAGGTGATACGTTCAACGGCCTGAATTGGCTGGGTTGTGTCAGTAGGTGTAATGTTACGCTTAAACATAACAATCCATCATCAATAAGATTTCGATTATTTTACCCCGAAAATGAGAGGGACGGGCTATGGAAAAAAGATACCAGGTGCACTCCAGCAACCCGGCAAAGCCTGTTGAAAAGCAATTTGCGGTTACTCTTTGCGGGAGAGGTCAGAGGAGCCCATAATGTTGTAGCCGGAATCGACGTAGATGACTTCACCGGTAATATGGCTGGACAGGTCTGAACCAAGGAAAACAGCCGCACCGCCCACATCTTCAACGGTGACATTTTCGCGCAAAGGAGCAATCCCGGTAAAATGTCGGTACATGTCCTTGAAACCAGTCACGCCGGCAGCCGAAAGGGTACGGATGGGACCGGCAGAGATGGCATTGACTCGGATTTTCTGCGGGCCGAGATCGTAGGCCAGGTAACGGGTGGAAGCCTCCAGGGCGGCCTTGGCCACGCCCATGACGTTGTAATTGGGTGAAACCTTTTCCGCGCCGTAATAAGTCAAGCAAATCAGCGAACCACCCGGACGCAGGATGGGCTGAAAGGCTTTGGCCAGTGCTACGAACGAATAAACACTGACATCCATTGCCAGATGAAACCCGGCGCGACTCGTGTTGTAATAAGGTCCCATCAATTCTTCACGGTTGGCAAAGGCAATGGAATGGACGAGAATGTCCACCTGTCCGAAATGTGATCCAGCTTTGTGAGCAATGGCGCTGATATCAGCATCCCGGGCAACATCGCACTGCTCAACAAATTCAACTCCTATCTGGCTGGCCAACGGGCGGACAAAGCGTTCCGTCGCACTGATATAACTGAAGCCAATTTCAGCACCGTATTCTTTAAAGGCCCTAGCGATTCCCCAGGCAATACTGTGGTCGTTGGCGAGGCCGAATATGAGGGCAGTTTTGCCAGATAGCAGGTTCATGGGTCAGGCTCCTTGCACATAGAGGCAATAATTTTGCCGGTTATAGTCCAGATTCAACCAGGCATTACGGAGGAGAAAACACACCCAGAAGCCGGAAGTCGCGCCTTCCTCCGTAAAAAAAACGCCCGGCAGACACCCCAAAAAGGGGAACTGTCGGGCAGGTGGAGCGTCTTCGATTTCCAATGGCCGAATGATGTATAGGGGCTAGACCTTCAAGACTTGTTCCCCGGCATGCAGAGCGCTTTCGTCTGCAGCCAGGATTGTCTCGGCAGCACCGCGCAGACGGGGCAGGTTGGCAGCCAGATACACGCTAACCAGTTCACGTTTTCGTTCCAGGTGGCGAGCATCCCGCAGCATCAACCAGGAACAAACCAACCAGGTGGCCATGTCGGTCAGGTCACTGGCGTAATAGTCAATAACTGGCCGTTCCTTCTCTTTCAAGCTGTCCGTGACCTGCCTGAAGAGTGCAGTGGCGGTGGTGAGTTGCTCTTTCAACGAGAGCAGGTCCGGTGCATAGTTCAGCGCTGCCCACTCATCCAGCAGTCCGTCCAGGGCGTGGCCAAGCAGTTTGCCGGTGGCAGCCACCACCTGCAACTGACTGGTGCCCTCGTAGATGCTGGTAACGCGCACATCACGGTAGTATCGTTCAACGTTAAACTCGCGCATATAGCCCACACCGCCATGGACCTGCATGGCCTGGTAGCAGACGCGGTTGCCCATCTCGGTGGCATAGTATTTTGTCAGAGGGGTGAGGACATCCGCCAGGTTGGCAGCCTGTTTCTGCTTCTGGCGCAATTCCGGGTCGGGATTTTCACTCTCAGCGAGGGCTTGTTCGACGGCTTTTAACAGGTCCACACAACGGCCCGTTTCAGCGGTGAGGGCACGAGCAGCCTCGATCTCAGAACGCATATTAAGCAGCATGCGCCGGACAGGCGGAAGTTCCCGGATAGGGCGGTCGAACTGGATGCGCTCCCCCGCATATTTATACGCTTCACGGTAGGCAGCTTCGGCAATCCCCAGCGCCTGGGCACTGACAGCCAGGCGTGCGCCATTCATAAGGGACATGGCATAACGCAGCAGGCCAAAGCGGCGTTTACCGATCAGGATGGCCGGTGTGTTGTTGTACTGGATCTCACAGGTGGGTGAGGCATGGATGCCCAGCTTGTTCTCGATGCGGCGGACACGCACCGTCTCATCGCACTCCACCAGGAAGATGGAGAGGCCGCGAGCATCGACAGAACCGGCTTCGCTGCGAGCCAGCACAATATGAATCTCAGCGCAGCCATTTGTAATGAAGCGCTTGACACCGTTGAGATGCCATACCCCCGTAGCTTCATCCAACGTAGCGCGCATCTGCACAGAACCCAGGTCGGAGCCGGCATCTGCCTCTGTCAACACCATGGCACCCCCCACCTCGCCGCGCACGAAACGCGGCAGGAGGCGTGCCCTGGTTTCCTCATCACCATACTCACTGACGGTGGAAGCTACTTCCTGCAGGGCAAAAATAGTCATCAAACCGGCATCGGCACGCGAGACCAATTCAACCATCATCTGGTAGATGGATTCAGGTAGATTCATGCCGCCGTACTCCCAAGGTAGCATGGCACCTGTCAGTTCGGCTTTCTTGATGGCATCCAGGGCCTCCTGCGTAGGAACAGCATAGGTCACACGGCCATCTTCATAGCGGGCACCTTCTTCATCCGCCTGTGCGGCGCGCGGAGCCACCACTTGGGCGCAGATCTCCCCAAGAACTTCCAAGAAGAGGATGTAATTGTGCATGGCATCCGCGTAACTGCGCGGGGCAGAGGGATACCGGTCATGATAGGTATAGCCCTTTTCTTTCAACTCGAGGACGGCGCGCAGGTCCAGTTGCTCAAGCCGGAACTGGAGGTCTTGATTATCCAGGAAAAAGTTATCAGTCATGAATACGCCTCCTATCTGGCCTTCGCACGCAGGGCTTTGATGAGCAACGGCAGGACTTCACCGAGGTCGCCCACTATCTTATAATGCGCCACCTGGAAAATAGGTGCCTGCGGGTCGGAATTAATGGCAATGATCTTATTCGACTTATCCATCCCGGCCCGGTGCTGGATGGCGCCAGAAATGCCGGCCGCAATGTATAGCCGCGGGCGCACTGTGGTACCGGTCTGGCCGACCTGATGATCCCGGGAAGCCAGCCCGGCATCCACCGCAGCGCGTGAGGCACCCACTTCCCCGCCCATCAGGCTGGCCAGGTCTTCAATGAGCTGGAATTCCTGCTGGTCTTTCACGCCTGCACCGCCAGCCACGATGACCGGCGCATCCTTCAGGTGGACAGTTGGGGGACGCAATTCACGGCTGAGCACCTGCAGAGCAAAATCCGGTGGCTCAAAGTGGGGTGTAACGGTTTCGATCATACCCTGACGGGATGGGTCGGCCTCCAGACGGTGCATGACGCCCTCACGCACGGTAGCCATCTGGGGTTTGGTATTGGGATTGACAATGGTGGCAATGATATTGCCGCCAAAGGCGGGGCGGATCTGATAAAGCAGATCTTTGCAAACCCGATTCTCTTTTCGGAGGGTGTAATCGCCGATCTGAAGGTCAGTGCAGTCTGCTGTCAGTCCAACCCTGGCGGCCGATGCGACGCGCGGCGCCAGATCGCGGCCGACAGGTGTAGCGCCAAAAATGAAAATATAAGGCTCATAGCGGTGAATCAGGTCCACCGCCACACGTGCGTACGGCAGGGTGCGGTAGACTTCAAGCTCCAGATGCTCCACCAGCAGGACATGGTCTGCACCGTGCTGGATAACCTTTTCCGGCAGGCCTGCCAGGGCCTGTCCGCAGAGCAAAGCCCAGACCTGGCTGCCAAGCACCTGCGCCAGTTCGCGCCCCTTGCCGAGCAGTTCCAAGCTGACTTCAGCCAGCCGGCCTTCTTCCTGTTCGATGAAAACCCAAACATTGCGATTCCCGGTCATGTTCACCCCAACACGTATTCCTGAATAAGTTCTTCGATCAGGGCTTGAATGCCATCTGGCGTGGGCGGAATTTCCTTGCTCTCGGCTGTTTCGAGAACAACATAATTGACCTTGTGCACCTGGGTAGGTGAGCCGACCAAACCCAAATGGGTCTCGTCCACCTTCAGATCGGTAGCCGTCCAGACTGGAATTTTCAAGCCGCGCTGCGTTAAGTATGCATCCAGAGCAGCGTCCGAACCGAAATCCGGCCACTGAGCCAACAAGGTCGGGTACTCGGCCGGGATGGCAGCAAATTTACAGGCGATGCGCCGACGGACCGAGGCTGGGCGCGGCCGGTTCGCAGAACCGACCACAGTCAACAGACAGGGCAGCGAGCAACCGACGATCTCGGTACCCAGGTCAAAGGCCCGTTGAACAACAATCCTGTCCGCTGTCAGTTCAAGAATCGACTCTGCATAAGTGATTTGGGGTATGCCCAGTTTTTCGGCCACCTGAGGCCCCACCTGGGCGGTATCACCATCGATGGCCTGCCGTCCGCAGAACACAAAGTCGAAGGCACCAATCTTATCAATGGCAGACTTGAGCGTGTAAGATGTAGCTTGGGTATCCGCGCCGGCGAACTTGCGGTCGCTAAGCAGGATGACGCGATCAGCACCGCGGAAGAGCGCCTCACGCAGAACGCCCGCGGCCTGCGGTGGCCCCATGGTGATTACAGTCACCTGCCCGCCGTACTGTTCCCTGACCTGTAAGGCCATCTCCAATGCGTTCAAGTCCTCGGGGTTAAAGATCGCAGACAGGGCACTGCGGTTCATGGTGCCATCGGCAGTCATGACCTCACCAGTGACTTTGCGAGTATCGGGAACCTGTTTGACAAGAACAATCGATTGAAAACCCATTTACCTGCCTCCAAGGGGGATATCCGGAATATGGGGGGACAGCAAATCAGAGGCTGACATGTACCCTGAATCGCCAGGGGATGGACTTCCACGGCTCTGGCACAGTATATAACCCCACCCGAGGCCCGATCGTGACGGATTCATCCGGAACAGATACCCCCTCCTCGATCCACAGCCCGGACGCCATGTCGGTTAAATCGGAGCGATTCTCGGATGCGCCAATACCCAGAGCCTGGGCCAGTTTGCCCGGACCCAGGGTGTCACGCCCGCCGCGCCGGGCCGAGATGATTTCCTTGCCCTCGACCGGCTGGATGGCACGGATCAGGACCGCGGCTGGAAAACCTTCCTGCTCGGTGACTGCGTTCAGCATCCAGTGGTTGCCATAGGTAAAGTAAACATAAGCGTAGCCCGGGGGGCCGTACATCACTTCCGTACGCTTCGTGTGCCCGGCACGTGCATGGCAGCCCAGATCTATCTCTCCGATGTAGGCTTCAGTTTCAATGATAAAGCCTGCCAACCGGGCTCCATCCAGAATGCGCACCAAGCGCGCCCCAAGCAGGTCGCGCGCCACGGTCAAGGTAGGGCGGTTATAGAATTGCTGCAGATATGGGATCGTCATTGAGTAAAAGCCACAATTTCTGGTGCAGGCGTCGTGCCGGTAAACAGTAATTACTTCAGGCCAGGTAGAAGCCCAGCCTTGGCAACAACAAGCAGAAGCTCTTATTTGAATCTTGGGTCGCGTTTAAGCGTTAAGCGCAGGCCTTCTTCCAACTTGACGGAGGGGCGGTAAGCAAGTTTCTCCTGCGCCAGGCGGATATCGGCGCACATACGCGAGACACCACCGGAGGTCTTGGGATTATAAACAACATCTGCTTCACTACCGGTAACGCTGATCACCAGACCCACCAGTTCACGCACGGTCGTCTCGCGGCCGGAACCGACATTGATAACCAGACCGTTAAGATTGGGAGCCGTGGCAGCGGACACCAGCGCGCTGACCACATCGTCCACATAGACATAGTCGCGCGTCTGCTCGCCGTCGCTGTGGACAACCAGCGAGCCGCCGCGCTGGGCCTGCTTGAGAAAATAAGGTACCACCGGTGGGTGTGAGGGGGGCAGATGCTGGCCGGGGCCATAGGCATTGAAGACGCGCAGGCTGACCGTCTCGATGCCCCAGAGTGTGCCGATGGTACGGACGTAAAACTCTGCCGCCAGCTTGGAGACTGCATAAGGGGAGCGTGGGCTGGGCGTCATATCCTCTCGCAGCGGCTGTTCAACCTGTTCACCATAGATGGCGCCGGAGGATGCCAGCACGACGCGGCGCACACCCACATCACGCATGGCCTCCATCAGGCTGACCGTGCCACCGACATTGACAGCGTTATATTCCCTGGGATACAGCGCTGATTCGGGTACCGAAACGCGCGCTGCCAGGTGGTAGACACAATCCACATCCTGCAACAGGGTCCATAACTTGGGCCGGTCGTTTACATCACCGCGGTTAAAGTGAACATCGGGGGAAAGTGACTGAGGGTCGCCGGTAGACAGGTCATCCAACCCACGCACCTGATGACCCTCACGGGCAAGATAGTTGGCAAGGGCAGTGCCAAGGAATCCGGCCGCGCCAGTGATGAGAAAGTTCATTTTCCGTTCATCCCGTTGATTGATATTTTCAAGATTATAAGCGAAATCCCCCGCCCGGGCGGGGGAGATAAATTAAATTCGAGTCTGCTCAATGGTGCGGGTACTGCAGGGTACTGGCAGCCCGGTGCGGACAGCCGCTCCACAACTCCTGCGGGTAGATGATCTGGTTCGTGCCGGGAAACTGCTCCATGGCCAAGCCAGTATTAAGGTTGATGCCATGCCGCAGATAGGCTTTGTAAACCAGTTGGCTGCAGTAATAAGCATCCTCCCGGTCTGGGTCCATAAAATTCAGGTTATAGGGCTTGCCAACCTGGGCCAAGCAAAACTCGGCCACATCCCGCCGGATACGCTCCTCTTCCTCAGGCATCAACCCCTGTCCGTCCAGGGGGTAAGCTACTCCGTAAAATGTATCACAGAGCAAACCGCGAGCGCGGATCATAACCTCCGAGCACCAGGCAGGACCGCTCACATCAAACAGGACCACACCGCGCGAGCCGCATTCGATACAGCGCCCCTCCGGTCCCAGATAGAGAGCCACATGGTCTACATCCCCCGGCACCAGGCGTCCCACCAGCCGCCAGAACTCGCCGGGCAGGATATCCGGCTTGCCATTCATAGTACAGATAATGTCGCCAGTTTTCAGGGGCAGGCCCTCGATCTCGTAAGAGTAGACCATCTTCTTTTTCCTTCAGCAATATCTACGAAAAAAAGATACCACAGTTTTGCACCCTTGCAAGAAAAGATTCCGGGTCGGGGAGTGTAAACCTTGATAATAATTTTACACGCTCTTCACAATTTCCACATCTTTCGTTGACGGCGGCAGGTAAAATCATAGCACCAGAAAGTGAGAGTATTGCATGAACCACAAACTGCTTAGCACCAACAAAACTAAACTTGTGATCGATACCGCCATCTTCATCAGTTTCCTGCTGGCTATGGACCCGCGTTCGACGGGAATCCCCATCCACGAATGGCTGAGCCTGGGGCTGGCGGCGGCAATCGTCGTGCACCTGCTGCTCAGTTGGAATTGGATATTGGAGGTCACTCGCCGATTCCTGTCGAAGGTCACGAACCGCTCGCGCCTGAATTACGTGCTGAACGTCCTGCTGCTGGTGGATGGGACAATCATCATGCTGAGCGGCATCCTGATTTCAAAGGCGATCCTGCCGGCGCTGGGCATCAGCCTTCCGGAGAGTTTCGTCTGGCGCCGCCTGCATTCACTGTCGGCTGACCTGTCAATCCTGATCACTGGGCTGCATGTAGGCCTGCATTGGAGCTGGATCGTCAACTGTGTGAAACGTATCTTTTCCCGGCAGGCCGCCACACCGCCGGTGGAGAATGAGGAGGCAGGCATATGAAAACCATTGGACGCGTTCTGATCATCCTGCTGGTCATCGCACTGTTGTCCGGGGTGACCTATGCCATCGTCGTCACGAGCAGCGATACAACCCAAACGAATGGAGACTTTTCCCTGGATGGCAGGGAAGGACGGGCGGGGCAGGAGTTCGGGCATGGGCAGGGACCGGGCAGTGGCAACAGGCTGCACAGAGGCGGCGGTGAAGGCCGGGGAGAAGGCAAAAACATGCCGGCCTTTTCCCTCGAGTGGCTGGGTGTACTAGTCCAGGTGACCGTGGTGGTGGCGTTGGTTTCTCTGCTGGACAGGCGCCGGAAGAAACGGACGCTTCGGAAGAACGCGAATCCCAACGCGGGGAAAGAGGAACAGGCCGGAGCATAAAACCGGCCTGTATGCCAAATATCCGCCCAAAAGCTGCCGATTTGAATTTGTCCGTACCGATTATATGGATTAGAATTGGGGGCACGAGCAAGACAACCGTTCATCTCTCAACCCATTAAAGGAGCTGATTTGACGATTAAAATGCTTTCCGGTAACGAAGCCATCGCCCGCGGCATGTGGGAAGCCGGTGTGGGCGTAGCCTCCGCCTATCCGGGAACTCCCAGCACGGAGATCCTGGAAAACTATGCCATCTTCCCAAACGTGTATGCCGAGTGGGCCTCCAACGAGAAGGTAGCCGTGGATGTGGCCATCGGGGCGGCCTATTCCGGCCGGCGTGCCCTGGCGGCCATGAAGCACGTTGGACTGAATGTGGCAGCCGACTCGTTCATGTATGCAGCCATGACCGGCGTGGAAGCCGGGTTGGTGATCGTGACGGCCGACGACCCGGCAATGCACTCCAGTCAGAACGAGCAGGACAACCGCACCTTTGCCAAGTTCGGGCGCGTGCCCTGCCTGGAACCTTCCGACAGCCAGGAAGCCAAGGATATGACCGTAGCAGCTTTCGGGCTGAGTGAACGTTTCGATACACCCGTGCTTCTACGTGTGACTACGCGCATCTGTCATTCGATGAGCGCGGTGGAACTGGGCGAGCGCTCCGAGCCTGCCACAGAAAAGAAACTCTTCGTCCGCAATCCCGGCAAGTATGTGATGGTACCCGGCAACGCCATCAAGCGCCACCCGGTCATCGAAGAGCGCATCCGCACCATCGCTGAATACGCCAATACATTCCCTTACAACTGCATCGAGGCCGGCGACCATAAATTGGGCATCATCACATCTGGCGTCTCATACCAATATGCCAAAGAGGTTTTCCCGAATGCCTCGGTGCTGAAATTAGGCATGTCCTGGCCTCTGCCGGAAAAAATGATCCGCGCTTTTGCCGCATCGGTGGAAAAAGTGATCGTTATCGAAGAACTTGATCCCTTTATCGAAGAGGCCGTGCACCTGATGGGCATCCCGGTGGAAGGTAAAAGCATTTTCCCGTTGACGGGTGAATTCGACCCCTTCGTGGTGCGCAATGCGGCAATCCGGGCCGGACTTCTGCCAGAAACGGCCAAGCCGGCCCTAGCCGCAGCGGAGAGCGGTACCCTGCCCTCCCGCCCCCCGGTGCTGTGTCCCGGCGGCCCCCACCGTCCCCCGGTCTAAAGCCGGTACAAATTTAAAATTCCGGTAAAAGGCGACATCGGCTGCTACACCCTGGGGTTGATCCCGCCACTGAGCGCCATCCACACCTGCGGCTGCATGGGAGCAGGTATTGCAGTAGCACACGGCGCTGCATTGGGCGGCAGCGCAGAAAAACACGTGGCCGTGATCGGCGACTCGACCTTCTTCCACTCGGGCATCCCGCCGCTGATCAATGCGGTCTTCAACCAGGCACCGATCGTAACGGTCATCCTGGATAACCGCATCACCGGCATGACCGGCCACCAGCAGAATCCCGGCACCGGGCAGACCCTGCTGGGCAAGCCGACCACTGTGGTCGAACTCGAACCACTGGTGAAGGCTTGCGGTGTGAAACACGTCAAAACCCTGCCGGCCTTGGAAGTGGCAGAGATCGAAAAGACCCTCAAGGAATATGTCAAATTGGACGAACCGGCAGTGCTGATTGTGGTGGAACCCTGCGCCCTGCTGCCAGAGGCGCGCAAGCGCTGGGTGCCGCTGGAGGTGCTGGCCGACAAATGCAATGGCTGTACACTATGCTTCCGCATTGGCTGCCCGGCCATTCTTAAGAGTGAAGAACTGGATGAGAAAACCCAGCGTCCCAAGGCATTGATCGACGCCAGCATGTGCACCGGTTGTGAGGTCTGCGCACAAATCTGCCCGCGCGACGCAATCACCTTCCGGCCTGTGACAGAGGAGGCAGCATGAAAGAGAACATCAACTTCCTGCTGTGCGGCGTGGGTGGGCAGGGCACCGTGCTGGCCAGCGATGTGCTGGTCAACGTGGGCCTGGCCTCGGGCTTCGACGCCAAGCAGGCCGAAGTGCACGGCATGTCACAGCGCGGCGGCAGCGTCACCAGCCATGTACGTTGGGGACATAAGATCTACTCCCCCATCGTTGGGCTGGGCGAGGCGGATGTGTTGCTGGCTTTCGAGAAACTGGAAGCCCTGCGCAACATCCAGTCCCTGCGCCCGGGCGGCGTGGCTGTGGTCAACACGCAGATTATCGAACCGCTGACGGTCATCTCCGGGGATCAGAAATACCCGGAAGATAAGACCGTGCGGGCTGCCTTTGCGGCACTCACGCCGCACGTCGAATACGTGGACGGCGAGCAGATGGCCGAAGCGCTGGGCAACCTGCGGGCAGCTAACGTGGTGCTGCTGGGGGCACTCTCGGCCCTGCTGGAAAAAGGCGAGACTCTGGCCGGGGTGAACCTGAACGCCGAGACCTGGCTGAAGGTCATCACGGAACGCGTTCCGCCCAGACACGTGGAGCTGAACCGCCGGGCCTTCCAGGCAGGCAGGGAAGCCGTCAAGTAAACAGCCTGTGCAAGGCTTTAAACATGTTCCGCCCCGTCCAACCGGACTGGGGCGGAGTCATTTCGGGCGGAAATTTCCAATAGAAGAAGTCAGAATCATATTCGATTATGGCACGTTATTGAGAGCGGTGATGGGAAACGCGGCATATCTCCCTCTTTGGCTCCAGGTAGCGCTCTCTGGTACGGTGCGCTACAACAAAGAACTCCACAAGGCCATGGGAGGCCTGGCAAGACGCGAGCGAAACAGAACCCGCCTTCCACTGGCAGGGAAGACGGGATCTGCTTGCAATTCAAAGTTCAGAAAATAGGGTATAGAGGCTACGCCTTGGCCAGTTCTTTTTTAGCGTACGCCTCTCCACGCTTGAGGGCTTCCAAATTCTTGGGCAGCAGGTGCCTATGGCGGCCAGGCATGTGGGCATTGAGCGTGGCTTCGATGTCCTTAACGGTCAGGACCGGGATTGCAGAAGCCAGCAAGGCGCCAACTGCAACCATGTTGGCCAGGCGCTTGTCGCCAATCTCTTCAGCGATATCGTTGGCGGGAACGTAAATGGCCGTAATGTCATCACGTTTGGCCGGACGGTCGACCATGGAGGAGTTGACCACCAGTGTGCCGCCTTTGCGCATCAGCGGCTCGTATTTATCGAGGGAAGGCAGGTTCATGGCCAGCGCCACTGGTGGATATTGGATCACCGGCGAGCCAATCTCCTCGTCTGAAATAACCACCGTACAATTGGCCGTACCCCCGCGCATTTCCGGGCCGTAGGAGGGAATCCAGGTGACCTGTTTGCCCGCGTCCATGGCCGCATAGGAAAGGATCTGACCGGCGAACATGATGCCCTGCCCGCCAAAACCAGCCATAATGATCTCTATCTGCATGGGATGTCCCTCCGGTGCTAAATCTTCAGCGCCGCAACCGGCTCTGAAACCTTGTAATCGCCCAGCGGGAAAGCCGGGATCATGTGTTCCTCCAACCAGCCCAACGATTCGACCGGGCTCAGGCCCCAGCCGGTGGAGCAGGTGGAGAGCAATTCAACCAGTGAGAAGCCCAGACCATTCTTCTGGGTCTCAAAGGCAGTGCGGATGGCCTTTTTAGCTTTGCGGATATTGGCAGGGTCGTGCAATGAGCGGCGCACTACGTAACCGGCGCCGTCCAGCGTGGAGAGCATTTCGGCCATGCGGATGGGGAAGCCCTGGGCTTCCACGTCGCGCCCGTTGGGTGAAGAGGATGTCTTCATGCCGGGCAGGGTGGTGGGAGCCATCTGGCCGCCGGTCATGCCATAGATAGCGTTGTTAATAAAAACAACCGTGATGTTCTCACCGCGAGCGGCCGCATGCACGATCTCGCCCATGCCGATGGAAGCCATATCGCCATCGCCCTGGTACGTGAATACGATGCGGTCGGGCAAGACACGCTTGACGCCGGTGGCCATGGCCGGGGCACGGCCGTGGGCAGCTTCCAGACAGTCCCAGTTCAGGAAATTATAGGCGAACACCGAGCAGCCCACCGGCGCGACGCCGATGGTGCGATCGAGCACACCCATCTCTTCCAGCACTTCCGCCACCAGACGGTGGGCAGTGCCATGTGTACAACCCGGGCAGTAGGTGTTGACCGTGCTGGTCAGCCCCCTGGGGCGGAAATAAACCAGGTTTTCAGGAGTAACTAGTGTAGCCATCATTACCTCTCATATTCATTGCGCGGACAGTGCACGTTGAAGCCACGCCTGCGCCGGGTCTTCTTCCGCTTTGGGCGGATTCTTGACCATGGCCTCGATTTCAGCCAGGATTTCATCCGTGAAAGGCACAACCCCGCCCAATCGTCCATAGAAGCGGATCGGGACACGGCCTTTGACGGCCAGTTGGACATCGTCCAGCATCTGGCCGGCATTCATCTCGGTAACCAAGAAAGACTGGGTCTTCTTGCACAGGGATTCGACCTTTTCATGCGGGAAGGGGGCCAGGGATACCGGTCGGAACAGGCCGACTTTGATTCCCTTGGCACGCGCCGCGCGCACAGCCGAAAGGCCAATGCGGCCCGCCGTGCCAAAACCGATGATGACATACTCGGCATCATCCATGTAGTATTCTTTGTAACGGATCTCGTTCTTCTTGACATCTTCCCAGCGTTTGAGCAGGCGCAGGTTGGTCTGCTCCTCTTCCAGAGGCTCCAAGTAGATGGAAGTCAGGATGCGGCGTTCCCGCCCGATGGCGCCGTTGACCGCCCAAGGCTGGTTAAACGGGCGCGGATAGGGGCGCATCTCAGGCAGTTCGGCCGGCTCCATCATCTGGCCGATGGAACCATCCAGCAGCACACAGCAGATATTCAGGTATTTCTCGGCCAGGTCGAACGCCAGCGGCATCATATCCACAGCTTCTTGAACACTGGCCGGCGCGAGCACGATGGGATGGTAATCGCCATGCCCGCCGCCCTTGCAAATCTGGTTGTAGTCGCCCTGCGAGGGGGCAATGTTGCCCAAGCCAGGACCGCCTCGCATTACGTTGACCAAGACCATGGGAATCTCGGTCCCCGCGATGTAGGACAGGCCCTCCGACATAAGGCTGATGCCCGGGCTGGAGGAGGAGGTCATGACGCGTGCGCCCGTGCAGGCTGCACCGTAGACCATGTTGATGGCACCCAGTTCCGCTTCGGCTTGGACGTAGGCACGGCCCAGTTCGGGCATGCGCTTGGACATCCATTCCAGGATCTCGTTCTGGGGGGTAATGGGGTAGCCGTAATACGCGTCCAAACCGGCGCGGATGGCGGCTTCCGCAATGGCTTCGTTTCCTTTGAGCAGTTCGCGTGCCATGGGTTAACCTCCTGCGGCGGCGGACGCCTTGGTCACTTCCCGGTAGACGGTAATGGCCGCATCCGGGCAGACCAGGGCACAGATAGCACACCCGGTGCAGCCGTCCTTGACGATATGCGCCGGGTGGTAGCCCTTGGGGGTCAGGCGCTCTGTGTTCAGCGCGATGACCTTGGGGGGGCAGGCCGTGACACAAAGTTCACAGGCCTTGCAATACAGGTCGTTGACTTCAATCCAACCTTTAGCAGGCATCCAAATTGCTCCTTTATATGAGAAGTTGGACAAGATTTAGCGGGATTATACCGCATTATGATTATGACGGTTTCGGAAATGGGTGGGTAGTGCCATGCGTCATTGGATTTTTTATACAAAACTCCTCTTTATCGCGGGCTTTTCGCGCTTATATTCCGCCCTGGTTGTACTTTCATCGTCGAGGGGGAGAAAATCCAAGCAGTGAGACAGAAAATCGTACAAAGGGCAGACAAAGAATCTAAATGCGGCTTTCCAATCAGAAAGCCGCATTTTCACCCGCACCACTCACCTGCCATTTTTAAAGGTGGCAAGGCGATGGGTACGACAGAGGTTTCTTCCCCTTCCACCCCAGACGCGATCTATTCGTCCAGCTCTGCGCTGATCTGATCCAGCACCGCTAGAATATTCTGCATGGCGGTGGTAAATTCATCAACTTTTGCCGTTGCGGCCTCCACGTCGCCAGCGTTGATGGCCTCGAACGCACCCCGGACAGTGTCGGTCATATTATACGTTTCGTTCGCCAGGTCGTCGAAATAGCCATCAAGGGTCTGGTATGCCTCCGGCACTTCCCCGGCCGGAATACCAGCCAGGTCAGCCGCTGCGCTGTCCAATCCATCCAGCGCTGTGAGTATCTTGGCCTGCACATCAGGATCCGCAAAATCACCACTGTTGGTTGCAGAATTAAGTTCTTCGAGTTTGGCATTATAGGCGTTGCCCAGGGTTGTAATTTTTTCAAGGTACAGTTCTTCTGCACTCGGGCCACAGGCAGAAAGTAGGGTTCCCACAACGGCAAGAATTAAGGTAACCAGCACAATATTTCGGGTTTTCATTAACAAATCTCCTTATGAAATCGTGTAATGTGTGTTCAGGCTGATGCTCTGACGTACGCGTGGCAAAATTCATTCTACTATATGCAGGCAGACGGTAACTTAACAATTTCATAAGGTGACCACATCCAGGGACGCGGCAGCAGCAGCGGATCGGGGCTACCAGAACAAAAGTGGTAAAGATTCGGGCAGTCCCGCTAATTTTGCGCCGCCAACGTTTCTTTCAGGGTAAATTTTTGCTATAATCTGGTTGCGTTCTAACCATTTCGTTCGAATTAGGAAAGATCAAGATGAACCGGAATAAAAATCTTGGAGCGGCGCTCCCCTGGTATATCCTATCCGTCCTGGCGTTGATCCTTTTTCTGATCAGCAGCGCCACGCACATTGGCGGCAATTTGTTCGGATCCAGTTCGTCCAGCAGTGATTCATCTTGGTTCGACAGCGCGCCAGACAACGGGTCAAGCGGATGGGACTGGTCCAGCGACAGCGGATCATCCGGCGGTGACAGCGGCAGCTGGGATTCTGGAGGGTGGGACAGCGGTTCGGACAGCGGCAGCTGGGATTCCGGCGGTTCAGACAGCGGCAGCTGGTGAGGAGGTGCCAATGAAAAAATGGATGCTCTACAGTATTTTACTTTTGGTCATGCTGTGCGGGGTGAGCTTCCTGCCGCCTATCGTTTACCTTTTTGGCGCACTGGCGTTTTTTGTAATCGGAAACTCAGAATACAAAAAAGGCAGCAGCCCGGCCATCACCCTGCCCGGCGCTGCCCAAACCATGGGGCTGGCGCCGGCACAGCCTGCGGCGACAGCCGCCGTCCAACTCCCGGAGCGGGAAATGCCTGATAATCTACCGAAAGATATGAAATGTTCTTCCTGTGGTGCCAATATCAAACCCAGTGATAAGAAATGTGAATACTGCAATTCGACCCTCCAGCCGCTGATCGAACTGCCCGAACCGGCCAAACTCAGCGCGCTGGCAATCAACCAGAGTGTGCGCATCAACCACCCGCAGAAAGGCGAACAGCCCTACCGTTTGCGCGGCTGCCTGCTTTACACTGAACTCTGGCAGGCCACACGCGGGCCTAGCATCCCATGGACGCCAACCGGCAACTATTATGCCGGATTTGCGCTGGAGCCTCACGGCTACCTGCTTAACTGGCAGGAGCGCTACTACCTGTTGGAAGAACAACGCACCCTGACCGACATGGACATCAATCGCGACTTCATGCCGTTTGCGCGGCAGTTTTCCCAATCCAACCAGACGGCGCAGGTACAAATCCCCTATGCCGGCAAGCGCTGGCAGATCGTGGATATCGGGCGCTTTGCCATCGAATTCTCGGAGGGCGAAGGACTGCACCTGCGCAACGGTGCCATCGGGCGCTTCGTCCACGCTGCCAGCGGCAACCAGGCCCTGGTGCTGGAAGATTTTCAAAGCGGCGGGAGCGGCGGGCAGGATACCCTCTGGCTCGGCTTTCAGATTCAGGAAACCGATATCAAGTCCTGATACTTCTTACATGGAGGAAAGAATATGAAAAAGATATTTGGGCGTTATACCCTGATCGCCACACTGGTCCTGGTTCTGGCGGCTGGCCAGGCCATTTCCTACCTGGCCGCGCCGGCCTCATGGCAGGGGTTCGTGCGGGTGCTGGGGCGCATCATGAGCATGATCGCCTTCTGGGGGCCGATCATCGCCATCATTGCCAGCACATTCGTGTGGATCGTGATGCGCATCCTCGGCTTCGAGTCGCTTGAATCGATCCGGCAGGAATCAGTCGAACAAAACAACCCCGCTCCAGCGATCGTCTTCGTCGGAACACTGATCGCGAGCGTGCTGTTTCTGATGCTGGTGATCAAGCCCTGATATTCATCCGAACTGCAGAAGAAAAAAAGACTGCCGCAGACCCGTGGAGAGAACTTCTTCTCTCCATCGGTCTGCGGCAGCTTCCGTCTTTGCCATCTGTACTGCTCTCACTCCCCCACTTCATCATCTTCCAATTCCCAGCGTACAAAGCGCCGGACGTCCACATTCTCGCCTATACCCGTTGAGGTCTGGACCAGCAACTGGGCCACGGTCCGTGTCTCATCCCGGATGCAGGCCTGGCGCAGAAGAACGTGCTGATCCTTGAATTTATCCAGGTATCCCTCGGTGATGCGGGGGATCAGCCTCTCCGGTTTGCCTTCAGTACGCACTTTTGCAGCGATCCTGTCAGCCTGTTCACGCAGAATTTCCTGCGGGATTTCCTCATCACACACCCAGAGCGGAGCGGTGGCGGCAATCTGCAAGGCAATCTCGTGAACCGAGGTGCGAAACGTTGACGAACGTGCCGCAAAATCGGTCTCGCAGTTAACCTGTACCATCACGCCAATGCGGCCATTGCCGTGGGAATACATCTCAATCATCCCCTGGGAAGCCTGGTGCTCTGCGCGCTGGCGGGCGCGGGCAGCTGCCTTCTCCTGAAGACAGGCCAATGCCTCGGCATAATTACCCTCGCTCTGCTCAAGCGCCTGGCGGCATTCCATCACTCCTGCATTGGTCTCCTGACGCAGCTGCTTGATCAATTCAAGTGTCGTTCCCATGTGACTCTCCTGGCGTAACATTTAGCCATTGAATTTCTGTAAATCTTCCTGCAACCGGCGGATCCACTCCAGTTCGTGCCGGTATGTCTCCAGCAGCTTCTCATCGATGCGCGTCCATAGAAACTGCTCGCGCGGCGTCCGGTCTGGCCTGAGGGAAGGCCGCTCCCGTTGAGCTTGGCGCATCTGCAATTGAACGCTGATCTCATCCGCGTATTGCGCCAGGAGGGAATCCAGTTCATCGCCAGAGAGATCATCCATCCAGGCCAATTGGATCAGGAAATGATCGCGGAATTCTGGCAATTCCGGGTCCGAAAGCAGCCAGCAGCGTAGTTCCGCCCGGCCCGCCTCGGTGATGGTGTAGATCTTTTTGGCGGGCAAGCTCTCCTGGAGGCGGGTTTCCTGGCTGACCAGCCCGCCTTTGTGCAGTTCAACCAGGCTGTTATAGATCTGGTTATTATTCCCGGACCAGTAGAACAAATCAGACTCGGCGATCATCTTCTTCAAATCATAGCCCGAGAGGGGTTTCCAGTTCAACAGGCCAAGGATGGGGTGACGGATGTCCATGTGAGTTCCTAATTTCCGGTATCTAATAACATATGTTATTAATAACATATATAAAATTAACTGTCAAGGTAAATGACTGCAAGCACAATTCTACCTACCGATCTCCACCCACTCAATGCAGCCAGCTTATGCGCGAACGCGGGCCGGGGCAGGTAACCCTGACTGCCCGGCCCGCGACAGATTCCGACTTTGCCGATTACATCGCCCAGGGCGGCAGACCGTTATCGAAGTTGTAATACAACGTCTGGTGAGGCAGGCGGAAATCCTCCACATCTTTGCCCACCATTTCAACCAGCTCATTCCTGACAAGCACGCGGGCAAAGAATTCGGCAATGGTTTCCATATCCGCCTCGCGCATGCCCAGGCGGGTGACCTCGATGGTGCCCATGCGCAGGCCGCTGGGGCGGTCCCAGTCCTCCGGCCGGTCGCCAGGCACCAGGTTCTTATTGGTGATCAGGTTGGCCTCGGCCAGGCGATGAGCCACATCCAGTCCGCCGCCGAACTGCTTGACATCTGCAATAACCTGATGCGTGCGCGAGTAGCCGCGCTTTGCGCCGATAACCGGGATACCCCGCTGGTCCAGCGCGCGGCCGAGCGCCTGCGAGTTCTTGACGATCTGGGCCATGTAGAGTTTGCCATACTCGAGCATCTCCGCGGCCGAAACTGCCAGGGCAGCGACGCGGTTGACCTGGTGGGTGGCCGCCAGCACCGGGAAGATGGTGTCTGCCAGGGGCCGGGTGAGGGCCGGATCATTCCACAGGATCATGCCGCTCTGCGGGCCGGAGAAGGTTTTGCCGGCCGAGCCGGTCAGCACCACGGCGCCTTCATTGAGCGGGTCCTGGAACTGGCCGCCGGCAATCAATCCGGCCTGATGAGCCCCATCGAAGATAAATTTGCCGCCCCACTCGGCAATGACGCTGCTCATTTCACGCACCGGCAGGGGGAAGAGCGTCATGGACATGCCCATAACCACCAAACGCGGTTTGGCTTGGCGGGCGGCTCTGGCAAAGGCATCTAGGTCCACCTCCAGTTCGACCGGATCAAAGGGCACATCCATGATCTTCAAGCCGCGCATCCCCGCCGGGCCGTCCACGCGGTTGCTGGAGTGACCGCCAAAGGGCTGGGCAGCGCTCATGATGACGTCGCCGGGCTGGGTGAGGGCATGGTAAATGGCCATGTTGCCCAGCATGCTGCCCATCAGGCGGTGGTCAGCATAGCGGCAGCGGAAGGCAAGTTTGAGCAATTCCACACACAGGGCTTCCACCTCGTCGATGTGCTGTGTGCCGGCAAACCAGCGGTTGACCCGACCGATATGGCCCTCGGCAGCGCGCGTCCCGATCTCGGAGGAAAGTAGCGCGCGCACGGTGGGACTGGTGGGTGCTTCAGGCGCCAGCAGGTTGATGCAGCGTTTGCCGCGCCACTCTTCATTTCGGTTGACTGCATCGATCACTGCCCTGGCCCAATCCCGGGGTGACTCACTGGCATTCAGGATGGCCCGCGCTTGGGCAAGCGCCTGCGGGTCATGGACTTCGAAATCATCCGTTTGCATGGTCTTCTCCTTGAAGTTTACCTTCCGTTCAAGAAGGTCATCAAATGTTTGCAGGCAGACTGGATATGGCGCTGCAAGATATCGGCAGCCACATCGACATCCCCCTGGCGGCAGGCTTCCAGCACTTGGCGATGCTCCACCTGGGAACGGGCCTGGTATTCCATGCCAGCCAGGTAGATGATCAGATAACGGGAAACGTTGAAGTGCAGGGTCTTGACCCACTCCATCAGCCGCGGCATATTGGCCGGGTAGTACAGGGTGGCATGGAACTCCCAGTTCAGGATGCTCCAGCGGGCGATGTTTTTCTCCTGGTCAAGCGCAGCCAGAATCTCATCGGCGCGAGTCAGGTCGGAGATGGTCAGGTGTGGAATGGCACGCCGCAAGGCCACCACCTCCAAAGCGGAACGCATGGCGTAGATCTCATCCGCTTCAGCCGGAGATAGTTCCGAAACCACCGCGCCCCGGTTGGGAAAGAAGGTCACCAACCCCTCGGCCTTCAATTGGAAAAGTGCCTCGCGCACCGGAATCTTGCTGATACCGTACTGCGCGGCGATCTCATCCTGCCGCAGAGGTTGTCCACTTTTTAGTTTTCCCTGCCAGATGTCGGCGCGTAAAGCACTCGCAATTATATCTGCAGCATTATTCGCACTGGAGGTGTCTGGTTGTACCTTGGGCACGGCCATCGTCCTTTCTTTAAATCGTATACGATTTATACACAAATTATATTATTGTATACAATTTTGTCAAGGTTTTCTGATAATGCCTGTAACAAGGCCCGCACGAAGTGGTAAAATTCACCCAGATCAAGGAGTGACACTATGACGATGCCAACGGCTGCCTACCAGATTGTCGTCTTCACCGCCTGCCATTCCATCAGCGGGGAAATTTTCCTGAATAAGCGCCTGTCGGATTTCCTGAACGACAAACGCGAAACGACGGTCACGATACGAAACGCGAGTGTGGCGCGTTTGCAGGACCCGGCAAGGGTGCTGCATAAGGGCTATCTATCCATCCTTCCCAAGACATCGATCGTAATGGCCTTTGAACCACCCCAACCGACTATTCCCCGGCCCAAGGGTTTCTTCGTGCCTCAGAAAGACAAGTTCGATGTCTTCGCAACCACTGATAACCTAGAAATACTTGGAATCGTGCAAAGCACCAGCCCGCTGGACTTGAAAAACATTCTGGCCACCCTGGCGCATTCTTTCCTGCCCTTTACCCAGGCCACGGTGACGCTGACACAAAACCCCCAGATCGCCCTGCGGCAGAAAGCCGTGCTGGTCAATATCGAACACATTCGCTTCATCAGCGAAGTCCCAACCCCCAAAACATCCGTTGCAGTCAAGGACAGCTAAGCGGGGTGCACAAACGAGTCGCCGGGCGGGCGATCTTTCTTTAGAAATAGCAGGAATCCCAACAAGCGCAAACTGGCACTGATCCATAACGCGCCGCCGAGGCTAATGGAATCGGCCAGGGCCGTGCCTAGGAGAGGTGCGAGAGTGGTAGAGAGATACTGCATGGACTGCGCCAGCGAGACAAAGGTGGCGCTATATTGCGGGGGAACCGTTTTCAGCAACTCATCGAAGAAGACCAGATCAAGGCCGGCCTGGAACAATCCGGCGATACCAGCAAAGATGACGATGGAATTCACATGGGTGGTAGTGGCCACCAAGGCCGGATAGGAAGCCATACCCAGAGTGGTAGCCAGCAGGACAAAGCGCCCCCCTTTTTTTCTTGAAACCCATGGCCAGAAAAAATACCCAACCAGCATGACCAGCGTCAGGGTCATATTGATGGTGCCGATCTGCGAATCGGTTGCCCCAACAGTGCGCACGAAATACAGAGGGAAGACCGGTGCAGTCAGGGCGATGGCAGACAGGTAAACAAACCTCTTGGAAGCAAAGGAAGCAAAAGCCGGATGGCTGCGCAATAAAGAGTAATAGTTGCGAGCTCCCTCCCAGGCCGAGCGGGCAGGGGCAAAGATGGGTGGAATCTGGTCCGGGAGCGTGATGCGGCTGGAAAAGTAATAACTGATCAGACCGCCCAGGGACAATCCCAGGAACATGATGGCATAGTTGAGCGGGAATTCAATCCGGTCGATCACGCGCGTGACGAGGAAGGTGCCGACTACATTCGTCAGGCCGTAGATGGCCCAACGACGGGAGAGCAGGGTGTAGCGGCCTTCCGGGCCGGCAACGGCGTTCATCACCACCGAGAAGGTCACAGCCAGGGCTGTTTGCGGCAGAGTGGCAAAAGCCCAGATGAACAGGGTGGAGGTCACCAGGGAACGCTGGGGCAGAAAGAGGATAAGCAGACCGGTAAGGGTGTAGCACGAGATGACCATCAGGCGCGAGAGGCTGAACCAGGGCACAATCTTGCGCCGGGTCTGGAGGAAACGCCCAACAAGCAAGGCCAGAATCAGGCCTGTCACACCAGGCATGGAGGAAAGCAGCCCCACTTGGAAACTGCTGGCTCCCAGGCGGGTAAGGAACACAGGCAGGAAGGGTGAAGCCACGTTCGATATGCTGACGCCAATTGCATCAATCTGGACGTTGCGGAAATTGCGTTTCTGGATTTCGAGAGAGGTTTCAGTATCAGGCATAATCAATAAACCACAGATTGGGTAATGGCGAGGGCGATTATACCCTTATAGGGCATCCTCCATGCATTTCAACAGTTTGCGGGTGGTCTCCGGTATATTGACAGGCGATATATCGCGTGATAATATATCGCTATTCGATATATTGCTTTCCGATGTAAGGAAACTTATGACCGGCAAAGACATCTCCAAATATCTACCACTGACCGAGTCCACCTACTATATTATGCTGGGACTGGTAGAGCCGCTGCATGGTTATGGCGTAATGCAAAAGGTAGAAGCAATCAGTGCAGGCGAAGTCAAAATCGGGCCCGGGACTCTATATGGAGCTTTCACAACCCTTGAAAAAGAAGGCCTGATTCGAATGGTCAGGGAAGAAGAACGGCGAAAATCTTACGTGCTGACAGAGCAAGGCAGGGCAGTTTTGCGGGAGCAGATCCGGCGGCTGGAAAACATGACCCGTAATGGGCAGGCTGTCCGGCCCCAGTTAGGGGAATGATGTTTATGAATAACATAACAATCAAAAAATTTAAATTGTTCTGGGCTTGGCAGGATGAATGTGAAGAGACCTGGCTGGGAGAGATGTCCCAGCAGGGGCTGCATCTTAAAGCACTGGGCTTCCCTGGCTGGTATCTCTTCTTGCAAGCCGAGAGGCGCGATTATGTCTACCGCCTGGACTTCATTACATCCAACAAAAATAAAGCTGAGTACCTGCAATTCTTTGCAGACGCCGGATGGGAGTACCTGGGGCAAATGGGTGGGTGGCAATATTTTCGGAAGGAACGGCAAGGCCTGGAAACTCCAGAAATTTATACCGACAATGACTCAAAGGTACAGAAATACGGGCGGCTCATCGGATTCCTGGTCATTTTCCTTCCCATCCTGATCGTTAACTTCAACAACATCGTTGAACGGGACGCCAGTCTCTTCAAAAGCATTCTACTGCCCACCTATCTCATTCTGCTGGGAATCTACACCTACGCAATGATCAACTTAATCCGGCGCGTCAGCAAATTGAAGAAGCGCTTATAGTAATGCGGGACAGGCATCTGTCCCGCACTTTTTTATCCTGGTATGATAATCCAGTTCACTTACACCCTATACATGTACCCTACTCCCGACACGTTTATGATAACCTGCGGATGCAGAGGATCCGCCTCGATCTTTTTCCGCAGGCAATAGACGATATTTTTCAAGGCAGCTGTTGCAGCTGCATCCTCCCAGCGGCCCCATACCTTATGGATGAGTTCATCGTGCCGGAACGGATGTCCCAGCCTGCTCATCAGAACGTACAACAACTGCGTTTCAAGCTTGGTCAGGTGAACGGTAGCCTCGTCATTGTTGATACTTATAATTTGCCGGGAGGGAATCAGTCGCAAATTTCCGACCCGAATGGGATCAAGCATATCCACCGGAATGATCCAGGAACGACGCAACCAGGCATTGAGCTTAGCCTGAAAGACTGCCGGATGAATGGGTTTACAAATACATTCATCCACACCTGCTTCATAAACCTGAAGGATCAGATTAATATCAGAAGACGTGGTCAGGAGCAACACCGGAACAACCGCATGCTCCCGCAGATCTTCGATCAGGTGAAATACATCGTCGTCCAGGGAGGTGACGTCAAAAATGACAAGATCAGGGATCCGCTCCCACCAACTCTTGAAAACGTTGGTGAAATTGGTCTCCCGGATCACTTCAACAGTTTTTGATTCAAAGACAGACGACCAAAGCGGATCGGTGTTTGGATCTTTGCTGGCCAACAATACTTTTGGGATCGAATTCATTGAAGTCATTGCCTGCTCCTCTCATCCGTTGAAACAGGTTCAATGCCAGTCACGCCGCAACAATGCCAGCTTTTCAAGTCTTGCATCAGGGGCAGCGCGCCATAATTCTCCCAAGCCCTGATGCTTATCTGAGCCAGATTCACTTACATGACGTATTGAGCTGCAAAAGGTTACAGAGGCCCTGGCAGTTTACAAAAAATCACAACCCTGTCCAGCGTGTACATAGAATGAGCAATTTTTTCTACTCTGAAGAAGGGACCAATAATCCTCGAGTGGCAACAAAGGGTAGAATTATTCAGATATAAAACCTGGATGAAGCCCTACTCCCAATTGACCGCAGCCAGCCAGGCAGGCAAGTGCTTGAATAATGTTTTCATCACAGTGCGGGTACGCTGTACAAATAGATCATAAGATCCGTATGCCTCCCCGCCACCAGTCCCGACCAGATCACTGACGGCACGCAGGATCAGGCACCTGCAGCCGTTTTTTTGCGCTACCCAGGCAATCGCACCAGATTCCCAGTCGGCTGCAACCGCGCCATATTTTTCGACCAGTGTGGGAATATCTGCAACCACAATATCCCGGTCGGCAGAGAGCAATAGACCGCGAAGAGCGAGAGCCGGAACGCAGCCGGCCAACCACGATAGGTCGAGCTCGGTCACATAGTAGGCAATGGCCTCGGTACTATCCGTCATCTGCTCGATAATGTCATAGACAAGTGTCTTTTCAACCAGGAGTGTTGTTCCGGTCTCGATTCGCCCGGCAAATCCGCCACAGGTCCCCAGGTTGACCAGCAAAGCGGGTTGGAAGTGGTCAATGACAAACTGCGCCGAAGCCGCCGCAGAGATCTTACCCCAGCCACCCTGGAAGAGAATCAGATGCCAGTCGTCGAGCACCAATTCGGCATATTCACCAAACGGAGATGGATGTTGTTGAAGGCCAGGATAAAGTTCCTTGACAGTGCGCCATTCAGCATCGGCAGAGATGATGACCACAATAATCATGGCCTAACCCTGGAAATTCGGTGAATTGAGGTAATCCATCACAAACTGAAGCGCTGCCTGGGCAGAGGCTTTCTTGTTCGCGCGCCGGTCACCCTGCCAGATAAACTTGCGCGCCCAGTCCCCATCGGTCGCCGAAAGTCCCAACCAGGTGGTACCAACCGGTTTGTCGGGCAAGCCACCACTGGGACCGGCAATGCCACTGATGCTGATCGACAGGTTTGCCCCCAGGGCAGTACGTACCCCACGCGCCATTTCGACCACTGTCTCGCGGCTGACCGCACCATGAAGGCGCAAGGTGTCCCAGGAAACATGCAGAAGTGCAGCTTTGGCTTCATACGCGTAGGCCACCACCCCGCCCACGAAATAATCCGACGAACCAGGGACATCTGTGAGGCGATCCGCAACCAAACCGCCGGTGCAGGATTCGGCCACAGCGAGTTTCCAGCCGCGTGCACGCAGCCGAATGCCAATCTCATACTCCAATTTCTCCATCATCACCTCAATGTTCAAGATTTTTGTTTCAGGGAAGCATCAGGTCAAGGGTAATCTGGCTGTCAACCACGCAGGGCGCGCGGCAACTGTACTTTTCAAGACGGCCGCGCTCCAGACTGATAGTCCCGGAGTCAACACCCACAACAAGAACAGGCTCCTGCACAGGTCAAGTTTACCAGAGATATGGAGGGAGCTTGCCGAATGCAAAAAGGTCCCTCCGAAGAACGGAGGGACTGGATTCACCTGAAGATCGACAAGAGTTTCTAATACCCACCCAGCCCGGAATTAATCTCGTTGAACATCTCCTGTATTTGCGGCGCAAACAAAACGCCTGCTACCATATTGACGATCGCCAGCAAAATCGTCAGTCCGCCAAGGACAATGCCAATGATCGCAAGAGTCCGCTGGGAGCTTTTCATTCCCAGCACACCCAGAACAATGGCAACAATGCCCAAGGGCAAACCGCATATTGGGAGCAGCCAGCCGCACAGGTTCAGGATACCAACGATAAGCGAAGCAATCGCCAAACCTTTCTTGCTATCGCCTGCCGGAGCAGGCTCGGGTGCTGGAGCGACCCCGGGAGTTTGTATATCCTGCATAAGAGCCTCCTTGGCAAAGGTAAAGAGAAAAAAGCCTTCAGGTGATAAATTCAGTATAGCACAATGCCAGCCCCGGTAAATCAGCCATTTGTCACCCGGGAACGCGGCAGGCATGTTAAAATATCTCCCGATGGAAATCTCCGAACGCCTGCAGGGCATCCTGGCCACACTCCCTACCAAACCTGGTTGTTATCTCATGAAAAACGCCGGGGGGACGATCATTTACGTGGGTAAGGCAATCAATTTGAAAAACCGCGTACGGTCATACTTCCACGCGGATGCCGGCCATGACCAGAAAACACGCCGCCTGGTGCGCGAGATTGCCGAGATCGAGTGGATCGTGGTGGGCTCGGAGTTGGAGGCGCTGATCCTGGAAATGAACCTGATCAAGCGCCACCGGCCGCATTATAACGTGCGGCTAAAGGATGACAAACGCTATCCATACATTAAAGTTCACTGGAATGAACCCTTTCCCAAGATAACCGTCACCCGCATGATGCAGGAAGACGGAGGGCGTTATTTTGGACCCTACACCTCCGCCTGGGCTGTTTACCAGACCCTGGACGTTCTGCGGCGCGTCTTTCCTTACCTGACCTGTGACCGTGAAATCAACGGCCAGGATCAGCGCGCCTGCCTGTACTACGATATCAAACTTTGCCTGGGGCCGTGCATTGGCGCAGTGAACCAGGAGCAATATCGCCAGATGATCGCTGACCTGCAAGACTTCCTGAACGGCCACTCCGAACCGATCATGCAGCGTGTACAGAAGGAAATGAAAAAAGCAGCTGAGGATCTCCAGTTCGAACGTGCCGCGGCGCTGCGCGACAAAGTCAAAGCTTTGCAATCCATTGTCGAGCGACAGAAGGTGGTCTTCTCCTCTGATTACCTGGACTCGGATGTACTTGCAATGGCCCGCAGCGACGGAGAGGCCTGTGTGCAAATTTTCTTCATCCGCGGCGGCAAACTGATCGGGCGAGAATACTTTGTCCTGGAAGGAACGGAGGATGCAGCCGACTCTGAAGTGATGGCCCAATTCGTCAAACAGTTCTATACCGAGGCAGCCAATGTACCCCAACAGCTCATGCTGCCGCAGGAGATCGAGGAAGCCCAGATCATCCAGCAATGGTTGAAAAGTCGGCGCGGCGGCGAGAAAGTCGAGATTTTCGTCCCGCGCGAGGGCCAACCCCAGGAACTTGTTCAAATGGCAGCCGAAAATGCCACCGAAACGTTGAATGCCCTGCGAACACAATGGCAGGCTGATACACATCGGCAGGAACAGGCTATGTCCGAACTGCAAGACGCCCTGAGCCTGCCAGAACCGCCAAACCGGATCGAATGTTACGACATCTCCAACACGCAGGGGACGGCCTCGGTCGGCTCAATGGTGGTATTTTCACAGGGCGTACCTGATAAAAAGCTTTACCGGCGCTTCAACATTGAATCGGTTCCCGGGCCGGATGATTTCGCTTCGATGGAAGAGGTGCTCACCCGGCGTTTCAAGCGTTGGCAGGCTGCACAGGAAACAGTTGAAGCCCCTGGTTCAAAGATCGACCCGTCTTTTGCTTTTTTGCCCGACTTGCTGATAGTAGATGGCGGCAAGGGCCAGTTGGGGCGGGCAGTCGGTGTCCTGAAGAAGTTTGAACTGCTTGGCAGGGTTCCGGTTGTGGGTCTGGCCAAACAGGAGGAAGAAATATTTTTTCCCAACAAACCGGAATCGCTGAGACTGGCGCGTCACTCGCAGGGACTGTATCTGATCCAGAGAATACGGGACGAAGCACACCGTTTTGCGATCACCGCCCACCGGGCACGACGCAGCAAGCAGGGCATGGCATCTATACTGGATTCGATCCCCGGCGTTGGCCCGGCACGCAGGAAAGCACTCTTGAAACATTTCGGTTCTGTGGATAAGATTCGAGAGGCGACGGTGACAGAATTATCCACCATTGTACCGAAGGATGTTGCCGAGGCACTGAAGGCACGACTGGAATGAAAGAAATCTGGATTGTTGACGACGATGAGGAAATGACCAAGGCCATGCAGTTGATGCTTAAACTGCTTGGGTATGAAACAGCCTGTTACCTCAGTCCCCGTCCGGCTGCCAAGGCCCTGCTCAGTAACCAGCGCCCGGACCTGCTGCTGTTGGATATCAACATGCCCGGAGGCGTCAGCGGGCTGGATATGCTGGAATTCGTCCGCCGGCGGGCAGACCTAAAAAACCTGCCAGTCGTCATGCTATCCACTGAGGCTGCAGACGTGACGGTGGATCGGGCAATGGAATTGGGTGCGGATACTTACGTCTCCAAGCCGGTCACGATCGAGGAACTGGAAGCAGCTCTGGAATTGGCCTTTCAAAAACATCCAAGGTAATCTGTAACAATGACAAAAGACAAGTCTCCCAGGAAGAACAACCGACAGGTTGCACAGCAGCGCACGTTACAAATTGCCTTCGTCGTGATCTCCGTCGTCATGATTCTCTCGATGATCCTGATGCAGATGCGCTAGTTTGGTGCCAGGATCCATCCATCGAGCCGAAAGGCATCACAGGCGGACTTTTGTATCATCCCACAGTATCCCCTCGAAACAAGCATAACCATGGCTGACACGACCTTTTCCAAGCTCAAGGCTGCACTCAACTATTCATTTGTAGTTCTTCTGGCTGTTGCACCGATCATGGCTTTGAGAGCATTAAATGTGCGGGAAATCCCCCCGGTGGCAATGTACCGCCCCGCCCTCATTTCAAGCATAATCTCCGTACTATTATGGCTGCTCTGCAGACAACTCATCAAAGACTCGGGGAGAGCGGCCATCTTTTCAGCCACATTCACCTTTTTGTTCCTGAGTTATGGGCATTTTACAGGCCTGGTAAACGATGGAGATTCCTGGCTCAGCCACCTGGTTTTATGGGCCGGGCTTATTTCCCTGCCAACAGCACTGCAATGGATTGCGCAAAAATCCGTCACGGCCCGCACTTTTCTTACAACCGGCCTCAACGTCCTTGCCGTTGCCATGATCGCACAATCGGCTTATGAAATGGTCAAATATCCACTGGCCATCTCAAGGGCAATATCCGTAAACCCTATCGAATTTAGAGATATTGTTGCCGAAAAGCCGGATGTTTACTATATTATCCTGGATGCTTACACGCGCGCAGATACTCTCCGGGAGATGGGGTTCAATAATACTCGCTTCGTTGAGGCTCTGGAGCAACGAGGATTTTATGTGGCCACCTGCAGCACCAGTAATTACAAATTTACGACACTCTCGCTTAGTTCTGCCCTAAATATGGATTACATGTGGGATGTCCTGCCGCACGAAAACGAAAACGACACCGGCAGCATCCCCATTGATAAGTCCATCAAGCAAAACCGGGTACGGGATATCTTCACAGCCATGGGATACCAGACAGTTGCCTACGAGACGGGGTATCTATGGACAGAATGGTATGATGCCGATCAATATTACCGTCCGAATTACAACGCTTTCTGGAACACTGATATTCAGCCTTTTGAGAGATTACTGATCCATACTTCCGGAATGAGAGCATTTCTGGACAAACAACTGGCCGGCTTCAGACTGGGTGATGTTTTCGCTTATCAGGCCCATGCTGTGCGCATCAAATATACATTCGAATCATTGGGAAAGCTTCCCACAACAGGCCAGCCAAAATTTGTCTTTGTTCATATCCTTGCTCCACACCCTCCTTACATCTTCAGGCCAGATGGCTCGCTTAATAAAGATGGAGACTACTTTGACTTGCCTAACGGGCTGTCAACGAATGATGAAAGAAACCGCATCGGGTATTTAAACGATGTGCAATTTGTAAATACGCGGGTACTAGAAGCCATTGACGCAATTTTGGAAAAATCATCAAGACCACCCATTATCATTATCCAGGGAGATCATGGCAGTTGGAATTCCACAGGACTGGATAAGTTCACCATCTTAAATGCCTATTATCTGCCCAATAGCATGGATAGTCAACTGTATCCACAGATCACCCCGGTCAACAGTTTTCGGGTTGTGTTCAACCAGTATTTTAGGATGGACTATCCATTGCTAAAAGATTTGAATATCAATGTTGACATTGGACGTCCATTCCGGAAACGGCTGGCGCCGCATATCCCTTCACCCTGTGATTAGCCCCTCCATAATGGTATAATTTCTCAACGCGGCGCAAGGGGCCGCGTTTTATGTCGTCTTAAAGTAGGGAACCTATGCTAGATAAACTTGCTGGAATTGAAGCTCATTATGAAGAACTCGGCCGTGAACTGGAGCAGGTGGGAAACGATTACCAACGTGCTGCAGAGATCAATAAAGAGCGCATTGACCTGGAGGTCATCGTTGATAAGGCACGCCAGTATCGCCAGGCGTTGAAACGGCTGGAGGAAGCACGGGAGCTTCTCGGCCCGGAGGGAGACGAGGAATTACGTCTGCTGGCCGAATCCGAAGTTCAGGAATTGGAACCGCTGATCGAAAAACTGGAAGGGGAAATCAAAACCTTGCTGGTGCCCAAAGACCCACGGGATGAGAAGAATGTCATCGTTGAGGTCCGCGCCGGAACAGGCGGGGATGAGGCCGCATTGTTTGCCGCCGACCTGTTCCGCTTGTATACGCGCTATGCCGAGCGCCAGAACTGGAAATCGGAGATCCTTTCCGAGAGCGCTATCGGTATTGGTGGCTACAAGGAAATCATCTTCGAAATCAAGGGGCGGGGCGCTTACTCAAAACTAAAATACGAGTCAGGGGTGCACCGTGTTCAGCGCATCCCTGTCACCGAATCTTCCGGGCGTATCCATACCTCGACTGCCACTGTAGCCGTGCTTGCTGAAGTGGATGATGTGGATATCGATATTCCGGATTCTGATATCGAAATCGAAGTCTACCGCTCATCTGGGGCGGGTGGTCAAAATGTTCAGAAGAACTCTACTGCTGTGCGGTTGTACCACAAGCCAACCGGCATGGTTGTTACCTGCCAGGACGAGCGCTCGCAATTACAGAACAAACTACGAGCCATGTCGATCCTGCGTGCCCGTTTATACGAGATGGAAGAAGAGAAACGCCGTGCGGAAATGGAGGCAGACCGCCGTTCACAAGTGGGCAGTGGAGAAAGATCTGAAAAGATTCGTACCTACAACTACCCACAAAACCGCGTTACCGACCACCGTATCGGTGTTTCTTCTTACAACCTACCAGCGGTCATGGCAGGCGATATTGACGAGTTCATCAGCGAACTCTCCACCCGGGATGAAGCCGAGCGTCTTTCATCATCGGGATACGAAGACGACAACGAATAGTAAATAAGCCTAACCGTATTCGAGGGGCACATACCCATGCCTGACCAAAAACGATTTCCCCTGCCCTTTCGGCTGCTGGCAATTTGCCTGATCGTGTTTCTGGCCTGGGTAATGCGCGCCCGCGCCGTGGAACTGCTGCCGGCCGATTATGACGAAGATGACTATCTGCGCGCTGCTCAGGAATATGCGGCCGTCTTCCGGTCTGGCCAGTGGAGCGAACTGGGCGAATACAACTATATTCCAGAGCACCCCCCCTTGGCTAAAATTTTATCCGGACTGGCTATTGCACAGGATCCCGAAGTTGCGCTCATCCCCGAGCGCCCCACAACAGCCCAGCCGGATTCCAACCTGCCGCAGCCTCACTTGAAGCATGCCCGCGGTCTCAACGCCATACTTGGTACCCTGACGGTGCTGGTGACGACTCTGCTCAACCCACTGGCAGGCTTGATGCTGGCCACACACACCTATACGATCAAGTATGTCTCACAGGTCATGCTCGAAGCCCTGCCGGCACTGACCAGCCTGCTGTCAGTAGTCTGTTACGCCCGTTCAAAACAAAGCCGCGTCCCTGGAAAAACATATACCTGGCTGGCACTCTCTGCCATTTTCTTGGGTCTGACAGCAGCCTCAAAATACCTTTATGCCGTGGTGGGGTTTGCCATTCTGGTTGACTGGTTCCTGGAAAACAGACGCAATAAAACATTGACCCGCTTCTTCGGCCTGGCTCTGACCTGGGGGATGGTATCTCTGGGGATGTTTTTTCTGTTCTACCCTTATTTGTGGCAGGATCCGCTAAACCGGCTAAAAGAGTCGGTTTTTGACCTGGCCGGATATGCCGGAGCTGCATCCGAAGTCGAGCGGGCAAACTATCCAGTCTGGCAGCCATTCATCTGGTTAAGCACCAGCGTTGCCTGGCACCCGGGCGTTTTCTGGGTCTCTGCGGATGGGCTAATCACCCTGCTGGCTGCCTTCGGGGTTCGCCGGTTGTGGCGTGAGGGGCGCGTCTACGCCCTGTGGCTTGGTCTTGCTCTGCTAACCCTCCTGCTCTGGCGGACCAAATGGCCGCAATATATCCTGGTTCTTACTGTACCCCTGTGTCTGTCCGCTGCCGCAGGAATAAAGTCCATTTATGAGAAGGCCTGGCAGGGGTGGAAAGAACGAGCCATCCGGCAAAAAGCTTCAAACCGGCCCTACAACCGGAAAGAGGCACTAAACTCCTTGCCCTGGCTGTTACCCGGTCTGATCGCGCTGCTGTTTCTGGCCCTATACCCAATGATTTACCAGATTGCCATTTCCCTGACCGACCTGAACATCACTTCGCTCCGAGATGGGTTCAACGGTGGTGTATGGAGAGCAGCTTGGCTGGGCCTCACAGGGCAAATGAAAGCAGTCCAATTTGATCCGTTTGCTGCAGTACCATCAACGGTCAGGGAAGTACGCTATGTTGGGCCAATGCTGCTGACATCGCTGTTGTCGCAACTGGGCGGGGTCATCTTCTTCGACATTTTGTGGACTGTCCTGTCAATTATACTCCAGGCGGCGCTGGGCATCGGTGTGGCCCTCATGCTTCACCAACGGGGTGTCAAACTCTCCACCCTATGGCAGACCATTTTCGTCCTGCCATGGGCTGTCCCGGAATTCATCGGCGCCCTGATCTGGCTGAGAGTCCTGGAGCCAACCGTCGGCTGGTACAGTGTGGCTGTCCCAGCCGAAGCGCGCACTGCCATTTCCTTTGATAATCCAAACTATGCCTTGGTCGCCCTCCTCATATCCGCCACCTGGTATGGATTCCCGTTTTTTATGATGGCGGCCTCTGCAAGCCTGAAGTATATCCCGCTGCAGGTATATGACGCGGCTGCCATCGACGGTGCGAATACCTGGACCACGTTACGCTATATAACCTGGCCACTCTTGGTGCCGCTACTCGTCCCGGCCATTATTATCCGCAGTATCTTTGCCTTTAACCAGTTCTACTTATTCTTTGTCATGCCGGTCGAATTCCCAATGATTACGCTGACGACGATATCTTATGTTGTGTTCAACTATCTTAACCAATATGCCGCCTCCGCAGTGATCAACTTGGTGAATATCGTCGTATTGATCGGCTTCCTGGTTCTGTTTAACCGCTGGCAACGGGCAGCAGAAGGAGTAAAGGGTGAATAAGATCCGTCCCTGGCAACAACTGTTCTATCAGTTGGGGTTCCTGCTCATTGCCCTGTATGTCCTAGTACCCATTTGGGGTATGCTTTATCTGGCTTTTGATGGCGGGATCATCGGCTGGCCAACCGACTTCCGTATGTGGCCCAAAGAACCAACTTTTGATGTATTTATCACCATGTGGAATCGCTCTGGACAGACTCTGCCATTCCTGGATACATTACGCAACAGCCTGATTGTTTCTCTTGGTGCCGCGCTGCTTTCGACCGGCCTGGGAACCAGCATGGCCTATGCCTTTGCCCGTTTCCGCTTTCCTGGCCGCCAGGCAGGATTGTTTGGTTTGCTGGCAGGCACCCTGCTGCCGCCAGTTGCACTGATGACACCGCTCTATATTCTCCTGCGCAGCCTGAGCCTGCAGACATCCCTGTTGGCAATCACCATTGTATATACTTCTTTCGCCATGCCATTTTGTATCTGGAATATGCGCGCCGCCTTCCAGGCCATCCCCAAAGAGCTGGAAGAAGCTGCCTTTCTTGACGGGGCAGGGCATTTTATCACCTTCTGGCGGGTCAGCCTGCCGCTGGCCCTGCCGGCCATTGCCATTGCGGCCCTGGTTGCCTTCCTGCTGGGGTACTCAGAATTTGCCATGGGATGGCTTTTCGTACAAAAACCGGAAAATGTGACTCTGGCCATGGCGATTTCCGGCATTCTGACCAGCAGCCAGCGCGCCTGGTCCTGGTTGGCTGCGCTCTCTGTGCTAATGAGCCTTCCAGTAGTCGTACTTTTCATCATCTTGCGGCGTTCCCTGCTCGAGCGCCTATCCGTTGGAACAATTGAGTAAATCATGATTGAGAATATTTTGGATTTTATGTCCGAGAAGATTGCCGCGCACACCGATACCCCTGAACTTGATGCACAAGTATTACTCGCAGAAATAACCGGTAAGCCCCGCACTTGGCTGCTGGCACACCCAAAGATATCTCTAACCAAATCCCAACAGATTGCCGTACAGCAAGCCATTTCCAAAATCGAAGATGGACTGCCGCTTCCCTATGTACTCGGCCACTGGGAATTTTTTGGTCTGGATTTCAATATTTCGCCCAATACACTCATTCCGCGCCCGGAGACTGAACTGCTGGTAGAACGCGCCAAAACCTGGCTTCAGGCCGCTCCACACCGCCGCACGGTAGCCGACGTGGGCACTGGCTGTGGGTGTATCGCGGTCGCACTGGCCAAACATATTCCGGATTTGTGGGTAATTGCAACTGACATTTCCCGGACAGCATTGAAAATCGCCAGGAAAAATGTGCGCCGGCATAAGGTTCAAGACAGAGTCGACCTCATCCAATGCGACCTGCTGCCTCCTCATTATGACCCTCTGGCCACCCAAAACCATTTCGACCTGATCTGCGCCAACCTGCCCTACATTCCTTCAAATATCCTGCTTGACCTGCCCATATTCGGACGTGAACCATCGCTGGCGCTGGATGGCGGCGAGGATGGTCTGGATCAGATCCGCCGACTGTTGGCCATTGCACCAGACTGGCTGGCTCCGGGCGGAGCCATCTTCCTGGAAATTGAAGCCTCCCAAGGACCTGCCATGCTTGGCCTGGCATACGATATGTTCAGCAGGGCACACATCAGCCTGGAGAAAGACCTCTCGGGTCGCGACCGGCTGGTCAGAATCCAAATGGGAGAATTGTAAGCAACCAGCCTCCCTGACAGCCATCCGGGAGGTCCCCCGGGCACGCTAATCATCACATGGTACAATCCGACGGATGAAAACCCAACTCATTCCTGCAGAATATCCGCAGGCCCTGACGCGCAGCCTGGAAATCTTACAAGCTGGGGGGTTGGTGGCTTTCCCAACCGATACCGTTTATGGCGTCGGTGCACTGGCTTTCAACGCCGACGCCGTGGAAAGCATCTATGCGGCCAAAGAACGGCCCAACGAGAAAGCCATCCCGGTTCTTCTGGGGGATTTGGCTGATCTACAAAAACTAACTCTGATAATACCGAATATGGCACTAACCCTGGCAGCCCAATTCTGGCCCGGGGCACTAACCCTCGTCATCCAAAAACACCCTGCTCTCCCTGAAGCCGTTTCCAATATATCCACCGTGGGCGTGCGCGTGCCTGATCACCCGCTGGCGCGCGCCCTGTTGCGTGCTGCTGGACCGCTGGCTGTAACTTCAGCCAACCGCTCTGGCCAGCCCAGCCCTTCCACAGCGCAGGAGGTAATGGCACAGCTTGGCGGACGGGTCGCGCTGATCTTGGACGGCGGCAAAACTCCCGGCGGTATCCCGTCCACAGTCGTGGACTGCACCGGGGCAGAGCCAAAGATACTGCGAGAGGGACCACTCTCAGAACAACAGATCCTGGAAGCGCTTGGCATCGGGCGCTAACTGCCAGGATTCTCACCAAACTCTTATTCTTTGCTCAGATACTTTTTAACTCGTCACGTATAATGAAATTGCATTCTCCTTATGACAAACCCCGCTTTGACCTGGGCCGGTCGAAGCGGGGTTTGGGATTAATCAAGTGAAAGGTGTGTTTCAGGACAGCGGCCAAGTAGGCAGGGCATCAATATCCAGTTTGCTGGTGTGCCCGTGAGCGTAACGGAAGTAGCCGGCCGCAGCAATCATGGCAGCATTATCGGTACACAGCGAGAGCGGGGGAATATTGACAGGAAATTCCATTTGAGCACACATGGCATTGCGCAGGGCACGGTTGGCCGAGACACCACCCGCCACCAGAATCTCTTTGGCACCAAATTTGCGGGCAGCTTCAACAGTCTTGGTCACGAGCACATCCACCACTGCGGTTTGGAAGGAGGCTGCCAAATCCGCCAAAGGCAGGGAAAGACCTTCCGACTCCAGTTTGCGGACTTCCTTCAACACAGCTGTTTTAAGGCCGCTAAAGGAAAAGTTCCAGGTGCCCTCAAGCCAGGCACGTGGAAATTTGAAGCGCTCCAGGTTGCCTTGCTGGGCAGTTTCTTGAATAAGCGGCCCGCCGGGATAACCCAAACCAATCAGCCGCGCCACCTTATCAAACGCTTCGCCGGCAGCATCATCCAGGGTCGCTCCGAGTCGCCTGTAATTCAGGTGCGACTCCATCAGGTTAAGTTCGGTGTGCCCGCCAGAAACAAGCAAGGCCATCAGGGGAAACTGTGGTTCGGGCGGAATGCTGTCACCGGCATTATGCACCCAGGCAGAATAAATATGACCCTCCAGATGGTTGACACCCACCAGCGGCAGGCCAGTGCCAAGAGCCAAGCCTTTGGCTACATTTATACCCACCACCAGCGAACCTGCCAGGCCAGGGCCGCGCGTGACGGCAATGGCGTCCACATCCAAAAGAGACAGATGCGCCTGGGCCAACGTCTGTTCAACCACCGGCACCACCGAGAGCACGTGCTGGCGGGATGCCACTTCAGGGAAGACGCCTCCATAGCGGGCATGAACTTTCATCTGAGAGGCAACTGTGGATGCCAGCAGAACACGGCCGTTTTCAAGCACCGCGCAGGCAGTCTCGTCACAGGAAGTTTCCACAGCCAGGATTCGAGCGGGAGGCAGACTCACATTTTCCACTTCTTCATTTCCAATACAAAGTCGTACGGATAATCGGCCAACACTTCGGCCTTACCATCCGGACGGATCCAGACCGAGTCCTCGATCCGGGCACCCATGCCCTGGTCAGGATAATACAACCCTGGTTCAACAGTGACAACCACACCTGGTTTCAGGATATTGTCATCCGTAGCCGTCAGACTCGACCAGGGACGTTCGTGAACATTCAATCCAAGCCCATGTCCTAATGAGTGGACATAACCTGCCACCGGAGCACCGTCGTTAAGAGGCGTCTTGTGTCCAAGCGCCTCATAATACTCACAGACCATGCGCTGGTATTCCTTGAAAACTACGTTCAAGTCAAGATTTTCCATAACCTTATTATATGCGCCGCGTACCTGGTCATAGAGTTTCTGAGCCTCGGGTGTAGCATAACCCAGACTCCAGGTACGGGTGAAGTCATAAAAGTAACCGCCGCCTTGCTCACAGGGGAAGATGTCAAAAACAATCGTACGTCCCAGGCGGAGCAAATCCTCGGGGTTGCCGGTCGAGTGTGGGATGCCCGCATCCCGGCCAATGGCAAAGATGGTGCCTTCAGGGTTCTCGGCACCCAACTCGGCCAGCCACAGGTTGATCATACCTTTGACATCACCAACCGTCAGCGGGGAACCATTTTCTTTGAGCAGCACCTCATCAGCACGGACGGGGCAGTTGGTTAGATAGTCAGCCACACGTCCAACAACCGTTGTGGTAATCTTGCCCATCTTGCGGATGCGCGCCACCTCAGCTTCATCTTTGCTCTCCATGGCATACATGAAGAGCGAATCTTCACGCGATTCACCAACCAGTTCCAGGTCAGGCATAAGCCGCCTCAGGTGATTGATAATACCGAAAACACCGCTCAGATCGTAGTGGCCGTAAATCCCCATGCGCCCGGACTGGATCCCCAGGTCGGTAAATATCCGTTGAAAACGAAGGGCGCCCATCAGGGTCAGGTCGCCGCCCGCATCCTTGAGTAATTCAGTGTAAGGGTACTTGCTGAAACAAACCAAATTCAGGCCAGACCTGGCAGCCTCCTCACGCTCCATGTCATTACAGAACAAGACCGCCGGTTCACCACACTTCTTGACCAATGCTGCGTGGCTGACATGCCCGCCGCCAGTGAAATAGTACATGGGCGGGTTGTGCTCAGCATGACCAAGAATCAGAATGGCATCCAGGTTGCGGGCTTGCATGAGAGTATCGATGTCAGATTTCATAAAATCTCCTGTAATATTTCGTACCCGTCCGGGGTTTGAATTCTCAGGCTTCAGGTACTCTTTATCTTACGTTCAATCCGGTGCTGGGTTACCGCTTCCATCCGTGCAGCACATGCAACAAAGCAGAAAGCAACATTTCATCCTGCTCCGGCAGGACAGTGCGCGGGTCGAACAGAATGCGCTCATTTTCTGTCCGACCAATAACGGGCGGAACGTGGGTGCGCAGCCTGGCCAGGAATTTATCCGGGTTTTTAAGTGCCAGACTGAGAACAAATGTGGGCATGGATTCACCCGGCAGGGAACCGCCGCCGACAGTAGATTCAGAGGCTACAACTTCACCCTGATCCAAGTGCGCCTGCCACGCTTCTGCCCTCAGCCTGGACTGCTCAGGCTGCATGGAAATCATCCTCCAAATGGGGATTTGCCTGACCGCTTCATCCTTCAGGTAATGGAGCAGGGTAGCCGTAAGGCCCGCCAGGCAGGTCTTATCGGCACGCACGGCACGTGCCAGAGGATGTTTTTTAATCCTGGAAACGAGGTCAGCCCGACCTATGATGATTCCAGCCTGCGGGCCTCCCAGCAACTTATCGCCGGAGAAACAAACCAAGTCACAACCAGCAGCCAAGGATTCCTGTACGGTCGGTTCATGTGCCAGGCCATAGCAAGCAGTATCCAACAATGCGCCGGAACCAAGGTCATCCATCACAGGAACGCCCGCCTGATGAGCAGCATCCACAATCTCCTTGAGTTCAGGTTCCTCGGTAAAACCAATGATCTTAAAGTTGGAACGATGGGCGCGCATAACCAGTGCCGCCGGATCCTGCAAGGCTTCCTCGAAATCCCTTACCCGTACTTTATTGGTAGTGCCAATCTCAACCAGCCTGGCTCCCGACTGTTTCATGACATCCGGCACACGGAAACCGCCACCGATCTCAACCAATTGAGAACGAGGGATTACAACGCGGCGATAGGCGGCTAATGCCGACAGTACCAATAGCACGGCAGCAGCATTGTTGTTGACAATCACTGCCGATTCTGCTCCTGTTATCCGCATCAGAACCTGCTCAGCATGAACCGAACGTGAGCCGCGCTTACCAGTGGAGAGGTCAAATTCCAACGTGGAGAAACTCTCCCCAACAGTCTGCATTGCCTGCAACGTAGCAGTACTGAGCGGAGCGCGTCCCAGATTGGTGTGCAATACCACACCTGTAGCATTGATTACCGGAAGCAGGGTGGGCCGAGTCCAGTCTGCCAGGCAGGCATGGGCCTGGGCCAGAATTTCGGCGCGCTCCGGAACGGTTGGTACAGATCCATTTAGTAGGTGCTGCCTAAGTTCTTCCAGTACAAAGCGCAAAGCCTGCAGACTCAAGGGACGGCCATAGGAAGCCATCAATTCGGCAGCCTGGGTAGTCTGCAGGAGTTGTTCGACAGATGGCAGGTTGTGCAAATCGATCATAATGTATGGTCCGAACTCTCATCGGATGGCCCTGGCCTGGGCACTGCAGGCGGACGCCACTGGCTTCGTTCACGCAAACGGATGAAGTACTCCACCGCCCCGATCCCAACCGCCAATCCAACAATCACCCACAGGTTCGTCAGATCATTGAGAGTCAACCAAGCCAGCGTGGCGCCATAAATACCCACCCACAGCGCCTGACGCAGGGTGACATTGAGTGGAGAAGGTGGAACTGCAGGGGAGAGATAGTGAAAGAGATGGACAACAGGCAGTGCCGTGCCAGTCAGCGCTGTCAACCACAGTACATAGAATGTCCAACGTCCCCAAACAGTCGGTTTGATAAAATAGAAAAGCAGGAACAACCCGCCCCAACCAAGAAGGATCATCACCAGGGATGGGAACAGGAACGGGCGAAAAGAAATGGAAAATGAGGTATGGTGCTGCATCAACATGATTATACCCGCACAGCAACTCAATAACGGAATATCCAAAACAAAATCATTCTTTGGTTGAAGATGAAATATAATACAACCAGAACAGGAGGCTCGAATGACTCACAAAACTTTCTGTCTCGTCCTATTGACAGGCATGCTCCTGTCGGCATGCGGTGGACAGGCGACACGGGTCACAGAGACGCCCATCCCGGATACAGCCACAGCAACGCTGCAGGCTCTACCTGCCACCTCTACAGCAACTGAAACTCCTGCCAACATCGAATCACCAACTCCCAGCCCCACGGCAACCGAGTTTGTCCCCACCAACCCGGCTGACTGCATCAACAGCGCCGCTTTTGTGGCAGATGTGACCATTCCAGATAACAGTGATGTCATCGCTGGTGTCACTTTTACAAAGACCTGGCGCATCAGAAACAGCGGCACTTGTACTTGGTGGTCAGGATACAAACTTACCTATTACTCAGAGGAGCAGATGGGGGCCCCTGATGCCGTTCCCCTGCAGCCGACCAATCCGGGTGATGCGTTGGATATCTCGGTTGAATTAACTGCTCCCACCAAGGTGGGTGCACACCGGGGTAATTTCGTTATCAAAAACCCGGCGGGGTTGATCATAAAAGTTGACAATGACTCGAGGCTGTGGGTCCTGATCAACTCGGTCAGTGAAGCCCCGATGGGTACACAAACCAGCGCAGGGCCGGTGCCCACCAACACACCGGTAGCCGTTAACACGACTCCCGCCACTCCAGCCGGAACAGGTTTTGCTAACGTCACCTGTGCTTATACCAGCGATACGGGACGCGCCGCACAGGTTATTCAGACTGTCAACGCCTACCGCGCCGAAAAAAATTTACCTGCTTACAAAGTCAATGACCAGTTGAATAAGGCTGCCCAGGCACATGCAAATGACATGGCCTGCAACCAACTCTTTGGCCACGCCGGCTCGAATGGCTCCAATCCACAAACGCGGGTGACAGCCAGTGGCTACTCGGCTTCAGCCGTCACCGAAAATGTGTACGGTAGTTACCCACCGCTCACAGGAGAACAAGTTGTAATGTGGTGGCAGACAGACCAAACTGACATCAACCACAATAAAAACCTGCTCAGCAGCACATACACTGACATTGGAGTCGCCTATGCCTTCTTTGACAACTTCGGTTACTATGTGATCGTTTTTGCTGCTCCATAGTTATGACACCGATTTCAAATTCATTATGAACCCTTCCCTCACTCCCTTCTTCCACCCCAAAGGTGTTGTCATCGCGGGGGCATCATCTCAGCCTGAAAAACTGGGCTACGCGGTTGCCCGCAACCTGGTACAAAGCGGTTATCGCGGTGCAATCCACTTTGTCAACCCAAAAGGCGGCACGCTCTTCGGGTGGGAGATGTATGCCAGCCTGGCAGATGTACCTGAGCCGCTGGAGTTGGCCGTATTGGTCGTCCCCGCTCCGGCAGCCCCCGAATCGCTGCGCCTGTGCGGAGAACGCGGCATCAAGGCCGTCATCCTGCTTTCCGGCGGCTTTCGCGAGACCGGCTCTGAAGGCGCGGCGCTGGAAAATGAATGCCTGGAGGTCTGCCAGCAATACGGCATGCGGCTGGTCGGCCCCAACTGTGTAGGTTTGATTGACACCAACCTGCCGCTGGATACCACCTTCCTGCAAACCGCCACCCCGCCGCCCGGTGATGTGGGGTTCATATCTCATTCAGGGGCCATCTGTGCTGCCTTGGTGGACTGGTCCCGCCAGCAGGGTTTCAGCTTCTCACGCATTGCCAGCCTAGGCAACCAGGCGGATGTCAATGAGACCGACCTGCTTGGCCAACTTGCTGACGATCCGGACACGCGCGTCATCGCCATGTACCTGGAACATATAGGCAGCGGCGTACGCTTCGTGCAGGAAGCGAGCCGCACTGTGCATAAAAAGCCGATCATCGCATTAAAAGCCGGGCGCTCCAGCGCAGGACAGAAGGCTGCTGCCTCGCACACAGGCGCATTGGCCGGCTCGGAGAGCGCCTATGATGCTGCTTTCGAAAAAGCCGGGGTCCTGCGCGCCAGAAACACCGAAGAAATGTTTGACTGGGCGCGCGCCCTGGCCTGGTGCCCTTTGCCCCAGGGCCGCCGCGTAGCCATCCTGACCAATGCAGGCGGACCAGGCGTACTGGCAGCGGATGCGGTCGAAGCCGAAGGCCTGGCATTGGCCGAGTTCACTCCAGGCACAATTGCCGCCTTGAGCAGTTTGTTGCCCACTGCTGCCAGCAAACATAACCCGGTGGACATGATTGCATCCGGCGGTCCCAAGGAATATGCTGCCTGTTTAAATGTCCTACTCAAAGATCCCAATGTAGATTCTGTCCTAGTGCTTTCCGTCCCACCGCCCATGTTCCCTGCCGAACAGGTAGTAGAAGCCATCCAACCCACCATCCACTCCAGTTCCAAGCCGGTGCTGGCTGCTTTCACCGGCGGCATGTTGACACACACTGCGCTTGAGCATTTCCAGCAGGGTCATATGGCTGCCTACAGTTTCCCGGAGCGGGCCGCATCAGCGCTGGCCTGCCTGACCAAACGGGCTGAATACTTAGCAAAACCGGACAAGTCACCTACTGTGCTTGCAGATGTGGAGCAGAAAACAGCAAAGCGAGTTCTGGCCGAAACACCGGCCGGTTCCTGGCTGGAATCTGAGGCCTGTTTTCATTTACTGGAGGCATACCGCATCCCGGGTGCGCCTATCAAACTTACCCACAGTCCAGAGGAGGCCGCACAATGCGCGGCGCAGTGGGCTTGCCCCGTGGTTCTTAAAGTGGCTTCCCCGGACCTGCCTCATAAGTCGGATGTGGGCGGGGTCCTGCTGGATCTTCAAAATCTGGAGGATGTTCGTTCTGGCTACACAAAAATCATTGAACGCGTACATGCGGCGCGTCCGGAAGTACATATTGAGGGAGTACATATCCAGCGTATGATCCCGTCAGGGCAGGAAGTTATCATCGGTGCAGTGCGCGATCCGCGATTCGGACCAATGGTGATGTTCGGCTCCGGCGGCGTGGAAGTGGAAGGACTGAAAGATGTAGCCTTTGCCCTGGCGCCGCTGGAACAGGCCGAGGCAGAGGCCCTGATCCGCCGCACATGGGCAGGAAAAAAACTCAAAGGCTTCCGCTCCATCCAGCCCGCTGACGAGGCTGCGGTGGCAGAAATTTTGGTGCGGCTGTCCCATCTGGCACATGACTGTCCGCAAATCCAGGAGATCGAGATCAACCCCCTGCGCGTGCTTGCTCCCGGCATGGGGACAGTGGCAGTAGACGTGCGTATCAAAACGTAAACCAAGGTGTTCCCATTAGACAAGATATAGCCGTTTTCGAGGAGGAAGAATGACCGCCATTGCCATCATCACCGATACTGATTCCAGCCTGCCGTTTGAACTGGCAGGACGTCACAAGATCGGGCAGGTGCCCATCATCGTCAATTTTGGGGAGCAATCCTTCAAAGCCGCCTATGAGATTGACGACCGCGAGGCATTCGCCCGCATAGACAAGGACGGCAAACTTCCCACCACTTCCGCTCCCTCACCCGGGCAGTTTGTGGAGGCATACCGGCAGGCCTTTGAGGCCGGTTATGAGAGCATTTTGTGTTTCACCGTCAGCAGTGAGGTCAGTGCCACCTACAAAGCCGCGCTGGCAGCCAGAGAGGAATTCCCTGGCAGGGATATTGAAGTGGTGGATACGCGCCAGTTGAGCATCAACCAGGGTTTCATGGCGCTGGCAGCGGCCGAGGCCGTCGCGGCGGGGGCTTCAAAACAGGAAGCCATCGAAAGCGCGCTGGAGATTCGTGAGCGCACCCATCTGTACGCAGCCCTGCCCACCCTGCGATATATTGCCATGAGCGGGCGTGTCAGCCAGGTTGCAGCCGGGATCGCGGGCGTGCTCAACATTCAACCCATCCTGAGCATCAAAAATGGAAAGCTGGATCTGCTGGAAAAAGTGCGCACGCGCCGGCGGGCCTGGGAGCGCACTGTTGAATTGTGCGTCGAGGCAGCCACAGGACGCCCGGTTGAACGGCTGGCCATCCTGCACGTAAACGCGCCTGAAGAGGCCGCACAATTCGAGTCACAGCTCCGGGCAGCCCTGCCCGGCCTGCCCGAAGAGCGCCTCCTGGTTGAATTGACGCCGGGACTCTCCATCCACTCCGGGGCAGGTATTGTGGGGGCAGCATTTGTGAGCGCCACGTGATGTGCAATTCCAGGATTTGAGGTATGTCAGGCGGCAAGCAGAAAGCCGCCTGATTTATTAATGGTTGACTTTTTCATGGGAATTAAGTAAGATTTGGCAGCTTCCGAGGACCCGAACTGTGCCCAACTCTTCCAAAAATTCACATCTCAGCCGCCGGGAATTTCTCAAGTTGAGTGCCGCGGCGCTTTTAGCCACTGCGGCCGTTCAGGTCATGCCGGCGCAGGCTGAAGATGAGACACCGGCTGTGATGTGGTATGGCAGCCGCAGCAGCCCATATGCAGCTCTGACCTATGATGACTGCTATCTGGCAAACAGGATGCAAGACCTGCTGGATATCCTGGCAGGCTATCCCCAGGTCAAAGTCAGCCTGTTTCCGGCCGGCACGGCCCTGGAGAATAATGAAAGCAAGAATGCAGGGATATGGAAACGTTTCTACGAACAGGGACATGAATATGGCTACCACACTTTTAACCACATTGGAGCATCGGTCATGTCCACCCAGGCAATCAACGATGACTTTGATCACTGGTATGAGACACTCAGCGGGGTGTTGAGCGCCAAACCAGTTGTCAAGTTTTACCGTCCAGCCTACGGCATTGTCAGTCCTTCCCTTCTGGAAATGTGCCAGCAGCGCGACTTGATCCCTGTCATGTGGTCACGCGGCTGGGGCGGGAAATTCGAAGTTTCGGAACGTGCCATCCGCGAAACCATGGCGGGGGATATTGTCCTGCTGCACATCCGCACAGATGACGTTCACAACACGGCCCAAGGATTGGAAATTCATCAGGATGGGATACTGCGCTTCGTAACGATTTCCACTCTATATCAAATATACCTTTCCGACCGGGAAAAAGTGCGCCTGCACCGGCGCAAATAAACTACCGGCAGCAGGCGGGGCAGAAAAGAGAGCCAGGATGAGCGGCAGATTCCTTGCGGTCCATCCTGGCAGTTTTATTTCCTCATACAGCCCAACTATACCAGATCTGCATAGCGCTCTGCGAACAGAGCCGGCTGGCCGCCAGTGTTCCAGAACAGGACCGTCTCGCCGGGCTTGAAGAAGCCCCGACGGACCAGGTCGATCAACCCCGCCGCAGCGCGCCCGGTGTAAACCGGGTCTAGTAGCAAGCCCTCGGTACGGGCAAACATGCGCACAGCCTCGCGCTCCGCATCCGTCAAGACGCCATACCCGGCAGCGCAGTACTCTGTATTAACCAGAATTTCTTCGGGATGGAATTTTTCCGACCTGCCAAACAGAGCGGCAGATTCAGATGCCAGCCGGGCAACGCGTTCCTGCAATACCTTTTTCGGCTCATCCACACTGATACCCAGCACCTGACCTTTATAACCAAACAGGCGGGTCCCCAGCACTAGGCCGGCTTGAGTCCCCCCGGAGGAAGAAGCAAAGACCACCCACTCAGCCTGGACCTTTTGAGCAACCAATTCCTGCATGGCATAGGCATAACCCAACGCACCAACAGGATTAGAACCGCCATAAGGTACCAGGTAAGGCTTCTTTCCCTGTGCTGCAGCCTGGTCAAAGGTTGCCTGCAAGATGCGGTCGCGCTCGTCACGCTGCGCCACCCAGACGATGCGGGCCCCAAGCAGATGATCGAGGAGCAAATTGGAAGTGGAAACCCGCGGCGGTTCACCGACCAGGATCAGGATGCACTCAAAGCCAAAGCGCGCAGCAGCCGCGGCAGTCTGACGGCAGTGGTTAGACTGCAAAGCTCCAGCAGTAATTAACGTCTGTGCGCCCTGCGCCAGCGCCTCGCCGAGCAGGAACTCCAGTTTTCGGGTCTTGTTGCCGCCAAAAGCCAAACCGGTCAGATCATCTCGTTTGACCAGGATACGTACATCGCCCAATTCTTCCGAAAGCCGCGGCAGGGATTCGACCGCAGTGGGCAGGAGAGCAAAACGATGTCGAGGAATCACGGATTCTCCTTTTTCACACAGAGCACGAATTTACACAAAGAATCTTATCACAAGATAGGATGCTTCTTCAAATCAAAGCCAGAGAAGATTCACCTATGCAAATCGCAGCGCGACCCGGTTGGCAGGTAGGTAGAATGAAAGAGAGCCAAGTTTTTTCCAAGCCTATTATTACAGGTCAACTTCCCAAACCTTGTTTCGTCCTGGCCTTGCCGCGCGCCCGCATCACATCCAGCAGGCGCGGGATGATCCTGGTATATAAGCCATAGGTCACGGCGTTCGGTGCATAATCCCAGGCGCCCAGGGTGCGCACCACCTGCCCACCCAGACCCTCCTTGAAGCGGAATACGCCCCACAGGCCGTCGCTCGCATCGAACACGTCCGGCGCGCCCCACAGGTCGTAGACGCTACAGCTGGCCGCTTTGGCCCGCCGCATGGCCTCCCACTGCAGCAGATAGGTGGGCATCTTTTCACGCTGAATATCACGCGACATACCGTACAGGTAATAGGCCCGCCCGGCAAAGTGGAACAGGAACAGCCCGGCCACCGGTTCGCCCTCCACCTCGGCGACCAGGGACTCGGCTGACGGTCCCCCCTGGGCCGTGGACGGCTGCATAAAGGTCTGCCAGACAGTTTGGTAATAGGCCTGGTCGCGAATGACAAAGCCATCCCGCACAGAGGTCTCGGCATACATCTGATAGAGCATGGGCAGGTCTGCAGGGGTGCCAGCCCGCACTACAACGCCCTTCTTCTCTGCCAAACGGATGTTGTAGCGCGTTTTCTGTTTCATGCGCGCCAGCAGTTCATCTTCAGGCGGCGTCAGGTCGAGCAGGACGGTATTACAGAACTGGATCTGGTCCGAGGAAAAGCGCCAGTCGCGGCGGTTCAGGTCTGCCAGCACGGTCTGTCCGCTGGCATCTTCGGCGGCATCCTCCCGGCCAGGGACGCCCGTCCCCAGCACTACATCCGGGTCCATTTTGACAAAGACGGCGCCATGCCGGCGGGCCAGGGTCTGTAAATCATTCAAGACACGTGTCCGCAGTTCGGCATCGTTCCAATCCATCAGCGGGCCTTTGGGGATGTACAGTAGGCTCAAGCGCGCCGCAAAGCCACCCATCGGGATGGCCTTTTTGAGCAGCATGGCCGCGGCAACTGGCCTACCACCGGCATCCTTCCAGACCTGCTGGAGCGGCTGCCAGCCATATTTTGCTTTGACCTGCGCCCACTCCCAAGTCTGCAGCAGATGAGGATATGCGTTGGGTAATTGGGATATCAGGCGATCCCAAGCAACAGGCTGACCCTTGAACGGCTCCATCAACCGCCCTCCCGTCCGGCCACCCGCCACAGGTACAGACGATAGAGTAATGGCATATACACCCGGTCCAGCGCCTGCGCCGCCCGCCATACCTGGCCGCCAAAGCCGCGCTTGAAACGGTAGACGCCCCACAGGCCATCGCGACGAAACTCGAAATTGGCTTCAAGTGTGGCTTCACCTTCATCCGGCACGCCCCACAGGTCGTATTCGATACAACCTTTTGCCCGCGCCCAGCGCATGGCCTCCCACTGCAGAAGATAGGCTGGCATCAGGTTGCGCTGTTCGTCGGTAGAGGCGCCGTAGACGTACCAGGCACGCCGCCCATGGGCGAAGACCATCAAGGCAGCCAACAGACGGCCCTCGTATTCTGCCACCAGCAGTTCACACAGACCCGCGGGGTGGAACAGATCATAGGCTTTCTGGTAATATGCCTGGCTGTGGACGCCGAAGCCATCCCGCCCGCCAGTAAGCAGAAGCATGCGGTGGAAGGCAGGGATATCGCCCCAGGGACGCACGGTCACGCCCTTCTTTTCAGCCAGGCGGAGGTTATAGCGGCATTTCTGCTTCATGCGCGCCAGGATATCGTCTTCACTGCCCTGCAGGTCCACGCTGATCGTGCGCGGGGGTTGAATATTGTGCCGGCTGACCTGAAAATCAGGCGGCAGAAGGAGCACCTTTTCATCCCGGGCATCCGGCTCGACCTTGAGGAAGACTGCGCGGCGTCTGAAGCAAGCCTGGCCGATCTCCTCCCACAAACCGCGTTCAAAAAGCCAGTCGGTGCCGGTCACGACCGGTTTGGGCAGGTAGGCCAACGAAAAACCCAGCGGCAGGCGGCGGAATAGGACCTGGACGCCCAGTTCCCCGCGCTGGATGCGCACCGCCTCCCAGCCAAAAGCGGACTTCAGTTCGCCCCATTCCCCCATCTGCAAGAGATGGGCATCAGGGTAACCATCCAGGAACTTGCGCCATTCGGCCAGGGAGATCTCAGGCATAAAAAACTCAAACCACCGAGGTGACATCCGGCGGCGGTTCGGCACGCACAGCCGCATGCGGGATAACATCGTCCAGAATGCGAATGATGGCTTCGCCCTCCCCCCCGCGGGCCAGGCGCGCCAGTTCATCCAGGGCATTTGCAAGGGCAGCGCCATCCACGTACTCTTCATCCTCCAGGCGGAAGATCTCCGGGTGAGAAGTGTGCTGGGAGTGTGTGCCTTCGTCCCACAGCGCCTCGCTGAGTTTTTCGCCGGGGCGGATGCCGGTGTAGACGATCTCCACATCCCGGCCCGGCTCCAGGCCGGATAGACGGATCAAATCCTCAGCCAGGTCTACGATACGCACCTGTTCACCCATATTGAGCACAAAGACCTCACCACCTTGTCCCATGGCCGCCGCCTGCAAGACCAGGTGAACTGCCTCAGGAATGGTCATAAAAAAGCGTCGCATATCAGGATGGGTGATCGTAATTGGCCCGCCATTGAGAATCTGGCGCTTGAAGATGGGAATGATGGAGCCACGGCTGCCGAGCACATTGCCAAAGCGAACGACGGTAAAAGCCCGGCCGGTGCGGTGGGCCGCGTCCAGAACGATCATCTCAGAAAGACGCTTGGTTGCGCCGTAGACGCTGGACGGGCGTACAGCCTTATCCGTAGAGATAAGCACAAGCCTCTCTACATCGGAATTGGCCGCGGTTTCGACCAGGCTGCGGGTCCCGGAAACGTTGTTGGCAACCGCTTCTTCTACATTAAATTCCATCAGCGGCACATGCTTGTGTGCCGCGGCATGAAAGACCACTTGCGGGCGATAAGCCTGGAAGACAGCCTGCAAGCGTTCCCGGTCGCGCACATCGGCAATGATCGGGCGCAGCGGCATGGAGGGATAATCCGGTTGAAGGTCAAGCAAGGACTCAAAGATACTGTTCTCGCCATGCCCCAGCAAGACAAGTTCTGCCGGTCCCCAGCGCGCTACCTGGCGGCAGAGTTCGCGCCCGATCGAGCCACCTGCACCAGTGACCAGCACCCGCTTGCCCAACAGACTGGACCCCACCAGGCGGTCATCGATGCGGGCCGGCTCCCGGCGCAGCAGGTCGGTGATATCCACCTCGCGCAGGCGCGAGACGCTGACTTTGCCACCGATCAGCTCATACAACCCCGGCATGGTGCGGAAAGGCACCATTTTCAAACGACAGACATCCGCCACCAGACGCACCACTCTGCCCGGAGCAGACGGGATGGCAATGATCACTTCATCCACGTGCTGGGACTCCAGGATGTGAGCCAAATCACTCAGCATCCCCACCACTGGCACCCCGTAGATTTGCTGCTTCTGTTTTACCAGATCATCGTCCAGAAAGCCAACTGGATGCAGATTCAAATGGGCGGTTTTCTGTAGTTCGCGCACCACCAGCGCACCGGCATCACCCGCACCAACGATCAACACACGCCGCGCCTGCCCGTCACGACGCACCGACTGCTCGGCCTGGATGCGCAGGGCCAGCCGCAGGCCACCGCTCAAGATGAGCGAAAGCAGCCAGTCAATACCCAGAGCCGAACGAGGCATACCTGGTTGGACAAACCCAATGCTGATCAGGAACAGCATCAAACCGGAAACTGCCACCGAGGCCGTCGTAACGGCCGCAGCAATCAGTTTCAGTTCATTGATGCTGGCATATATCCACAAGCGGCGGTAAAGGCCGAAAAAATAATAGATCGGAAGTTTGATGGCGAGTGCAACCACCATCATGATCAACACAGCGCGCAGGTAGTACGGTAACTGGCCCACGTCCAGGCGCAGGGCAAAACTCCCCAGCACCGAGAAGATTATGGCCGCTACATCACCGATCAGAACGTGGCGGTTGCGGAAGTAGGAACGCGAGCGTTTCATTTGCGCATCCATGCAACTGTCTGCCTCAAGCCTTCATCGAGGGAGGTTTGCTCCCGGAAACCCAGCACCTGTGCGGCGCGCTCTGGTGAACCCGCGGAACGATAAATATCTCCCCGCCTGGGCGCGGCAAAGACAGGCAGGGGTGCGTTGGGAAAAATTTCATTCAACACTTCAAGCAGGTCGAGCAGGCGTGTCTCCCGACCGGTGCAAATATTGAAAACCTGGCCAGGCGCGGCGGGATGAATGGCAGCGAGCAGATTGGCACGCACTACATCACCCACATAGACCAAATCGCGCGTCTGCCCTCCATCGCCAAAGATTGTCGCAGGCAGGCCGTCCAGATAGCGGCGGATGAAGATTGGTACTGCAGCAGCATACTGGCTGTCGGGACGCTGGCATGGCCCATAGACGTTAAAGTAACGCAAGGCCACTACTTCCAGACCAAAGGACTGCGTATAAAGCCGGGCATAGACTTCATTCACTTGCTTGGATGCAGCATACGGCGAAAGCGGGTGCAGAGTTACATCCTCGTCCAGAGGCAGTTTATCCGAGTCGCCGTAGACTGCCGCGCTGGAGGCTAACACTACGCGGCGGACACCCGCCTGGCGCGCGGCTTCCAGCAGCGCAACGGTACCCTGAACATTGACCTCGAAACAGGCCAGGGGGTCGTCCATGGACTGGGGGACGGAGACAAATGCCGCTTGGTGGAAAACCGTATCCACCTCCTGGATGGCAGCGCGCAGGAGGGCAGGGTCGCGCAGGTCACCCTCCAGTACCTCAATCCTGCCCGCCAGATCCAACAGGTTTTCACGTTTGCCCGTCGAGAAGTTATCCAGTACGCGCACCTGGCCGCCCTGTTCGCGCAGGGCGCGCACAATATGCGAGCCAATAAAACCGGCGCCGCCGGTTACCAGATAGCGTGTCATCTTATCTCCCGCGCCGGCCAAGTGTCGTGCCAACGGTGCGCAGCATGATAAATAGATCGAGCAACATATTGCGATGCTTGATGTAATACAGATCGTATTCCAGTTTGACGGCCGTATCTTCCACCGTGGCGACATAACCGTAGTTGACCTGTGCCCAGCCTGTCAGGCCGGGTTTAACCAGCAGACGCGCCCGGTAAAAAGGAATTTGCTTTTGGAATTCTGCCACCAATTCAGGACGCTCAGGACGCGGCCCGACAAGGCTCATCTCGCCGCGTAGTACATTCCAAAATTGTGGTAATTCGTCCAGGCGGGTAACGCGCAGAAAATTCCCCACCCGCGTAATGCGTTGATCGCGCTCCTTCGCCAATTGTGCTACGCCATCCTTCTCGGCATCCTTGTACATGGTACGAAATTTATAGATCAAAAAACTCGAACCGCCCTTGCCGGAGCGCGTTTGTGAATAAAAAACCGGAAATCCACTGTCAAGCAGGGTAGCCAGGGCCGCAAATGGAAAAATAAATAAAAATATACCCGTGCCAACCAACGCGCCAAGGATATCGATCGCACGTTTGGCAAGTTCATAGAAGCCGCTGACACGCGCCTCGTCAACAAACGACCGGATGATCCAATCCGAATCAAGGTGATGGATGGGAACCCGCCCTGTCAATTCCTCGTACAGGGTCGTCATGCGGATAATTTCCACGCCCTGCTCCTGAATATCCAGCAACGCCTGAAAAGTGGCGCCACGGATTTCACCGTTGATGGCAACGACCACATCGGTGATGCGCTGCTGATCAATGGTTTCCAGCAGTTTTTCGCTACCAGCCAGGATGGGAATGGAGCGGATTTTTTTACCAATCTTATGAGGGTCATCGTCAATAAAACCAATCAAATTAAAAGGAGGTGGATTGATGACAGCGTACATGTCTGCCAGCGAACGCCCAGCCTTGCCAGCACCTACCACCAGAACACGCCGAAGAAGCCCCGGTGATGTGTAGATGCGGATATATATCAGGCGCCAGATAATGGTAAGTGTAGAAGCGTACAGAACAAAAGCACCCACGCCAATCCGGGGCAGGGAATTAGGGTCCTTGAAAGTAGTAAAAATAACAGAATAAGCAGCCATGCCCACAAAGGCCGCAATTGCAATCCCGCGCAGGGTCTTGCGCCAGTCGGCAGCCGAGTGTGGGTCGTACAATTCGACCAACAGGAGCAGCCAGAAAACCGGCAGAATATAAAACCAGAAAGGCACCTCAATATTCAGTAAACGCAATGCGCGCGCTTCTGGAATCCCTTTGGAGATGAGTATGTATAAGGAATATTGTTTCCACGTATAGAGCGCACCGATCAAGGCAGCTGTGGATGCAACCAAGTCCCCAAACAGAATCAACAGCCGGTGCTCATTGGGACTCAAGCGGAAGCGGGGGCGGGTAATATCAGCCACGGCCGTCTCCTGCAGGCTTTAGGATACTCCACAAAAAACCACTTCCCCAAAGAATGTGCATGACTGCTACCGCCAGTGGCAGCCCAAAGACCAAAAAAGAGCGCCGACGGCGTATGCATGACTGCAATCCGGCCAGGGTAAGGATAAACAGGTAGGTAAAAACTTCCACAGCCAGAAGATACCACAGAATCGGGAAGATGAGCGACAGGGAAAGAACAGCCAGTAAACTGAATACAAACAACGGGGGCAGGGCCTGCCGCCAGCGCAGGCTCTTGGGATAACGGCGCAGCATGCGCGCTTTCCAATAGCCGTAACGCCAGTACTGGCGTCCCAAAGCGCCCAGTGTGGCACGCGCGTAGTAGATAGAACGAATCGCCGGGTCCAACCAGAGCCGCCCACCAGCCTGACGGATGCGAGTATTGAATTCATAATCCTCATTGGTCAACAAGTCTTCATTGTAATTACCGATTTTATCCAACAAGGATTTGCGATAGGCCCCAAATGGGACCGTGTCCACCTCTGCAGCCTGGGTGGCATGCCGGTACATTGCATCACCCACGCCCAGCGGATGAGCCGCGGCGGCAGCAATCGACTCGGCCACCCAGCCCCGCCCGCCGGGCTGGATCTCCCAAACACCGCCGACATTCACGCCCAGCCCGGCATCCAATGCCTGGAGGCAGCGCGCTACATAGTCAGGATAGGGCACACAATGCGCATCCAGGCGGATAATCGTATTTCCGCGAGCAGTATCGATGGCACGGTTTAACCCTGAAGGGATGGTGCGAGCGGTGTTGTCTACAACGAATACCGCCAAGTCAGGGTGCGCATCCTTGAAAGCAGCAATTTCCCGCCGGGTATGATCCGTGGACAGGCCATCAGAGATGATGACTTCCATCCCGGCGCGCGGAAAGGTCTGTGCGTAAACAGCCTCCAGTAAGGAACGAATGGTCCTTTCCTCATTGTAGCAGGGGACGATGATTGAGACGAGGGGCATGCGGATTTACGGGTATGATCAATAACAATTAGCAATATATGCCCTGTGGGCGACTATAGCAAGATGGGAGGGGAGCCGTTACAGGGCTAAAATCTGCCCCGCCCGGTAGCGGACACTAATTCTACCACCATGTACAGCCACCCTCCCACTCTTCAGGCTTCAGTACCAGTATTAGCGGCTGGCATCCTTGGTTAGCAGGGCAACGACCTCAATCTCGACTGCCGCTCCCTTTGGCAGGCCAGCCACCGCCACAGTAGTACGCGCTGGGGGATTCTTGGGGAAGAATTCCGCATAGACAGCGTTCATAGCCGCAAATTCGGCCATATCTTTTAGAAAGACGGTGGTTTTAACAGCATAATTCAAACCAGAATTGGCAGATTCAAGAATATTCTTAAGGTTGGTGAGCACCTGGCGCGTCTGAACATCCACGCCGCCCTGAACCAGTTCACCCGTGGCCGGGTCGAGGGCAATCTGACCAGCAGTGAAGAGCATCCCTTCTGCCTGAATAGCTTGCGAATAGGGGCCAATGGCTTTGGGAGCTTTTTCAGTGTAGATAACTTTCTTGCCTTCGCTTGTGAACATCGGGAACCTCCTGATAAAAATAGTAAATCCAGAACGCGACATGTAACAATGTTCCCGCCACGCCCGGATTGCCAAGGCGATTGTAAGCCAAGAAGTAAGATTGGTCAAAGGTACTCATGGTAAGAGTACAGAACAAAGTCCCAAAGAATCCACTAAACCGGGCTTACCGGAAAGGTTTGTCGGCTTGTTGGAATCTCTCCAACAACTCGTCTTTAAGGGAGACCGCCATTTCGGGCCGGCTTGGATAAAGATCTATCATCTCCTCCGGGTCGGCTTCCAGGTCATAAAGTTCAAACAAAGTCCCCATCCCTCCAAGTTCTTCATAGCCGCGATAATAAGCCAGTTTATGGTTTGCCTTTACAATCATGGCTGAGGCCGGATTCAGCGGTCTTTCGGGATCACTGAACTTGGCTTCCACAGCATATACACTGCGGTCGGGGCGCGGTTCAGATCCGGAAAAAGGCGGCAGGACCTCCCCTTCGCTCCAATCAGGCACCTGCTGGTCCGTAATTCTCATTAACGTCGGAAGAAGGTCCACTGCGCTGGTAAGCGCATGGATATCACGGCGTTCCCGTTGCCCCGGTTCAACAATCACCAGAGGGACGCGGACGACCGGTTGGAACAAGGCCGGTGTACGGTGTCCGAAGATGCCCCTTTCGAACATTTCGCCGTGGTCAGAAGTAAAGATAAACCAGGTGTTATCCAGCAGGCCGCTTCCTTGGAGCGAATCGTACAAACGTCCTAATTCAGAATCTGAATAGAGAATGAATTCGTCGTACCACTGCCGCTGGGTGGCCTGATAATTGAGGCTGATTGGATTATCATTACCACTCTGATTGAAAACATGCTTCGGCTTGTTGATCAGGTAACCAACATCATCTTTGTCAAAAGCACCCCGGTATTGGCGCCGCGGACAGTAAGGACGGTGAGGAGGCAGAAAATGAAAATAGCCGATAAAGGGCTGTTGGATCCTGGTGACCCGCCCTTTGACCCAGTTTATGCCGTCTTCCAGTAAAAAGTAATCATCCTCTCCGATGCGGGTGATTCCCCTGGGAAAATCTTCACCCAGTTTCTTCAACTGGCTTTGTGTGTAGCGCTCGTAGATTTCTGAAAGGAAAAGGGAGTAAGAATAACCATCTGTGCCTCTCTTTGCTGCACGCTCCCAAGTGACCGAGGCAATATCATTATCCCAAGGGAAGAGCCGGTCAAAAGCCAGGTTGTTTCTTACAAACAAATCCTTTTGAGGTTTTATGTAGTCCACATCTTCCCGGATCTGCCGTAGAAGCGAATTGACAAAATTGTTGTGTGAATAAGCCAGGCGATAATAGCGGCTAAAAGCACTGAAGAGATTCTTTCTTTTTCTGTCCTCGGCAATCGTAGTACCCAGCCCAACTGCCCGATGAGTCCAAGGGTAAGTTCCAGTCAACAAAGAAGCAACCCCCGGGGTGGTGAAATTACCGCCGGAAAAATGATTATGATAAACCGTTGCATGCTCAGCTATACGACTGAGGTTGGGCATTGTATTTCGCTTATAGCCATAGAGAGAAATGTTCTTTGCAGAGAGGGCATCAAACACAATAATGATGATATTCTTCGCATCGGGCGTTTGATGGGGAAGAACAGGAGCCTGCATGAACTTAGAGGCGAATACACTGGGCGGCAGAACAGCCAGTAACTTAAGGAATTCGCGCCGGCTGAGTGTTTTTCTCATGAGGTCACACCCCGGATAATAATTATTATGATCCCCAGGAAATCAAAGATCAGGTAGAAAGACGACAGGATGATGATGCGATCAAAAAAACGAATAACCGATTCTTTGATGTGGTTATACTTTAAAATGAGAAAAAGTGGAACAAACGAACTAAGAAACAGGGTTGGCAGCAGCACTCCCATAATGATCCACATCGGGTGCTCAGCATTCGCAAGCAACTCAAACAGCAACTCTGGCATGGGTTTCTGAGCCAGAAAATACCCCTGTCCCAGCATTCCCCAAAGGACGGTTACGAGAAACGATGTTCCAAGCAGGGCAATATTGCGATCTGAACCCCATTTCTCCGGGAGGAGCAGATCCAGCAACAGGATGACAAAAAAGACAGCTGCAGTTTCCAGGAGGGCGATAAGCAGGGCGTAGGACACCAAGCCGAAGGCATCCCAGAGACGGGTCCTTTCCGCCACCCAAGAAAAATCCATGAATACCAGAATCAATGTCCAAGCATGGATTGGAAATGCACAAAGTGCAAAAAGCCGATAGAGGTTTCCCGGTGAATATTTGGATTTGAGGTAAGTCCTATAGTCAGGTAAAGCAGCCAATTGATCTTAATCCTCTTAATTGTTTACTTTGCTTTCCTGCATACAGCAAGAATGGTCAGGTCATCAGCAGGTGGCAGAGGGTCGGTAAAACTATGGAGGTCGGCCTCAACGGTATCGAGCATCTCCTGGACTGAGCAGCAGGTCAATTTGCCCAATATAGATTGCAAACGTTCCTCACCATAGATATCACCGGCAGGAGAAAAGGATTCTGTCAGGCCGTCTGTATAGAATAACACGCAATCGCCTTTTTCCAAAGTGATGGTACGCTCATTAATCTCTGTTCCCTCCACCACACCCAGAGCCATGCCGGTACGGGTCAGGCGCTCGACCAGGCAACCATCGCTGCACAAACGCAGCGGTGGGTTGTGTCCGGCATTTGCATAGGTCAGTTCGCCGCTTTCCAATGAAAGGACAGCATAGACTGCCGTAACGAACATGCCCTGCCGGGTATCAGGGATCAGCAAGTCGTTGACGCGACGCAAAGCCTGGCAAGGAGAGTTGGTCTCAATCACAGCAGCACGAACCAAGGTACGCGTGAGCGCCATAAAGAGCGCAGCCGGAATACCTTTGTCTGCCACATCAGCAATAAACAGTCCCAGGCGGCTTCCCGGAAGTTCGAGGACATCATAAAAATCTCCACCCACCTGGCGAGCCGTACGCCAGCGGGCATCGATATCCCAGGCAGGATGTGAAGGCAAGGTTTCGGGAATAAATGTCTGCTGGATCTGGCGAGCCAGTTGGACCTCAGTCTCCAGGCGTTCACGAAGAACCATCTCCTTCTGCAGGCGGTCATCCTGAATGGCCAGAGCAGCCTGCTGGACGATGCCGTGCAAGATTTCCAGGCGGCGGGCGCGAAACCGCAGGCCACCAGGAGCTTCCTCGACCAACAGGACACCGTACAGGTCATTCTTAACCGCCACCGGAACACAGAGCAGTAATTGCTCGTCATTGAACAAAACCGGACTGGCCTCATCCTGCCAGGGGCCAGAAACATCCGGCCAGGTTTCAGGCAAGTCATCCGCGGCCAATGGGGCAACCAGCAAACGGTTGGCCTGACGGGCGACATCCAACAGAGGAAAGTCGCCGGGTATAAGCTTGCGGCACAGGCGCGCCTCACCAGCCTCTCCTAACCCATAGGACTGGCTGGACAGATAACATTCAGAATCCGCATCCCAAAGATACAGGACACAACGATCCACCCCTACCAGGATCGGCATGATACGCACAATAGTGCCCAGAATTTCATCTAGATTACTCAGGCTGACCACTGCCTGGGCCACCTGCAACAGGGCCGCCGCGGCGTAGGCTTGCTCCTGGGCAGCGTCATACAATCGGGCATTCTCAATTGCGACAGCAGCATAACTGGCAAAGGTGGCAACCATGGCCTGGGCTTCATGGCCATAACGTCCAGCGGTATGGTGCGCCAGGGTCAGAACCCCAACGGGTTGATCAGCAACCCGCAAGGGAACCGCGATGGAAGAGTAAGAAGCATCAAAGCCTGCCGCCAGGCCAGATGGGCCCATCGGGTCTTCGGGACGATGAATGAGCGGCTCTTCGGCCAACAGGGCAGTTGCCAGCCAAACAGCTGCGTGCGGGGATTGTTCGCGCGCGCTCTCGAGCGCGGCCGGGTCCCAGCCGTGCACTGCGGCCAGGAACATCTCATCCCCATCCAACAACCAAATGGCAGCCACATCACTGGGTAGGTTGCGCTCCAGCTCGGTCAAGATGGCATCCAGCACCTGATTGACATCTACATTGGATGAGATCAAGCCAGCCACTTCACGCAGACTGTCGGCCACACGCCGGCGCCACTGTTCCGAACGATATAAATCTGTGTTGTGGATGGCAGTGGCAATACTATCGCCCAGCGCATTGAACAATACTAGGTCGTCTTCCTTGAAGGCACCAGCTCCTGTGCTTTGAATATCCAACAGGCCAACAACTTCACCATTGAATATCAGCGGCACAGTCAGTTCAGATTTGGTGTCAGCTGGCGGGATTGGGGAAGGACGGTAACGCGGCTCCTGGCTGACGTCATTCGACAAGAGAGCCTGTCCACTGCGAGCCACCCAAGGAAGAATGCCATCCGGGTCGTCGAGGTCGAGCATGTAACCTTCCAGTGCCTGGCTGCGTCCACCGCTTCCAGCTTCATAGATTATCTGCCGCCGGTTGGGATGAACTGTGAACAGGTGCACATATGGAAAGCCAAAATGTTCCTGAATCAAGAAAGCCACGTCGTGCATTAATGTGGACAGGTCGAGGGTGGAATTGACCGCGCGGCTGACCTCGGCTGCAACCGCCAATTGTTCGGCACGCCGGCGCAGGCTGCTATACAAACGTGCACCTCGCACAGCGATCGCCACACTGCCGGCCAAAGCGCGCAGGACAAGCAGATCATACGGGTGGAAGGCATGTACCCGATCACTTTGAATATCCAGGACACCAACCACCTCATCTTCGATCTTTAACGGCAGGGCAACTTCAGCGCGCGTTTTGGGCAGGCTCTCGATGACGCGGAACCGCGTCTCAGTACGAATATCGTCACAGACGATCTCCTGGCCATCCTTTACAACTGTGCCAATCAGACCTTGCCCGGGTTCCACAACCAGGTTATGGCAGGAATCAAGCGTTCCATTCCCAGGTGCAATCGCGCAGGAGCGGAAATGCAGCACCTGTTCACCGGGTTCAAGTGTAAAGATGGCAACATAATAATAATGAAAAGTCTGCTGAATCAGTTCTGTTATACGGCTGGTCAGTTCATCCAAGTCGAATACCTTGGTAATCTGGGCGCTGACACTGCCCACCAGAGTCAACTGGCCGACACGGAAATGCTCGACTGCCACGCGGTGGGCTGCTATCAGACCCAGGCTGGCCACCCCCGCCACTGCCGCCAAACCATCTAACTCGTCCTGGCTGAAGCCCGCCCCTGCGCGACTGACCTGCAAAGCACCCAGCACCAGTTCATGGTCCGACAGCAGGAAAGCAGCGACAGACTCGCCAGAGTCGGTAACGGTTATATAAGCGCGGCCAGAAGCAACTGCCTGACGCATGGCTTCTTCTGGCGGTTCAGGCGGAAAAATCGGATCCGGGTCCCAATCCGGCAGGCGAAATAGTGACTCGTTCAGCCAGACCCGCGGCGTGGCGCCCACCAGACGTTCAGCCGTCTGCTGGATCTGGTCGCGTTGAGCTGCCAGCGAGGCGGCGCCGTGAAGCTGCTCCCCCAGACTGGCAAGTTCACACCAGGTGGAAGGGCCGGAAGGTGCATTCATGAGCGGTCGGCTTTTTTTTTGAACAGAGTGAGAACGTTCCCGGTTTCTGGCTGGCTTTGGTAATCAACATCATCCATCAAGTTATGGATCATATACAATCCCAAGCCGCCAATATTACGCTTGGAAAGCTGGGCACTCAGGTTGGGTTTGCGTACCTGCTTGGGATCGAAAGGTCTACCATAATCATGCAGGATAATCGCCAGGCCATCCGTGCGCTGGCTGCAAGTAATCTCGACTTGCCCGCCCGGGATATCCCGGTAGGCATGCTCGATGACGTTCGTCGCAGCCTCGTCTACTGCAAGTTGAACAGCATACACTTCCTTGTCATCCAGACCAGCATCTACAGCTGCCTGCGCAACAAACTCCCTGATACGCTCAAGGTTGGAAAAATCGGCGGGAAAAATTTCAGTTCGCATAAGGACAACAAAGGCCGCCTCAGCATTACCAGGGCGGAGAGGCGGCCAGGCTGATTACACTTGCAGGCCGGTTAGAAGGAACCAACAGCCGTGGTCACATCCTCGTAAGCCTTGAAAAGATCGGTAAAACCGGCCAGTTCGAGTGTGTCCTTGATGTTCTTTGGAACAGCCGCCAGGATTAGTTCTCCGCGGTTATAGCGCTTGCACTGGCGCTGGGTGGCAAGCAGGGTACGCAGCCCGGCGCTGGACATGTACTCAAGCGCAGTCATATCGAGCACGATTTTATATTGACCATCCTTGGTAATGGCATCGAAGGTCTGGGCCAACTGAGGGGCAGTGGCGCTGTCCACACGCCCTTTGACAGTGACCAGGGTACAATGCTTGAACAATTTCGAGGTGGTTTCCATGGAAAAGCCTCCGGCGGGAAAATGAGAGGGGAATTAGTTACACTGCAAGTTATTATAACACGCCCGACTTACCTGCGGCTAAAAAACAGGAGAGAGGAGAACTGACAATGAGAAATAGGAAATGCACAAACAGCCTCCCCAGATATGCTACCTACGAAATGAAGGTCACTCCGTTGTCGTCACTTTGCCAACAATACGAAAAATGCCCGCATCAATGCCTTTCCGCTTGGCCATGACCAGAGACAACAATTGCACAGGCAGGATCTCCACAATCGGACGGGCCGGATCATCCACTGCAGGAATGGTAAAGGTTGGCATGTCAGGATCTTCCCGAGAGTCCAACCAAACCACCCGCGCACCATGCTCTCTAATATCCACTGCCAGCCGGCGGTTCAGAGAGAATGTGCGTGGAGAACCAGCAAAGAACAGGGCGCAGAATCCCGCCTCAGCCAGTTCCAACGGGCCGTGGCGGAACTCGGCGGCATGCATGCCCTCAAAAGCGCATTTGGCCGCTTCTTTATTGATCAAAGACCCGTTCCAGACAGCAGCCAGGGAGGTGCCCCGGCCAAGGATGACCAGTGTTCTAAAATCTCCTAAAATACGATCCAGGGTATCGAGGCGGGCCTGCCAGCCCTTCAGCCAGGTTTCGGTTTCGTCTGAAGCGGCAAGAATCCGGCTTTTGAGCGTTTCGACGTCTTGAGATGCAATCTGCTGTGCAGCCAACAAGTTAACTGCCAATGTGTTGATGTACGTCTTTGTACTGACAGTTGCTTCCGGCCCGGCATGGATCGGTAAACAGACGTCGGCCGCGGCTGCCAGCGGGCTGGTTTCATCATTCACACAGGCCAGGATAGAGACCGGTGGGTTGGATTTGATACGCTCGAGCAGATGCAAGAGTTCGGCGCTCTGCCCAGACTGCGAATTGACCCAGAGCAGCGTTCGACTCCCGATTAATCCATTCAAGTTGTAAACCAGCTCAGCGGCATTTGCCAGCACAACAGGTGCAGACAAATTGGAAAGGGCTGCATAGGCCGGGTAGGCTGCGTTGAAGGAAGCGCCCATGCCGGTCATGACAATCCGATCAAAGGTTCCAGACTGAATTTGCCTGACAACTGCAGCCAATGAGGCGGGTGAATAGTTTTTTACAGCATCCCGAAGAGCAACAGGCTGGGAAAGGATATCGGTGATATATGGGTTCATTCTTTATCATCAGCCAGAAGCATCTGAGCAGCATGTGCTGCACCATACAGCCCGGCCTGTTGTCCCAGTTTGGAAAGTTGGATCCGGACATGCCTGGCCGGAACAATGATGTCATAACGGGCAAGTCGCGTAAGAATTTTCTCTTCGAGCAAATCATATGAGCGCATGAGGCCGCCGGTAAGCACAATACAATCAGGGAGCAGCAGCATAACCATGCTGACAAGGCCAAGTGTAATATAGTCCGCTGTCCGGCTGACCAGCGTTTTACAAAAGGCGTCCCCCTGGCGGGCACCGGCAAAGATCGCAGCGGCATCGATTCCTTCCGGCCCACCCGGGAGGGTTTGCAAAAATGGACTGGATTTCATGCCTTCTGATTCTCTGGCAAAGCAGGCAATTGCTGGGCCTGCCACCAGGCTCTCCCAACAGCCATGCGCACCGCAGTAGCACTCCGGCCCGGATGGATCAAGAATGATATGTCCTCCTTCAGGATGTTCTCCGCCGAGGCCGCGATAGATTTCTCCATTCAGGATCAGACCCGTACCGACGCCGGTTCCAATCGTGACCATGGCCATACGCGACATACCCCGTCCCGCACCGACCCAGGATTCTCCCAAAGCGGCAGCATCCGCATCATTTTCGAACGCGACCGGTACCCTATATCTTTCCCGCAGGGGACCAACAATATCCACATCTTCCCAGCCGGGTAATGTATAAGGATTCTGAATACAACCGCGCTGGCGGTCGATGGGACCGGTTGAACCAATACCCAGTGCAGCTGCTGGTTGTGCCACATTGTCCAAGATACCGTCCACAAGATGCAGAATTCTTTGCAGCCCTGATCCCGGTCCAAGGGAAGCCTCAATTGGAATATCCTGCCAATACAGCAATTGGCCATCCCAAGTAACTGCGCCGGCACGTACATTCGTACCCCCCAGATCAATGCCGATCAGGATTCCATTCTCCTTATTCATTATCAGCCCTGGAGATTGTAAGCGCTGCCCAGCAGGCCACCCCGATCACACCGGCATTGTCCCCCAACTGTGAAGGAACCACCTCCACTTGCGCGACAGGCATGATACGAACGCGTTCATGCAAAGTCCGCCGGATTGGATCAAGCAGAAGTTCCCCCGCCTGCGACACGCCTCCACCAATGATCACCCGCCGGGGGCCGATGGAGGCGCATATATTGGCAGCGGCGATCCCAATGTAAAAACCTGCCTTCTCGTAGATATCCCTGGCGATCTCATCGCCCGCCTGGGCTGCCTTGGCAATCAGCTCCGGGGTGATCTGATTCAAGTCATAAGCGCACAATTCGGCAATCTTTGTTGTCAGCCCCTGAGCCACTGCTTTCATCCCCATAGCGGCAATTGCCGGACCAGATGCGTAGGCTTCGAGACAGCCATTGTTCCCACATCCACAGCGAAGGCCATTAAAGTCGATCATGGTGTGGCCCAATTCACCACCGGTTCCACCAATACCCAGGTGTAACTGCCCATTAATCACCAAGCCGCCACCAATGCCGGTACCAATGGCAAAGACAGCCACAGTATCCACCCCGAGACCAGCACCAAAGCGCCATTCGCCATTGGTGATCGAACGGACATCATTCAAGAGAGCAGCCGGCAGACCTGTCAACCGCGCAATCGTCTCCCGCAGGGGCACATGCGGCCAGGTACCCGGCAAGTTGGGCAGGAAAAGTGTTTCGCCCTTCTCCAGATCCAGCACCCCCGGCACGCCGATACCAATCCCACCAATCTCATCCTTCCGGAAACCGGCCGATTGGATCACATGCAGGAACAGGTCGGCCATGCGCTGCATGACAGCCTGATGCCCTTCACGCGCCAGGGTGGGTGTGCTCAGGTGGCATAGCACTTCCCCCGTTTCCACATCGACAATCGCAGCACGCAGATTGGTGCCGCCCAGGTCACAGCCAATGAATTTCTTCATGGAGATATCCTCAGAAATAATCACCCCTGCCCCTCTCCTGGAGGGAGAAAGGGAGGGGTGAAAGCAAAGTACCAATCCAAAATTGTCAGTGAATATACGGCTTCAAGACATCACGCGAAAGATAGAAACCGCGTTTAACCAGTTCTTCATCGCCTTCAAAAACCCGGTCCTCATGTTCAATACTGACCACATAATCATATCGGGCAGCGGTAAGCGCCGCAAAGAATTTTCTCCAGTCCATATCACCCAGGCCAGGCAGGCGCGGTACCTGCCAGCCCATACCCTGGGAAAAAACGCCGTTGTTGTACAGACCCTCGGGATCAATATGCAGGTCTTTGGCGTGCACATGGAAAATCTTGCTTGCAAACTCGCGCACTACGCGCTCGTAATCGATCATCTGCAAGATAAGATGCGAGGGATCAAGATTCAGGCCAAAATTGTCAGCAGGGATGATCTCCCACATCTTGCGCCAGATGGCAGGGGTACTGGCCAGGTTATTCCCGCCCGGCCATTCGTCATAGGAGAAAATCATCGGGCAATTCTCGATGGCAATCTTGGTCCCATGATCCCCTGCAAACTTGACGATGGGTGGCCAGATTCGGGCGTAATCCTCCAGGTTCTGGGACACGGTTTTATTCTTATCCTTGCCGATGAACGTTCCGACCACGCCAACTTCAAACATGGCAGCCGCCTCGATCACCTTTTTCAGGTGGGCGATGACCGTTCCCCGATGCTCGGGGTCTGGATGAAGCGGATTTGGGTAATAACCGAGGGAGGAAATCACCAATCCATAGCCGTCCAGCATCTTGCGGATTTCCCGGGCCTGGGTCTTGTCCAATTCACTGACGTTGATGTGCGTGACGCCTGCATAGCGGCGGGTGGCTTTTTCGAGCGGCCAGCAGGCAATCTCAATCGCCTGGAAACCACTTTCAGCGCCCCAGCGGGCAGCCTGTTCCAGCGTGTTACCAGGCAAAGCAGCAGTAAAGAAACCGAGTTTCATGGGTACCTCCTATTCAACTTTTATCCATTGGCCTTCCCTGGCGCTGCGTTCGATGGCCTCACATAGTTTCATCTCATAATGGCCATCGGCGAAGGTCGGGAAGTCTGGTATTTTGGCATAATCGCCTGACAAAATATATGAATAAACTTTCGCATAGAGTTGTTTGAATGTATCCGGGAAGCCCTCATTGTGCCCCCCTGGATAGGAGGCTGTCTGACGCGCTTCCGGGGAGAGCAGTGATGGGTCTTTCATCAAGACTTGGTTGGGTTCTGTCCGGTTCCCGATGAGCAGTTCGTTCGGCCTTTCCGAATCCCAAACCAGCGAGGATTTGGTTCCATTGATCTCGTAGAACAAGCGGTTCTTGCGACCAGACGAAACCTGCGAGACAGTCAATACGCCGCGGACGCCATTCTCATAGTGCAGGATGATCGTGGCATAATCTTCAGTATGGATGGGTTGGTCAATATAATCAGCGGGTGTTAGAATTTTACCGGTAAAGGTCTCAAGCGGTTTGGCTGGTTTCTTGCGGATGGGGTGGAAAGTCTTGAAGTCTGCTAAAACTTCTTCAACATGCAGACCAGTGATAAAGGTGATCAGGTCAAGCCAGTGGGAACCAATGTCACTGACTGCCCGCAGCGTCCCGCCCAAGGTCGGTTCCAGGCGCCAGTTCCAGTCAGTGGGAAAGAGCAGCCAGTCCTGCAAATAGGATCCCTGTAGAATGAATAGGTCGCCTATTTGCCCGCTCTGCACCATACTGCGTGCCTGTTGAGCAAGCGGGTACATACGTATATTGTAGTTGACGGCGTTCACCAGTTCCTTCTCAGCGGCCAGTTGTACCAGTTCCGCCGACTCTTTCGTATTCATCGCCAAGGGTTTCTCACAAACCACATGTTTTCCCGCCAGCAAGGAGGTTTTGGCATGTGGATGATGAAGATGGTTCGGCGTGGCGAGGTGGACAACATCGATATCGGGATCCGCCAGCATTTCGTCCAAGGAGCCATAAAAACGCGGGATGCCCAGTTCATCAGCCTTCCGAGCGGCCCGGGCTTGCGTTTCCTCTGCCAATCCCAGAACCTGAATGCCGTTACGGCGCAAGCCTTCAATATGAGCCGGGCCAATGAATCCTGTGCCGGCAACACCGACGCCAATTGTTCGCTTGGTAAGTTTTTTGCTCATCGCTGAATTCTCCTAATATGCTCCCGGGGTCGCATCGGTTTTGGGTTCAGTTTTTCTACCAGTCTGCAGCGCTTTGAAATCATCCATAATGGTAGCAGTAGCAGTCGCACCACAACGAGTCACGCCCGCGTCGATCACATCCAGAAGCGCCGGCAGGGTACGCACGCCCCCGGCAGCTTTAACCTGCACTTTTTCACTGACATTGGCACGCATCAATCGCAGGTCCTCAAGAGTCGCCCCGCCAGGAGCAAAGCCGGTGGAAGTCTTGACCCAGTCAGCCCCTGCCGCTTCAGAAAGTTTACAGGCAGTAATTTTCTCTTCGCCCGTGAGATAGGCATTCTCAAAGATAACTTTGACCCTGGCGCCGCGCGCGTGGGCGGCATCACAGACTGCCTGGATGTCCTGACGAACGAAATCAAGTTTACCAGAGCGCAGTTGTCCAATATTCAAGACCATATCCAGTTCAACCGCCCCATCGTCCATGGCTTGCTGCGCCTCTGCAACTTTAATAGCCGTCAGGTTGCTGCCATGCGGAAAGCCAACCACAGTGCTCACATACACATCCGAATCCTTGAGCAGTTCTTTGGCCAGTTTCACATGGCAGGGTTTCACACAGACTGTGGCAACGTGATAACGCGCTGCCAACTCGCAGCCGGCCGTGACATCCGTCTCGGTTAGCTCCGGGCGCAGAAGTGAATGATCAATCACTTTGGCAAGTTGTTCGTAAGTGATCGTTTTACTGTTCAATGCCATCTTCAGAACTCCTGTCACGATTTCTTCCAAAGGTCAATCGGTTTCTTAACCTTCGGTGCACTAAAGGGGAACATAATTTTGCGACCTTCGCCAGCCGATTGATAGGCTGCGTACATGATTTTCAATACTTCCTGGCCATCCTCCCCCGTCTCCATGCAGGTCACTTTTCCGAGTACGCTATCCATGAAGTGCTGCATTTCCTGAGGGAATCCATAATTCCAGATCTCTTCGAACATGGTGAAAGTATAGCCTTTTGTCTGCCCGGCCTTTTCAACCGCGTAACCATAGCCTTCTTCGGAGTAGGTCAGGAGGGAGCTGCCGCGCAACAGGTCGGCGCGGGTGTGGCCTTTTTTGCCATAAACCTCACACCGATCGTCCACCCCGCCGCCTTTGGCCCAGCTATTTTCGATCATGGCAACCTTGTTGTTCTCATATTCAATGATGGCGTATGAATGATCTTCGCCCTGTGTGCGTCCCTGGTGAACATATGTACCCATAAAGGCAGTTACACTTTTAACTTTGGGCTTGCCCAGAACCCAGCGGGTATATTCGATCGAATGGCAGCCCATATCCAGCAGCACACCGCCACCAGAGCGATTGACATCCCAGAACCAGGGCATGTGGGGGCCGGGATGCTCTTCAGATTGCTTGGCCAGGAACGGCTCGCCGATGGCGCCCTCGTCAATCAAAGTCTTAACCCGCACATATTTCGGAGCAAACAGCAACTCCTCCGCATACATCAACAATACGCCGGCCTTTCTACAGGCTTCGATCATCTCATCTGCTTCTTCAAGCGTAAGGCACAGCGGTTTTTCGATGATGACATGCTTGCCCGCTTTTGCAGCAGCTACAACAGCCGCACAATGCATATCATTCGGAATACCGATGTCCACCACGTCGATGTCTTTATCTTTGAGCATCTCGTGATAGTCGCTATAGGCAGCCGGGATACCGTGTTCTTTGGCAAATTTTGTGGCATTGTGGGGACTGGAAACCGCCACCACTTCTGCATTATGTACCCAGCCCTTGAAAGCCGCATGGTGAATGTCACCGACAAAGCCAGTACCAATCATGCCAACCTTGACTATTTTACTCATGGCATTCTCCTTCCAAATATTTTTCAGCGGTTGTCCAAAACATCCTTGATAATAGGCGAAAGACACACTTACTGCCGCAGAGCTCGCTGACGGCCATAGATGGAAATCAGAACCAGAAGCGTCCCCCCAAGTACCATCCGGCGAACGGAATCGGGCATCTGCATGGTTGTAAGCAGGCTTGTGATGAGTGTCAGCACGACCGCACCAGCCATCGTTCCCCAATAACTACCTTTGCCGCCCGAAAGCAACGTGCCTCCAACTGCCACTGCAGCGATCGAAGGAAACAGGTATGGCTGTCCCAGGCTGATCAGGACCACACCCGTATTACCTACCAGCAGAAAACCGCCGAACCCTGCCAAAAGACCAGCCAGTGCATAGGTCGTTAGGTTTACCCCGGTGACATTGACACCAGATAATTTGGCTGTGACGCGGTTAACACCGATAGCAAATAGGTGTTTCCCGTACGTGGTCCGTTCCAACAGCAACCACATCAAAATACTGAATACAACCCAGATGACGATAGCGCCTGGAATCTTACCAATAAGCGGACGAGCAATGATCCGGGTCATAATCGGAGCAACTTTGCCCGCCAGGTTCCCGTGGTTCAGGATGATCACAGCTCCAGTGATCACGCCGCCCATACCGAGTGTCATCACGAAAGGTGAAATCTTCAGGAAAGTGATACCCATGCCATTGAGAAGCCCGATCAATGCGCCAACGATAATCGAGACAAACAAGGCCAGCAGCACCTTGTCGTCATTCCCTTTGACAATGACATAGGTCAGAATGGCCGTCAGGGTAACGATTGAGCCGGCTGAAAGATCGATCCCTTCAAAACCGCTGATAATGACCAAGGTCTGCCCGGCAGCGATTACACCCAGAAAAACCGCCAGACGGATAATATTAGTTGCCTGCGCAACAGCAATATCGGCATCGCCACCGTATCCATTGGGTAATAAGCCGGAAAGAAGGAACAGGATGATGGCCAGGATCAGAGCCGCAACAGGGGGGGAGATGGTAAAACGCTTCATGCTCTCCTCCTTCGAATCAGGTCAATGGCGCCGGGAGCCGCCAACGCCACTACGATGATGGTTGCCTTGACCAATGTCTCCCACCATGTGTCAATGTGCGCAAATGAGATAATATTTTGGATCAAACTAAGAGTGATCGCGCCAAGCACCGGTCCGGTCACTCCGCCTATTCCGCCACTGAATGAGTTCCCGCCAATTACCGCAGCCGTGATGGAGTTCAGTGTCATGGAACTGCCGATCTCTGCATTTCCAGAACCGCTCAACATGGTGATGGCAATGCCTGACAACGCCGCCATTAAGCCCGAAATGACATAAATACTGAATTGTACAAACGTCACCGGTACAGCAGTTTCATATGCTGCATCAGCTTTGCCGCCAACCGCAAACAGATATTTTCCATATCGTGTGGAACTAACATAGATCCAGATCAATAATACAACAGCTACGATATAAAATGCCAGCGGCAGGCCAAGGGGCGTTGAGGTGCGGTATAAATTCGCAATATCCGCCGGGATCCCCCCTCCCGGGTTGGGCAGGATAAAGAGAGCAAAACCCGCGTAGAGGAAACTGGTAGCATAAGTGGTGATGATCGGCTGCAAGCGCAGGTAGGCAATAAAAAAGCCGTTAATAGCGCCTGCTAACACGCCAACCAGCAGGGAAATCAACACAAACTGCCACATTCTTTCCGGCGAGCCTTCCAGTCCAACGCGGGTTGCCAGGATGGTATTGACAATGCCAACGATGCTGCCGACAGAAATATCAATCCCGCCGCCCAACAGGACAACAGCCTGTCCCACTGCCAGGAGAATCAGTGGAAGAAAGACGCGCATATTACTGTTCAAAGTGTCCCGATCGAACATATTGGGTTGCAGGATTAAATTGATGATTATGGACAGAATTAAAAGGATGAGGGGGAAGAAGGCAGGGTAACGACTCATCAGGAAATCCCAGGTGATGCGTTTTTTCACTGCCCACCTCCATTCGAAACACCCAGGCTGGCAGCAATCAGATTTTCCTTGGTCAGAGATGAACCTGACAACTCCGCACAGATCATGCCATCATGCAAAACCAGGACCCGGTCACATAGGCCGACCAATTCTTCATCATCACTGCTATAGAACAAGATTGTTTTTCCTTCAGCGCATAATTGCGTAAGCAACGCATAAAACTCGGCTTTCGTGCCCACGTCCACACCTTTGGTTGGGTCATCCAGCAGCAACAACTTTGGTTTACGCATCAACCACTTACCCAGCACGACCTTTTGCGCATTCCCACCTGACAGGCTGCTCACAGGTTCCAGTAAACCAGCCATTTTCAGGTTCAGGCTCGCTCCGGCCTGTTCTGCATCCCGTTTTGCCCGGCCAATACGCAAAGGGACACCATATTGCGCCCAGGAAGGCAATTGCATATTCTCCAGGATGGAGCGAATGTAGAGCAAACCCTCCCTGGAACGATCGCCGGGAACGAGGGCCACTCCCCATTTCATCGCTTCACGCGGGTGTCTGAACCTGCCCTCGCCTCCAAAAAGGTTCACTTTCCCAGAATAGGAAATATCTCCAAAGAGGGAAAGCAACAGGTCACGCTGCCCTTGGCCACGCAGGCCACCAATACCGACCAACTCTCCCTCACGCACATCGAAGCTGACCCCACGCAATGTATCCGTCTGCAAATCCATTATTTCAAGGCAAACCGGTCTTTCGTTGATCTTTGTTTCGCCACGAGTGAAGATAAACACTGACTCCTTCTCGATCATCAGTTTTACCAACTCTTTTTCGTTGACATCTTTTATCTCACCCGCGCCAACGGTCTTGCCATTGCGCAAAACGCTATATTTATCTGCAACGCGGAAGATTTCTTCCATACGATGGGAGACAAAAATAACCGCTTTACCGGCCTCCTTCCAACCCTTAACCAACTCAAACAGGCGCTGTACCTGGCGGCTGTCCAGGCTAGCTGTCGCCTCATCCAGAATAATCATCCAGGGATCAAAGCTGATTGCCTTGAGAATTTCGATGATCTGTTTCTCGTCTGGGGGCAAAGATGCAACCGTGTCGTCCGGATGAAGATCTGTTTTAAATGTCCCGTAGAATAAAGATAATAACTCGTCAGTCTTCTCTCTCATCAATCTACGGTTGACCGTTCCAAAGGCCGTCATCGGCTCGCGCGTCAGCCAGATGTTTTCAGCAACGGTCATCTTTGGAATCAGACTCAGTTCCTGGAATACGGTGGCGATGCCCAGGTTTTTCGCCGATTGCGGAGAAGACAAATGCACAGGTTTGTCATCAAGGAGTAGTTGCCCCCCATCGAGGACAACTACTCCGTTGATAACCTTACTCATTGTGCTTTTGCCGCTTCCGTTTGCGCCCACTAACGCCACGACTTGCCCTGTACTAACTTCCAGATTGCCATCTGCAAGCGCTACGACGCCGCCGTAGCGTTTGACTATTTTGCGAGCGGAAAGCGACTTAGCCATTGTTCTACTTGAAATACTGCTGGACTTCTTCGTCGGTCATGATATCGTCGAGCAGGTAGGCGTCCGGCTTGCCTTCGCACATCGCCAGACCCTCATCCAGGTTCTCGGACGTGACCACAGCCGCCAGCGGAATGACGAACGACAGACCATTCACGCCGCCCAGCTTGGCATCATTCACTTCCTTGCCCATCAACATATTGACAGCAATGCGCAGACCGGTCGGGGATACACCCGGATGATTCGCCACTGCAATCGAGTCAAAGTCCGGGTTCATCGTCAGCGCTTCCTGCCACAGCTTGAGATACTGGCAGCGGCCTTCACCAACACCCTGCGGCCACTTGGCCGGGTTGGCTGCCATCACTGCCTGCAGAGCACCGATCGCCATGCCATCCTGCGTCCAGTAGCCATCCAGGTTCGGGTAAGCAGCCAGGAAGTTGGACATAACCTGCTGGCCGGTGGCTTCGTCCCACTTGCCCGTGTCGGTCGCCAGCACCTTGATGTCCGGGTACTTCCCAAAGACCTCGGCAACCCCTTCCATGCGAGCCACATTGGCCGGGTGTCCGGGGAAGCCTTCGATTTGCACTACATTACCCTTGCCGCCCATCTTCTCGGCCAGCCACTCGGCACTCGTCATCGCCCAGGCTTTCTGGTCGATACCCACATTGTACACACCGGGCACATTCAGTTCCTGATCCACCGAGATGACAATGATGCCCTTGGCAACCGCTTCCTCCAGCGTGGCATTCAAACCGTTGACATCACCAGGGTTGACCAGGATCGCATCCACGTTCTTGGCCATCAGGTTCTGCAGCTGCTGGATCTGGCCAGCCACATCCGTGTCGGCACTTTCGATCACCAGCTCGGTCGTGATGCCCTGATCCATGTATTCCTGGTTCACTTCAATTAGCTCAGCGATCATCTGCGTGCGGTATTCGCTGCTGATGAATGGATTCGAAATGCCAATCGTGAAGGCCTCAGCAACAGGAGTTGCACCAACAAAATACTGCTGGACTTCTTCGTCGGTCATGATATCGTCGAGCAGGTAGGCGTCCGGCTTGCCTTCGCACATCGCCAGACCCTCATCCAGGTTCTCGGACGTGACCACAGCCGCCAGCGGAATGACGAACGACAGACCATTCACGCCGCCCAGCTTGGCATCATTCACTTCCTTGCCCATCAACATATTGACAGCAATGCGCAGACCGGTCGGGGATACACCCGGATGATTCGCCACTGCAATCGAGTCAAAGTCCGGGTTCATCGTCAGCGCTTCCTGCCACAGCTTGAGATACTGGCAGCGGCCTTCACCAACACCCTGCGGCCACTTGGCCGGGTTGGCTGCCATCACTGCCTGCAGAGCACCGATCGCCATGCCATCCTGCGTCCAGTAGCCATCCAGGTTCGGGTAAGCAGCCAGGAAGTTGGACATAACCTGCTGGCCGGTGGCTTCGTCCCACTTGCCCGTGTCGGTCGCCAGCACCTTGATGTCCGGGTACTTCCCAAAGACCTCGGCAACCCCTTCCATGCGAGCCACATTGGCCGGGTGTCCGGGGAAGCCTTCGATTTGCACTACATTACCCTTGCCGCCCATCTTCTCGGCCAGCCACTCGGCACTCGTCATCGCCCAGGCTTTCTGGTCGATACCCACATTGTACACACCGGGCACATTCAGTTCCTGATCCACCGAGATGACAATGATGCCCTTGGCAACCGCTTCCTCCAGCGTGGCATTCAAACCGTTGACATCACCAGGGTTGACCAGGATCGCATCCACGTTCTTGGCCATCAGGTTCTGCAGCTGCTGGATCTGGCCAGCCACATCCGTGTCGGCACTTTCGATCACCAGCTCGGTCGTGATGCCCTGATCCATGTATTCCTGGTTCACTTCAATTAGCTCAGCGATCATCTGCGTGCGGTATTCGCTGCTGATGAATGGATTCGAAATACCAATCGTGAAGACCTCAGCGGCGGGTTCTTCAGGCGCAGCAGGCTGCGTTGGTTCTACGGGTGCTGCTGTCTCCTGCGGTTGTTCAACAGGAGCTTCGGTAGGCTGAGTGGTGCAAGCGCCCAGCAAAAGTGCAACCAGCACCAAAGCGCTCAGCAGGGTATACAGTTTCTTATTCATTTGTTCTCCTCTCATACGTATATAAAATTTGGACGTGATAGGTGATTTTCTCTTCTATAGGTATGGCTGCCTCCTTTCGCCTCATCGCTTCCTGACAACATACTCAGAAAGAATAATGAAGATCATCTTCAACCACAAACAGGTACTCAAGTGCCAGCATGATAGCGCCCAGTACACCTGCGTCTGGTCCTGTCCGGGAAAAGTTGATAGCCAGGTTTGTGGTTGCCAGTGGCAGCGACCGCCTGAGGACTGCTCGTTTGATGGCAATCAACAAATGGTTGCCAAAATTTGCGATTCCACCACCAATAAAAATGTGACTCGGATTGAAGAAATTAACCAATCCAGCCAGCACATCACCAATCATCTGCCCGCTGGCGCGGATAATATCCAATGCTGCTTCGTCTCCTTCGCGACAGGCCACATTGACATCTTCAGGTGTCAACACACCACCATTTTCTGCCATCATTTTTCGCAGTAATGCGCTTTTTCCCTCACGGGCCGCCTGCATGGCCTTTTCAGCAATCGCCGGCCCGGCAGCCATCGCTTCCAGGCAACCTCTATTGCCGCACCGGCAGATCGGACCCTGCTTATCCACGCAGATATGACCTATGTCGCCGGCACAGCCATTGCTGCCCCGATGAATTTTCCGGCTGGCCATGATGCCGCACCCAATGCCGGTGCCAATCTTGATGACAAGGAAATGATCGACATCCGCAGCATCCCCGGAACGCTGTTCACCCAATGCCATGATATTGACATCATTGTCTACAACGACAAAAGCAGATGAAAAGGTTTCCTTGAAGAAATTTCGAATGGAATAATCCTCCCAATCCGGCATCAGCGGCGGCGCAACCAAAACTCCACGTGCGAAATCAACCGGCCCAGGTACACCTACTCCAATGCCAAGAATCTGCTCGGGACGGATTCCAATGGCTACCGCCTTCTCAAGAATCAAAAAACTGCAACGTCCCAAAAGTTCTTCAGGCGGCTGGCGCACGTCAGCAGGTTCGGCAACCCGATCCAAAATAGAACCATTTATATCCGCAAACGCAATCTCCAGGCTGGTTGCGCCGATATCGATGCCAACAACATACCCCATTTGGCTGTTAAACCGCAAAAGGCGCGGTTTGCGTCCGCCGTTGGATACCCCCTCGCCCACTTCCATCAGGTAACCTTTTTCAACCAGAGAATTTACTTCCTGGGAGGTCTTTGCTCTTGACCAACCAGTAATGTTTGTGATCTCTGCACGTGAGGTCAACCCCTTCTTTCTTAATACCCTCATGACCTCCGCTTCTGCCGAACTAAGCAAAACGGGGGCCTTTGTAAAGTTTTTCATCTTGCTCGTCGAGACGTTTCTAGGTGTCATTTGCAATCAGGCAGGCAGGAAAGCGCTTTTGTGCAATATCACACAAAGATAATAGATTTATAACAAAACTACTTTGTTAATTCAATACCTTTGTTTGTTTTTAATGTTAAGAACTTTGTTCGAAATATAAACAAAGCCCGCGTCCATTTGGTAATAAACCGGTGCGGAAATCCCTAACAGATCTCCGCACCGAGAGAACTACTCCTTAATCACCTGCGAAATTTCACCGGTTTGTTTATCCTTGAGGATAATCTTCAGGTTGCCATTCGGCATACGCTCTTCCTTGATCAAATAGTGTCCGGAATCATAATCCTTGAGAACCGTAGCAACCGAACTGGCAGAGCTGCCTCGCCAGTCCTGGATATCCACGGCTTCCCATTTCTTGGTCTGTGCTGCTTTATAACAGGCATCCATGATAGCGTTGACAATGTACCCGTCGTAGAAGTTTTCCATCGGAGCAGCACCCGCGTCCATGGAATTGAACATATCAAGGAACATTTCAATGTAACCCAACCCGCCAATCTCATCGCCGACCGGGAATAACCAGCCGGTATCACCTTCGGCTTTTTCTGCCACATAACCACCCTGCCCGACATTGGTGAACATCTCAAAGCCAGTACGCAGCCAGTGATTCAACCAGACTGTCCCCTCCGTGCCGGAAATTTCGTCGCGCAGATCCATCCCGCCGCGAAATGTCCAACTTACCTCGAACTGACCGATTGCGCCGCTGTCATAACGCACCAGGCCGACCGCATGATCCTCGGCCTCAATTGGATGAACCTGTGTATCTGCCCAGCAGGTAACCTCCAAAGGACGGTTCTCTTTTCCTATGAAATTACGCGCAATTTCAATGCAGTGGCAGCCCATGTCGACGATTGCGCCGCCTCCAGAAAGCTCCTTATTCCAGAACCAGTCGCTGTGCGGACCGCCATGTGTCTCGCGTGAGCGCGCCCACAGCACTTTTCCCAGAGCACCCTTTTGGGAGGCCGCCAGCGCTTTAAGTGTTTTTGGCGTATAGACCAGGTCTTCAAGATAACCATGAAACACACCGGCTTTTTCCACCGCCTCAAGCATTTCAAGTGCTTCCGGACCACTGGTTGCCAAGGGCTTGGTACACAAAACTGCCTTCCCGGCTTCTGCAGCTAACAAGGCAGCCTTTTTATGCAGGTAGTTGGGAATTCCAATGATGACCGTGTCAATTTCCGGGTCCCGGATGGCCGCGGCCATATCATCTGTCCAGCGCGGGATGCCAAACTCGCCTGCGAATTTTTTCGCTTCTTCAACAGTGGCAGCGCAAACAACCTTGATCTCATCTTTACCACGGAATTTAAGTAAACTCATCGTATAAAAACGGCCAATCAAACCCGTCCCCAACATGGCAATTTTGTGCATAGGTCACTCCTTCTGATGGAATTTATCAAATTATATGGTAACAATCTTCAGACGTCAATTCTTGCGAACATTCGGACAATACGATAAAATTGTACTATTGTACGAACATTTTAGATTGGATGCCTATGCCTATTCATGCAATGACCCCGCGCGAACGTGTTCTCACTACTCTGGCTCACCAGGAACCTGATACTGTGCCCCTGGCTTTGGGCGGCGGTCCCTATGGAATTGTGGATGATCTCTATCTGCGTCTGGTAAGTTCCCTGCGGCTGGGTGAACCTGTACCGCCATTTCGAAGCGGACACAATATTTCCTATATGGATGACCGCCTGCTAGAAAGACTTGGCACCGACCTGCGTTACTGCTGGCCGGGTTTGCTTCCAAACAGTCCTGTCACCCCCGGCAGGGATGAAACGACTTTCTACGATTCGTACGGTCAGGTTTGGAAGCGGGTCATCCCCTATTACTATGCAGGTGAAGGGATTCTCAAGGATGCCAGCAGCCTGGCAGATATTGAGAAAAGAGTGCGTTGGCCAGACCTGACCGATCCCCGATGGATGGCGGGAGTGGCTGAACGCGCCCGAATTTTGCGCGAGCAGACCAGCTACTTTGTCGTCATGCGCATGGTCGCGTCCCACGGTCCCTTCCAATCCGCCTGCAATTTACGCGGCACTGAGGCTTTTCTGATGGATATGGTCCTCCGCCCTGAATTTGCCGTTGCCTTGCTGGAGAGAGTGACAACCACCATCGAAGGTTTGCTGCGGCTGGCTATGCAAGCAGGGGGACAGTATTTTGACATGATCGAACTGCCCGGTGACGACTATGCCGGTAACACCAACATTCTCATATCACCGGCCATGTTTCGCAAATTTGTCCAACCCTGCCTGTTGCGCCTGGTAAACGTGATCAGGGAACACAATCCCAACACGAAGATCATGCTCCACAGCGATGGAGCCATTACAAAATTATTACCGGAAATCCTTGCGCTGGGTGTAGATGTACTCCACCCTCTCGAGCCACTGCCTGCAACAGATATGCAGACTATTAAAGCACAATTTGGAGGGCAGGTCACCTTCCTGGGCGGCATTGACATTTCGCACGCGATGCGTGGCAGCCGTGAGGAGGTCATCAGGGAAGCCAGGCGCCGCATTACTCAATTGGCTTCCGGAGGTGGATACATCCTTGCCCCATCCAACCATTTACAGGCCGATGTCCCCCCGGAAAACGTGATCGCACTCTTTGAAATTGCCCGTCAATATGGCAAGTACCCTATTCAACTCACGGAGCCTGAATGACCGCTGAAGAGCAATGTGCCCTCCCCTATACACAGGTAGACCCGCACAGTCCAATTCCACTTTACTACCAGGTATATCTTGACCTGAGGCAGATGATCCAACACGGCATCATCCTGCCCGGTGGAATATTGCCTCCGGAGATGGAGATCTGTCAGGCTTACAGCGTAGGCCGCCAGACAGTGAGGCAGGCCATCGCGCGCCTCGTGGATGAAGACCTGGTCGAGCGCTTTGCGGGGCGAGGTACATTCGTCCGTGAGCAGCCCAGCCACATCCAGTTCTTTCTGGATCGCAGCTTCAGCCAGCAGATGCGGGAAATGGGACGGATTCCACGTTCGCAACTCCTCTCGATGCAACCCGGTGCGGTTGGTGCGGATGTACCTCCCCTGCAGGCATACCTGGACAAATCCTGCTTGAGGCTGGAACGCTTGCGCCTTGGTGACTCTGAACCAATCTGCCACCAGGTCAGTACGATCTTGAGCGAGCGCTGCCCCGGCATTGAACAGCATGATTTCGCCACACAATCCCTCTATGAAACCCTGGCGACATATTACCACCTTACAATCAACCGTATCGACCATGTTGTGCGCGCAGTAGCGTCCGACGAATATCGCGCCGAATTGCTCAAGGTACAGGAAGGCACCCCCTTGCTTTTCGTAGGTACAACCACCTATCTCGACAACGGCGAACTGATCGAATATTCATCCAGCTATTATCGTGCCGACCGGTATGAATACAGAACCACACATACCCGTTGTGACTAAACAGCCTTTACAATAACGCGAGGGGGATCGAGCCCTTTCATCGCCAAGGAGTGAAACTGCATGACCAATTCCGCTCTGGATTACCTGACCCAAGCCCAGAACATTATCGATCGGATTGCCGCCACCCAGCTCCATGCCATCGAACGGGCAGCGGAACTGTGCACAAAAGCAATTGCTGGCAATGGACTGGTGCATATGTTCGGCTCCGGTCATTCCCGCATCTTCGTCGAGGAAATGTTCCCCCGGCATGGAAGTTTCCCCGGTTTCCACCCCATCGTCGAGTTATCGCTCACATATCACAATCTGGTAGTCGGTTCAAACGGCCAACGGCAGGCCATGTTCCTGGAACACATCGAGGGATTTGGAAAAGTCATCCTGCGCAATTTTGTATTTAGCGCCCCTGATTGTTTTATCATTTTTTCAAACAGCGGCATCAATGAAGTCATTATCGATGTAGCCCTGGAAGCAAAACGCCAGGAATTGCCGGTGATCGCAATTATTTCCGTCGAACACTGCACTGCCTCCACCGCCCTGCATAGCAGCGGCAAAAAACTGCCCGATATTGCCAATGTGGTTATCGATAATTGCACACCCGGCGGAGATGCCCTGGTGCACATCCCGGGACTGATCGAACCCGTTGGGCCGGGCTCTACTATCGGGGCAGCGGCAGTCACCAATGCCCTGAAATGCCGTGTGGCTGAAAAATTAACTGCGCTCGGAAAGCCGCCCATTGTACTGACCAGCAGTTACTTCATTGGCCGTGAAGCATCCAAACAACGCTTCGATGAATGTTATGATGATTACCGCGCTCGCGTTCAAAAAGTTTATGGGCTTGCCGCTGATATCCACTCCCGCTAATGCATTAGCCACTCATCATTATTCTGAAGACACAGCGTGCCTCTCAATTCCCATTACTGCCGGAGTTTGGGAAAACATCAAGCAAGGACTTGTTTTCCACTGTTAGCAGTGTAGTAGCCGGTCAGAGACTCGATATTGTGATGAAAAGATGAGGACTGCAGATCATCAAGCAAGGGGGCAAGCAAGCCTTCTTTTTCAGTGGGCAGGATCAGATCGTAACGATCGTCGAAGAGCGGGATGAAACCCAGATCATAAACATGAGCCGCAGCCTGGATTCCCAGGCTGACATCAACCACCCCACTCTGGACTGCACGCGCAGCATCATTATGAGTACGTACAGAATACTCATATCCTCGTATCTGATCCGGGGAAATCCCAAGCCTATGGAGTTCCCGATCGAGCCACAACCGGATACCAGACCCAAGGTCCCAGTTTATAAATGTAATGTCCTCGCGAGCTAAATCGGCCAGCGAGTAAATTCCTTTCGGGTTGTTCGACGGAACGATCATGCCCTGCGTACGATGCGCAAGAGTGAAAAGCTCTACGGTACGGTCCGGGAAAAAATGACGCACAAAGGAAGTATTGTATTCGCCTGATTCATCGAGCAGATGGGCACCTGTGATCTGGCACAATCCCTGGCGTAAATTCACCAATCCATCCAGAGAGCCGACTGGTAACGTCATAATTTTTAGATGTTTTTGTTGGCGCTCTGCCAGCACCTCCAACGCAAGATCATGGCTGCCGGAGATAACCACAACGGGCCTTTCACTTTTAGGAAGTATGATCTCCTGCAAAAGGAAAGCCCCCCCCTTGGCCTTGTAGTACTTTTCAACCACAATGCCATTGGTGCGGATTTCAGAAATTTCCACCAAACCAACTTCTTGAAGCGCGCGAATATGGTGCATCACCCAGGCAGGATGCTTGCCGAGCGCTGCGCCGAGCTGGGTCAAGGTAGCTGGCGCTGACATCAATAAGCGCAATATTTCCAACCGGCGGGCATCGGCCAACTGCTTAATTTCTTCGAAAGACTGAATAGATTCTACTTTTTCCATGTGATATATTTAAGCAACTAAGCCAAGTAAGTCTAGCACAAAGTCGCTCATTATCGATTTAGAATTTTGTTAGGCGTTCAAAACGCCCACTATCTAAAAAACCAAACAACCCGGTTATGGTCTTGTTACACTCTTATTCGCGGGCTAGCAAATCCGCGGCAGCATTTCTCCGGGGAGCATATTCACCAGCCGGGTACCGCCAATGGAGGTCTTCAGGCGGACTTGCGGATTGCCGGAATCAGTCACCACACCGATGACTGCTGCATCAACACCGTAGTTGTTGGTGCGCATGGCAGCCAGTATCTTTTCAGCATTCATCTCAGCAACAAAGGCAACCAACTTACCCTCATTGGCAACATAGAGCGGATCGAAGCCAAGCATCTCGCAAGCTGCATGTACCTGCGGCTTGACAGGAATTGTCCATTCCTGGAGTTCAATGGTCACATTCGACTGCTCAGCAATTTCAACCAATGAAGTCCCCAAACCACCACGAGTTGGGTCACGCAGTACATGGATCTCGCCTGCTGCCAGCATCTCGCAAACAAGGTGGTTAAGAGGTGCAACATCAGATTGCAGGTCGGTCTCGAACCCCAAACCCTCCCGTTCAGAGAAGACCGCGATTCCATGATCGCCAATAGTGCCCGAGACTATGACCACATCACCGGGCCGCGCATTCGCCCCGGAGATCCTCGGGCCATCCGGCAAACGTCCAACCCCTGTTGTGTTGATAAAAAGTTTGTCGGCTCCGCCTTTTTGAACAACTTTGGTATCGCCGGCGGCAATGAAAACGCCCGCTTCCGCCGCGGCTATACGCATGGAATTCACCACGCGTTGCAACACATCAAACGACAGTCCCTCTTCGATAATAAATCCGCTGGTCAGGGCAACCGGGACTGCACCCACCATCGCCAAGTCATTGACGGTTCCACATACAGCCAACCGGCCGATATCCCCACCCCGGAAAAACAAAGGGGTCACCACATGGGAATCAGTCGTCAGGGCAAGCTGCTGGCTACCCAAATCAAGCATGGCAGAATCGTCCAGTGCGCGCGGCGCAGCTTGGCCCAGTTCCGGCAGGAATAGACGCTGGATCAGATCATGGCTCAGACGACCGCCTGAGCCGTGCCCAAGCACAACCGCGTCTTTCGGCGGGAAGGGGAGGGGGCAGACATAGCCTTCAAATTCAAGTTCTTCGGTCATGTTTTTTCTACTATCTCATAGTTGCTGGTTCGATAAAGAAATGTCAACCGCGATGGTAGCGGTAATATGCCGAACAGGCACCTTCGGCAGAGACCATGGGAGCACCAAGCGGCGTCTGTGGGGTGCATTGTTTGCCATATGCCGGACATCGCGGGGGAATTTTCAAACCCTGTAGAATTTCCCCAGCAATACACAATGGCGACTCCTGTGTAATAATCTCACCTACTGCAAAGCGTGCTTCTGCATCGAAACTCGCAAATTCAGGGCGCAAACCCCAACCGCTCATTGGAATAAGGCCGATACCGCGCCATTTACGGTCCACCGGCATAAAAACAGATTGTATGGTTTGTTGGGCAGGCTGATTGCCTCCGAAAGTAACGGCACGCTCGTAGGCGTTTCCCACATCCGCTTTGCCTGCTTCCAATTGCTGGATAGCAGCCAGCACCCCACGTAACAGGTCCACCGGCTCAAAGCCTGTAACCACAATCGGGACATGATATTTTTCTGCAATCGGAGGATATTCGTGGTACCCCATGACCGCGCAGACATGCCCGGCAGCGAGGAATCCCTGCACCCGGTTGGTCTTCGAAGAGAGGATTGCCTGCATTGCCGGGGGAACTCGCACATGAGAGACCAGCACCGAAAAATTATCCAAGCTCCGCTGTTTTGCCTGCAAGACAGCCAAGGCATTTGGGGGGGCAGTTGTTTCGAAACCAATAGCAAAAAAAACAACCTGCCGATTGGGATTGTTCGCCGCCAACTCTACAGCATCGAGCGGTGAATAGACAACACGAACATCACCGCCCTTGGCGCGAATAGAAAACAGACTCTCACTGGAACCGGGTACCCGAAGCATATCACCATAAGATGTAAAAATCACATCCGGGTGACTGGCAATGGTAAGAGCACGGTCGATTTGTTCCAGCGGCGTTACGCATACAGGACAGCCCGGCCCATGAACGAGTTCCAACTCCCTGGGAAGCATCTGATCCAGCCCGTGGTGAAGAAAAGCATGGGTTTGCCCACCGCAAATTTCCATCAGAATCCATGGGCGGGTGATCGTAGTTGCGATTTCGCCAAGCAGAACTTTGACTTTTACAGGATCGCGGTATTCATCAATATATTTCATGTGCTGCTCAAACTTCGCCCAGCTCTATACTGAAATCTGTTACATCCTTAATCAATTTTAGCGTTTCCACAGCCTCATCTCCATCCATCAAGCTGATGGCAAAGCCTACGTGGACGAGTGCATAGTCGCCAATTTTTGCTTCGGGTACATAGGCAAGGCAAATTTCCTTGACCACACCACCAAAATCGATTTTTCCCATCTGGAAATTGTTGCGTTCATAAATCTCTATGATCTTACCGGGAATACCAAGACACATATCAACCTGCCTTTAACCGAATAAACATCCATGCTATGCTTTCATTGCTTTCTCACCAGCAACAACATGATTCGAAATAACCGCCTGCCCCAAGGCAATGCCGCCATCATTGGTGGGAGTCTGGCGATGCGAATATGCACGAAAGCCATTTGCATCCAAACCAGCTACAGTCAACTCAAACAAGAGTTCATTTTGCCACACACCGCCGGAAAGCGCCACCTCGTTAAGGCCAGCCTGCTCACGGATACGGATGGCGACATCCACGCTCAGAGCAGCGATTGTCTTATGAAAACGCATGCCAACCCGTTCAATTGGCTCATCCCTACGTATGGAGGTAATCACAGCAGAAATCAGTTCCTTCAGCAGGATCGTATGTCCCTGTATGGAATATGGATACGGATCCACATCCATGAGATATTTTCTGGCCATGGTTTCCAATTCGATGGCCGCCTGTGCCTCGTAGGTCACTTCCGCCCGTACCCCTGCCAGTGCAGCCACCGCATCGAACAACCTCCCCATCGAAGACGTGTTTACTGTATTCAAGCGTTTCTCAACCTGAAGACGAACAACATTCACAGCCTGCGAGTCGAGTATGCGCATGAAGGGTAAATCAGCAATATCCAATCCCAGTGCGTGAGCATAACCAACAGCGAGCCTCCACGGTTTGCGGATGGCGCTATCTCCACCCGGTAGGGGTAAATATTCCAAATGAGCGGCACGTTCAAAGCCAGCGTAATCGGCCACAAGTATCTCGCCGCCCCAGATAGTGCCATCTGTGCCGTACCCAGTGCCATCGAACGCCAAACCAATGACTTTGCGGTTTTCAAGCCCATTATCTGCCATGCAGGCTGCAATGTGGGCATGATGGTGTTGAATGGCAACAGGCTTTAAATTGAAAGGGGAACACTGTGCCCAGCGAGTCGTAAAGTATCCCGGGTGCATATCGCATGCCAGGATCAGCGGCTGGATGCGGAACAAGCGCGATAAATGGGAAATTCCCTGTTCAAAAGAAGCATACGTTTCAGCATTTTCCATATCACCAATGTGGTGGCTGAGGAAAGCGTATCTATCGCGCGTCAGGCAAAATGTATTCTTTAATTCACCGCCAACGGCCAGCGTCGGCCGGGTTTCGAACGGCAAGTGAACAGGGTAAGGTGCATAACCGCGGCTACGACGAAGATAAACAGTGGAGGCAGGGAAAGCAGGTGTGTCCGTGCGAACTGCGCTCAAAAGATTGCCGTACGTCCGTACCACCGAATCATCACAACGAATGTGGATATCCCGGTCATGCAGTAAAAATGCATCGGCCAGCCGGGCAAGCCGTTCGAGTGCATCTTCATTATCAGTGGCAATTGGTTCTTCGCTGAAGTTTCCGCTTGTCATCACCAACAATGGGGGGGCCGGTTCTACAGCCAAAACAGGGTCGGTTTGGTTCAGGAGCAGAAAATGCAAGGGTGTATAAGGCAGCATCATGCCAACGGTATCCAGTCCCGGGGCAATCGAATCCAGCAGAACACTCCCGGAGCGGCGCGCCAGGAGTACGATCGGCTTTTCCCTGCCGGATAGCAATTCCAACTCCGAGTCCGTGAGGTAACAGATCATATCAACGGTGGCAATATCTGCTGCCATAAGCGCAAACGGTTTCCCCACACGCCCTTTGCGACGACGCAACTCCTCAACCGCAACAGGATTGGATGCGTCACAGGCCAGATGAAAACCGCCCAGCCCTTTGAGCGCTACAATGTGCCCTTCACGCAGGAGACGGCGGGTTTTCAGTAAAGCATTACGGCCTGCTGCCTGCTCCGATTCGCCGCTGACCTCCAGCCAGATAATCGGCCCACACACCGGGCAGGCCACCGGTTGAGCGTGAAAGCGCCGGTCGAGGGGGTTGACATATTCACCATGACAGCTGGAACATAGAGTAAAGCCAGACATGGTGGTGGCAGGGCGGTCATATGGAATGTCCTTAATGATTGTGAAACGCGGGCCGCAATTTGTGCAATTAATAAAGGGATACAGATAACGGCGGTCCTGCGGGTCAAAGAGTTCACGTTCGCAATCACTACAAATCGCCACATCAGCACTGATGGGCTGGAACGCTCCAGCGATGGCAGCCGATTCGCGAATTTCAAAGATCTTGTAGTTGTTTATTGTTGGAATCTCGGTCACTTCAAGCGAATCGATGCGCGCAAGCGGTGGTTTTTCTCTCTGCAGGGCAACAGTGAAAGTCTGAAGGCTTTCCTCAGGTCCTTGAATTTCCAGCTCGACTCCCGCAGACGTATTACAGACCCATCCGAGCAATTCCAAACGCGTCGCCAGTCCATAGACAAATGGACGGAATCCAACCCCTTGCACAATACCGGTAATATGAATGTGATGGGTTTTCATAAACACAAAATATCAAAGAATGATCTGGTTGCCGAAACTATTTCCTTTTTACCTGCTCAACCAGCCAGTCGGCCCAGGTCTGCATACCTTCACCGGTTTTAGCCGAAACAGTGAAGGTGATCAAGCCGGGGTTTAGAATCTCAACCCCCTCCCGAAAATAATCCATGTTGAAGGGCACATAAGGCAGCAGATCAATTTTACTAATGACCAGGGCTTGTACGCCACGATACATGCTGGGATATTTATATGGTTTATCATCACCTTCGGGGATGGATGCAATCAATACATTCAGGTGGGTGCCGAGTGCAAAACTTGCCGGACAGACCAGGTTTCCCACATTTTCCACAATGACGAGATCAAGGTCTTGCAGAGGCAGGGTCGGGAACGCATTCGCCACCATAACGGCATCAAGATGACAATCTCCGCCAGTATTGATCTGCACGGCAGGCAGCCCGGCTGCAACGGCTTTTTCAGTGTCAATGGACGTCGCCAAATCCCCTTCGATCACCCCCATACGTAAGCGACCGTGTAAGGCTTCCAGGGTTTTTATTATAAATGTGGTCTTACCAGCACCAGGTGAAGCCATGATATTAATGGCAAATACACCGGCCTTGTCAAACACAGCGCGGTTTTGCTGAGCTAGGCGATCATTGGCAGACAAGATATTCTCAACAATAGAGATTTTTTGAGGCATGTAAATCCTTTTAGGCAAAGTCAGTTGTTATGTTATTTGTTCCTGTTCGATCTCAATACTATCAACTCGCATTTCATCGCCCTTGGTGACCTTCACTTTAGGGCTCAAGCAATGAGGACAAGAAAAAGTTTCATCTGTGGGCTCGAACACAGAGCCACAGTTGAGGCAGACCATCTCGGCGGCAACACGCTCAAAGTACAAAGTGGCACCCTCGGCAATGGTTTCTTTAGCAATCATATCCCAGTAAAACTGAACAGAGTCATCCACGATTGATGAGAATTTACCAATTACAAGGTATATTCCTATAATCCGCTTTGCGTTGGCTTGCTGTGCATAGCGAAGAGAGATATCCAGGATGCTCTGAGTGATGGCAAGTTCGTGCATTTCCAGTCAAAATGCTCTACAGAAAATCTGTTGGCGTGAACCGACAAAAAGGCACATCTCAGCTGCAAAGTAAGTCAAGAACCTGCTGGACAGCGGCCGGCCTGGAAGCTGCGATGACGGGTGACAGTTCCTCTTTGAAATCATACACGTGTTCAGCCTCGATCGCCACTACATGCACATCTTTATCAGCGGGCAGGGTGGCGCCCAGTTTTCTTCCCATATCCAGCGCGGTTTTCAAGGACATATCATGTGCTGCCGCCGTATGACCATATGTCAAATCGGGCAGATCTTCCAGTGTGAAGGTGACCACCGAACCCTGTGGATGTTGGCCAGTATTGAGCGAATCGATCAGGATAACACGCTGGTAGCCAACCATGCGCTCCATCAGGCTCAATCCACCCAAAGCCAGGCAGTCCACTTCAATACTTCGAGCTGCACATGTTTCCAATGCGGCAGAAGTTCCAAGGCGTGCTTCTACTTCCTGGGCCACCGCCCAGCCAACACCGTCATCGCCCAAAATTGGATTGCCAAGACCTACAACAAGTATTTTTTCAGAGGTCATTCCATCTCTTTTCAGAGGTCATTCTTTCTCCATGAACAATCAAGGATGGATAACCATCGCCATCCATCCTTGATTCTAATGCTTGTATCGGTAATTATACTGTATTTCCGATATAGATTGTCCTGTTATCCCCGAGTTGATGGGGATGGCTTCTTATGTTTCCATCGGCTTACCTTCGTTTAAGGTCTACCCAAGGCTTTTCTGAAGCAATCCACAGGAGCAAACTGAGCAGTTAACGGAAGGCCCGTTTTCCCCGCCAGCGGGAATTAACATCATTTCTCTTGAGCGCCCGGCGAACGGTTTCATAGGACAGGCCATCGATGTGTTCCATTTCAACCATCTTATTCGCGAGCAAGCGCAGTGACCAACGCTTGTGCCCATGGGGTGCCGGGCTATCTGCCAAAGCGAGCAGCCGCTCCTCTTTCGTTCGATCCAATTTTCTTGCAAGACTCTTGTCCGGATCTTTGCGGGCTAAGGGCTTGCGGTTGAGCGAAGCTTCTATTCCGGAGCAAGCAAACGCTTCACGTACGCGTTCAATGGTTGACTGGCTTGTTTCCAATGTTTGCTTAATTTGCGAATCCGTCCAGTTGGGGCCACTGGCATCAGCCTGCAGCAAAATTTTTGCGTGCCTGATTTTTTGTGCCCGGGCACATCCACTGGAAACCAGTTCCTCCAGCGCGGCCCGCTCTTCTTCACTTAAGCGTACAATATACTTTTTGAGCATCTGGGCTACTCCGTACTATGCAAAGAAAACAAGACTTTATCTTCTTTTCAACTCAAGTAGAGACAGGCTCTTAATCAACATACTGCTTCAACACATCCACCACTTCGCCCTTCGCATCATGGATGGTAACTTCCAGTGGCATCTGCCCAGGCAGGGAATGTGTGGCGCAGCCAAAGCAAGGGTCGTAGGCACGAAAAGCCATTTCGACCATATTCAGCAAACCCTCGTTCACCTTGCCGCCTTTGATCAGGTTTTGGGCGGCCTTGGTAGTTGACATCTGGATTGGGGCATAGTTGTTTGTGGTGCCGACAATGAGATTTGCCTTCGTAACCACACCGCGCTCATCGGTCCAATAGTGATGCGTCAAAGTTCCACGCGGCGCCTCGACAATGCCAACACCCTCGGTTGGGGTTGCAGTTGGAATAGCATGATAATTTGGCGAAGTGATCTCCGGATCCGTAACCAATTCAACCCAGCGCTCGGCAGCATAAAGCAGTTCGATCAGGCGTGCCCAGTGGATCGCCAGACGCTGGTGCACAGGCTTGCCGCCCAGGGTTTTGTACATCTTGTCATACTCTTCCTGAGCGCGCGGGGTCGCCATGCCATCAGATGCGTTCAGACGCGACAGCGGCGTGGCCATATAAACGCCAGAGTCTTTCCCGTCCACAAAGCCCTTCCAACCGACATTCTTGAGGTAGGGGAACTTCAGATAGGTCCAGGGCTCAACATGCTCAGCAATGTGCTGAGTATATTCGTTGGGAGCGTACTTGATGAATTCCTTGCCATCCGGATCAACAACGCGCACCTTGCCATCATAGAAGTTGACTTTGTTGTTCTCATCCATCATACCCATGTAATAGGTTCTATGGGTGTAAACATCACCAACAATCAGGTCAAGGTAGGTTTTGTTGCTCAGAACGATATCGTTGAAAGCCTTCAGGCTGAATTGGGCAAACTCGATCGCCCAGCGGCCCATTTCTTCAATTTCCTTGCGCTGCTCCTCGGTGATGCCCTTGGTCAGACCGCCAGGGATGGATGTGCAGGGATGAACCTTGCGCCCGCCAATCATCTCAACCACAGTATGCCCATACTTACGCATCTGGATGACCTTGCCGCCGATTTCCAGCCCGACCTTATGGATTACACCCAGGATATTGCGTTCGGCAACCGGAGCATCCGGGCCAACAATGAAATCCGGCCCGGCCAGCGCATAGAAGTGGGTGGTATGGTCAGTTGCATAGAAGGCGCTGTAGAGCAATTCGCGCAGCATCTTGCCAGTCCGCGGCACTTCCACATGATAAACAGCATCAGCCGCTTTGGCTGCCGCCATGTGGTGCGCTTCAGGGCAGACACCACAAATGCGGTTGGTCAACAAAGCCATTTCTTCCACCGGGCGGCCGACAACAAAACGTTCGAAGCCGCGCAGCTCAGGAATCTGGAAGTAGGTATTGGCGACATCGCCCTGATCATTCAGGAAGATCTCAATTTTGCCATGGCCTTCCAGACGGGTGATCGGGTCAATCGTGATTCGTTGTGTCATCTCTCTACCTCCAGAATTAGTCGCCCGACTTCCAGGCTGGTTTGGCCGCACGCAACAGCGAACCCGCCAGATTGAAGCGGTAGAACTGTCCGGCCGGGTCAACCAAGCCATCCAGAATACGGTCGATCTCCTGCGGGTCATCCGAATCGATCACCGACCCAAAGGCTGCCACCAGGCGAGCGCCGTAGTCCACCACACCCTCAGCCGGACCGTAACAACCGATACACTGCGCCCCCACGGAGGGACAGCGGGCATTGCAGCCGCTGCGGGTGGCCGGGCCATTACAGGGAATACCCTGCTCAAGCAAGCAGATTTCAGGGTCAGCATGGGTGAGTTGGATGCGGCCAAACTCCTTGATTGTTTTCACATTGCGCTTGCGCTGGCATTCATCACAGACGGTGGAATTGCCTGCACCAATCGTCGCGCCCTTGGGGGGCAGTTGGGCCTTACCCTGCAAGACCTGGATGACCAGGTCGATCACCGCAGCAATCTGGTGAGATTCGGGCGGGCAACCGGGCATGTAATAATCCACATCCACGACCTGATCCAGAGTTCTGAGAACCGGGTAGAGGGTGGGAATATGCAGCGTACCTTCTGGCATATCGTAGGTAGGCTGCGGGCGCAGGTTGCCGGGATTGTCTGTTGAAAGAGTGCTGAAAGCCGTATCTACAAGCTCCTTGATAGAGGAGAAGTTGGCCAGGCCGGGAATGCAGCCTTCGCAGGCACAGGAGCCAAAGGCAACCAGTATCTTGGATTTTTTGCGCAGCAGTTTGGCAATGTGTTCGTTCTCGTCGTTGCGGATACCACCATTGAAGAGAGTCAACAGGATGGAACCATCCTCCATCGCATCCACATCCTTATACTTGGCATCCATGGCAACCGGCCAGAAAACCACCTCAAAGTTGGCATCCACATCCAGGATCTTCTCATGGATATTCAATACGGCGATTTCACAACCACCGCATGAAGCCGCCCAATACATTGCAAATTTGGGTTTGCTCATGCTTTCACCTCCTCCTCGACAGGGGTTTCAAAGGCAGCAACGCTTCCTTTGTTCCAGTTCAGAGGCCCAAGTTCCCGTACCTGCTCAACAAATTTGTTGATTTCATCGGCAAAAATGGCGCCTTCTGCGGCACTGGCCCACAGGAGTTTCAGACGCTCCGGCTCGATGCCCATCTGCCCAAGGACGCGCTGCATCAAGTGGTAGCGACGCAGCATTTTATAATTCTGGTTTATGTAATGGCAATCGCCGGGGTGACAGCCGGAAACAAGCACAGCATCTGCCCCATTGGCAAAAGCCTTGAAGACAAAGGTCGGATCGAGGCGGCCGGAGCACATCAAACGGATCAGGCGCACATTGGGTAAATATTTCATGCGTGCCGTGCCCGCCATATCGGCAGCGCGGTAACTACACCAGTTGCAGGTGAAGCCGACAATCGTGGGCTCAAAGGGTTTCGTTTCTTCGCTCATAGTCGTTTTTCAGCCCTTTATGAAGCGGCTGCCTCCTTCGAAAGATTGACCAGCAACAAACCCTCGATCTGCGAGAGGATCTGCTCATTCGAGAAACCGGTGCCACTGATGGCGCCCGCAGGGCAGGCAGCCACACAGGTGCCACAACCCTGGCACAATGCCGGGTTGACTTCGCTGACCATCTTATCTTCATGGAAGAGGATCGCGTTGAACGGGCACAGGTTATTACAAATCCGGCAACCGGAGCACTGTTCTTCCATCACAGTCGCGCGCACCGGTTCCAAGGCGATCTTTTCCTGTCGGATCTTGCCAAGGATACGTGCCGCCGCAGCTGCGCCTTGCGCCACACTGGCAGGGATATCTTTTGGTCCTTGGACACAGCCGGCCAGGTAAATACCGTCAGTCATGGTCGCCACAGGGTCAAGCTTGGGATGCCGTTCAATGTAGAAACCATCCGCCGAGCAGGAAATACCGAATTTCTTGGCAACTTCCTTGGCATCGGGCTGCGGCTCCAGGCCACCCGAGAGAATGACCATATCCACCGGGATGCGGCGCTGCTTGCCAACCAGGGTATCTTCCACTTGGACAATCAACTTGCCTTCTTCGCCAGGTTCGCGGGCGGCGTCGGTGATCTCAGCCACTTTGCCGCGCACCATGTTGACGCCTTCGTGGATGATGCGCTGGTAGAACTCATCATAGCCTTTACCCGGTGTGCGTATATCAATGTAAAAGTTGTACACCGTGGCACCGGTCTTTTCCTCGACCAAGTGGGCAAACTTCAGGCTCTGCATACAGCAGATGGCCGAGCAGTAGTTGTTGTAGTTCTTATCGCGGCTGCCCACGCAGTGGACGATGACCACGCTCTTCGGCACAGTTTTGCCGTCACGCAGGACAATATTGCCGCCTGTTGGCCCGGCTGCGTTTGAGAGTCGCTCGAACTCCAGGCTGGAGAAAACATTCGCCAGGCGCCCATAGCCGTAGTTGGGGATCTTGCGAGCGTCGAACAATTGCCAGCCAGTGGCCAGGATGATGTTGCCGACCTCAACAGTCATGACAGTATCTTCTTGGGCAAAGTTGATCGCGCCGGTGGGGCAGAACTTCTCGCAGGCCTTGCAGGTGCCTTTCTGGTAGTATGTGCAGTTTTCGCGGTCGATGACCGGATACTTCGGAACCGCCTGCGGGAAGGGAACGTAAACCGCTTTACGATAACCCAGGCCGGCCTCAAATTTATCATCGATAACCTTTTTGGGGCATTTCTCCCAGCACACGCCGCAGCCGGTGCAGTCCGCTTCGTTGACCGAGCGGGCGCGTTTTCGGATGGTGACTGCAAAGTTACCGACATAACCATCCACCTTCTCCACCTCGGAGTAGGTGAGCAGAGTAATGTTGGGATGATTACCGGCATCCACCATCTTGGGGGTCAGGATGCAGGCCGAGCAGTCCAGGGTGGGGAAGGTCTTGTCGAACTGGGCCATGTGCCCGCCGATAGTTGGCTCGCGCTCCACCAGGTAGACCGGATAACCCGCATCAGCAATTTCCAGCGCGGCCTGGATTCCAGCAACACCGCCGCCAACAACCAGAGTAGCAGGATGGATCGGGACTTGCAGAGGCTCAAGCGGCTCATGATGAACAACACGGCGGGTGCCACCGGCCAGAATGGCCTTGGCCTTATCGGTCGCAGCCTCTTTATCAGTGTGCACCCAGGAAACCTGTTCACGAATAGAAACCAATTCACTCAGGTAGGGGTTCAACCCGGCGCGTGAGCAGGCGCCTCGGAAGGTCTTCTCGTGC
>CAYLXB010000003.1:0-99459 GCA_964387495.1 uncultured Anaerolineaceae bacterium
GACCCGCTACACGTACACGGGGCAATATAGCTACGTCAGCGACCAGGCCACCGGATTGGATGATGAGGCGGGCTTTGGGTTGATGTTCTACAACGCTCGCTGGTACGACGGCGCGCTGGGACGCATGATTCAGGCGGATTCAGTTGTGCCGGGCGGAATGCAAGGCCTCGACCGTTACGCATACGCGAATAATTCGCCTCTCAGATATGTTGATGATGATGGGCATAAACCCAGACCACCGCATCATCACGATCATCACGATATTCCATTACCTGAACGAGATACCAGTCTTTCTGTCATATTGAGCGAAAACAAGAAAAACGCACCAGATCTTACAAACTGGTTATTGAATGCAATGCAAGAAAATGCTTCTGGACCTACTGCTACTGCAATCGCAAATGCTAATTCATATGGCGATAAGCTAAATGCCTATACAGCTTGGTACAACTCAGTAAAAGCAGATGCCCCTTGGGATTTTAAGGTGGAATTGAATAAGTGGGGAATAGATAAAATCATTCTTGTGGACACCAAGTATCGTTTTGACGTCTTGGCAAATATCCACTACGGATATGTTGGACGGGCAGCTGGTTTTTCTGCTTGGGAACTTCAATACGGAGCTGGTCTAGCTCAACAGTTTGCTGGAAGGTCTTCCCCAGATTATTATCCTATCTATTATGATGATCCATTGGATAATTACATGGTAAGAGTAGGAATTTGGCTATATGATCACTATCATGATGAAGAACTAACCCCGGAAATGTTGGCTGAAGCCTTTGAAAAAGTTCCTTTTATTTCACCCCGTCACCAGAAATTTGGGACGCGTTTTGCCATATCGAAGTAGCATAATAAGGATAACAACATGTCTCAGAATTTTGTAAAAAACTATTTCTTGATTATTCTTATTAGTCTATTTATTTGTAGCTGTTCATCATCGCCAAGAAATTTCAAGGATACTGATCTGCTGATTGACCAAAGCGTAATGCCTGCTAATTGGATATTGATAGATACTGACAGTTCCGTTGAACCAGAAGGGCAAAATAGTGGCGCATATATCACTTTTCAGTATGAAAATACGCCATACAATATTAGGGGCAGAGAAAAGGTTTTTCGCTATTCAGATAATGTAAGTGCTGCATGGCACTATAAACGCCTTGAAAGTTACTATTTCAATAATGATAGCGTACACTTTTCTACACCCTGGGAAAGCCCGGATGGTTTTGAATTTTCTAGTTCTTTAGCCAAACAGTCACGCTTTGCTTGTGCGGAGGATTTTGGAACGTCTGACAACCAGATTTCCGGGAAGTTCTGTAGCTATTTAGCCCAATATGATGAATTTCTGGTATTTTTTTCCATAACCAGAGAGCTAAAAGAAACGTCTGCAATAACAATAGAGCAAATAACTTCAATTATCAGTTCAATCGATGAAAAAATGAACATTAATTTAAAGCCGTAAAAACATATACAGTTACTAATATGTCAAAGAGCGAGTTTATCGCTTTGGGTCCATTGCAGGGCAGAGACGTAAAAAGACAGAGGGTGCTGTTTAGCACGTCTCTGCCCTGCAACGGAACTCACAGCCGCTCGGAGCCTGCCCTGAGCTTGTCGAAGGGTGGGCGGGCACTATGAAGTAGCCAGTCCCGGCGTGACGAATGAGACGATCACGAAATATTACTTTGCCGGTTCGACAAGAATTGCGACGTGTGCCACGCAGTGGTATGCGCAAGTACACGGTTCCCCAGCCGATGCAGAAGGTATGCGCCGGCTAATTGGGTCTGACACAAGGTGGAATTCTACGCACTCACGTAACGGTGTGAAAGGAGATAAAGCCTATGAATAAAAGACAAAAAGGTTTGCTCCCACTCTGCAGGGCGTTTTTTTGACGGAGACTGTACCGGTTGGGGGGCGGCGCAATTCGCCCTGAGAGGGCAGTATATTGTATAATTATGACATGGTGACGAGAGCACACACCCACACGCAGCACCCCCGTCTCCCCACCCGCAAACTGGCGGGTTTCTGCCAGCGCTGGCGCATTCGGGAGATGGCGTTGTTCGGCTCGGCCCTGCGCTCCGATTTCCGCCCAGACAGCGATATCGACCTGCTGGTCACTTTTGCTCCGGAGGTGCGTTGGACGCTCTTTGACCTGGTTGCCATGCAGCGGGAGTTGCAGGCTATCTTCAACCGCAGGGTGGACCTGATCGAACGTCAGGCCGTGGAACAGAGCGAAAACTACATCCGGCGCAAATCCATTTTGCAGAGCGCCAAGGTGATCTATGCGGCGGGATGAAGCCTACCTGTTGGATATCCTGATTGCTGCCCGCAAAGCCTTGAAGTTCATCGAGGGGATCGGCCGGGATGACTTCCAGGATAACGAACTGGTGCAGAATGCTGTCATGTTTCCGCTGGAAATCATTGGCGAGGCGGCAGCCCGGATTTCGGATGACTTCAAGGAATCGCATCCGGAAATCCCCTGGTTCGAAATGATTGGCCAGCGCAACCGGCTGATCCATGAATATTTTCGTGTCAACCAGGCGACAGTTTGGGATACGATTACCAATAACCTGCCTGCACTGATCGAACAAATCGAACCGCTTGTCCCTCCGCCGGACGAGTGATCTCCCTTACTCACAACCGGTTCCCACCCCAATCCACCCGGCCCCAGGGACATTCGTCTGCAGGGCCGGTTGTTCTTTATATTTGTTTTTGTGCAGGCGGGAAAGCGGGTAAAATCGGTGGATAGGCAGTGAGACCATTGGAGCAAACCACTCCCGGGAAGAAGATGGGTGGTAAGATAATGCTTTGACCATCACAATAATTGTAGTAGTGCGGACAATTCACTGAGAGCCACAATCGCGACGGGGCAAACCGGGGTGGATTGCGCGGGAGTAGGAGTATGGCAGTGTGCGCCCGCATGCGGCCACGGGGATGGGGGTGCAGGGGGAGCGTCCCGGAGGGTTGAGCGCGGGATCCAGGCTGAACGGCGAGCCCTTTGGGACGGGGGCTGGCGGAGGCGTGGAAGGTACGGTTCACGCGGGCCAACGGGCGGGGAAACATAAAGACAGGGATGCTGGCATCCCTGTCTTTGCGTGCTGTTTGCTTCGGCGCCGGTTACGGGGCCGAAACGATGAATTGGAAGGGTGCAAAGGTGGGGATGCTGACCACATTCGGCACGACCACCAATTCGATCTTCGTCGAACCGGTCGGCAGGGTGCCGGTCATATCCGCAGGCAGGGTCACCTGATACTGACCCTCGGCCACGAAGGCTGCGTCGCCCTGGGCGATCATGTTACCGGTGCCATCGTAGACCATGTAAACGGCCTTGTAGATGTCGGCCTGGGGGTAGGGTTGGTCTTTGTCGCTCACGAAGACATCGAAGACCGCTTCGCTGCCCTGCTCGACCTCCGGCGGGCCGCTGACATCCACCACAGCGACGCGCGGTTCACCAAGCCGGGACCATTTGTCGGCCAGGTCGGGGAAGTCGGGGTTGCGCTTGATGACCACCGAGCCCTCGACCGAGTTGACCTGTTCGAGGTAGAACGGGCCGGTACCCACCCAGAAGTTGCCATACTTGCCATACCAGGCTGCCAGGTTGGCGTAGCGGGCTGCGGCTTCGTCGGGGGTAATGTACTGGCTCATGGTCGGGGCAAAGGGGATATAGGTTTCTGCCGCGGCCTGATCCAGGTATTTCTTGAGGATTTCCAGGCTGGGGCCGTCGATGTAGTTCGTCCAGTTGACGTTCAAGGCAGTGGACTTGTCAGACGAGAAAGCCAGTTCCCGGTTCGCCTCGGCCAGGTAACCGAGTGTGTAGGCATGCCAGGAGAGGGGGCCTTTCATGGTGGTGTTCATGTCGGCGGGGAACCAGTTTTCGGTATAGTAGCCCCCGACCAGGTTTTCCGCATCCAGGTCGGCGCGGTCGTCGTAGGTTTCGATGACCAACGGGTCGGTGGAGACGATCTTGACACCCTTGAAGTGGGTCAGGAAGGCTTCGGTATTGGACTGCTGGGCCTCATCGAAGATGGCGCTTTCGGATTTTCCCTGTTCGAAGGCCATGATCATCATATAGACAAAGTCGGCAACCGACAGGCTGCTGCCGTCATGCCATTTGATGTCCCATAGGCTTTCCGGGTAGTGGACGGTGACCTTGGTGACAGCCGTGGTCCCTTCGGGGAACTTCTCGCCAACCGTGATGAACTTCTGGTTCGCGGCATCCCAGTCGGCCCAGGCATCGGCAGGGACCTGGATCTCAGGCTCGAATTTCAGGTCGACCCAGTCCAGGGTCTTCTGGATGGGCGTGCCTTCCTTGGCGACCACTTCGGCGCGCTCGATGCGCTGGTTGCGGTAGAGGCCGGTGTAGGGGTCGCTCAATGCCGCCGAATCCATGGTGGCGCGGACGATATACAGTTCCTGGGCCCAGTTTTGGCCGTTGACGGCGTTCCAGGGGCCGGTGAGGATGCCGGAGGAGGCCATGCGTACCGAGCCGCCTTCCTGATCCTTCCAGCGGACGGTGTAGGGCCAGAACTGCGAGCCGGGGATGCCGCCGCCCAGGTCAGAGGCGATGGCCAGGTCCGCTTTCTGGGGGTAGAAGGAATTGACACCCACCAGGAACATATAGGAGGAGTTCTCGATCCCCAGTTCCAGCGCCTTCGCCATCAACTGGCGGCGTTCCTCCATGGTCGAATACTGGTTGTTGTAGAGCCGCACGCACACGTCCTCGAGTTCCGGGATGGGGTTCATGGCCTCGTCGAAGGTGGTGGAAGCCACGAGGGAGGTGTAGTGTTCGGCCGGGAAGTTGGTGGCATTGCGCACCAGGCTGGGGTAGTAGTTACCGCCGGTGTACCAGTGCCACTGGCACTCGCGCGGGTCGCTCTGCTGCCAGATGGGGGCCAGTTCGGTGCGGGTGCGGATCTGGCGATCCACGGTGAAGCCGATGGCTTCGAGCTGGTTGGAAAAATAGTTACCGATCGGCAGGCGCTCGTCTTCCGAGCGGATCAGGCCGATGAGGACAACCGGCTCGCCATTGTAGTTCCACTTGCCGTCCACTTTGGCTGCGCCCAGGGCTTCCATCTCGGCCGTGATGATCTGCTCCGCCTTTTCCATGTTGAAGGCGTACTTGTTCTCGAGCGGGCGAATGATATCCGCGTAGAGGGCATAATCGGGGAAGGCCTGGATCATGACGGTGTACTTGGGCACGCCCATGCCGCCGAGCGCCTCCTGGACGATGTAGTCGCGGTCGACCAGCCAGTTGGTGGCCTCGCGGATCTTCTGGCTGGCAAAGGGGTTCAGCCGGCCGTCGCTGCAGACAGATTCACCATAGTTATCATTGAACATGATGCTGTCATAGGAACCATAGGACATGGTATAGGCCAGGTTGGGATCGGATTTGTTGGTGGCATAAAGATCGGCATCTTCGACCATGTAGCCGTAGACATCCAGGGCATCGGCCTGCAACTGCGCCATTGCGGCGGGGGCTTCGTCAATGGACGTAAAGACGACCTCATCCACCCAGGCACCCTGGCGGGTGGTGGCGGGGGCCGGAGGTTCGGTGGCCTGAGGCGCCTGTGTTTCGGCGGCAGAGGCGGCCTGGCTGGGCACGGTCTCCGGGTTTTCGGTCTCCACAGGCCCGCATGCCGCGAGCAGTGTGCTGATGATGATCAGCAGACCGAGCAAAGTTGTAAGAGTCTTGCGTGACATTTCTTTTCTCCTCTTTCGAAATAACCAAATTTTGACCGGTCGGGAATTGTTGAGGGCTGGCGAAATCACCACCTTTCCACATAGCGATGAAACCCGGGCGGGGGAGCGACAGACGGGCGGAAGAAGCCTAAACAGGACATCTCCCGAAGGGTCGGATGAGAATCCGGAAGGACCGTTCCTCGAAAACGATCCTTCCAACTTCCAAGGAGAGAGCACAGCTCTGCCATTCCCGTCAACGACATTGTAGGCTTGGGCTGGGTGAGTTGACATCACCCAAACTTGGTGAGATTTTGGCAATTGCCCTGAGTGGAGAGATTCAATCTGGTTATAATATTCCCATGCGGCTCATTACGACGAAGTTCTTCGTATCGCCCCTGCCCGAGGACTATATCCTGCGCCCGGCGTTGATGGCGAAATTGCGCCAAAGCCTCAAGTATAAGCTGACGGTCCTGTCGGCGCCGGCCGGTTTTGGCAAAACGACCCTGGTAAGCGCCTGGATGCGGGAGATGGCAGATGCATTCAAGGCCCGGCCGGAGGGGGGACCTGCCGCCAGAATCCAGCCCTGCTGGATGTCCTTGAGCCTCGAAGATAACGATGCGGCGCGTTTCGTGGAAGCCCTGATCACTTCCCTGGAGGATACGGGGATGCTGCTCAGGGCGACGACTGCCTTCCTGCCGCTCAACAGGGAGACGGATCAACGCTCCCTGCGGAATGCCCTCAGCAGCGATCTCTCGAGACTGCAAAACGAAACCGTATTGATATTCGATGACTATCACGCCATCGAGAACAAAGAGGTGCACGAACTCGTGCTGCACCTGGTCACCCACGGCCCGCCATGCCTGCATATCCTGCTCTCGACACGCTGCGGACCTCCTTTCGAGACGAGTAAACTGCGCGTCTCTGGCGAACTGTTCGAAATCGGCCCGGATGACCTGCGGTTCAGCCGCGAAGAGGTGTATGAATACCTGCACCAGGTGCAGGGCCTCCTGCTGAGCGAAAAGGAGGTCGCCATCATCGCGCGCAAGACCGAGGGGTGGATTGCGGGGCTGAAGATGGCCGTGCTGTCCATGCAGAAAAGCGCTGACCCGGCGGCATTCGTCAACGCGCTGAACGGCAGCCACCGGTATATCTTCGATTACCTGATGGAGCAGGTGCTGGCGCGGCAGAGCGCGGAGGTGAGGCAGTTCCTGGTGAGGACCTCCATCGTCGAGGCCTTTACCCCGGCCCTGTGCGAGGCGCTGACCGGGGAGGGGCAGCCCGGCGCGGGCAGCGCGCAGGAAACACTGGCCTACCTGGAACGGGCCAACCTTTTCCTGGTGCCGCTGGATGATGAGCGGGTGTGGTTCCGCTACCATCACCTGTTTGCCGAACTGCTGCGGTCGGTGCTGCAGCAATCCCTGGCGGGGCAGGCCCCGGAATTGCACCGCCGGGCCAGCGACTGGTACGAAAGAAACAACATGATCCCGGATGCGGTGACGCATGCCCTGGCGGCAGGGGATGTGGAGCGGGCGGCGCACATGATCGCGGCCAATGTGCTCCTGCTGGTCGAGCAGACCGAGCTCAAGACTGTCCTGTATCACCTGGATGCCCTGTTCGCGGGCAAAAAAGCGGTGGAGAACCCCTGGTTGAACGCGGCTCATGCCTGGGTGCTGGCGTTCTCCGGCGAAGTGGGGCGGGCGGGGCACATCCTGCGGGAGATCGAGAAGGCCCTGCCGGCGGGAAGGGACGCAGGGGAGAGGAATGAGCTGGAGGGGAACCTGCGGGCGATCCAGGCCTACATCCAGTTTATCGGCGGGCATCACCGCAAGGCTGCCGAACTGGCCCGGAAGGCGGCGGAGCACCTGTCCACGGCCGAGGCGGCTGTCCAGGCGCTCAACCTGACCACGCTGACCAATGCACTCTCGGAACTGGATGCATACGGGGATGCCATCCAGGCCGGGCAGCAGGCGGTGGAACTGGGCAACGCGGCCGGGCAGGCAGGCATCGTGATGCTGGCGAGCAGCGGCCTGGCTTATGCTTACCGCAACCGGGGGCAACTGCAGAAGTCGTTCGAGGTGTGTGAACTGGCACTGGAACAGGCGGAGGCATACCGCCGCAAACACGGGCATGACCTGCCGGCGGTGGCAAGCGTGTATGCCTGCCAGGCATACAACCTCTACCAGAAATACGAGTTGGAGCAGGCTTTCCAGCATGCAAAGCGGGGGCTGGCCATCAGCGAGACCTGGGGGCAGGCGGATACGAAAATGCTGGCTTCGTGGATCATGGCCAGGGTCCTGGTCGTCCAGAACGAGCCGCAGGCGGCGCGGCGGGTGATCGAGTCGGCCCGGCAGACGGCCGGACGGACCTCGGAATGGTTCGTCAAATTATCCAAGCTGCGGGAGGGGGCAGACTGCCTGAATCGCGGCGACCTGGAAAGCGCCGGGAAACTGGCCCGGGAACTGGTGGATTTCGAGGCGCCGTTCGACCTGGAACTTTCCATCTTCTACCCCCTGTGTGTGGGCGTATTGATCGCAGAGCAGAAATATGAAAAAGCGCTGCAGATCGTCGATCTCCTGCTGGCCAACCTGGCAAATGCGGGCGGTGGATATAAGGCACAGCTGCTGGTGCTGAAAGCGTGGGCGTGCCACGAGAAGGGGGAGGAGAAGGAATCTGTCTCTGTCCTGGAAACCGCACTGCAACTGTCTGAACCCGAACTCCAGGTGGCGCCGTTCATCGAATACTTCCGGGGTATCGAAGAAGGATTGCGAAGCATGGCCGCCAAAGGAAAGTACAGGGGCATGCTGGAGCGCATTTTTGCCGTCCGGGAGGGACTGGCGGTGCAGGCAGGAGCGCCGGGACAGGAGAGGAGGAAGGCCGGCGCGTTCCGGCTGGAGGCGGAAATGCCGGTCGAACCGCTGACCGAACGCGAACTGGAGATCCTGCGCTTCCTGAACAGCCATATGCCGACGCCCGAGATTGCCGAGGCGCTGGCGGTGTCGGTCAACACGGTGCGGACGCACATCAAGAGCATCTATTCCAAGCTGGGCGCCCACAGCCGGAGCGAGGCGATCGGGCTGGCGAAGCGCTTGAAGATCCTGGGGTGAGGTTTCTCCGGGAGACCATGATTTTCCGGGAGGCAGGATGAAGTCAAAAGAAGAGATCGTGGCCAATTGGCTGCCGCGTTATACGGACACTCCGCTCGAGGCGTTCGGGAAGTATATCCTGCTGGTCAACTTCGAGGATTACCTGCATGCGTTCGCCGGGCAGCACGAAGTCCCCATCCGCGGGCAGGACAAGCCGATGCCGAATGCGACGGCGGAGGGGATCACGCTGATCAATTTTGGCATGGGCAGCGCCAACGCCGCCACCGTGATGGACCTTTTGAGCGCCATCCAGCCCAAGGCGTGCCTCTTCCTGGGGAAATGCGGCGGGCTCAAGAGGAAGCTCAAGCTCGGTGACCTGATCCTGCCCATTGCTGCCATCCGCGGCGAGGGGACTTCCAACGATTATTTCCCGCCCGAGGTGCCCGCCCTGCCGGCCTTCAACCTGCAAAAGGCGGTCTCGACCACCATCCGCAACCATTGCCTGGATTACTGGACCGGCACGGTCTACACCACCAACCGGCGCGTCTGGGAGCATGACGAGGCCTTCAAGGCCTACCTGCGGCGCATCCGGGCCATGGCGGTGGACATGGAAACGGCCACCCTTTTCAGCACGGGGTTCTATAACAAGATCCCGGCCGGGGCCCTGCTGCTGGTCTCCGACCAGCCGATGATCCAAAGGGGGATCAAGACCGCCGAGAGCGACAGGAAGGTGACGCGTGAATTCCTGGATATGCACCTGCGCATCGGGATCGATTCGCTCAAGGAGCTGATCAATAATGGGCTGACGGTAAAGCATTTGCGGTTTTAGGTGAGGAGGGCCATCCTGGCATGGCTTCCGGGGCCGCGAATCGATTTTTTATCCAGCCGTGGATTTGTTATAATTGAATCACCATGACGACAGTATCCATGCTCCCTGATTTTGCCCTGCAGCGGCCAGAGACCACGCCGGTGGGGTTGAAAGTGCCGGTGGGCAAATCGCTGGGGCCGGCGGTAGCGAAGATTGCAGCGGCTTTGAAGCCCGAGAAGATCATCCTGTTCGGTTCGTTTGCGTATGGCAATCCCACGCCACACAGCGATGTCGATCTGCTGGTCATCATGAAGACGCGCGCTGCGCCCAAGGACCGCAGTTGGGCTGTTTCACGGCTGCTGCTGCCGCGGCCGTTCCCGGTGGATATCCTGGTCAAGACGCCCCGCGAGGTCGAGCAGGCGCTGAAGTCGGGGGATTTCTTTATCCGTGAGATCATGACGCGCGGCAAGGTGCTGTATGAGCGCAGTGTATGACGGGCGACTCTGGAGGATGCAAAAGAAGCCCTGAAAATTGCCGGCTCAATCCGGAAGTTTGCCAGGGCTTTCCTGGCGGGATGAGGCCGCGGGAAGGGGTTGTTATTTGAATTCGTGATCGGTCTGCTCTCACCGTAAACAACCGGCCCCGGAGATCGCATCTCCGGGCCGGTTGTTTTTTGTTTATTGGTGTAAAATCGTTTTATGGAGATCGACCTTCAGGTTCGGTTGGCGGCATTCAACTGGCTTTCGGAGCAGGTCAATTTACATGGGGATGTTTTACCAAGAAAATTGCTCGAGCAGGGGTTCGAATTTCAAGGCCAGCGAATTCCGCTTGTCGCTCCGCAGGGAATTTTCAAGCCCCAGATCCTGGATTTGCCCCTTTCCATCACAACTGCACCAAAAGGCCCTTATGATGATTACTTTGGGAAAGACGATTTCCTGATTTACCGGTATCGCGGTGCTGACCCCAATCACCGTGACAATGCAGGGTTGCGGAAGGCTTTCGAGTTAAAACGGCCGCTTGTGTATCTCCACGGCATCGAACCCGGCAAATACCTGGCGACCTGGCCCGTTTACATTATCGGAGATGACCCGGGCAGCCTGACTTTCAAAGTCGCTGTGGATGATGTCCTGCCAGCCTTTGAATATTCCGCGACAAGTATTGCGCATCAAATTGCAGAAGTGTCTGATGCACGGCATGCGTACTTGACTTCGACAGTCAAAGTCAGGTTGCAGCAACGGAGTTTTCGGGAGAAAGTTCTGGATGCTTACAAGTCACAATGTGCATTTTGCCGCTTGAGGCACCGGGAATTACTCGATGCCGCCCATATCATTCCTGACAATTTACCAGAGGGGAAATCAACGATCGAGAATGGGCTGTCCCTTTGTAAATTGCACCATGCTGCCTACGATAGTTTTATGATCGGCGTGACCCCTGATTATGTCATTCAGGTTCGTGAAGATATTTTGGAAGAGGAAGACGGCCCGGTTTTGCAGCATGGCCTAAAGGGTCTGCACAAAACCAAGCTGATTTTACCCAGTTTGAGAAATCACTGGCCGAGCAGGGATGCGCTGGAATGGCGGTACAGCCGGTTTACAAAGGCGGGATAACCCAGTGCCGGGCTTGTATGCGAGGGGGCAATCGCAAAATGTTCAAGACGAACCAGTTATTCCTGGCGCTCACTGTGTGATGCCATTCAGGGTTTCTGCACGCGGATCTCATTCCCGTTCACCAGCACGCTCAATTCATCCCCATACTGGATGCCGGGGATGGGCATGGCGATGACTTCGAGCAGGGAGGGGTCCTGGAAGTGGCGCAGCTTGGTTTCGGGGTGGGGGTAGTAGACCCAGCCGTCGTAGGCGGCCTGGCGGTGGAGCACCCGGCAGCGGGAGAAGGAGAAGTGTTCCGGGGGGTGCAGGTCGGTCCATTCGACGCTGAGGAAGGTGAATTCCGGTTCGAGCAGGGTGAAGGTGAAGGGGTGGATGTCGATGTTGAGGGTGCCGTTGAAGTAAGCCTCCAGGTCCAGGCCGCGGGCTTTGAAGAGGGGGCGCTGGCGTTCCAGCGCGCCGTAGGGGTAGTCTTTGGAGGGGCCGGATGCGACCCGGTAGCCGCGCAGGAGGGTGCCGTGGAGGATGATCCAGTGAGGCTGCATGCCTGGGAGTATAACGCGTTTGCCGGGGGGCGGTGGCAGGCGGGGGAGGCAGACCCGTTTTTGCACGCGGGTGCAACAAATGAATGAGAAAATCATTATAATGAAATTAACAGAGAGCCTTTTCTTTTTGATGGCCGGATGGAGGAGCCATGTACCCTGTTCGAGCATGCCCCCATTTCCCTGTGGGAGGAGGATTACAGCGGCATCAAGCGCCTGCTGGATGGATTGAGGCGGGAGGGAGTGCAGTCGCTGGAAGCGTACCTGGAGGCGCACCCGGATTTCGTGGAGCGCTGCATGCACCAGATCAGGGTGCTGGATGTCAACCAGCAGACCCTGGCCATGTTCCGGGCCGGGTCGAAGGAGGAAATGCTGGCCAGCCTGAAGCGGGTCTTCCGGGATGGGATGCGGGCGCATTTCCGCAGCGAACTGCTGGCGCACTGGGCCGGGGAACTGGCCTGGTCGGGGGAGGGGGTCAACTACACCCTGGACGGGGAGGCGCTGGATATCCTGCTGCACTGGCGGATCCTGCCGGGGTACGAACAGACCTGGGAGCGGGTGCTGGTCACGATCGAGAACATCACCGCCCGCAAACGGGCCGAGAGGCGCCTGCAGGACCTGTTCTCGGCCGCGCCGATTTCCCTGTGGGAGGAGGATTACAGCGCGGTGCGGGAGTGCCTGGATGACCTGCGCCGGGAGGGGGTGACCAACCTGCAGGCTTACCTTGAGAAGCACCCCGAGGTGGTCAGCCGCTGCATGGGCCTGATCCGGGTGCTGGACGTCAACCGGAAGACCCTGGAGCTGTTCCGGGCCGAATCGAGGGAACACATGCTGGGGAACCTGGACAAGGTCCTGCGGGATGAGATGAAGGTGCATTTTGCCAGGGAACTGGTGGACCTGTGGAACGGCAAACTGGCCTATGAGCGGGAGGGGATCAATTATGCACTGGACGGCGAGCCGCTCAACATCCACCTGGATTTCCGGGTGATGCCCGGCCACGAGCAGGATTTCGGCTGGGTGCTGGTGGCCATCCAGGACATCACGGCGCGCAAGAAGGCGGAGGATTACCTGCGTTACCTGGGCACGCACGACGTGATGACCGGCATGTACAACCGGGCTTATTTCACCGAGATTTTGCAGCGGCTGGACAAGGAGCAGGTGCGGCCGGTGAGTCTGGTGGTGGCGGACCTGAACGGCCTGAAGCAGGTCAATGATCTGTACGGCCACCAGGCGGGGGACGATTACATCCGCCGGGCGGCGGAAGTGCTCAAGGCGGTCTGCGACGAGCACTGTGTGGCGGCGCGCATTGGCGGGGACGAGTTCGCGGTGTGCATGCCGGGGGCAGATGCGCAGGCGGCCGGCGAGGCGCTGGAACGCATCCGGCAGTTGATGGCGTTGAACAACAAGTACTACCGCGAGCCCGAGTTGAGCATTTCGCTGGGGGCGGCCACCAGCCAGCCGGACCTGCCGCTGGAAAAGGTGATCAACCTGGCGGACGACGCCATGTACCGGGATAAGGGCGAACACTACCGGCGCCGCAGGGAAGACCGGTAGGTGGACCGGCTCCGCCTTTTGCGCGGCTGCCCGGTTTCATGTACAATCAGCGCATGGCTACCGACCTGCTCGAACTGCTGAGGCATTCGGCCCTGTTCCAGAACATCAACACGGCACTGCTTGAGAGCATCCTGGAGCGGGGCATCCGCCGCGCGGTGGAAGAAGGCGGCTACTTTTTCATGCAGGGGGACGAGGCCGGCCATGCTTACGTGCTGACCGGGGGGCGGGTCAAGATGCTGCAGGTGACCGCCAACGGGCAGCAGATCGCCCTGCGCCTCATGACGCCGGGCCAGACCTTTGGCGGGATTGCGATGCTCAACCCGGAAGGCGGCTACCCGGCCTCGGCCCTGGCCATGCAGGACAGCACGGCGCTGGCCTGGGATACGGAAACCCTGCGCGGGCTGGCCGGGCGGGATGCGACCCTCTCGCTCAACACCATGCAGTTGATGCACGGCTACATCCAGGAACTGCAGGAGCGCCAGAGCGCGCTGGTCAGCGAACGGGTGGAACAGCGGATTGCCCGCACACTCCTGAAACTGGCTGCCCAGTCGGGCCGCAGGGTGGAGGGCGGTGTGCTGATCGACCTCCCATTGACGCGCCAGGATGTGGCCGAAATGTCCGGCACCACGCTCTATACGGTCAGCCGGACGTTGAGCGAATGGGAGCGCCGGGGCCTGCTGAGCATTGGGCGGGAGCGGGTCGAGATCCTGGAGCCGCACGGGCTGGTCCGAATTGCCGACGACCTGGAAAATTGAGCGGGAACCCGGAAAGTGGAGCGGGCCGGCCTGGATAGGGGCCGGCCCGCTTTTTTTGTCGAATTGATCTTTGCGCCAGCGCAAAGACAGGGCGGGGGATGGGGTGTATTCTATGGGCATACAGGGTCCAGCCGATGCGGCAGACCGAGAGCCGGAGATTTTTCGATGAGACAAGGAACAGACAAACACCCCTCCCATGGGCCTGGAACGGGCCTGAGCTGGGCGGCGGCATGCCCCGGGACGGTTTCGCCGGATATGCCGGTGGCCTGCCTGCTGGCGGAACGCCCCGGCCTGGTGAGCCTGTTCATCGAGATGCGGCTGGGCTGCGCCGGTTGTTCCATGGCCAGGTTTTGCAGCCTCAAGGATGTGTGCAGCCAGTATGGGCTGACCCTGACGAGTTTTTTGGCTGATATCGAGAAAAGGAGTGAATCCCATGAAAGCAACTCAGATTTTGATGGATGAGCACCGCGTCATCGAAAGGGTGCTGGGCGCCATCGAGACGGCTGTGGCCAAAGTCCAGGGCGGAGCGGACTTATCGCCCGTGTTCTTCAGCGAGGCGGCGGACTTCATCCGCGGCTTTGCAGATGGCTGCCATCACCAGAAGGAGGAAGGCGTGCTGTTCAAGGCCATGAACGCCGCCGGGATGCCTGTGGAAGGCGGCCCGATTGGCGTGATGCTCAGTGAACATGAACAGGGACGGGCCTTCACGCGCGGCATGCGCTCCGCAGCCGAAAAGTGGCAGGCGGGCGACCTGAGTGCCCGGGAGGAGACCTTGCGGAATGCCGCCGGGTATGCCGCCCTGCTGCGCCAGCATATCATGAAGGAAGACAATATCCTGTTCCCGATGGCCGACCGGGTCATCCCGGCGGGCGAGCAGGAGCGGGTGGAACAGGGCTTCGAGACGGTGGAGCACGAGGAGACCGGCGAAGGCGTTCACGAGAAATACCTGGCCCTGGCCGACAAACTGTGCGCCCAGGTGGCGTAAGCCGGCGCGTCCGGAGCGCAGGATGTGAGGAGGATGGCGGGATCGTCCCCGGCGCAGGCCTTGCATCCTGCGCCGGGGAGTTTTTTTGAACAGCTGTCCAATGCGCGCGTGGGCATAATCCGGTATACTTGAGCCATCCGCCCGAAACCCAAATCTCAAAAGGACAGTCTATGTCTGAAGAAACCAAGAAACCGGAAGAGAAGAAGGAAGAAAAGCCGGCTCCCAAGGACAACCTGGTCGAGAGCAAACACAAGATCAGCATCGGGGGCCAGGAAATTGCGTATACCGTCACCACCGGGACGCTCGTCCTGAAAGAGGAGACCCCCGACCGCGAGAAAGAATCGGAGGGCGAAAAGCCCAAGGCGGCGGTTTTCTTCGTGGCCTACACCCGGGACGATGTAGCCGACAAGTCCAAACGCCCGCTGACGTTTTCGTTCAACGGCGGGCCGGGGTCGTCCTCCATCTGGATGCATATGGGCCTGCTGGGGCCGCGCCGGGTGGTGCTGGAGTTCGACGGTCAGCTGCCGCCTCCGCCGTACCAGCTGACCGATAACGAATATTCCCTGCTGGACGAGACCGACCTGGTCTTCATTGACCCGGTCAGCACCGGCTACTCGCGGGTGGTGGAAGGGGAGAAGGCCCGCCAGTTCCACGGCTTCAAGAAGGATATCGAGTCGGTGGGGGATTTCATCCGGCTGTATACGACCCGCACCGGGCGCTGGCTTTCGCCGAAGTACCTGATCGGCGAATCCTATGGCACGACGCGCGCTTCCGGTCTTTCGGGTTACCTGCAGGAGCGCCACGGCCTGTACCTGAACGGCATCATGCTGATCTCGGCCGTGCTGGACTTCACCACCATCGATTTCAACCTGAACAACGAAGTGCCGTACGTGATGTTCCTGCCGGCCTACGCGGCGGCGGCCTGGTACCACCGCAAACTGCGCATCCGCCGCCCGCTGCAGAAACTGCTCAAGGAAGTGGAAGCCTTTGCGCTGGGCGAATACTCGGCGGCCCTGCTCAAGGGCGACCAGTTGACGCGCAGCGAGCGGAGGCGGATCGTGGAGAAGATGAGCCGCTACACCGGGCTTGCGCCAGAGTTCATCGAGCGCTCCAACCTGCGCATCAACGACCAGCACTTCTTCAAGGAACTGCTGCGCGACCGGGGCCGCACCATCGGCCGCCTGGACAGCCGCTTCCTGGGCATCGACCGTCTGGGGGTGACCGCAATGCCCGAGTACGATCCGCTGCTTTCCAACACCCTGGGGCCTTACACTGCCGGGCTGTACCATTACGTGCGCGAGGAACTCAAGTATGAGTCCGACCTGCCGTACGAGACCCTCAACCCGAAGGTCTGGCCGTGGTCGTATGCGGAGCACGAGAACCAGTATGTCAACGTGGGCGAGACGCTGCGCTCGGCGATGACTCAGAACCCGCACCTGAAGATCTTCGTTGCCAACGGATATTTTGATCTGGGCACGCCCTATTTTGCGACCGAATACACGTTCAACCACCTGGGCCTGCACGAGAGCCTGCGCAAGAATATCAGCATGGGTTACTATGAGGCCGGCCACATGATGTACATCCACATCCCTTCGCTGGCCGCCTTGAAGCAGGATCTGGCCGGGTTTGTTATGAATTCGAAACCTTAAGGGCAGCTTTACGCCCTGCGAGTTGGTAGAAATTGACTATAATCATAAGAGCAAGAAAAAATTACTCATTTAAGGAGAAGCAATGCCCACCCATGTCAAGAAGTTCACCCTGGTCCTTCTAACCGGCCTGCTGGCGCTGACGCTCACCGGCTGCGGAAGCGATTACATCGATGCCTTCAACCCGGCCATCGAGCAGTTCAATGCGGCTGTGGAAACGGTCAATACCCAGATCGACGCGCTGATCGCAGATAACGCAATGTTCGAGGATGCCGCCTGGCAGAGCGACACCAGCACGGCGCTTTCCACCCTCAAGGGCGCGGCTGAGGCGCTTACCAATCTTCCCGAACCGGAGGAAGAGTATGCACGACTCAATGAGTTGGTTCAGGAACTGGCATCCCAAACCATGCAGGCGGCAGATATCTATAATGCTGCCATCGAGTCCCAGGATATCACCAAAATGAATGATGGCAGCGGCTATCTGGATCGGGTGAACGAACTCCTGCCTCAGATCAATGCCGAGGTCGACCGGCTGAACCAGTAACTCTTTTTTTTACGATTCACAGGACGCACCTCGGACCGATTGTGGGCCGGGGTGCGCTTCGTTTTGCGGCGAAAGGGTGTCCATCAAGGGAGATATTTCGGTGTACAATATTCCCATCCCAAATTTCCCAGGAGTCAATCCATGACCATTATCCTCGACGGTTCTTCCCTCACCATCGAAAAACTAGTTGCCGTGGCGCGCGGCGGTGAAAAGGTGGAACTGGCCCCCGCGGCGCTGGAGCGCATCAAGGTCTGCCGGGCCATGCTGGAAGAGAAGCTGGCGAACAAGGAGATCATGTATGGCACCAACACCGGCATCGGTGAGTTTTCGGAAAAAATTCTGAATGATGAGCAGGTCAAGGAATTCCAGAAATACCTGATTTACAACCATGCGGCCGGGATCGGCGAACCTGCGCCGGTGGAGTACGTGCGCGGGGCGCTGGCGGGGCGCATCAACGTGCACGCCCACGGCAACTCGGGCTGCCGGCCGGAGATTACGCTGACCATGGTTGAGATGCTCAACAAAGGCGTAACTCCGGTCGTTTGTCAAAAGGGATCGGTGGGCGCCTGCGGCGACCTGGCACCCATGGCCCAGGCGGCGCTGTTGATGATGGGGGAGGGCGAGGCCTGGTACCAGGGCGAGCGCCTGCCCGGCAAGTCTGCCATGCAAAAGGCAGGCATCCCAATCCCCGGACTGCAGGCGCGCGACGGCCTGGCGGCCATCAACGGCTCCAACCTGCTGACGGCCATGAGCGCCATCCACATCTATGAGATGGAGCGCTTCCTGAAGCAGGCCGAGATCGCAGCGGCCATGTCCATCGAGGCCCTGCTGGGCAACATGAAGCCCTATATCAGCAAACTGCACGAATTGCGCGGCTTCAAGGGGGCGGTGGCCAGCGCGGCGAACCTCCGCAAGGTGATCGCCGGCTCGGACCTGACGACCGGCAAGATGAAGACCAAGGTGCAGGATGCCTACTCGATGCGCTCCACCCCGCAGGTGATCGGCGCGGCGCGCGATGCGGTGGCCTACGCCCGCTCGCAGGTGGAGATCGAATTGAACGGCGTGGGGGACAACCCGATCTTCGTCCCGGAGGACAGGCTGACCCTGACCGGCGCCAACTTCCAGGGGTCCCCGGTTTCGCTGCCGATGGATATGGCCGGGGCGGCCATCACCATGGTGTGCGTGCTCAGCGAGCGCCGGCTGAACCGCCTGACCAACCCGGCGTTGAGCGTGGGCCTGCCGGACTTCCTGGCCCACGAGCCCGGCTTCTATTCCGGCCTGATGCTCTCGCAGTACACCGCCGATATGCTGATCGTCGAGCAGCGCATCCTTTCGACGCCGGCTTCCATCCAATCCATCCCGGCGGCGGCCGACCAGGAGGACTTCGTCTCGATGGGCATGAATACGGCCATCAAGAACGGGCAGATATTGGACAACGCTTACGGCGTGCTGGGGATCGAGTTCATGGCCGCGGCCCAGGCGCTGGACTTCCGCGAGTTCACTCCCGGCAGAGGCAGCCAGGCGGCGCGGCAGGTAATCCGCCAGCACGTGTTGCACCTGGATGTGGATCGGCCGCTCTTCCCCGACCACAACGCCATGAAGGCGCTGGTCAAATCGGGGAAGATTCTGGAAGCGGTGGAGAAGGAGACCGGCGCACTGGAATAGCCCTGCCGCCGGCCTGGTTTCGTTACATTTTTCCGCCCGGATCAGGCTCGCGCGAGCCTGATCCATTTTTTGTTATTCCAGGCTCTCCCTGGGGTAGCGCGGCAGGACGGTTTTGAGGACGGTGTTCAGGATTTCGCTCATTTCGTTCATGCTCAGGGGGCGCGACAGGCCGAGTTCGAAGATATTTTCCCCGGGGGCGAGGCTGGTCTCCGGTTTTTCCTGGGCGGAGATGATGACGATCGGCATGTCTGCAAAAGCCTCATCTTTGCGCACCTGTGCCAGCCATTCCCAGCCGTTGATGTCGGGCAGTTCCAGGTCGAGCAGGATGGCATCCACCTTGTTTTGCTTCAGCACCGCGAAGGCCTCGGCGCCGCTCAGCGCGCTGAGCATTGTATAGGATCGAGCGGGCCGGCGCTGCCGGGTGCGGGTGACCTGGGTGATGAAATGCACCATGGCCGGGTCATCATCCACCACCAGCAGCGTGCGCACGTTCGGCCCCAGGGATTGAATGGTGTTCAAGAGGGTTTGGCGGGAGATGGGCTTGAGCAGGTAGGCGTGGATGGCGCCCACCTGGGTGCTGACGTGGGGCAGGTGGATGCGCATGACCGGCAGTTCGTACGGCAGGCTTTCGGGTGGGATGCTTCCGGCCTGGGTCGAGAGCAGGACAGCGCGCGGGTATAGTTCGGAGGTCTTCTGTGCCAGGGTTTCGATGCCGGGCAGTTCCTGGACCACGTAGCCATCCAAAACCTGGCGGATGGTCTGGACGTGTTCCGGGTGGGGAGTGGCAAACAACACGAATTTGTTCTCGCGGGCCACGCGGGGGTTGCCCACTGGCAGGTCTGTGATCTCGACAGGCGGGCTGGTGAGCGGCAGGGTGAAGTAGAAACGCGTGCCCTGGCCAAGGGTGCTCTCGACGCCCATTTTGCCGCCGTGCAGTTCGACAAACCGCTGGCTGATGTACAGCCCCAGCCCCGTGCCCGAGCGCCTGCGCCAGTTTTCCTCCCCGCCCTGGCGGAACTCGGTGAAGACCTTGGGCAGATCCTCCTCCGAAATGCCCATGCCGGTATCGCTGACGCTGACCAGCAGGGACTCCTCCCGCTTTTCCACCCTGACCGTCATGCCGCCCTGCTCTGTGAAACGCAGGCCGTTGTTGAAGAGGTTGAGCAGGACCTGCCGGATGCGGGTGGTGTCCACGAAGATGGCCGGCAGGCCGCGCGGGATTTCCACTTTGAGCCAGAGCCCTTTTTCTTCGAATGCGCTTGCGACCATGGCCCTGACTTCGGCAATGATCTGTTCGATACGGGCTTTTTCCCGGAAGAGCGACATCTGGCGGGCATCGATTTTCCCCATGTCGAGGATATCGTTGATCAAGCGCAGGAGATGCTGGCTGGACTTGTAGATCTCCAGGATATCGTCGCGCAGGCCGGGCGGCCAGTTTTCGAGCGGGGCATAGGTCGCGGGGGCGTTGATCATCAGGTCGCTGAAGCCGACGATGAAGTTGAGCGGGCTGCGCAGCTCGTGGCTGACGGCCAGCATGAAGCGATTGCGGTCCTCGTGGGCCTCTTCTGTCTGCGCCCGGGCGAACGAGAGCATTTCGTTCAGGCGGTCCAGCTGGTAATTGCTCTGGTTTATTTCCTTCAGGATGCGGCTGATCTCGGCCCGGTGGTCGCGGGTTTCGTCCAGCAGGCGGCGGGCTTCATAGTAATGGAAGGAAGCCGAGTCAAGGGCCTCCACCAGGTTGCTGGAAAGCCCCCAGCCAAAAACGCTGATGAACACCGTCCCCAGGGCCAGCACCAGCCCATAAGCGAAATGCAGGCCGGACAGGTTGATGACAAAGATCGTGACGGCAATGATGAGCAGGTCGGTGACGAGCGTGCCGGTGACGCCGAGCGTGACGATGGCGATCAACGGCACCAGCATCATCAGGAACAGGATTTCGGTCTGCCGGTAAATGAGAAATGCGCTCACGACCGCGGTGATCAGGCCGGCCAGCCACACGGACTGGGAGAGCAAATAACGGCGCTTGAGCAGATGCAGGGTAGTTACCACCAGCACCAGCATGAAGACCGAAATTCCCCACAGGCTTGGGTTGAAGGTTTCGGGAAGGCCCAGCGTGGCGATGACATGCCAGCACAGGTAAAGCCCTCCGACGGTGTATACCAGGTTGCCTGCAGTGGATTGCATCAATTCCCCGTACTCGGAATTCCCGTTTGGATCTTCGTGCAGCCAGGGCATGGTTTACTCCTGTATCAGGTTGAGCTGGATGAGGACATCGAAGAAGGCTCTTTGAACGATCGGTTTTTTGAGAAAGGCGGCCGCTCCCAGTGAATGCGCCAGTTCGGGTTCGTCCCAGGCGGAGCAGACCAGGACGGGGATGTGCTGGGTGAGCGGGTCCAGCTGCAGGGATTGGAGCACTTCCCAGCCATCCATCTGCGGCATCATCACATCCAGCGCAATCAGCATGGGCTGGATCTGGCGCGCCATGTCCATTACCTGGGCAGGGTCTGTCAGGCCAATCACGTCAATGTCAGACAGGCTGAGATAGCGCTCGAACATCTTGATCGTAGCAACCTGGTCATCCACAACCAGCAGGACTTTTTGCTGGACGGCCAGGAAGACCAGCCTCAGGTTGACTTCCCCGGCCTGTCCATGCGGGGGATAGGCTTCTTCGACCCGGGCGCGAATGCGCCGGCTCCAGGAGCGCACGAAATTCAGAAGGTCTTTGCCATCGGGCAGGCTGGCATCCCACTGGTCATCGGTATCGAAGCGGATGCCGATGACCGCCTCCCTGGCATGGTGGTCTGCGTGCAGGGTGAGGCTGCGGCCGGTGCACAGGTGGAGAGAGTAATTGATCAGGCTCAAAAGTATCTGGCGCATGAGCACCCGGTCGGCAAAGAGAGGCATCGGGTTGGACGGCAGATCCAATTCCAGGTGGATCTGTTCGCTGTTGAGGCGCTGGGCCAGGGTGGCCTTGATGCCTTGAAGTACCTCTTTCAGTTCCAGCTGCTCCGGCTGCAGGGCAAACTCCTCCTGCTCGGCAGGCGGCATCTCTTCCGGGGCCGCCGGCTGCATAGGGCGGAAACAGCGCTCCCAGATGCGGATGCTCAATGCCTGCAATGCCCGGCTGTGATCCCGCCTGAACTGGCGCTCGCCAACATACAGGGCGCCGGCGATCTCTGCCGGATTCCTGCCCTGGATATAGCGCATCTGCAGGATCAGATAGGGGCGCCATTCGGAGGAACGGTAGATGGGGTCCCCTCCGGCCGGCCGCAGCCTTTCGATCTCCTCCAGGACCAGTTTTTGAATGGCTTCCGCCCTGTGCTGCGATGAGCCCCTGGGGAGGGGGATGCGTGCGGCCAGGGGATGGGTTTCGATGGCCGCGTGGTCATAAAGGTGGGTGATCAGGTCCTTGAACAGGCTGGTAAAGGTATCAAGTTCCATGTCCGTTTGATGTCCAACTTAAGTCCATTAGGTGGTTGCATGTGCATGCGGATTTTGCTAAACTAAAGTGTAACCCATGTTATCACCTTTTAACGTCGTATTGACCCGCAGACAGAAATGAGTAAGGAGGTGCGAGAAACTGATAACCCTGATTTACGATCGATCCTGCCGCATATTCATAATTTCAAGAAGGAGAATAGAAATGTCTGTAAAAAGGTTTAGTTTGGTGCTTGTCAGCCTGCTCATGGTCGTTTCGATGGCACTCACGGCCTGCGGCGCAGGCAATAAGCAGGTGGAAGTGTTCTCGTGGTGGACCGGCGGCGGCGAGGCTGCAGGTTTGGAAGCCATGATCAAGGTCTTCCAGGCGCAGTTTGCTGATATCGAGTTCGTCAATGCTGCCGTTGCCGGCGGCGCAGGCACCAACGCCCGCGCTGTACTGGCTTCCCGCCTGCAGGCCGGCGATCCGCCCGACAGCTGGCAGGGCCATGCCGGTCAGGAACTGATCGGCACGTACGTTGCCGGCGGCCAGATCGAGCCCCTGAATGACCTGTACGAGGCCGAAGGCTGGCTGGATGTCATGCCCGAGACCCTGATCCCGCTCATTTCGCAGGATGGCAAGATCTACTCCGTGCCGGTCAACATCCACCGCGCCAACGTCCTGTGGTACAACCCGAAGGTCCTGTCGGATAACGGTATTACCGTCCCGACCTCGGTTGATGAGTGGATCACGGCCATGGAGACCCTCAAGGGCGCCGGCGTTCAGCCGCTGGCCCTGGGCGAGCAGTGGACCAAGATGCACCTGCTCGAGACCGTCCTGCTCGGCAGCCTCGGCCCCGACAAATACAACGGCCTGTGGGATGGCACCACGGACTGGGGCAGCGCGGATGTGACGAAAGCCCTCGAGAACTACGTCACGATCCAATCGTATGCCAATGCCGATTCCGCCTCGCTGACCTGGCAGGATGCTGCCCAGCTGGTTGTCAACGGCGACGCTGCCTTCAACGTGATGGGTGACTGGGCCGAAGGTTACTTCCGCGAACTTGGCAAGGCCCCCGAGACCGATTACGGTTGGGCCGCAGTCCCCGGCACGGGTGGAACGTTCCAGTTCCTGTCCGACTCCTTCGTCCTGGCTGTGGACGCCCCGCACCGCGACGCCGCCCTCAGCTGGCTGAAGATCGCCGGTTCCAAGGCAGGCCAGGAAGCCTTCAACCCGGTGAAGGGCTCGATCTGCGCCCGTACCGACTGCGACAAGACTCTCTTTGGTGTCTATCTGCAGTCTGCCATGGATGACTGGGCCAGCAACACGGTTGTTGGTTCACTGACGCATGGTGTGGTTGCCAACGACTCCTGGAAGTCTGAGATCGACACTGCCCTCGGCCTGTTCGTTGCCGATGGCGATGTGGCAACCTTCCAGGCTGCGCTGGTTGCGGCTTGCGAGAACTCCGGCCCCTGCAAGTAGGCCCTGATGTAAACGTGATGAGGCTCCGCAGATGCGGGGCCTCATCAATTCCTGCGCTGAAAAGAGGCCGTCATGCAAAGATTTTTGAAGGATAAGGATCGCTATCTTTCTGTTGTGCTGATTTCACCTTCCATTCTGGCCGTCTTTATTTTCATCTATTCGTTTATTGGGTGGTCCCTGCGTGTCTCTTTGAGCAAGTGGAAAGGTCTCAATCCTGATTACACCTGGAACGGGCTCAAAAACTATATTGATTTATTCTCCGACCCCCGCTTTGCGGTGGATGTGCGCAATACCCTGATCTTCACCGGTGTGTTCGTGGCTGGCAGTATCATCCTGGGTTTTCTCCTGGCCGTCATGCTGGACCAGGGGTTGAAGGGAGAAGGCTTTTTCCGCAGCCTTTTCCTGTTCCCGATGGCAATCTCATACATCGTGACCGGTGTGGTCTGGCGCTGGTTGATGAACCCGGCCACCGGCACCCGCACGAGCGGTTTAAACCTGTTATTTTCCTATCTTCACCTTGATTTCCTGCAAAACACCTGGCATACAACCCCCACTTGGGGCATTGCAGCCATCGCCTTGGCGGCCATCTGGCAGATGTCGGGATATACGATGGCATTGTACCTGGCTGGCCTGCGGGCCATCCCGGTGGAGCTGCGCGAGGCAGCCCAGATCGATGGGGCCAGCGAATTCCAGATCTACCGCTACATCATGCTGCCCCTGCTTGCGCCGGTTACCCTGAGCGCGCTCATCATCCTCGGGCATATGTCTTTGAAGGTGTTCGACCTGATCGTGGCTGTGGCAGGCAAGCAGCTGCCGCTGGATGTCCCCGCCATCTACATGTGGCAGACCACGTTCGACGGGTTGTTCTACGGCCGAGGCGCGGCCATCAGTATCCTGCTGTTGATCAGCGTGGCCGTGTTGATCGTCCCCTACATCTGGTATACCTTGAAGACGGAGACACAACAATGAAAACACTCCGCCTGGGCAAGAATTGGTTGTACCTTCCGCTCGTCGCGATGGCGATCTTCTACCTCATCCCGCTGTACGTCATGCTGGTGACGGGCTTCAAGAGTTTTGCCGAAGTGGACCTGAGAACCATGTGGAACCTGCCCAACGGCATCCACTTCGACAACTATATCGAGGCCTATGGCAAGCTGGCCCCTTCTTTGTGGAATAGCTTTGCCATGGTCATCCCGGCCACCCTGCTCTCCTCCGCGCTGGGTTCGCTGAACGGATTTATCCTGGCCAAGTGGAAATTTAAAGGGGCGGACATCATCTTCCCGCTCATCCTGTTCGGCATGTTCATTCCCTATCAAAGCATCCTGATCCCGCTGGTGCAGTTCATGAATGCGGTTGGGATCAAAGGCCTGCCGGGGCTGGCCCTGGCGCACATCATCTACGGCATTCCGATCACCACACTTACTTTCCGAAACTATTATGCCAGCCTGCCGCAGGAACTGCTCGAAGCCGCCAAGATCGACGGCGCCGACATGCTGAAGATCTACCGTTACATCCTTCTGCCGATTTCCATCCCCAGTTTCGTGGTGGTGCTCATCTGGCAGTTTACCTCTGCCTGGAACGACTTCCTCTTCGCGGTGGTCCTGACGGGCAACAAGGCGTGGCCGATCACGGTGGCGCTCAACAACATGGCCGGCAGCCAGATCGTGGCCTGGAATGTGCAAATGGCCGGTTCCTTCATCACGGCCCTGCCGCCGCTGCTGATTTACATTTTCCTGGGCCGCTATTTCCTGCGTGGCCTGCTGGCCGGCTCCCTGAAGGGATAGCTCCCGGCCACTCGAACGGATGCCCTCTCACAGTTTTCGATCTCCTGCGTTTGAAGAGCGCGGGAGATCGTTTTTTGAGCGGCCGAGTGCCGGGCACGTGCGGCTTGATGTATAATCTGCGCGCACCTTTTACCACTGGTTTTTGAAAAGAATCCTTCCTGTGTCCATGCAAAAACAACCATCCAGAGATTCGTTTTTTCCGCCCTCCGGTTGGAAACTGGCTTTGATCGTGGTTTTCTTACTCGGTTTGGGGCTGGCCATCCGCGTTTATGACCTGACGGACCTGCCCCTGGATTTCCACGCCACGCGCCAGTTGTTCTCGGCCCTCAAGGCGCGCGGGATGTATTACGAGACGCTCCCCGGCATCCCGGAAAAACAACGCGAGTTCGCCATCCAGCAGTGGGACAAGAAGGCGGCCATCGAACCGGAGGTGCTGGAGCGGCTGGCGGCTTTCACGTATCGTTTTACCGGCGAGCAGCTCTGGGTGGCGCGGTTGTATTCGGCCCTGTTCTGGGTGGTCGGCGGGATATTCCTTTTCCTGCTGGCGCGCCGCCTGGTTTCGCCGGATGGCGCCCTGGCGGCCCTGGCATTTTACCTGTTCCTGCCCTACGCAGTTTTTGCGAGCCGCAGTTTCCAGCCTGACCCGCTGATGACGGTTCTCATCCTGGTCTTCTGGTGGGCGATGGACCGCTGGGGTGAGCGGCCCACCTGGAAGTGGACCGTGCTGGCCGGGCTGTTTGGCGGGCTGGCGGTATTCGTCAAGTTCGTGGCGGCGTTCTTTGTCGTTGGGGGCGCTCTGGGGGTCATCCTGGGCCGTTACAAGGTCAGGGAGGCCGTTCGAAATCCACGGCTCTGGGTACTGGCAGGGATCGGGGTACTGCCCGGCGCGGTTTACCTCGGGTATGGGATTGCATCCGGCAACCTGGAACAGTATTTCGGGGGGCGTTTCGTCCCGGCCCTGCTGCTCGATCCGCTCAACTACTGGCGCTGGATGCGGCAAATCGAAATCGTCAGCGGTGTCTTTCCCCTGGTGCTGGGCCTGCTGGGGCTGTTCTTCGTCGAAAGCAAACCGGCGCGTGCTTTCCTGCTCGGCTTGTGGGGCACCTATTTCGTCTACGGCTTGTATTTCGATTATCACATCGCCAGCCATGATTATTACAGCCTGCCATTGGTGCCGGTCACGGCGCTTTCCCTGGCCGCCCTGGCGGACTGGGTGCTGGGCAGGCTGGCGCAGGTTACGGCCCCCTCCCGGGTGCGGTACCTGGCCGCCTCCGGCCTGATGCTCTTCGGCCTGGCGGTCAACCTGCTGGACATCCGCAGCCAGCTGGATGCCGTGGACTACCGGCCGCAGGCGGCTTACTGGGCCGGGATCAGCCGTGTGCTGGACGGGTATCCGACTGTGGCCCTGACGCAGGATTACGGGCAGCGGATGGTCTTCTGGGGCTGGCGTTCGCTCATCCACTGGCCGACTTCCGGGGATCTCTACTACCATACCGACATCCGCGAGGGCGGGCGCGCCTTTACGAAGCAATTCAATTCACTGACGAAGGACAAGCGCTTTTTCCTGGTGACCGACCTGGAAGACCTGGAGCGCCAGCCGCTGCTCAAGGAATGGCTTTTCGACCATTATTCGATCTTTGCGCAGGATGAGGATTACCTGATCTTCGACCTGGAAGCCCCCTTGAAATAACATCAGCCCTGACCGAGACGGTTTTATACCTTCGGCCAGTCCAGCAGCAACACCTCGGCCAGCAGGCGCGGGTTGACGTTGGATTCCAACTGCTGGATGGCTGTCTCCAGGTTGGCCACCACCCGGCGGCATGCGTTCAAATCGAAGCGGGCTGCCAGGTGCTCCGTCTCAGCCAGGCGGTCCACGTTGGCCAGCGGGGAATTTGCGCCGGAGGCGCGCAGCATGACATCCCGCCAGTAGGAGAGCCAGGTGAACAATGCCTGGCGCAGGGCTTCCTTGTCGCGGGCCAGTGATTCGGCATAGGCAAAGCGCTCGAAACGGCTGGCGGAGAGCAGCCTCTGCAGGTCGTTCAGGTGCCCGGTACGCTTTTCGAGCAGTTCGGGGTTCCCGGCCAGGCGCATGGCAAAGCCGGGCCGCCCGCCGGAGATGTGCGCCAGCAGGCGGGCCTGGGGGGGCTCGAGGCCGCGGGCCTGCAGGGCGGCGGCGGCTTCTTCCAGCGGCACGGCGCGCAGGCGCAGCACCTCGCAGCGCGAGACGATGGTCGGCAGCAGCTGTTCCGGATTGTCGGCGGTGAGGATGAGGACGGCATAGGCCGGGGCCTCTTCCAGCGTTTTGAGCAGGGCGTTGGCGGCGTTGGGGTTGGCTTCCTGGAAGCGCAGCAGCAGGGCCACGCGGTACCTGGCCTGGTAAGGCTTGAGCACCAGCGCCTGGCGCAGCTGGCGGATTTGCTCGACCTTGAGCGTGCCGCCTTCCGTCTCTGCCTGCACGATGGACAGGTCGGGGTGCTGCATGGCAAGGATGCCCCTGCAGTCCCGGCAGGTTCCACAGGCCTCGCCGGCGGCCGGCGGTTGGGTGCAGTTCAAGGCCCGGGCCAGGCGCAAAGCCAGGGTGCGGCGGCCCAGACCGGGAGGGCCGCTGAAGAGATAGGCATGGCGCAGCCTGTCATGGGCGATGTGCTGTTTCAGCATGTCCACCGCCCAGGTGTGGCCGATCAGCCCCCAATCTTTCTCCAGGACTGGTTCATTCTCTGCTGGCACTGAAGCGTTCATCATTCCTCACCGGCCCGCAAACGCAGGTATGACTCGTACCGTTCCCGGCGCACCCGGCCCTCCTGGACCGCGGCCTGCACCGCGCAGCCGGGTTCGTGCAGGTGGGTGCAGTCGCTGAACTGGCAGCCTGCTACCAGGGGGGCGATCTCCGGGAAATAGGCGTCGATCTCCTCCGGTTCCGTATCCCAGAGGGCCAGGGACCTCCAGCCGGGTGTATCGGCCACCCAGCCGCCGCCGGCCAGGGGAAACAACTGGCGCACCACGGTGGCATGGCGGCCCTTGTTGACCGCCTGGCTGACATCGCGCACCGCCAGTCCCAGCCCCGGCTGGACGGCATTGAGCAGGCTGGATTTGCCGACCCCGCTCGGCCCGGCCAGGGCACTGGTCTTGCCGGTCAGCAGGCGGCGCAGTTCATCCACGCCTTCCCCGCCGCGGGCGGAGGCGTAGAGGACGGGATAACCGATCGGGACGTAATGCCCGAAAAGCGCCTCTGCCTGGCTGTGCCCGACCAGGTCGATTTTGTTGGCGACGATGACGGCCGGGACGCCCTGCTTTTCCGCAATGACCAGGAAACGGTCGAGCATGCGCAAATGCGGCGCCGGGTGGGCGCAGGCAAAGACGAAGACAGCCTGGTCGGGGTTGGCCAGCAGGATCTGGCGGTAGATCCCCTGCGGGCGCGGGTCGAGGCGGACGATCAGCCGCCGGCGCGGCTCGATTGCTTCGATCATCCCGCTCCCATCCGGCAGGACGGTGAACGTGACGCGGTCCCCAACGGCGGCCAGGTCGGTCTCCCGGCGGCCCTGTTTGAGGCGCCCGCGCAGCTGGCAGACGACCTGGCAGTCCCCGGTCTGGACGACGAAGAAACCGGATTGCGCCCGGACGATCAAGCCAATTTGATCTTCATTCATTGCACATCGGCGTACATCCCAAGTCAGGCGATAAGAGATGGAGACCCTGAAGGCTGCAGAGAACCTTCAGGGCCTGTGAGTCCTGTTACGGCTGGGGGGTCGGTGTTTCAGGCGGGCGGGGGACACCGAAGGAAGCCTCCCACCAGTAGAGGCTTTGCGGGCTGCCCATGAAGTACGATTCGAGCACCCGTTTGAAGACCGGGGCTGCCCAGTCCGAGCCTTCACCGGCATTTTCCAGGATGACGGCAACGGCGATGTCCGGGACGCCCTCGATCTCGGCATAGGTGTAGCCGGCGAACCAGGCGTGCGGGTCGGCGCCTGTTTCAGCCGTGCCGGTCTTGCCGGCAGCGGGGATGCGCAGGCCGCGCAAACGGTAATTGGCCGTGCCGCGTTCGTTCTGGATGACCGATACCATCGTGTTTTGCAGCGTCTTCAGGTTTTCGGGGGTGAGCGGGAGTGTGCCGCGCGCCTCGGGCTTGAAGGCTGCAATCGGGTCGCTGCCCACCGGCTGGATGCGCTCGACCAGCTGGGGCCGGTATAAGGTGCCGCCGTTGCCGACCGCGGCAACGAAGGTGGCAACCTGCAGGGGGGTGACCAGCACCGTGCCCTGGCCGATGGCGTTGTTGGTGGCGTCGATATCGTTGGCGGGGTCGATAATCGAGCCGCTGTTCTCCTCGATGCCGATGCCGGTCTGCTGGCCCAGGCCAAAAGCGCGGGCCATGTTACTGATGTTGGTGGTGTGCCCGGCGCGATACATGCCCAGGCCGATGTGCCAGAACCAGGGGTTGCAGGAGCGCATCAGGCCTTCGGGCAGGGACAGGGTACCGCTGGGCTTGGTCCTGCATTCCTTGAGTTCCGGGTCCTCGCGCAGTTCGTCCTGGCAGTGCTCCCAGGTCCAATCGTACAGAGTACGGTCGGTCAGTTCTTTGAACTCATACTGGCAGTCGTAGGTCGAACTGGTTGTGTACAGCCCGCTTTCAAGGGCGCTGGAAAAGGTGATGATCTTGAATACCGAACCGAGCGGGTATTCGCCCTGCGTGGCCCGGTTGTAGAGGGGGCGGGCAGGGTCGTTCAGGATCTGGTTCAGCAGGTAACCGCTGTTGGGATTGGTCGGCGCAAACAGGTTGGCGTCGTATGTGGGCGAGGAGGCCATGGCGAGCACGCGGCCCGTATCGCGCTCCAGCACCACCACTGAACCGGTAAGCCCGGCAATGGCGTTTTCGACATCCTCCTGCAGGTCGCGGTCGATGGTCAGGTAGATCGAGGCGGCCGGCTGGGGATCGCTCTGGCCGAGGCGGGTGACCACGTTCCCGGCGGAATCGAGGACATAAACCACGCCGCCATGTTTACCGGCCAGGTACTGCTCGCCCCACTTTTCCAGGCCGCTGTAGCCGATCTTTTCATCCCCGCAATATCCCCTGCGCTTATATTGGGCCAATTCTTCGGCCGGGACTGTCAGTGCGTATCCAATCGTTTGCGGAGCCAGGCTGCCGAAATAATAGCGCGCCTGGTAGGGTGAGATCTGCAGGCCGGAATATTGGCTGAGGGAGCCATAGAGCGGTTCGGCATCGACCTTGGCTGCCTCGCCGACCGGGACGTACATTTCCAGGCCGTAACTGTTGACTGTCTGTTCGATCGTGTAAGATGGAATGCCGGTCAGGCGCTGCAGCAGGCCGTACAGGCTGTAGCGGGCCTTCTCGCCAAGCTGGCCGGGGATGATACCAAAGGCATAGGCCTCGCTTTGGGTCACCAGGGGTTGGCCGTTGCGATCATAGATATCGCCGCGGGCCGGGGTGCGGCACTCGACGGCCAGTTTGTTACCGCCTGCCAGTTCGGGCAGGATCAGGCTGTCATCCCATTGGATATACCATTGTTCATCTTCCAGGCCCAGGCGGGCTACCATATCCCGCTGCAGGTCACCCAGCAGGGCGGTCTTATAGGTGATGCGGAAGGCCACTTGGGCTGTGTAGGCATTGGTGAGGGCTGAAAGTACCTCGTACTCCAGGCTGGAGAGACTCAGCGCTTCCGTGGTTTCCTGATAGCGCCTGGTAAAGTCTTCCTGGCTGATGCTTTCCCGGCTGACTTTGGAAAGCGCGGCATACATGCCGGGGTAGTCTTCGTTTTTCCAAGCTTCCAGGAAGACCTGCACCGCGGCCTGGGCATCCGGTGCGGAGCGGATGGTGACCGAGGGGGATGGCAGGGTGGCTGTGGGTTGGAGCCCCGGAATCAGGGGGATGGAACCGTCTCCTGAACCTGATGAGCAGGCCCCCAGCAGGGTCAGGAGCAGGGTGAGGCTGACGATAAAGAGGCGAGATTTCATTCCTTTTCCTTTTCTATCCAACTCGTTCCAACGCTATCCAACCTGTTCGCCGCGCAGGATTGCCCGCGTAACAGGACATTGATATTTTAGTTCTGACTGGCAGGCAGCCGGCAAATCTGAGCCCGGGGTGATATTGACCTGGCGCAGGGTGCGCTCCAGGTGGCAGAGCGGCAGCCCCATCACACTGGCAAAACATCCCTGCAGGCGTTCCACCGGCTGAAAGTGCGGATGCTGGATCGCATAGGCACCCGCCTTGTCAAATGGGTCACCGGACAGAATATACGCGTCGATCTCTTCGTCTGTGTAGGCACGCATGGGCACGTCCGTGATGCACAGGTCGGTGAGCATGCGTCCTTCCCGCGGCGCCAGGACGGCAATGCCGGTGTAGACCTGGTGTGTGCGCCCGCGCAGGCGCTTGAGCATGGATCCGGCTTCGGTGCCATCGGCAGGCTTGCCGAGGATGTCATCACCGTCCACAACGGTCGTATCGGCCGCAATGATGACCTGCCCGGGGGCAGCCTGCATGGCCGCGGCGCGGGACTTGGTCTCTGCCAGGCGCAGGACATAGGCTGCCGGCTTTTCTGCGGGGAGCCGGGTCTCATCCACATCGGCAGACAGTGCGGCAAACCCCCAACCACCGAGGGCAAGCAATTGCCTGCGGCGGGGTGAGTTGGATGCCAGCAGCAAAGTGGTTTTCTCAGACACTCGCAGGATTCTAACACAGGAAGGGAACCCCTGTCACAAGGGAAATCCCCGCCGTCCTCTGGCAGGTTCCGGCGGGCGGATGTAAAATGTCGAAACAACTTTTCGATCAGGAGGAAGAATTGAACGCACTCAAGGAACGCATCCTCCGGGATGGCAAATATCTTGGCAACGGCATTCTGAAAGTGGATGGGTTCATCAACCACCAGGTTGACCCTCTGCTGATGGATACCTGCGGGCAGGAACTGGCACGACGATTTGCAAATGTCGGCGCCACGAAAATCCTGACAGCGGAAATCTCCGGAATTGCCCCGGCGGTGATGACTGCCAGGCATCTCAACCTGCCTGTCGTCTATGCCCGCAAGACCAAGCCGATTACCATGCCCGACCAGGTCTTCCTGACACTGGCACCCTCGCACACCAAGGGCCGCATGGTGGAGTTGATCGTCTCGCCGGAATATCTGGCGGGCGGCGAACGGGTGCTCATTATCGATGATTTCCTGGCCAGTGGTGCCACCATTCACGGCCTTGTGCGCCTGGCGCAGACTGCGGGAGCGATGATCGTGGGGATTGGAGCCCTGGTCGAGAAGTCCTTTGAGGGCGGCCGGGAAGCACTGGCTTACCTGGGAGTGCCGATCGAGTCGCTGGCCTGTATCCAATCCATGGACGGCGAAAAGATCACATTCGTTGAATGAACTTCCTTTCAAAGATCAATACCAGGCAGATCATTCGCTGGCTGTTTGTGCATATGAACTTTGCCCTTCCATTGAAGCGGTTGCGCGAGACGGACACCCTGCTGGCGTTCCACCATCCCCGGCCCGCTTACCCGCTCCATATCCTCCTGGTTCCAAGGAAGGCGGTTGCCAGCCTGGCTGACCTTGACCCAACCGACACAGGCTTTCTCATGGACCTGTATTCCGTCGTCCAGGCCCTGGTAAACGAGTTTGGCCTGGAGGCAGGCGGGTACCGTTTGATCGTCAACGGTGGAAAATTCCAGGATTTTCCGCAGCTGCATTTCCACTTGATATCAGAAAGACCAGTCGATACCCAATGACCAATTCCATTGCAATCCTCGATTACGGTTCGCAATATGCCCAGTTGATCGCCCGGCGGGTGCGCGAACTGCAGGTCTATTGCGAACTTTTCCCCTGGGATGCGCCGGCTGAAAAGGTGTTCTCCATCCAGCCGAAAGGTTTCATCCTCTCCGGCGGGCCGCGGTCGGCGTATGAGCCGGGCGCACCGCATCTCCTGCCTTACCTGCTGGAGAGCGGTCTGCCCATCCTGGGCATCTGCTACGGGATGGGCGCGCTGACCCAGGCGCTGGGCGGGCAGGTGGCGCCTTCCACGGAGCGTGAATATGGACCGGCCCAGGTGGAAACCACTGTGCCAAACGCGCTCCTGCCTGGAGGCATATACCCCGTCTGGATGTCTCACGGCGACAGGATGGAGCAGGTTCCGCCGGGCTTCCAGGTTGTGGCGCGCAGCGACAACTCCCCGATCGCGGCCATGGCCGACCCGGAGCGTAATTATTACGGGATCCAGTTCCACCCCGAGGTGCACCATACCCCCCGCGGCAGCGAGATGCTGCGACGTTTTGTGGTGGATATCTGCGGCGTGCAGCCAGACTGGACACCGCAGTCCATCATCGAAGCCAGCCTGGAGCATATCCGCCGGCAGGTGGGAAGCGAGCGCATCCTGGCGGCCGTGAGCGGAGGCGTGGATTCATCGGTGGCGGCAGCGCTGGTGCATAGGGCGGTTGGTGACCAACTGGCGGCTGTCTTTGTGGATACGGGTCTCCTGCGCCAGGGTGAGGTGGAGCAGGTGGTGCGCACTTTTCGGGCTGAGATGGGCGCCGAGTTCATCCCGGTGGATGCCGCCGGCGAGTTCTTCGAGGCACTCCGGGGTGTGACCGATCCGGAGCAGAAGCGCAAGGTGGTGGGTGAGAAGTTCATCCGCATTTTCGAGCGCGAGGCAGGCAGGATTGGGGCAGTAAAGTTCCTGGTGCAGGGTACGATTTATCCGGACGTGGTCGAGTCGGCCGCGCCGGAGCGGAACAAGGCCCACAAGATCAAATCGCACCATAATGTGGGTGGTTTGCCCCAGGATATGGCCTTCACACTGGTCGAGCCGCTGCGCTACCTTTTCAAGGATGAAGTGCGTGCGGTGGGCGAGGCGTTGGGTCTGCCGGAGGCCATGGTCTGGCGGCAGCCGTTCCCAGGCCCCGGCCTGACCGTGCGCTGCCTGGGTGAAGTAACCCCCGAACGGGTCAACCGCCTGCGGGCAGCGGATGCCATTTTCACCGAAGAACTGGCCAGGGCCGGCCTGCTGGGCAGGGGGGCCGGGACCAGCCAGGCGTTTGCCGTCCTGTTGCCGGTTCGTTCGGTGGGTGTGATGGGCGATGTGCGCACCTACCAGGAGGCCTGTGCGATTCGAGCGGTGGTGACGGATGATTTCATGACCGCCGACTGGGCGCGCATTCCCTATGAGGTGCTGGCGCGTGTTTCCAACCGGATCGTCAACGAAGTAGACGGAATCAACCGGGTAGTGTATGATATAACCAGTAAGCCCCCGGCAACCATCGAATGGGAATGAGCGGCCCCGTTGCCGGGCCGGCCGCTGTCCTGACAGAGAATGCGTAAACTTTACCCGCTATTTCTAAGCCTGTGCCTGCTGCTGGCAGCCGGACGCACTGCGAGCGCCCAGGCATCCGCCTACGCCGCCCTCGGTGCGCCGGATGTGTCGGCTTTTCCTGAAATGTCGGTCCTGCTGGATGTCTTTGATTCGGAGGGGCAATTCGTCTTGGACCTGGAGGCCGGCAACGTAACCCTGCTGGAAGATGGCCAGCCGCGTCCCCTGGAGGCGCTGACACCCATCCGGCCAGGCGCACGCATCATCGTGGCAGTCAATCCCGGGACGCCATTTTCGGTACGCGACGGCGAGGGGATTACCCGTTACGAACGCGCCCGGAATATCCTGCGCACATGGGCTGAGGCCATCCCGGAAGATACCGCCGATTCGATCAGCCTGGTCACCGCGGCCGGACCGCAGACTTTTTCCAGGCCGGTGGAATGGCTGGAGAATTTCAGCGGATATCAGCCGGATTTTTCCAGGGCAATTCCCAACCTTCAATCCCTGGCATTTGCGCTGGATACTGCTGCCGCCCCCACAACTGAACCCGGCACAAAAAGTGCCATTCTTTACATTACATCCCATTTTGATGAGCGTGACATTTCGACATTGGAGGCCCTGCAGGCCGAACTGGTCGAAAACAGGGTCAGGGTTTTCGTCTGGTTCATCGATGGAGAAGCTTTCTTCGAAGACCCGACCGCTGTGGCTGTCAAAGCGTTGGCCCAGCAGACGGGCGGACAGTTCTTCGCTTTTTCTGGCACCGAGGTATTCCCGGATGTGGAAAGTTACTTTGCCCCACTGCGGCATGCCTATCTCCTGAACTATTCCTCCGGCGTAAACATTGCTGGCAGCCACAGTATGGAAGCGCAGGTAAAGGCCGGCGGGTTGGAGCTAACCACCCCGCAGCAAGCTTTCGACGTGGATGTCCAGCCGCCCAACCCTTTCCTGGTTGCGCCGCCCTTACAGATCATCCGCCGCCCGCCTGCCGACGATCCCTATAACGATGAAATCTTTGTTCCAAACGGCCAGACGCTTGAATTGATCATCGAATTCCCCGATGGACATGTGCGTCCACTGGTGCGAACTGCGCTGTATGTGGACGAGGAGCTCGTGGCCATCAATGAGCAGGAGCCATTCGACCGTTTGACATGGGATTTGAGCAAGTATACGTCCAGCGGCAAACACGAACTCAAGGTCGAAGCGGTGGACAGCCTGGGACTGGCCCGGATCAGCCTGAGCGTACCGGTGACGGTCACGGTCATCCCGGCGCCGCGCGGCTTCACCGCATTCCTGGCGCGTTACCGTACACCCATCACCGCGGGTGCCATCGTGCTGGCCGGCATGCTGCTGGTGGCCATTCTCTTCTGGGGGCGCATCCTGCGTATTCCCGGCCCGGGTGCACGCCGGGAGGCGCGCCAGCGTTATGCAGACCCGGTTACTCAGCCGATCACCATCCCGATGGAACGCAACACCCAGCCAAGGGGAGGTACAAGCCGTTTGCCCTGGGTGCGCAGGCCAAAAGTTCCGCAGGCACCGGCCTATCTTGCCAGGCTGAATGCCTCTGGCGAACCCACCGGTGCAAACCCGATCCCCCTGCTGGCCGGGGAGATGACCTTCGGAACCGACCCGGTGCAGGCGACTTACATCCTGGATGACCCTTCGGTTTCCCCCCTGCACGCCCGCCTGCGCCAGACCGAAGAGGGTGCCTTTATCCTGTCTGACCAGGACTCCATTGCCGGGACGTGGGTCAACTATGAGCCGATTGACCGGGAGGGGCGGCGGCTGGAACACGGCAATAGGATTCACTTCGGCCAGCTGGTATACCGCTTTATGCTGCGCAAAGCCCCGGAAGCAGAAGGTCCGACTGTAACCCTGGAGGAAACTCCGGAATGATCCGTTCCCAACGTTCCCACCTGCACCTGGCGGTCGAGAGCCACGAAGGGCTTTCGGGCAAGAACAACGAAGACCGCTATGCCGTCACATCCTATGTGCTGGATGAAAAAAGCTCCATTCCCAGCCTTCTGGCCGTGGTCGCGGATGGCATTGGCGGGCACCGCGCCGGAGAAGTTGCTGCTGAGCTGGCTGTGGACCACATCACCCAGGCTGTTGCAGAAGGCGACAGCCAGCAGCCTCAGAAGACGCTGGAGCATGCCATCCATGCGGCCAGCCGGGCCATTGCCTCCCAGGCGGCCACCAATGAGAAAATGCTCGGCATGGGCGCCACCTGCGCCTGTGCGTGGGTGATTGCAGACCGGCTGTTCACGGCCTCGGTGGGGGACTCGCGCATTTACCTGCTGCGCAGCGGCACCATCCGCCAGATTACAGTTGACCATACCTGGGTCCAGGAAGCCACCGACAAAGGCCTGATAACCCCTGAACAGGCGCGCGAACACCCAAATGTGCACGTCATCCGCCGCTATCTTGGTTCCCCGGAACCGCCCGAAGTGGATTTCCGCCTGCGCCTGCGCGCGGACGAGTCCGATCCCCAGGCATGTTCCAACCAGGGGCTGGTCTTGCGCCCTGGCGACACCCTGCTCTTGTGCAGCGACGGCCTGACTGACCTGGTGTGGGAAGATGAAATCCAGCAGGTGATCCTGAGCGCCGGCGACCTGCCAAAGGCGGCACAGGATCTGGTGGAGATGGCCAACCAGCGTGGAGGGCATGACAATATCACCATCGTCTTGCTGCGTGTTCCCGAGGTGAAACCTCCGGAAGTGAAAAAGCGCAAAATCCTGCCCTGGTTGTTGGGCGGGATTGCGGTGGTGCTGTTGGGGCTGGCAGGGATGTCCGTGCTGGCATGGAACCTGCTCCAGCCGGTGGGGCGCATTACTCCCAGCCCTGATCCGGCCAGTTCACCCCAGATCATCGTGATCACGCCATCGGCCAATGCCCACCCGGCATTTCTGACCACCCCGGAGGCCAGTTCTACGCCCTGACGGGCAGTGGGATACGGACTGACCCTGCTTCACGATCTCCCTTTTTGGTTTGCAGGGGGGACACTGGCATGTTAATTCACCTGACACAACCTGGCCAATTCAGCCTCGTATATAGAATGTGCATCGAAGCACAGAAAAGGAGATGGAATGTTCAGTTTTCTCGGATCGTCGTTGCTTATCATCGTTGTGGTGCTCCTGGCGCTGGTTGTTCTATCCGGCATCCGCTTTATCCCCAACAACCGGATCGGTATTGTGGAAAAGCGCTGGTCCTTTGCCAAAGGTTCGGTCAAGGCAGGCCTGATTGCTTTGGATGGCGAGGCAGGTTACCAGCCCCATATCCTGCGCGGCGGCCTGCATTACCTGGTGCCCATCCAGTATGTGGTCCACATTGCCCCGCTGGTGACCATCACACAGGGCAAGATCGGCTACATCTTCGCCCGTGACGGCAAGCCGCTCGAACCGGCCCAGGTGTTGGCTTCGAATCTGACTGCGGATGATTTCCAGGATGTGAATAAATTTCTGCGGGACGGCGGCCAGCGCGGCCCCCAGCGCCGCATCCTGCGTGAAGGCACGTATGCCATCAACCTGACCCAGTTCGTGGTCATCACGGAAGAACGTGTCTACACCCTGCCTCTCAGCCGGGAGGAGAGTGATGTCATTGTGCGCATGGCCGAGGTGATCAAGGAACGCGGCGGCTTCCGCCCGGTGATCATCAAGGATACCGATGACAACATCGGCGTCGTTACGGTCCATGACGGCCCCTCCCTGGCGCAGGGTGAAATCATCGCACCTGTGGTTGGCGATGACCCGGCACAGTCCGAGACTTACCATAACAAGTTCCAGGATGCCGACCATTTCCTGATGGCGGGCGGCTTCCGCGGCCGCCAGCTGCAGGTGTTGGTGGAAGGCACCTATTATGTCAACCGCCTGTTCGCCACGGTCGAAATGATCCCAAAGACGGTGGTCGAGGTGGGCAATGTCGGCGTGGTCGTTTCGTATACCGGAGCCATGGGTATCGACCTGTCCGGCACGGAATACCGGCATGGTGAACTGGTGGAAAAGGGCAGCCGCGGTGTCTGGAGCGAGGCGCTCCTGCCGGGCAAATATGCCTTCAACACCTACGCCGGCAAAGTCATCCCTGTGCCCACCACCAACTTTATCCTGAAGTGGATCCGCAGTGAAGTGGGTTCACATAATTTCGATGAGAATTTGAGCGAGGTCTCGCTCATCACCAAGGACGCTTTTGAGCCATCCCTGCCGCTTTCGGTGGTCGTCCATATTGACTACCAGAAAGCTCCGCTGGTCATCCAGCGTTTTGGCGATATCAAGAAACTGGTCGAACAGACCCTAGACCCGATGGTGGCGGCCTACTTCAAGAATGTGGGCCAGACGCGTACCCTGATCCAGTTGCTGCAGGAGCGCAGTGCCATCCAGCAGCAGGCCAGCGAGGAAATGAAAGAAAAGTTCGAACATTACAACCTGGAACTGGAGGAGGTGCTGATCGGCACGCCCACTTCCCCGGCCGACGACCAGCAGATCGAAGCCATCCTGACCCAGCTGCGTTCGCGCCAGATTGCCACCGAACAGGTGGAGACCTATGCACGCCAGGAGCAGGCAGCGATCAAGGAACGCGAACTGCGCGAGGCCGAAGCGCGCGCCCAGATGCAGACCGGTATCACCCAGTCGGAGTTGAACGTCAACATCCAGACCAACCAGGGGAAAGCCGAGTACCAGCGCTCCATCCAGCAGGCAGCCCAGATCCGCGCCCTGGCTGAAGCCGAGGCCGAGAAGATCGCCCGCGTGGGTATCGCCCAGGCTCTGGCTACTGAAGAGCAGGTGCGTGCCTACGGCGGCCCGCAGTTCCAGGTGACCCAGCAGGTGTTGAACCGCTTTGCGGAAGCCATCCAGCAGTCCCGTGTGGATGTGGTACCGCGCGTGGTGGTCAGCGGCGGCGGTGATAAAGAAGGGGGCAGCACCGGCAGCATCATGGAAGCCCTGCTCACCATGCTGCTCTCCGACCGTTTTGACGCCCTGTCCAACGGCAGCAGCGAGCAGGTCAGCCGTTCGCCCGAAGCCGATGCCCTGCGCAGCCAGATCCGCCAGAGCATGCAGGGCAAGCCGGAAGAAAAAAAGAAGTAAACCCCTGATGATGAAAACGGGGCGGCCCTTACGGCCGCCCCGTCTTTTTTTCGAAGAGGGAAATCGATTCGATGTGGTACGTTTGGGGGAAGAGATCGAACGGAGTCACCTGGGTGATCCGGTAGCCGCCTTCGGCCAGGCGGCGGGCGTCACGCGCCAGTGTGGACGGATCACACGAGACGTACACGATCCTGCCGGGATTCATTTCCCGGAGGGCATCCAGGGCGCGTTTCTCAAGCCCTGAACGCGGCGGGTCCACCAGGGCGGCTGCCGGTTCGATCTGCAGGCCGGGTAGGACGTCTTCCGCCGCGGCTTCGTAAAGTTCCACGTGGTCGAATTCGTCCAGGTTGGCGGCAAAATCATCACAGGCTGAGGGGGAGACCTCGATGCCAATCAACCGTGAGCAGCGCGGCGCCAGGAAGGCGCTGAACAGGCCCACGCCGCAGTAGACATCCAGCAACGTGTCCAGCCTGGCAGGGAGAATGGAGGATACGTGCTCCACCATTTTTTCTGCCATGCGGGTGTTGACCTGGAAGAAGGAGGCTGCGGAAACTCGGAAGGGACGGCCCAGAATTTCGATGGTGGTCCTGTCGCTGCCCGCCAGGACAACGGCATCCTCCCCGGACAGGTGTACGACCGAGATATCTGCTTCCAGTTCCAGTTCGGGCGGCTGACCCGCAGCGGATTCCAGCACCAGCAGCAGGTCTCCGCCGGAACCGAGGCGTATGGAGATGCGTTCGAACGGGGCACCCGGCTCGAACTCCAACTGCGGCCAGAGTTCGTTGATGCCTGCTTCCGGCAGGTGACATTCGCGGATGGGAACGATCCGGGCGGCATTGGGGGCCTGGAAGCCGGATCTTCCCTCGGCGGTGAGATGGAATTGGATATGATTGCGATAATTGGCGGCCGCGGGGGAAGGGATGATCGCCTTTACGGGCGGCGATTCGATCTTTCCGATGCGCTCCAACTGGTCGCGCAGGATGGAGACCTTGGCGCCAAGTTGGGCCTCGTAGGGCATGTGCTGATAGTGACAGCCCCCGCATTGGCCGAAGTGCGGGCAGCGGGGCGTGATCCGCAGCGGGGAAGCCTCGAGCACTTCCAGCAGTTCGGCCCGCACAAAGCTGTGTTTTTCCTCCACCGGGCGGATGCGGACACGTTCCCCCGGCAGGCCGAACGGGACGAAGACGGCACGGCCGTCTTCCAGGCGTCCCATTGTCTCTCCCCCATAGACCTGCTTATCAAGGGTCAATTCAACCGTTTGGACGGGCATTATAAATACTGCGGGGCGGTGTCTCACCGCCCCGGGTTTTGGTTCCGCTTATTTGACGAACAGGGCCAGAAGTTGATCCTGGAAAATGGCTATAAGGATCAGGAACACAAAGAATGTACCCGCCAGAATGCCGATGCGGCGCAGGTCTTTTCTCACATAGCTGTAATCCGGATTGAATTCGGCGGCACCGGCGCCTGAGGTGCGCGGGGCTGCCGCGGCAGGGACAGTCCGGCTTATTTGACGTTTGACTTTCTTGCTCATATGATCTCCTAAGGATTTTGAAGTTTGGTGAACACCACGATCCGTTGGTTGTCCACCAGATAGGGATAACACGAAATCAGGGTGGCGGTCGGCTCGCTGGTGGGGGCCATGACCTCCACGCGGGTCGGCTCGGTGATTTCAGTGCGTGTGACGACGTAAATATATTGTTTTTGCTGTGTGTACAGCACTACCTGGTCGCCAGGCTGGAGACGGTCCAGGTTGCGGAAGATCTCGCCAAAAATATCATTATGGGCCGAGAGCACCACGTTCCCGCGCTGGCCGGGGTTGGCGGTGCCGATATGCTGGGCAACGCCTTTCTTCAACTGCTCCCAGCCATCGCCCTGGACAATGGGGGCATCCACGCTGATGGCGGGGATCTGGATTCGGATGGCAGTCTCCGGGCCCTGGGTTGGAACCGGCAGATTGGCAATGGATTGTACCATTGGCCGCAGGTGTTCCGGAATTTCGGCCTCGTTGGGACGGGCGTTCCCACTGGCATCCGGCGGGGTGTGGCCCGAAGGCAGCACAACTGCCGTGATCAGGGGGGTGGGTACAATTGTTTCCTGTGCCAGGGCGGCGGCCACTTCCCGGTTCAGGTCACGCAGGATTCCGAGACCGTTGAACAGGATCAAGACCAATCCGACAATCGCCAGCACTTCCACCCCCAGCAGCACCCGGTCCATCCAGCGGCGGCGCGGGTTGACCGGCGCAGCCGGGAAGTCCACTTCCTCCGGGGTTTCGACCACAGGGCTGGTGCGCAGGTCCTGTAATGCGGCGGGCGGCAGGTCGGGGGCCAGCATCACCACCCGTCCTGTGCGGCGGAAATGGTCGAGGCGGTCGCTGCGCAGGCGGCGGCGTTTTTCCACCAGCAGCCGGCGCAGTTCATCCACGGTCAGGTCTTCGGGAGTTCTTCTCCTGGGCATCGCAGGGGGATTATACCGCAATGTTCGCCGCGCGGTTTTCCATTGCCAAAATTGCACACTCTCGTTATAATATCGCTCTGCTTGGGCGGGTAGCTCAGTTGGTTAGAGCATCGCGTTGACATCGCGAAGGTCGCAGGTTCGAGTCCTGTCTCGCCCACACAAAAAGCCCTGCACGGGCTTTTTGATTCCACTCTTGACAAGCCTTCATTTTTGCAGATAATAATCTCAATTGTTCTTTCAAAGGCTGAGAACGAGGAAAGTAGACCGGTGAAAGCTGACAGGGAAGCGAGGGCGCAGACTGAGACCCCCGCCCACGTGGAAGCCGGCCGAAGTTCCCTCTGGAGCCGCTCCGGGGAAGGGCCGCTGGCCTGGTAGTCGGAGACGTTTCTCCAACGTTAGCTGGAGCGCCAATCGCCTTGATGCCGTTGGCCGAAGTGGGCTGCCTGTGCAGCCAATGCGGGTGGTACCGCGGGAATATCCTCCCGTCCCGGCGTGGGACGGGAGTTTTTTATCTCGACGCTGGAGAGCAGATTGTGGACGGCCATCCAGGATTTGTCTCTCTTCGTCAGTCCGGAGGCAGGTATGTTGGAAAAAATTAACCAAATTACGGCAGATGCGCTCGAGGCCTTGCAGTCTGTCAAGGAGGATGCCGCGCTGGAGCAGTGGCGCATCGCCCACCTGGGACGCAGTTCGGCGCTCATGCAGGTCTTCAGCGGGTTTGGTGCCCTTTCCAAAGAAGAGCGCCCGCTGATGGGACAGGCGGCCAACAAAGCCAAGCAGACCCTGGAAGCGGCATTTGCCGAACGGGCGAAGGCCATTAAAGAATCGGACCTGGCGCGTGCACTGGAGGAAGATGTGCTGGATGTGACCCTGCCCGGACGTGACTTCAAGCACGGCCGGCTGCACCCATCCACCCAGACCATGCGGCGCGTGCTGGCCATCCTGGCCGAGATGGGTTTCCAGGTCTTCACCTCGCGTGAGGTCGAGACGGATGAGGTCAACTTCCAGTTGCTGAACTTCCCGCCGCACCACCCGGCGCGGGACATGCAGGATACCCTCTACCTCGAAAGCGAAGGCCGCGGCGATAACCCGCTTGTGTTGAAGACTCATACCTCCCCCGGGCAAATCCGTTCGATGCGGCATTTCGCGGCGCTGGACCCGGCCAACCCGCCGCCGATCCGGATTGCCCTGCCGGGGATGTGTTTTCGTGCCGAGCAGATCACGGCCCGCTCCGAGGTGCAGTTCAACCAGATCGAGGGCCTGGCGGTGGGAGAGGGCATCACTTACACCGACTTGAAAGGTACCCTGGCCGATTTCGCCCGCCGCATGTTCGGCCAGAACGCACACGTGCGCTTCCGGGCCTCGTACTTCCCCTTTACCGAACCAAGCGCCGAGGTGGATGTGGAATGCTTTGTCTGCGGCGGCAAGGGCTGCCAGGTCTGCAAGCAGTCGGGCTGGCTGGAGGTCCTGGGCTGCGGCATGGTGCATCCGGTCGTACTGCAGAACGGCGGCTACGACCCGCGCCGTTACACGGGGTACGCCTTTGGCATGGGCCCCGAACGCCAGGCCATGCTGCGTTATCGTATCAATGATATTCGTTACTTCTGGGGAAACGATGTGCGTTTCCTCGAGCAATTCTAGGAGGCCGGCATGAAGGTACCCCTTTCCTGGCTCAAAGATTTCGTTGACATCAATCTCTCTGTCGAGGACCTGGCCCGCAAACTGACTGCGGCCGGGCTGGAAGTGGATGGCATCCGTTATGCGGGTCATCCGATGCCGGAAGCCAAACCCGGCGAAAGGCGCGAGTTCAAGACCGAAGGCATCAGTTGGGACCGCGAGAAACTGGTGGTGGCTGAGATTTATGAAGTCATGCCGCATCCCAATGCCGACCGGCTGGTGCTGTGCGACCTGTTCGACGGCAAGGAAAAACACATCGTGTTGACCGGCGCACCCAACCTGCACCCTTACCGCGGCCAGGGAAAACTCCCCAGGCCCATCAAGGTGGCTTATGCCAAAGAGGGCGCCACGCTCTATGATGGCCATGCGGATGGGCAGACCCTGATGACGCTCAAACGTACCAAGATCCGCGGCGTCGATTCTTATTCGATGGCCTGTTCCGAGAAGGAACTCGGTATCTCCGATGACCACGAGGGGATCATCTTCCTGGATGATGACGCCCGGCCGGGTACGCCGCTGGCGGATTACATGGGCGATGTGGTCTTCGACATCTCGATTTTGCCGAACATGGCCCGCTGTGCAAACATCCTTGGGATTGCGCGCGAGGTGGCTGCGCTCACCGGCCAGCCTCTGAAGAAACCGGAAGTGCGGCTGCAAACCGGGGGAAGCCCGGTCCAGGACCTGGTCGGGATCAAAATCGAAAACCCGGAATTGAACCCGCGCTTTGTGCTGGGATTGATCCGGGATGTCGAAATCAAACCCAGCCCCTACTGGGTCCAGCGCCGCCTGCGGCTGGCTGGCATACTCGCCATCAGCAATATCGTGGATGCCACCAACTACGGCATGCTCGAGATCGGCGAGCCGCTGCATGCCTTCGACTACGATGTGCTGGCCAGGCGTGCCGGGGGCAAGCCGGTCACCATTCTCACCCGCACGGCTGCAGATGGTGAAAAACTGACCACCCTGGACGGCGTGGAGCGCAAACTTTCCCCCAGCAACGTGCTGGTATGCGACACGGCCGGGGCGCTTTCCCTGGCAGGTGTGATGGGCGGGCAGGAAAGCGAGATCACGGACTCGACCCGCAATATCCTGCTGGAGGGAGCCGCCTGGAACTTCATCAACATCCGGCGGACGGCGCGTGAGCATGCCCTGCCCTCCGAGGCTTCCTACCGCTTCTCGCGGGGCGTTCACCCGGCCCTGGCAGACCTGGGCGTGCGCCGCTGCCTGGAATGGATGGCTGCCTGGTCCGGGGGTGTCGTGGCTCCCGGCCTGGTGGATGCCTACCCGCTGCCGCCCCATGACCCCCTGGTGGAGGTTACGCCCGGAGATGTCAAACGCCTGCTGGGCATCGACTTGACCGCCGGCCAGATTGCCGAACTGCTCTCCCGGGTGGAGTTCGAGTGCAAGGTGGAAGCCGGGAAGGTAAGCGTCAAGACCCCGCCCTACCGCATGGATATCGGGGAGGGTGTGGTGGGCCTGGCCGACGTGCTGGAGGAGGTGGCGCGCTTGTACGGGATCGAAAACATCCCTGAGACGCGCATGGCGGACCCGCTTCCGCCGCAGGTGGGCAACCCGGCCTATGAAAAGGAAGAGCACCTGCGCGACATCCTGGTTAACCTGGGCCTGCAGGAGGTCATCACATACCGCCCGACTTCTCTGGAACGTGAGGCCCGCCTGGGGCTGGGTGAAGCCTGCGTGCGCATTGCCAACCCGGTGGCCCCCGAGCGTTCCATCCTGCGCCGCAGCCTGCTGGCCTCGGTGCTGGATGTGACCGAGAAAAATATCCGCCTGGGTGAAAGCCTGGCTTTCTTCGAGACCGGGCCGGTCTTCCTGCCGCGCGGTAATGACCTGCCGGACGAGCCTTGCAAGCTTGCCATTGTCTTGACCGGAAAACGCTACCCGGATTCATGGGACAGCAAGACGGACGCCAGCCTGGATTTTTATGACCTGAAGGGCGTTCTTTCTGCCATGCTGGATGCACTCCTGCTGCGCGGCGTGGTTTACGAACCGGTGAGCGACAACCCGGTTTACCATCCCGGCAAGTGCGCGCGTGTGTCCTACAATGAGCAGACGCTGGGCGTGTTCGGTGAACTGCACCCGGTAGTCAAGTCGCGCTATGAGTTTGGGAATGCCCCCGTGCTGGCGGCTGAATTCGACCTGGATGTCCTGATCTCGGCGGCACCGGTTTATTCGATCCGGCCTGTGCCTGAATTCCCGCCGGTGCTGGAAGATATAGCCGTGGTGGTCGGCGAGGATGTGCCGGCGGCCCGGGTCGAGGCGCTCATCCGCCAGACCGGCGGCAGGATGGTCACGGCCGTCCGGCTGTTCGATGTCTTTCGCGGCGAACAGATCGGCGCGGGCAGGAAGTCGCTGGCCTACAGCCTGACCTACCAGGCGGACAAGACCCTGACCGACGAAGAAGTTGCCACCCTGCGCAACAAGATCGTCAGAAGGTTGCAGCAGGAACTGGGAGCGACATTGCGGGCATAGAACCAGGCGGCTGCCCGGCAGTATGCCTGCCGGGCAGCCGTTGTATTCTTTGATCGTTGTCCCGGTAGGGCGGCCCTGGCTTTCCACCAAAAGCACTATTGAAAAGGAGTAGTGCTTGGGTTTTATTTATGCTATACTAAAAATCAAATTGGCCCATTCTCCAGGATGTTTCTCGAGGCGGGCCAACCTGTTTCCACCACTTTCTGAGAGGAGAAGTATGAACGCCAACGTTTTCAAACCATTTTTGTTCCTGCTGGCAGTTGTCCTGGTGGTTGGACTGGCCTGCACGCCCACAACGCCGGCCAAGGAGGACACCCCGCCGCCCGCGCAGGTACAGCCGACCGAGGTGCCCCCGGTACAGGTGCAGCCGACCACTCCGCCTCAGCCAACAGCACCGCCGCCCCCCAGCGCGGAGAAGTTCTTTACGGAGAATTTCGACGGGACCATGGATGCCTGGGATGTCTTTCAGACAAGCGGCGAAGAGGGTGACTATGACCTGTCGGTCAAGGATGGCAGGATGGTCTTCGAAATGCTCGAACGGCAGGTGTGGCTGTATGCACTTTACACGCCTCAAACCTATCGGGATGTGAGGATCGATGTAAGCGTGGAAAACCGCGGTGACAACGAGAACAACATCAGCCTTCTTTGCCGCTACAACGAAGACGAAGGCTGGTATGAGTTCAATATCGCCAACAACGGCCTGTACGATATCCTGTATGGAAAATGGGATACGGGCAAGCGCCGCGCCAGTTATGTCCGGATTGCAGATGGAGGTTCGAATCGTATCAACCAGGGCAAGGACGTGAATGAATATACGATCATCTGCAAAGAACGGACCCTGACCCTCTACATCAACGGAACGAAGACCCGCGAAGTTGACGATAATCAATTCGTCCTGCGTGATGGGATGATCGGTATCAGCGCCTCTTCCTTCAGGCGCCTCCCTGTAAAAGTGGAGTATGACTGGGTCAAGATTTCGGAGCCGTGATCGTCATAAGGTTGCTCCAGCCGCCCCGCCCGGGGCGGCTTTTTTGTTGTTTGACGTTTTTTCTACACAGTGTTAACGTTTTTCTTGCACACATCAGTTATCCTATGGCAGGCTGGTCTTCAAGGCCAGGCATGAATTATCAATAATCACGACTTTGTCATAGGAGTTACGATATGGGAAAAATCATCGGTATTGACCTGGGTACCACCAACAGCGTGGTAGCCGTTATGGAAGGCGGCTCGCCGACAGTGATCACCACTGCCGAGGGCGGGCGGTTGTGCCCGTCTGTGGTGGCTTTCAATAAAAATGGGGAGCGTCTGGTCGGCCAGACTGCCAAGCGCCAGGCGGTCATCAATTCGGAGAATACAGTCTATTCGATCAAGCGTTTTATCGGCCGCCGGTACGAGGAGACAGAAGTGGAACGCGGCATGGTGCCTTTCCAGGTGATCCAGGGGCCGTCGGATGATGTGCGCGTCAAGATCCCGGTTACGAACCGCGAGTACAGCCCTCAGGAAATCAGCGCCATGGTGCTGGCCAAACTAAAGTCGGATGCCGAAGCCTACCTCGGCCAGAGCGTCACCCAGGCCGTCATTACCGTCCCGGCTTATTTTAACGACAGCCAGCGCCAGGCCACCAAGGATGCCGGCAAGATCGCCGGGCTGGAGGTCCTGCGCATCATCAACGAACCGACTGCTTCGGCCCTGGCCTATGGCCTGGACAAGAAGAAGAACGAAACCATCCTGGTCTTCGACCTGGGCGGCGGTACTTTCGATGTGTCCATCCTGGAAGTGGGGGAGGGCGTGATCGAGGTCAAGTCGACCAATGGCGATACCCACCTGGGCGGCGATGACTGGGACCAGCGCATCGTCACCTGGGCCTCGGATGAGTTCAAGAAGCAGGAAGGCATCGACCTGCGCCAGGACCGCCAGGCTCTCCAGCGCCTGCGCGAGGCCGCCGAGAAAGCCAAGATCGAACTATCCAGTGTCATGGAAACCGAGATCAACCTGCCGTACATTACTGCAGATGCCAATGGCCCCAAGCACATGCAGTTGAAGCTCTCGCGCTCCAAATTCGAGCAGATGACCGAAGACCTGCTCGCCCGCTGCCGCAAGCCTTTTGAGGCGGCGCTGAAGGATGCCGGCATGTCGGCCGGCGGCCTGAACGAGGTGGTGCTGGTGGGCGGTTCGACCCGCATGCCCATGGTGCAGGACCTGGTGCGCTCCCTGACCGGCAAAGACCCCAACAAGGGCGTCAATCCCGACGAGGTGGTCGCGGTCGGCGCAGCCATCCAGGCCGGCGTGCTGGGCGGTGAAGTAAAAGACATCCTGCTTCTGGATGTGACCCCGCTTTCCCTGGGTGTGGAAACCCTGGGCAGTGTGATGACCGTGATGATCGAACGCAATACGACCATCCCGGTGCGCAAGACAGAGACCTATTCCACTGCGGCAGACGGCCAGACGGCTGTGGATATCCACGTCCTGCAGGGCGAGCGCCCGCTGGCGAACGACAACATGTCGCTGGGACGGTTCCGCCTGGACGGCATCCCGCCAGCCCCGCGCGGCATCCCGCAGATCGAGGTTACTTTCGATATCGATGCCAACGGCATCCTCAATGTGACCGCCAAGGATAAGGCAACCGGCAAGGAGCAGAAGGTCACCATCACGGCTTCGACCAACCTGAGCAAGGATGATATCGCCCGCAAGGTCGAGGAGGCCCGCAAGTACGAGGCCGAGGACAAGAAGCGCCGCGAACTGATCGATGCCCGCAACACGGCCGACACCCTCGCCTACCAGACCGAGAAGACACTCCGGGAACTGGGCGACAAAGTGCCTGCTTCCGAACGTTCCAACATCGAAAGCAAGGTCAACGACCTGAAACAGGCCGCCCAGGGTGAAGATGCCGAGCGCATCAAGAAGCTTACCGAGGAGGTCCAGCAGGCCTTCTATGCCCTCAGCCAGCAGTTGTATGCCCAGGGGCAGACCCAGCCCGGCGACCAGGGCACCGGTCCGCAGGCAGGCGGCCCCAGCACTCCGCCGCCCTCCGGGGACGGGGATGTGATCGATGGGGAAGTAAGGGAAGCCTGACACTTACACTGCATACCGGCGAGCGGACTTCGCACAGAAGCCCGCTCGTTTTGATTTATAATCCGCCCATGTCCAAACGTTCGAAACGCATCCTTTTGATTGTCCTGGGGCTGCCGGCCCTGCTGGTGGCTGTTTACTTTCTCCCGCCCGTGCATGCGCGCCTGGCCTGGCGGGTGGCCGAGTTGCGCACGGCGATCGTCTATTTTTTCAATCCCCCTGAACAGGTCACCTTCCAGCCCGAACAAGGCGCCCAGATCCAGACTGTTGTGGCTGCCACGATGCAGGCGATTCAGACGGCATCTGTGCCCACCTCCACACCCCGTCCGACGGCCGGCCCGACGCAGGTGCCGACTGTCACCCCCACGCCGCTGCCTGAAGCGGTCTCACTGCCGGGCGTGAAATACGAACACCAGCATGGGCGCTGGAACTACTGCGGCCCGGCCAATTTTTCCATGGCCTTGACGTTCTGGGGGTGGGATGGCAACCGGGATGTGATCGGGCAGACGCTCAAACCCAATGACAAGGACAAAAACGTCATGCCCTATGAACTGCAGGACTTTGTTAATGAAAGTGTGCCGGGTATGAAGATGGCGGTGCGCATGGGCGGCGAGTCAGCCCTGCTCAAGCGCCTGATCGCGGGCGGATACCCGGTGGTCATTGAGAAGGGGTATTACGAAGCTGATTACACCGGCAAGGTGGCCTGGATGGGGCATTATCTGTTCGTCACCGGTTACGATGACGCGCAGGGTGTGTTCATCGGGCAGGATACCTACCTGGAGCCGGGCGAGGACCGCCCAACGGAATATGCCGCTTTCGACCAGGAATGGCGCTCGTTCAACTACCTTTTCTTTGTTATCTATCCACAGGAGCGCGAGTTGGAGGTGTTTCGCCTGCTTGGCCCCTGGGCGGACGAGATCTGGTCGTACCAGCATGCCCTGGACATTGCCCGCGTCGAGGCCGCACAGTTGAGCGGTGTGGATCAGTTTTTTGCCCAATTCAACCTTGGCACAAGTTACACCAGGCTCCAGCAGTATGCAGAAGGCTCATTCGCGTATGACCAGGCTTTTGCGGATTACAACGCCCTGCCGGATGACGGCACGCGCCCCTACCGCATGCTGTGGTACCAGACCTGGCCTTACTGGGCGTATTACTACAGTGTCCGCTACCAGGATGTCGTCAGCCTGGCCAACACGACTTTGAATGATACGATTGCCGAACCCGTACTGGAAGAAAGCCTGTACTGGCGCGGCATGGGCGAGTACGCACTGGGGAACGTCCAGCCGGCCATCGACGATTTCCGGGCGGCGCTGCGCATCAATCCCACTTTCGTTGCCGCCGTGATCGCCCTGCAGAATATGGGCGTCCAGCCGTAAAAGGATCTCACCCAACGAGACAGGCACCTGACCATGAAACTCTTGCATTTTGCCGACGCTCACATTGACATGGCCAACTATGGCCGCCATGACCCGCAAAGCGGCCTGCCGCTGCGCGTGCTGGATTTTCTCAAGTCACTGGATACGATCGTGGATACGGCCATCGCAGAGAAGGTGGATGCAGTCATCTTTGCCGGGGATGCATATAAAGACCGCTCTCCGGCTCCGACCTTCCAGCGGGAGTGGGGGAAACGCCTTGTGCGCCTTTCCCAGGCGCATATCCCGACCCTGCTGCTGATTGGCAACCATGACCTTTCACCGGCCGCGGGGCGGGCCCATGCCGTCCAGGAGTTCGATACCCTGCAGGTCCCGTATGTGCGTGTGCTGGACAGGCCCCAATTCCTCGGCCCGGATGAACTGTTCGGTCTGCCCCTGCAGGTGATTGCCATCCCGTATGTTGCACGTTCCGGGCTGATGGCCGCACTCGGCTTGAGCGGTGCGGACCCATCCGCAGTGTACGAGCAGTTGGAAGAGCGCCTGACCGCGCTCGTGCAGGGCTGGCTTGAAGCGGCAGATGCCTCCCTGCCGGTCGTCATGACCGCGCATGCCTCCGTCCAGGGGGCGAAATACGGCAGTGAGCGTTCGGTCATGCTCGGTTCGGACCTGGTTTTGCCCGGCTCCCTGGTGCGGGACACGCGGCTGGACTACGTGGCGCTGGGCCACATCCACAAGCCGCAGAACCTGAACGAGGGCGGCCAGCCGCCGGTGGTTTATCCTGGCTCCATCGAGCGTGTGGACTTTGGGGAAGCAGGGGATGACAAGTTTTTTGTGATCGCGGAGGTTGCGAAGCAAAATACGAAAATCCGCTGGGTGGAACTGGCCGGAACGCGTGTTTTTATTGACCGCCGCGTCCTCCTCGAGTCTGCCGAGAATGTGACCGCGGTGCTCAAATCTGCCCTGCCGGCGCAAAAGATGCTCCGGGATGCGATCGTCCGCCTGACGGTCGAGTATCCGCGTGAGTGGGATACATTGATCGATGAGCCTGCCCTGCGCCAGCATGCGGCCGGCGCTTTCGAGTTCCATCTCATCAAGCGCCCGCAAACGGAGGCGCGCATCCGCCTGCCTGCCGACCAGACCGCGAGCAGCCTTTCTCCGCTCGAGCTGCTGGCGCAGTACTGGAAGGCGGTGCATGTTGACCCGGCCGAGGCCGGTGAATTGCAAAAACTGGCCCGGCAGATCATGTCAGAGGAGCAGGATGGCTGAAGAAAGCCGCCAGCCTTTTTGTTTGACGCAGGTTGTTTTTTGTTGTAAACTGTTTTTCATATCCCGGATCAATTGATGAGGTTTCCATGCCAAAACAGTCCAAAGGTTACCGCTGGTTCGTAGTCGCCATTTTCTTCTTTTTTATGCTCCTGCACCAGACCGACAAGTTGATGATCGGTTCCCTCCAGGTGGAGGTGAGCAAAACCTTTGGCCTGAATGATTTCCAATGGGGGTTGATCAATACGGGTGCCCTGGTGGTCGCCACCATCCTGTACCCGGTCTGGGGTTACCTGTATGACCGCTACGCGCGTGCAAAGCTCCTGGCCCTGGCATCCTTTGTCTGGGGCGCCACCACCTGGCTGAGCGCGGTCGTGCGTACGTATCCGGCCTTCCTGGGGACGCGCGCCTCCACTGGGATCGATGACTCGTCCTACCCCGGCCTGTACAGCCTGGTGGCCGATTATTTTGGCCCGACCCTGCGCGGCAAGGTATATGGCATTTTGCAGGTTGCCCAGCCGCTGGGTTACCTGTTTGGTATGATCCTTGCTCTGATGATCGCCCCGCAGATCGGCGGCTGGCGCTCCGCTTTTTACGTCACCGGCGGGCTGGGCCTGGTGATCGCGGCGGCGATCTTCTTCGGGGTGAAGGAAATGCCGCGCGGCAAGGCCGAACCCGAATTCGAGGGAATGACGGAGATCACGCATTTCCACTTCTCCTGGAAGGAGGCCAAACAGATCTTCAAGAAAAAGACCATGTGGTTCATCTTCCTGCAGGGCTTCATCGGCATGTTCCCCTGGAATGTGATCACCTATTTCTTCTTCGGCTACCTGATGACGGTGCGCGGTTACGATAACGATGCGGTCATGATGACCATGGCCCCCATTATCCTGATCCTGGCGGCGGGCTATTTCATCGGCGGAGCGGTGGGGGACTGGCTCTTCAAGCGCACACCCAAGGGCCGCGTGGCCATCTCCATGGTCGGGGTGATCCTGGGGGCCATATTTATTTACCTGGCGCTGAACACACCCGTCGAGGCCCGCACGCAGTTTCTGGTTTTCATGTCCCTGACGGCCATCTTCATGCCGTTCTCCTCTGCCAACGTGATTGCCACCGTCTATGATGTGACGGTGCCCGAAGTTCGTTCCACAGCCCAGGCGGTGGAGTATTTCATCGAAAACAGCGGCGCGGCCCTGGCGCCCCTGCTGGCGGGGGCGGTCTCACTGGCCTTCGGATTGGAGGCTGCCATCCTGTGGATTTGCGTGGGGGCCTGGCTGCTGTGCTTTGTCTTTTATCTTGGGACGCTCTTTTTTGTGGACCGGGATATCCACAGCCTGCGCGCCGAAATGGCGGCACGCGCGGCCCGGGAAGCAAACAGGCAGGGGAGCCTCTAGGAAAGACGACAATGACAGCGGGGGCCGCCATTGCTTTTTATCAGGTATGGACACCTTTCAGGTCGATCCCGGCAACAGGAAACAGGCCCAGGACTTTCTGGCCCTGCCTTTCCGCCTGTACCGGGACAATCCCTGCTGGGTGCCGCCCCTGGCAGGCGAAGCCCGGCTGGCGTTGGACCGGAAGCACTTCCCGTTTTACCGCCATTCCGAGGCGGCTTTTTTTCTGGCCTGCCGGGCCGGGCGGACGGTGGGCCGCATTGCGGTGCTGGATAACAGTGTTTTCAATGAGTTCAATCACCTGAGGACGGCTTTTTTCAACCTGTTCGAATGTGAAGAAAATCCGCAGGCCGCCGCCGGCCTGTTCAACGCCGCGTTCGAGTGGGCACGGGGGCGCGGCCTGGACCGGATGATCGGCCCGCATGGCTTTGGGCCGCTGGACGGCAATGGGATGCTGGTACAGGGCTTTGACCGCATCCAGCCTTTTGGGATGGCTTATAACCCTTCCTATTATGTGACATTGGTTGAAGCGCAGGGGTTTCGCCCGCTGCGCGAGTCGGCTTCCGGTTATATGAACGCAGCCACCTGGAGCCTGCCGCAGCGCATCCACGAACTCTCGGCGCGCCTCCAGGAGCGGCGCGGCCTGCACATTAAAAACTTCCGCTCGCAGCGTGAACTGCGTTTCATTCTCCCGTATTTGAAGGAACTCTATAACGGCGCGCTGGGGGGAACGCGGGATAATTTCCCGTTGTCGGATGCAGACATGAACAGCCTGGCCAGGCAATTGCTCTGGCTGACCGATCCGCGCCTGATCAAACTGGTCATGAAGGGAGAAAAGCCTATTGGTTTCCTGATCGCCTATCCCAACGTCACCCGCAGCCTGCAAAAGACGGGTGGGCGGCTCTTCCCCTTCGGCTGGCTGACCCTGCTGCGCGCCCTGAAAACCACCGACTGGGTGGATTTGAATGGCGTTGGTATGTTGGATGAATACCGCGGTATCGGCGGCACGGCCATCCTGTTCAGCGAAATGGAAAAGTCTGCCGTCTCCACCGGACAGTTCCAGCATGCGTATGTGGTCCAGATTGGCATGGAGAATGAAAATATGCAGCGCGAGTTGAGCAAACTGGGCATCAATTTTTGTGTTATGCACCGCTCCTATGAGCGGGATTTGTAAATTCTGTGCCCTTTATAAAAATTACTTATTTGGAGGACAAAATGGTTCAAATTGTTGCAGATACAACGTCCGGCCTGCCTCGGGAGCTGTTGGAAAAACGCGGCATCCCGTTGATCCCTCAGGTGGTCATTTTTGGCGAGCAATCCTACCTGGATGACAAAGAACTGGATACGGCCGCGTTCCTGTCCAAGCTGAAGGCCTCCGCTATCCTGCCGAAGACGGCTGCACCGCCCACGCACCTGTACGGGCCCATTTTCGAAGCCGCCCGGAAGAAAGGCGAGAGCGTGGTGGTAGTGGCACCCTCCGGCAAGGTCAGTGGGACCGTGCGCTCGGCGGAAGTGGCCGCCCAGGATTTCCCCGGCTTGGATGTCCATGTGGTGGATACACAATCCATTGCCGGCGGACTGGGGACGTTCGTCCTGCTGGCGGACGATTGGGCGAAGCAGGGTGCGGATGCGAAGACCATCGTCCGGCGCCTGAATGAATTGATCCCGCAGCACCGCACTTATTTCCTGGTGGACACGCTGGAATATCTGGCCAAAGGCGGGCGCATCGGCGGGGCCAAAGCCCTGCTGGGAGAACTCCTGCAGGTCAAGCCCATCCTGACGGTCCGGGGCGGGCAGGTGGAGGCGTTCGAACAGCAGCGCACCAAGAAGCGCGCCCTGGCACGCTTGGCGGAGATCATCAGTGAGCAGAGCATCAAAGGCCCCGATGCGCACATCTGTGTGATGCAGGTGGAAGCCATGCAATCCGCCCAGGAACTGGCTGCCAGCCTGCAGGCCAACCTGAAGGTGGCGGATATCCCCATCTACCAGTTGCCGCCCGCCATTGTTGTCCATGCCGGGCCGGGGTGCCTGGCCATCGGCTTCTTCGCGGCTGCTATGGTATAATTGATGGGCAATTAAGCGAATTCCCACGAATGTGGTTTCATTGAAGGAGAACGTCTATGTCTGGACACAGCCATTGGGCAACCATCCGCCGCAAAAAGGGTGCGGCTGACGCCAAGAAAGGGGCCATTTTTACCCGCCTGGCGCGTGAAATCGTCATGGCGGCACGCGACGGCGGCGGTGACGTAGGAACGAACGTGCGCCTGCAGCTGGCGATCGACCGTGCCCGCGCCCAGAATATGCCCAAAGATAATATCGAACGTGCCATCCGGCGCGGCACCGGTGAGGATAAGGAAGCCTCCGCCTTCGAGGAATTCAGCCTGGAAGGTTACGGTCCGCACGGCTCGGCCATCATGGTGGACTGCGTGACCGACAACCGCAACCGGACGGTGGCCGAACTGCGCCATGCTTTCAGCCGCAACGGCGGCAACATGGCCGAGGCCGGGGCTGTGGGCTGGCAGTTTGAACGCAAGTCATACTTTTCGTTCCCGGCCAGCCAGTTGTCCTATGACAAGGCTTTTGAACTGGCCATCGAGGCCGGCGCGGATGATGTGCAGGGCGATGAAGAGGAAGTCGAAATCATTGGCCCGGTGGAAGCCTTCAAGACCATCGGCGATAAACTGCATGTTGCCAAAGTCCAGCCGGAGGAAGCCGGGCTGCGCCTGATCCCCAAGCAGGAGATGGAATTGAACGTGGAAGAGACCCTGCAGGTGCTGCGGCTGGTGGAAAAGATCGAAGAACTGGATGATGTCCAGGATGTGTTCCACAACCTGAAGATCTCCGACGAAGCGCTGGCTGCGCTTGAGGCTGAATAAACCCGATAGGGGCGACCGGACTGGTCGCCCCTAGATGATTCTTATGACCCTGGCGCTTGGCATCGATCCTGGAACGGCCACCACCGGCTATGGACTGGTGAAGATTCATACGGATGGTGCGCTGGAATCGGTCGCGTTTGGCATCCTCAGCACGCCCAAAGACCTGCCGGCGGCAGAGCGCCTGGTCCTGCTCTACAAACAACTGCAGGAGGTCATTACACTCCACCGGCCGGAAACTGCGGCGGTGGAGAAGCTGTTCTTTCAGCGCAACATCACCACGGCCCTTGCGGTCGGGCAGGCGCGCGGGGTGGTGCTGCTGGCGCTGGCCCAGGCCGGGCTGGAGGTCTACGAATACACGCCGAATGAGGTCAAGCAGGCGGTCGCCGGGTATGGCTCGGCGGAAAAGCGCCAGGTGCAGGAGATGGTGCGCGTGCTGCTGGCCCTGCCCGATATCCCGCGTCCGGATGACGCCGCGGATGCGCTGGCGATCGCCATCACCCATTTGAATACGAAACGGTATTAATTCACCGGAGATGAACGGGGATAAACAGGATAAAATAAAAGGGTTCATCTGCATTTATCCATGAATAAGGATTTCTCATGATTGCTACGCTGCGTGGTGAAATCACTCAAATCGAAGACAATGCCCTCATCCTGGAAGTTGGCGGGGTGGGGCTGCGCGTCTTCGTCCCGGCGCCCCTGCGCGGGCGCCTGAAGGTTGGCGAAGCGGCCTTCCTGTATACCTACCTGGTCGTGCGCGAAGACGCCCTGGTGCTGTACGGGTTCGAGACCCAGGCAGACCGCGACCTTTTCACCCTGCTGCTGGGGGTGGATGGGGTGGGCCCCAAGTCGGCGCTTTCGGTGCTTTCCACCCTGAGCCTGGATGCGGTGCAGCGGGCCGTCTTCTCCGAAGAGGCCGACCTGCTCGGGCGCGTGCCGGGGGTGGGCAAGAAGACTGCCCAGAAGATCGTGCTCTACCTGCACGACCGTCTCAAGCCGCTGAGCGGGCTGGAGAAGCTCTCGGCCATGTCGGATGTGGACAGCGAGGTGCTGGCCGCCCTGACCACGCTGGGCTACTCGGTGGTCGAGGCGCAGACTGCCATCCAGGCCATCCCCAAGGATGCGCCCGAGGATGTGGAGGCACGGTTGCGGCTGGCGCTGGGGTATTTCCAATAAACATTGGGTTGGGCAACCAGGTATGCTTTGCGGCTGAAAGCGAGGAATGCCATGGAATACGACAGAGACAAAGTGGACGAAATGGTACTGGCACTTCTCTATCTGACCAGTTCGCGCGATCAATTCAACGTCACCAGGGCCTGGAAAGGGCTGGAATGGGGGACGCTGAACAGGCTGTACGAAAAAGGGTATCTTAAAGATCAAAACCAAAAACTTCCGACCGTGGTCCTGACCGAAGAGGGGGCAAGGCTTTCGAAAGAGTTGTTTTTCGAATATTTCGAAGCCAAAGAATAAAGCCGCCCCGGGAGCGCAGCCTGCACCGGACTTTCCGGGGGAAATGGGTTATTTGTAATGTCTGGCAATCTCCGACGCATACCTCGTGCCGACTGTCTCCCTGTTCGTGTTCAGCCAATCTGCAAGCCGTGTCCTGCCGCGCGGCGTTTGGGGGGATACCAGCAATCCGGCCATCAGGCCGTCCACTTCTTCCCGGGTCAGTATCACATCACGGACGAACAGGCTGATGAAATGCGCCGCGGCCAGCGCCAGCGCGGGTGAAACGTGCAGAATGGGACGCGGCCGCCCGATACATTGGCCAATCAGCTGCACCAGCTCATCGAAGGTGAAGATATCCGGCCCGGTCACATCGGTGATCAGGTTTTTATGGGCATACACCTGTGCGCATGCCAGTTCTGCCAGGTCATCCACATATACCGGCTGGAGTTTGTATCGTCCGTCACCAACCTGGGCAAAGAAGGGGAAGCGCCGCAGCAACCAGGCGATGTTGTTGATCAGGATATCCTCCTGGCCGAACAGCACCGTTGGGCGCAGGATGGCATAGCCCAGGCCGCTCTCGATCACTGCTCTTTCGTTGGCAGCCTTGCCCCGGAAATAAGGCAGGTGTGAATCCGCCGAGGGGTTGGTAATGCTGACATGCACGATGCGGCGCACGCCGGCCTGTCTGGCGGCTTCCACGAGTTTGAGAGTGTTTTCCACAGCCAGCGGTTGGGTGTTGGCCCCCCGATCGAAGCGCACCCAATACGTGTTGACCAGGACCTCCACACCGTTTAAGTTGTTCACCATCTCCTTCATATTCTCGAAATCGAGTGGATAGGCCTGCACCTGTCCGCCGAACGGATCTGGACGGTTGGGATGCCCTGTCAGTGTAATGATGGTTTCACCCTGTTCCAATAAGCGGCGGGCAATGTATTTGCCCGAATAACTGAATGCACCGGTCACGGCGATATGCATGCTCACCTCCGAAAATTTGCAACATTAAAGAAACCAGCGGCTCGCGCCCTGGCATGAAACACAAGCTGATCGTTTACTTCAAGATCTTCAGGACCGTCTGGACTGTATTCAATCCCAGGCTGTCGAGCCGGGCAACGGCGCTGACCAGGGAGTCGATGGCGTCGAAGAACTGTTTCAGCGCCTGGATGCGCTCGATGAGGAAAGCCCGTTCGGGGTCGGAGCCGGATCCTGTTTCCAGTTTCTCCAGTGTGGTGCGTACCGCCGCAACCGCCCGGTCGAAATCGCTGTTCTGGCGTTCCTTCAAGATGGCGCGTACAGCGCGGTAGAAGTCGGTTTCAGCCGAATAGTAATCCTTGCGGTCACCGAGCCTGGATGATAAATGTACCAGTCCAAGGCGCGCCAGGGCGCGTACATTGGTGCTGATGGCACCCTTGGTCAGCCCGGTCTGCAGGACAAGTTCGTCCAGTGGAACCGGGGTGGGGGAAAGATAGAGCACCGCAAAAATGGCGCCCATTCCTTTGGGAAAGCCCCAGAACTGGCTGATGCTGCTCAGCCCCTCGATAAAATCCTGCTTGATGGTGGAAAGGTCTGTGTTCATGGTTGATTGATTTAGAACGTTTAGTAAATACTAAACAAATTATACAATCATTGTCCATGCCTGTCAAGATGTTTTCTGCCTGCTGTGATAATGAAACGATAACCCGGATCTTCTCCCGTTGAAGGAAGCCATGAGGAGAGATTTTGATAGGAATCCGGTTTGCCATCTGCCCCATTTTGTGGAATAATCAGCACTGTCGCACGTATCGCAGCCCCGGCGGGCATTGCGAACGTGACGGCGAATTTCAAACACTGTCGAAGGCTCGTCCGGATGGCGGAACAAGCCGGGGGGAGTACGCTCCGCAGGGTCCGGCCCGGCCCCTACCTTTTTGGAGGGTACCTTGTCTACGATCCCATCTGTTCCTGCCTCTGCGCCTGCGCGCAAAAAGGTGACCACGCTCGCCCTGCGCGAGAAAAAGTCGCGTCACGAGGTCGTGACCATGTTGACCGCCTATGACTACCCCACTGCCCTGGCCATGGACCAGAGCGGGGTGGACGCCATCCTGGTGGGCGATTCGCTGGGCATGGTCGTACTGGGGTATGAAAATACCCTGCCCGTCACGATGGAGGAGATGCTCCATCATTGCCGGGCCGTGGCGCGCGGCGCAAAATATGCCCTGCTGGTGGGCGATATGCCGTTCATGTCATACCAGGTCTCGGTGGAGGAGGCCGTGCGCAATGCCGGGCGCTTCCTGCAGCAGGGCGGCATGGATGCCGTCAAACTGGAGGGCGGCCGCGAGCGGTTGGATGCGGTGCGCGCCATCACCGGCGCGGGCATTCCCGTGATGGGTCACCTGGGCCTCACGCCGCAGTCGGTGCATGCCCTGGGCGGCTTTCGCCCGCAGGGACGCAGCGCGGCGGCTGCCAGGCGCCTGCTGGAGGATGCGCTCCTGCTTGAGGAGGCGGGCATCTTCAGCCTGGTGCTGGAATCAGTCCCGGCCCGGCTGGCGAAATTCATCTCGGAGCGGTTGTCCGTGCCGGCCATCGGCATCGGCGCCGGCCCCGGCTGCGACGGCCAGGTGCTGGTCACGCACGACCTGCTCGGCTTGTTCGAGCGCTTCACGCCCAAATTCGTCAAGAAATATGCCAACCTGCATGCCGAGATGAAACGTGCTTTTGCCGAGTTCATGGCCGAGGTGCAGGCTGAGGCCTTCCCCGGGCCGGAACATTCGGTTGAAATGGCCGAGGCTGAGTGGCAGCAGTTTCTGAAAGAATCAGAAGGCTGACAGGAAGGAAGCGGGTTTCAGCCATGGAAAACAAGATCCTGATTGTGGGCACCGGCGCGCTGGCCACGTTTTTTGCGGCGCGCCTGAGCAGCAGCGGGGCGGCGGTGGGCATGCTGGGTACCTGGCAGGCCGGGCTGGACTCCCTGCGCAGCGAAGGGGCGCGCCTGGTGGGTCCGGGCGGTGTGGAAGATGCTTTTCAGGTCCAGGTCAGTGACAGGCCCGAAGATTACCGCGGGGTCCGGCTGGCGCTGGTGCTTGTCAAATCCTGGCAGACGGAACGCGCCGCGGCGCAGCTGGCGCGCTGCCTGGACCCGGATGGGGCCGCGATCACATTGCAGAACGGCCTGGGCAACCACGAGATCCTGGCCCGGGCCCTGGGTCTGCCGCGCGTGGCGCTGGGGGTGACCACCACCGGCGCGACCCTGCTCGGGCCCGGGCTGGTGCGGCCGGGAGGGGAGGGGGTTGTTTCATTGGAGAAACACCCCCGCCTGGTGCTGCTGGAGAAACTCCTGCGTCAGGCCGGGTTCAAGGTGCAGGTGGTGAACGATGCGCGCGGGCTGGCCTGGGGCAAAGTGGTCATCAACGCAGCCATCAATCCATTGACAGCGCTGCTGCGCGTCCCCAACGGTGCACTGCTGGAGCGCCCCGGCGCGCGCTGGCTGATGTCCCATCTGGCAGGCGAGGCGGCCTCCGTCGCAGCTGCGGATGGAGTCCACCTTCCTTATGTTGATCCGGCCAACGCGGCGGCGGATGTGGCCCGCAAAACTGCCGCCAATTATTCATCCATGCTGCAGGATATCCGCCGCGGAGCCCGGACGGAGATCGATGCCATCTGCGGGGCGGTGGTGCGTACCGGCGAACGGTACGGCGTGGCCACTCCCTTCAACCGAACCTGCTGGCAGTTGATCCAGGCCTTGTCGCCCAACTAATCAATGGTAAGATTCCGTGATACTCGGAATCATGGAGGCTTCCAATGCGGAAATGGCAGGCAACCTGGCTGCTGGTGGTGATTTTTCTGACTTTGCTGCTGCCGGTACCGTCACAGGCACAAAGCGGCATTCTCCTGGAGACTTTATCGGTTGAACTTCTGCCGGAGTACGATACTCCGCAAATGCTGGTAATCCAGAAATTCCGCCTGCCGGCAGATACCAGCCTGCCGGTCGAAGTGACCTTCCATATTCCTGCAGAAGCGCGCGTGAACGCGGTGGCGTATGAACAGGGCGGAAAACTCTATTATGCCCCCTCCAGTCTGCCGGAATTGGAGCAGGGAGCGCAATCCGTGCGCGTCATGGTGGAGCGGGCGCTTGAGTACCGCATCGAGTATTATGCGGCCCTGCAGCGCTCGGGGAAAAACCGCGAGTTTACCTACCAGTGGGCCGGGGATTACGCCATCCGGCAGGCTTCCTTCAGCGTGACCCTGCCGGAAGATGCGGATGCGGTTGCCACCATTCCCTTCCTGGACCAACAGGGCAACAAACTGCGCGGCGATTTTGCTTCCTTTGAGGCCGGAGATCCATTCACCGTAAAAGTCGAATACCAGCGCGACTCGGACGCTGTGCAGATCGAGGGGGACGATGTGGAACTGGCAGAACCACCCGGTAGCAACTTCCAGTGGTCGGAACGCATGCTTACCATCTGGCCCTGGGCGCTGGGAGTGGCAGGCGTAGCCCTGATCGTGGGAGGGGGACTGTATTACTGGCTCTCGGGGCGCAACAAGAAAACCACCCGTCCCGGGCACCGGGCAGCCAAACGGGATGCAGCTTCCGGCGGCGATGTCCACTGCCACCAGTGCGGCCGGCGTGCCAGCCCGGGGGACCGCTTCTGCCGCGACTGCGGGACGCGCCTGCGGCAGGAAAATCCCTAGCAGGTACCCTCCCAATGGCTTTTCAAGCAGGGTAATCCGGACTTTCTCAGTCTGGATTAATGTGGGTATGTAAAATTAGTATTATCCCTGCAGGTTATGGCGAATATCTTTATCCTTGGCTGGAGGTAGTGAATGCGACCAAAATTCATTGTGGGCGGCCTGCTCATCCTGGCAGTCGTGGTCTTCTTGATCGTTTCTTCCACGCAAGCCAACGCGGAATACTTCATGACGGTGGACGAATTGCAGGCCAAAGGCTCCAGTGTGATGGATAAGAACCTGCGTGTTTCAGGCGCAGTGATCGGCGATACGATCCAATATGACCCGCAAACGCTCACCCTGACCTTCGAGGTGGTGCACGTCACCGGTGATAACAATGAAATCGAGGCACAGGGCGGCCTGGCAGAGGTCCTGCACCAGGCCGTGACGGACCCCACCCGCAGCCGGCTCAAGGTCATGTACAACGGCGTCAAGCCTGACCTGTTGCGAAACGAAGCCCAGGCGATCATGACCGGCCGCATGGGGCCGGATGGGGTCTTCCATGCCGAAGAACTTCTGCTCAAGTGCCCGACCCGTTACGAAGAGGCACTGCCCGAGCAGGCTGGTTAGAAAACTCTCAGGTGACAGTGCTTATCGGGCTGTCACCTTTATGTTAAAGCACAGGAACCTGCATGCTGGCTGAATTTGGATACGGCGTTCTGATCGTCACTTTTTTCCTGGCATTGTACGGCCTGGTGATGGCTGTATATGGGGCCCTTGCCCGCTCCGGGAGCGCGGTGGAAAGTTCCCGGCGGGCCATGATCCTGACTTGGCCGCTGATCACGACCTCTGCCCTGTCACTGATCTACTTGCTGGTCAACGACCACTACGAGGTTTCGTTCGTCTATGAAGTTGCCAGCCGCGATATGCCGGCCTACCTCAAGGCAACAGCCTTGTGGGGTGGGCAGTCTGGCTCGCTGGTCTTCTGGGCCTGGCTGATGTCCGCCTTTATCTCACTGGTGGCTCTGCGGGGGTGGGAACGCGACCGAGAATTGCTGCCCTGGGTGGTGGTGGTCACTGCCCTGACCCTGGCTTTCTTCCTCAGCTTGGTGGTCTTTTTCGAAAACCCATTCCTGCGTTACTGGCAGACTTTTGACGGCGAGGTCATCCAGGCCATGTTCAAGCCCGTCCGCGCAGTGCCCTTCATCCCATCCGACGGGCGCGGCCTGAATCCGCTCCTGCGCCACCCCGGGATGGTCATCCACCCGCCGCTGCTGTACCTGGGCTTTGTGGCCTTTGTCATCCCTTATGCTTTCGCCATCGCAGCCCTGGTCGCTAACCGTAGCGACGACCGCTGGATCCGCCTGACACGCCGCTGGACGCTGTGGGCCTGGCTGTTCCTCTCCCTCGGGCTCGTGCTGGGCGGACGCTGGGCCTATGATGTGCTCGGCTGGGGCGGCTACTGGGGCTGGGACCCGGTGGAGATTGCGGCTTTCATGCCCTGGCTGACCGGCACAGCTTTCCTGCACTCGGTCATGATCCAGGAAAAGCGCGGCATGTTCAAGCAGTGGAACATGATCTTGATCATCCTGACCTACGCACTGGTCATCTTTGGCACTTTCCTGACCCGCTCCGGGGTGCTCTCCTCCGTGCATGCCTTTGCCCAGAGTGCCATCGGGCCGATGTTCTTCGGATTCATCGTCTTGACTTTTCTGGCATCCGTTGGCCTGCTGGTCTATCGTTGGGGGAGCCTGCGGGCGGAGACAGAGATGAAGTCCCTGTTCTCCCGGGAGGCGCTCTTCCTCTTGAACAACCTTTTGTTCCTGAGCATTCTGGTCGTGTGCTTCTGGGGGGTGATCTTCCCGTTGATTTCGGAATTGTTCGTCAATCAAAAAGTGACCGTCGGCCCGCCGTTTTACGAGCGTGCCACCTCGCCGCTCTTTGCCGCCTTGATGCTGCTGATGGGCGCGGCGCCGCTTTCCGCCTGGGGCAGTTCCAGCCTGCAGACGATCGGCCGCAGCCTGTGGAAGCCGGCCGTTGCAGCTGGGGTTGTGACGGCTTCCCTGTTTTTTACCTATACCAAAAACCCCATTGCCCTGACCGGCTTCTTCCTGATCGCGCTGGTTTTGTCCGTGACACTCTATGAATTCTGGCGCGCCGCGCGGGCGCGCCAGAAGGCCCATGCTGAAAATTACCTGCATGCTCTCTGGAACCTGTTCACCCGCAACCGGCGGCGTTACGGCGGTTACGTGATCCATATCAGCATGATGCTGATGGCGATCGGCATCCTGGGCATCGAACTCTTCCAGACCGAGACACAGGGCACGCTGGCGTTGAAGGACTCCATCGAACTGGGGGAGTACCGCGTGGAATACAGCGACATTGCCCGCTTCCCCGGCCCGGACCTGCGGCAGGTCACCCGCGCGGTAGTGGATATTTACAACGGGAACCAATACCTGGGGCAGTTATACCCGCGCATCGATTATTACCCCGACAGCCAGCAGAACATGACCATCCCGGGCCAGCGCCCGACCCTGCGCGATGACCTCTACATCCTGCTGGTGGATTGGCAGCCGGCCACCTCGACGGCAGCCACCTTCAAAATCTATGTCAACCCGCTGATCAACTGGTTGTGGATCGGCAGCCTGGTATTCCTGGCGGGCATCCTGATCGCGGCCTGGCCGGAGCGGGAAGAAACAGCCTGAAGATGAAAAATATACAACCTGTTTTGTCTGTGGTGATCCTCCTGCTGGCGCTGGCCCTTCCGTTCAGTGCGGTGCTGGCACAGACCTCCACACCCTCGGATGATGAGGTCAACCGCATTGCCAGGCAGTTATACTGTCCGGTATGCGAGAATACGCCCTTGGACGTTTGCCCGACCAAAGCCTGCGAGGAATGGCGCGAGCAGATCCGCACCATGCTGGCGGAGGGCAGCACGGAAGAGGAGATCAAGCAATATTTCGTCGAATATTACGGGGCGCGCGTGCTGGCCGAGCCGCCGCGCCAGGGATTCAACTGGCTGGCTTACATCGTCCCGCCGGTTGCCGTGCTGCTGGGCGTTATTGTGCTGGTGCGCGCCTTCCGGAGTTGGCGAAAGCCTGCTGCTGTTCCTGAGGCAGGCGCGGAAGCAGAAAAGCCTGATCCCCAGGCGGACGAGTATGTTGCCCGGCTGGAAGAAGAACTGCGCCGGCGAAAGTGATGCGAACGGAGAAGACGATGACAGTGCAGCAGACCATCGAAAAACGCGGCGTACCTGTCTGGGTGCAATTGATCATTTGGGGCCTGATCGCCGGCCTGCTGGCCCTGGTGGGGCTGGGGCTGGTGCGGGCCAGGAAGCCGGCCGTTGTAATTGGCAGCCCGGCGCCGGAGTTCAGCCTGCAGTTGTTCGAAGGCTATGAATTCCAGGGCGCTCCGGAGGTGAGCCTGTCCGGCCTGCGCGGCAAAGTGGTGGTGGTCAATTTCTGGGCTTCCTGGTGTAAACCCTGCGAACAGGAGGCGGCCGAACTCGAAGAGGCCTGGCGTATGTATGCGCCGTCCGGTGAGGTGGTGTTCCTTGGCATCGCCTGGACGGATACCGAGGCCAATTCCCGGGTATACCTGCAGCGTTTTGATATCACTTTCCCCAATGGCCCCGACCTGGGGACGCGCATCTCCCAGCAGTACAACCGCAAGCTGGGCGTGCCTGAGACCTATATCATCGGGCGGGATGGGCTGTTGAAGCATGTCCAAATTGGCCCGTTTACGTCCGTATCCCAGATCCAGGTGCTGGTCGACCGTTTCCTGGCCGAGTAAGAGGATATATGCAAATAATTCCTTTGTTCTTGCTGCTGCTCCTGCTGGCCGCCGTGGTCTGGTTTACCGGCCAGCCCTTTGGGGCACGGCGCAGCCGCCGGCTGCTGGCGGGTGACCATGATACCTCCAGCCTGCTGGCCGAACGCGACCGGGTGCTGGATGCCTTGCAGGAACTGGATTTCGATCATATGCTGGGGAAGGTCCCCGCAGAAGATTACCCCGCCCAGCGGGCCGCGCTCCTGCAAAAGGGGGCGGCCATCCTGCGCCAGTTGGACGGCCTGGCAGCCCCTTCCGGCACCGGCATGGGAGAAGGAAGGCCTGCTGGGGAGGCTATCGAGCAGGCCCTGGCAGTCCGCAGGGCAGAGACTGCACCCGGCGATTCGCCAGACCTTTCCGATGACGCCCTCGAATCGCTGATCGCCGCCCGGCGGGCGCACCGCCGGGACCGCTGCAGCGGGTTTTGTCCCCGCTGTGGAAAACCTGTACTGGCCTCCGACCGCTTTTGCCCGTCCTGCGGGACCCCTATCCGTTGATGTCCGTGGAATGGATCATGCAGGAACAGTCATGAAATTCCGTCTCCTTGCTTCTACCTTGATCGGCCTTGTCCTCACGGCCTGCAACCTGACGCTGGCCGAAGACCTCACCCCGCCGCCGGGGTACATCCCGCCCACCCCTCTGCCCACGCTCGGACCGCTCTATCCGGCTTCTGCACCGGACATCAGCAACGGTGCGGCGATCTACGCCGAGAAGTGCGCCAGCTGCCACGGCGCGGCGGGTATGGGCGATGGCCCGCAGGGCCTGGAGTTGCCCAATTCCGTCACCGCCCTGGGATTGGCGGAGATAGGCCGGGCTGCGGTCCCCGCAGAGTGGTACGTGGTCGTCAGCCAGGGCCGCGTGGAAAAACTCATGCCGTCCTATGCCAGCCTGAGCGACCAGGAACGCTGGGATGTGGTTGCTTACAGCCTGACGCTCAGCATGCCTCCTGAACAGGCCAGGCAGGGCCGGGAGCTCTTTATGGCCAGCTGCCCCAGCTGCCCGACTGACCTCTTCACCGATCAGCAGAGAATGGCGGCGCTTTCCCAGGCATCCCTGCTGCAACTGATCGAGGCAGGCGGGGAAGGCCTGCCTGCCTTTGGGGCAGGCCTGACGGAGGCTGGGCGCCGGGCTGTGGCGGCCTATTTGCGTTCACTTTCCTTTGCTGCCAATCCGGTTCCGGCAGGAACCCCGCCCGCCCCGGTTCCTGTGACGGCTCCTGCGGAACAACCCGGCGTCATCAGCGGTCAGGCTTCCAATGGCTCAGGTGGTGATCTGCCTCCTGGCCTCACGGTTACCCTGCATGGCTTCGACCAGGATGCCAGTGGGAACTTCACCGAGCCGGTGACCCTGGATACCCCTCTGCAGGCCGATGGTACGTTCGTTTTTCGCGATGTCCCCGTACCTGCCGGTCGTGTTTTTGTTGCTGCGTTGGCTTACAGCGGCGTGGAGTATGTTTCCAGCCCCATCTATGCGGACGGAAAACGGGCGGCCTATGACCTGCCCATCACCTGCTATGAGTCCACGACGGATGTCTCCGGCTTGTCTGTGGATCGCTGGCATATCTTCTTTAACTTCGAACAGCCGGGTGTCGTCCAGGTAATTGAATTGCTGGTGATTTCCAACCCCGGTAATCAGACAATTGTCTCCGCCAGCGATACGGAACCCGCCCTGGCCTTCAGCCTGCCGGAATCGGCCTCGAATCTCCAATTCCAGAACGGGGAGTCGGGCGATGGGCGGTATGTCCGGACAGCGGCTGGCTTTGGCGATCTGGCCCCGATTGAACCCGGCATCGGTGAATTCCAGGCCGTTTTTGCTTATGACCTGCCTTATGAGGGTGCGCTCGAATTCTCCCGCCTGTTGGATTTGCCGGTTGCGTCGGCCATCCTGATGGTGCCGGAGGGGGTGCGGGTCAAGAGTGACCTGCTTCAAAAAGGAGAAATGCGCCAGTTCCAGGGGACCGATGTGATGGTTTATAACAGCCAGGCTTTGCCTGTGGGTGCCACCCTGCAGGCAAAAATTTCTGGCGGCCCGGCCGGTTTCAACCTGTCCAACCCTGATGGCCAGCAGCGTATCCTGGTGACTGTTGCTGCAATTGGTGTACTGCTTGTCCTGGCAGGTGTCTACCTGTTCTGGCGTGATCGTTCACGTTCTGCAGGAACGGTTGGCGCGGAGGATGATCTGCCGGATGCAGACAGCCTGCTGGATGCCATCATTGCCCTGGATGACCTGCATAAGTCCGGCAGCCTGCCTGATGATGTCTACCAGGCGCGCCGCAGCCAACTCAAGGAGCGCCTCAGGACGCTCATGCAGTAGGCCTTCATGATCTCTGTCTGCAAACTCGTCAAGCGCTTTGGTCTCAAGACTGTCCTGCGCGGCCTGGATTTCGAGGCCCGGCCGGGGGAGTTTGTAGCCCTGCTGGGCCCGAACGGCGCCGGCAAGACCACCTTCCTGCGCATCCTGGCCTCCCTTTCTCGGCCCAGCCTGGGCGATGTGACGGTGGCCGGGTACCGCCTGCCTGGCCAGGCTGCCCTGGTGCGGGCCCGCTTGGGAGTGCTCTCGCACCAGCCGCTTCTGTACGGCGATCTGACTGCCGAAGAAAACCTGCGTTTTTATGCCCGTCTGTATGGATGTAAGGGCGATGAAGCCCGCCTGGGCGAAATCCTTGAACTGGCCGGGCTTGCCTCCCGCCGCCGCGACCTGGTGCGCACATTCTCGCGCGGCATGCAGCAGCGTCTGGCGATTGGGCGGGCAGTCCTGCATGACCCGGATGTGCTCCTGTTCGACGAGCCCTATACAGGTCTGGATCAGGAGGCTTGTGCCATGCTGGATGGAGTCCTGCAGCAGGTCGCCCTGCAGGGCCGCACCATCGTAATGACCTCCCATGACCTGGCGCGCGCGGAAGGCCTGGCCACCCGCTTCGACATCCTCACCCGCGGCGCGATTGCCGCCTCCACCCGCCGGGAGGATTTGCGCGGCAACCTGCTGGATTTTTACCGGGAGGCACTGCAGTCATGAGCCAGGGTACTCCCACCGCCAGCCGGTCAGCAGATGCCGCCATGCAGACAGATCGTTCGAGCTTCCTCCGGGCACTGCTCGCAGTTGCCTGGAAAGACCTGCGGGCTGAGTTCCGCTCGCGCGAGCTGTTCTCTGCCATGCTGGTCTTCGCCCTGCTGGTCATCATTGTTTTCAACTTTGCCCTGGAATTGGAGCCGAAGCTGCGCAGCCTCATCACCCCCGGCGTGTTATGGGTTACCTTCGCTTTTGCAGGCGCGCTTGGCCTGAACCGTTCCATGGCTATCGAAAAAGACCGCGGCTGCCTGGATGGCCTCTTGCTGGCGCCGGTTGACCGCTCGGCGATTTATTTTGGCAAAGTGCTGAGCAACCTCGTTTTCATGCTTCTGGTGGAAATCGCCATCCTGCCGCTTTACAGCGTTCTCTATAATGTCAACCTTTTCGCCCCCGGCCTGCTGCTTGTCATTCTGCTGGGTTCTGTCGGTTATATTGCCGTCGGCACCCTGCTCTCTGCCATGGCAGTCCAGGCCCGGACGCGCGATGTTTTGCTGCCGATCCTGCTCTTCCCGGTTGCCATCCCGGTTTTGATCGCGGCGGTCAAAGCCAGTGCCGGTTTCCTGCAGGGCTGGGCCATGCCCGATCTTCTGCCCTGGATCAACCTGCTGGTTGCTTATGACGTGATCTTTATTGTAGTGGCCTGGATGGTGTTTGATTACGTGGTCGAGGAATAGCGCCGGTTCAGGCGGCCACCTTGTTTTCGAATCCCTGCTTGTGGAGTGCCGATGTCTTCCAAACCTGTTTCCTTGAAGATCCTGGATATTGCTTCCCTCATCCTTTTGGCCGTTGCTGCTTACCTGGCCCTGGCCTATGCGCCCACCGAAGCTGTGATGGGCCAGGTGCAGCGTGTATTCTATTTTCATGTCGCCACGGCCTGGGTGGGCATGCTGGGCTTTCTCGCGGCCGCCGGGGCAGGCATCCTTTACTTGCGCAGCGGGGATATGAAGTGGGATATCTTCGAGGTGGCGGCAGTCGAGATCAGCCTGGTATTTTTCTTTATTGCCATTGTGCTGGGTTCCATCTGGGCGCGCCCCATCTGGAATACCTGGTGGACTTGGGATGCCCGCCTGACCACCGCTGCGATCACTGAACTGGTTTACCTGGCTTATTTTATGCTGCGCCAGGGCACGGAAGATCCCGAACGTCGGGCGCGCTTTGGCGCGGTCTACACCCTGCTTGCTGCAGTCAGTGTCCCGTTGACTTTCATGTCCATCCGCTGGATCGACCGCACCATCCACCCGGTTGTCATTGGCGCGCAGAGCGCCGCGGCCCAGGGCGGCTTCAGCATGGCCGGCCCGATGAAGACGGCCTTCTTCTTTGCCCTCTTTGCCTTTACCGTCATCTTTGTCGATTTGCTCTGGAACCGTATTCGCCTGGGATTTCTTCAGCAAAAGGTCGAAGAACTCAGGCTGAAAGCAAGCCACTAAGGAAAGCGCCATGATTCCCGATACATCCGCTTATATGATCGCCGGCTATGCCGTCTTTTTTGTGGTGATGGTTGTTTATATTCTCAGCCTGCTGCTCCGCCGGCAGAAATTGGAGCAGGAACTGGATTTGCTTGAAGACCTGGATGAGAAGAAATAATTGCATCTGAAACCGTTGCATCGAAAAATGGGGATCCATTGTCCCGGCAGGCTGCAAGGTTTCAATTCTGCAAGCGTTTCATAAAAACGATTGCAAAATCGCCGAAGTCCACTATAATATATTCGTAACTGGTTTCCATTGTTTAGACGAATGAAGATGCGGCGACGGTATTTCGGTTGGACCTTGGTGGCGTTCCTTTTGCTGCCGCTCGGGCTTGGCCCGGTCTTTCACGCGCGGGCATCCGGCCGGAATGCGGTGGCTGTGCCGCCCCCCGGCCCGGACCGGTACACATCTGTCGAAGTGGAATATACGGAATATATCTGGTGGCTGGCGGAATGGAAGAAGGACAAGATCGTCTGCGAGATCGACATAGAGCATGAGGGTCAGCCCACCCTGGATGATGTTTACACTGATTGCACGAAAACAGTCGCCTCCAACTGGGAAGATCAGGAACCCTGTCCCCAGGAAACCCTGAGACAGAATCCCTCGAACTGTGACGGCTATTATATTTTCCTCGCGACCACAATCCCGAATAGAAGGAAAGAAATTCCTGTTGTGCTGCCGCCGCCGGAGGTCGAACTGTCGGTGGAGAACTGCGTGGCCTTGTCGGTCGAAAATACCACCTATTGCGAGGCCCTGCCCCGGCTGGTGCTGACCGGTGTGGAACCACTGCCTGGCGAATCCATCACGGCCGTGGAGGGCGTGCTGGATGGAGAGCCGTTCTCCTGTGATGCGGTTTGTAAATTCGACCTGGATGTGACCGATCCCGGCGGGATAACGCTGGAATTTTGGGCTTATTCCACCTATGGCGACAGCAGTGAGGTTTTCAGCGCGCAGGTGCGGGTGGCCCAGTCAGATTTCAACAACCCGGAGGAACCCTCCTGGTACATTGATGTACTCGGCGCGCAGTGGGGCGATGGCCCCCGGGCGAGCTGTGCCGAGTCTTGGGAAGTCTTTCCGCCGGTCGGCGGCCCGCCGGCATGGCTGACCACGCCGCGCGCGGTGGGTGGACTTCAATCCAGCCGGCCATATGCCTACCTGGCTGCCCAGTTGATTATGCAGGGCCTGGTGAATACGGAAAACTGCTCCAACAATGGCCTGTTGGTTGACGGCAGTGCGGATTCGTGCGGTTTGGAGGCAGCCCGTTCCCTGGTAACCGCCTGGCAAAATCGCTTCGACCGCCTGATCCTGAAAACTTCAAGGAAGACGGGCATCCCGGCGCGCCTGCTCAAAAACCTGTTTGCCCGTGAGAGCCAGTTCTGGCCCTCGGTACTGACGGATACGGATGAGATTGGGCTGGGTCAGCTGACGGATGAGGGCGCCGAAACGGTGCTGTTGTGGAACCCGGAGTTTTTCGAACAGTTTTGCCCGCAGGCGCTTTCCAAGACTCGTTGCGCCCGTGGATACTTGCGTCTTAAGGAAGATGAACAAATGCTGCTGCGGGCTGCCCTCTTGAACAGCGCTGATGCATTCTGCCAGGACTGCCCGCTGGGGCTGGATATCAATGCCGCGGAAGTCAGCGTGGGAACTTTTGCCAACACGCTGCAGGCAAACTGTGAGCAGACCGGGCAGGTGGTTCTCAATGCGACCGGGCATCCCCCCAACGAAGTGGTCGAATATGTCGATTTATGGAAATTTACCCTGGCCAATTACAATGCCGGCCCGGGTTGCCTGTATCGCGCCGTGGAGCAGACCTACGGCAACCAGCCGCTCACCTGGGAGAATGTCTCCGCCAACCTGGAGCCGGCCTGCCAGGGAGCCATCGAGTATGTGAAAGACATCAGCCAGCAAAGATAAGCCATTTGTTGAATACGAAAGGAGCGAGGATCCTGCGATCCTCGCTCTTTGTTTTATTATGGCTGGCTTTGTACAAAATCGATCGCGTACTGTGCATCCAGGTATCCAGGGCGCTCGTGGATGGCTTTCTGCCAGGCAGCCAGCGCGCCGGGGGTGTCCCCCTGCCGGTAGAGGCCCCATCCTTTCCACAACAGGGCTTCTTCGGAGTTCGGCGTGCGCTGCAGGGCATATGTCGCCAGGGTCATCAGGTCTTCGGTGCGGTAGGCGTGGAAATAAGCGATGAAGGGGCCGAACTGGTAGCGGAACATGCGCTGCGGCAGGCCCAGGTTGCGGGCCATGTCATATGCCTGGGCGGCCTCTGCGTAGCGCTCGAAGTAAACCAGGTTGGATCCCAGGTTGAACCAGGCAAAGGCATCCTGGGGTTTGGTCAGGGTGGTTGCCTCGGACATCGCCAGCGCTGCCTGGCGGTTGCCGGCTTCATCCCAGTTGGGGCCAAGCAGGCTGCGCAGTTCCCCTTCCTGTTCAGGCAGGTAGACCAGCATGTAGACGTTGTTGAAGGGTTCCCAGTTTTTGATGACGGTCTCGTAACTGATTTTTTGGTCAGCGCCGTGAAACGAATCCTGCGCCGTGAAGGTGCGGGTGGCGTCATCGTAACCGGTCAGGAGCAGATAATGGGCTGCCCACAGGTCGTCATTGGGCCAGTAGGCCGAGTCGAAGATGAAAGTTTCCTCGATGATGGGAGCATAACCGGCCGCCATCAGGCGCTTGAGCAGCAGCAAGTCGCCGCCCACCCGGAATTCGGCCCGCAGCCAGCCGGCATAGTTGAGCACGTAATAACGCAGTTCTTCGGGGTTCACGTTGCGGTCGGCATCCACCGGCTTGATGACGGTCGAGATGTCGCTCTGTGAGCCGTTCCACCCATACATGCGCAGTGCCATGGTCAGGGTGGCCGGGCCGCAATTGTTCATGGTCTGGGTTTCGTGGGTCGGCGTGGGCAGGGAGACCTGCGCCGGCAGGGGCTCGGCTGTCGGGGTGAGTGTTGGGGTGGAGGTGGGATCGATTGACGCAGACGGGCTCGCTGTGGGCAGGCGAGTCTCTGTCGGGGCTGCCTGCGTGATGGCCGCGGTCGGGACGGGCTGGACGGGAACCACCAGGCCGCGCAGGTAGGTCAGGGCGATCTCCACGCGCCAGGCAATCCGTTGTTGAATGGGGGGAATTTGGTACAACAGAAAGGCCAGCACCAGCAAGCCGGCCAGGATTGGCAAAGCTCTTTTTTTCGACATGGGCGCAAGTGTACCAGATTACACCACTGCCTGCATGCGGCGGATCATGGAGAAAACATGCTCTCGGACACGGCACAGCGGAACCCGCGGTTGATGCCGGGCGATCCGGGGGCATGATCGAAACGGTTGACAAGCCGCACTTCGCGCCAGCCGTCCAGGTAGGAACCGCCGCGCAGGACTTTACTTTCCCCCGAAGCCGGGCCGGCTGGGTTCCGCAGCGGGGCAAAGCGGTAATATGGAGCAGAGTACCAGTCCGCAACCCATTCGCGCACGTTGCCGGCCATATTCAGCACACCGTAAGGGCTGGCTCCGGCCGGGTAGCGATCCACGGGCAGGGGGCCTCCAACGTTGTTATTGTAGTTCAACAGGCTGGAGGTTGGCAGGGAGTTGCCCCAGGGATAGATGCGCCCATCGGTGCCGCGGGCAGCTTTTTCCCATTCCGCCTCTGTCGGCAGGCGCCGCCCTGCCCAGGTGCAGTATGTTTTTGCATCTGTCCACCTGACATACACGACCGGGTCATTGGCATGTTTCGGGTCGCCATAGGCTGGATTGGTCTTCTCCGAATGGATGGGGGCCTTGCAGGCCCCTGCTGCAACACAGCGGGCATACATGGCATTGCTGACTTCGGTCTGGTCGATCCAGAAGCCATTCAGGTATACGCTGCGCTGGGGACGGCTCTTCTGAAATTCCTTGGCGTCTGTGCCCATGCTGAATTCGCCGGCCGGGATGTGGATCATCAGCATACCGTCAATGGGTGCCGCTTGCAACTGCGTAGGGATGTCCACCTTTTGTTGGAAGAGGTTGTAGGAGGCCAGAATCGCCAGGCTGTGTTTGAGGCTGGTTCTCACCGGGCTGTACCTCAGGACCAAACCAACGCTCCCTATAATGAATGCAATGGCCGCCAGGATCACAAAAGAACGTTTTCTTCGCTCCGGCAGGCTTTTGGGCTGATGTTCGCCTTTCTTGACCGCGGCAGGTTGTATGGGATTTGATTTTTTGTGCATGGGCGGCAATGTTTTCGGGATCAGGCTTCTGCGCGGTTTGCTGTCCATTCACGTACTTTTTCGAGCAGATTCCCCAATGGTTTTAAGTCGGAGACAGGGACGGCCAGGTTTTTTGTTTTGGTCTGGTTGTACTGGTAGACGCGCGAACCGCTCTGGATCAGGCTGGAACGGTGCCGGAACTCTTCGCGGGTGATCCAGCCGGCCAGCAAAATATCCATCCCGTAGACCCAGAGGTTGCCCCAGTCGAAGGCATTGGCCAGGTAGGTTTCACTGCGGCCAGGTGAATACAGCCCCAGCCGCCCTTCGGGAAGTTCGGAGGCGTGCAGGCAGGCCAGGGAGAAGAAATCTGTCTGGGCTTCCACGCGGGTGCGCGGCGGCAGTTCGAGCGTCTCGGTGACGTAGTCACGTTCTTCGTTCTGACCTCCAATTTCCACGCTGAGCGTCTGGTCGGACTCGCTTTTGAGCACCAGCCTGCCCAGCGATTGCCAGGCGCGCGGGCGCATCCAGGTCTGCGGCATGGCATGGATGAGGTGGACCGGCTGGCCGGCGGCTCGTGCTTTTTGCAGTTCGTCCCGGGTGGATGTGATCAGCGCAGAAAGGAAGGCGAACAGGTAGATATCCTGGCCGGTATGGTCTTCCGAGGCATACTGGTCGAGCGGCACCAGGGCCGGAGCCTTGAGCAGGGGGCCCAGGTCGCGGCGCATCTCTGTGATCTGGTCGCGGTGGGTGATCAAATAACTCTTGATGTCACAACGGTGGCCGCCCAGGTCTACATCGTAATGATCGCGGTCGGTAAAAGGGGCGGCGCCCTCCACTTTGAAGGGCACGTTTTTCTCGTTCAGGTAACGGCGGAAAGCGATTTCCACGGCTACGCTGCCCACGATGCGCCGCAGCCGCTCGACCGGTGAACCTCCCACCCGGTTGTAGGTGTTGGGCAGGGAACGGCAGGCATAGGCGATGCCGCCCTGGGTCAGGTCGGGGGTGTAGGGCAGGCGGATAAGGTCGCTGGTGGTGATCATTCATCCTCGAAATTGTATTTATTCTCGCTCATTCATTCCGAAACTGTAAACAATAATGATGAAATGTGTTGCTGACCCAGGCGCTGCCCAGGCCGTAGGGGGCCAGGGGCTGGTTGTCCTGGCACCAGATTTTTTCATCTTTCAGGGTGTAGACCCTGCCAAGTTCGCGGCCCAGGTCCCAGGCCAGCGGGTAGATTTTACCGCCTTTTTTGACATTCTTGACGATGATAGTCAGGTAGGCTTTTGGATGCAGGATGGGTTTGAGTCCTGAGTAGATGGCGACCAGCCCCGACAGGAATTCGTCATAGTCATGCAGGTTGCCCAGGTCCTGCGGGCTGTCCGAGTAGAACACGTCCAGATCGGGCGCCTGGCGGCGTTTCTTTTGCGTCCCGGCGCCCCTGGCATGCAGCATATCCCAATAAGGAGGGGAGGTCAAAATATAGTCGCAGAGCGGCAGCCCGCATTCAGAGGCCTGCCGCGCGTCGCCGGTGACGACCTCGGCTGCCAGGCCGGCGGTTGCCTCTCCCAGCCTGCTGCGTTCCGCGTCGATGGCCTGGCGCGCGATATCGGCATACTTGGGATTCAACTCAATTCCGTAACTGTTCCGCCCGGCGCGCAGGGCGGCCACCAGGGTCGAGCCGGTCCCGGCCATCGGGTCGAGAACGATCCCGCCGCGCCGGGTGAAGAATTCGATGAACTCCTGGGCCATGGTCTCGGGAAATTTGGCCGGGTGTGCCAGCACGTCCTTCTTGCGCGGCGGCGGGTTGTGGATGAACCAGGATTTCTGGAACTTGAGCCAGGTCTTCGGATCGAGATCGTTCAGATGGTTGCGGTTGGGCATGGGTTATTTCCGGATGGTGGGCACGGTCGGGATGGGGGTCCTGGTTGGGGTCAGGCTGGGGGTGGGGCTGATATAGGATACAGTCTTCACTACCAGGTCCGAGAAGGAGACGGTCACAGGAGTGCTGCCGCTTGAACGGGCAAAGATGCCCAGCGTCCCGGCGGCCAGGTTCGTATCCAGGATTGTAAACTGATAATGGTCATTCAGGAAGAAGCGCATTTCCCGTCCCACCGCCCACACGCCGATGCGGACCTCGGCCGGCGCACCGGGAGGCGCATCCCCGCTGGGGCCGGGCGGGTAGAGCACGCTGCGCTGGTTCACGCTGACGCGCTCGGCGCGCACCGTTCCGTTGCAGACCACTGCAAAACGATAATAAGTAAAGGCGTTGGCACGCGCCAGCAGGCCGTAACTGTCCTCTCCCTTGCACAGGCTGGGGCGGGCAGTGATCTCGGCATAGAAATCCGAGAGCAGGTTCTCCTTCTGCAGGCTGATCAGGTACACCCCCGGCTGGACGGCCAGGGTCAGCTGGCCGTTGCGGACGGTGGCGCTGCCCTGGTCGGAGACGGCGGTATCCCAAAGTTCAGCCCGGCTGAAATCGTCCGTGGCCGAGATGCGGCCCACGCTGGCAAACCAGTCCGGGGTGGGGGTCTGGACGACCGCCGGGCGCGGGCTGGGCGTGGCCGAGGCCGGGAACCAGACCCGGGTCGTTGTCGGCAAAGGGGCGGCAGTGGGCGTGACCGGCGCCTCGCTGGGCGGCGGCAGAAAAGCCAGGTCCCCCGGCTGGCAGGCAGCCAGGGAAAGGATGAAAAGCAGCACAAAGGTATACAATCTTTTTGGTGCTCGTGTCATGCGTAAAAATATCCGGGAATGTTGGATGAATGTAATCCTTTGCACAGCCTGGATTGTTGTACAATTGGGAAAACTGACACAATCGGAACAACAATCCTCATTCTAGCACAAAGGAGAAAGTTTATGACTCAAAAAGCCGTTCTGGTAACCGGCGCGTGCGGTGAGATCGGCCAGGCATTGGTGCAGGGCCTGACCCGCAAGGGGGGCTGCCGCATTGTAACCACCGACCTGATGCCGCTCCCGGAGGCCATTCGGGACCTGTCTGCAGAACATATCCAGGGGGACCTGGTATATCGTGTGAAGCAATTTTATGATTATGATTTCGATATCATCTTTCACCTGGCTGCCTCGCTTTCCTCGAAGGCGGAAATTGCCACCGAGGAAGCGCACCGCATCAACGTGGAAGGGACGATGCAGTTGTTGATGCTTGCGGCCTACAAATCCGAGAAGCGCGCCCGGGCCGTCAAGTTCCTGTTTCCCAGTTCGATTGCCGCCTACGGTTTCCCCAGCCGGGAGGCCAAGCACGCTGCCGGGCGTGTCAGGGAAGACGAGTGGAACCTGCCGCACACCATGTATGGCTGCAACAAGTTGTACTGTGAAAAACTGGGCATGTATTACAGTCTGTTCTCCGGCCAGAAACACCTCGATCCCGTTCCGCCGGTTATGCTGGACTTCCGGGCGATTCGTTTTCCCGGCCTGATCAGCGCTTTTACCCTGCCCTCCGGCGGGACGAGCGACTACGGTCCGGAGATGCTGCATGCCGCTGCCCAGGGCAAACCCTATGCCTGTTTTGTGCGTGAGGATACCAAAATATCCTTCATGGCCATGCCGGATGCCATCAAGTCTCTGCTCATGCTGACCGATGCGCCGCGTGAATGCCTGACGCGCATGATCTATAACATCGATGCCTTCAGCCTGACGGCGGGGGAGTTCCGCCAGCGGGCGCTGAAAGCCTTCCCGGGGGCCCGGATCACCTTTGAGCCGAACCCGCGCCGCCAGGGTATTGTCGATTCCTGGCCGGAGGATGTGGACGATACCCAGGCACGCGCCGACTGGGGTTGGAAACCGGATTATGATATCGACTGTTTCTTCGATGATTACTTCCTGCCGGAGATCAGGAAGCGCTACGGCAAGTGAACCGGCCGGAATCACGGAGTGGCAGGCGGCAGTTGAACGGTGAATAAATAAAAAGAGGCCGTTGGGGGGCGGCCTCTTTTTTTATTCCATGTGTTTTGGTTATGTTTCCCCTGCCATCTGCTCGCGTTCCGGGCCGACGGAGACGTGGCGCACGGGGACGCCGGTCAGTTCTTCGATGCGGCGCACGTAGGCCCTGGCCTGTTCGGGCAGGTCGTCCCATTTACGGGCGGCGTGCACATCCGTCTGCCAGCCGGGAAGTTCCTCGTACACCGGTTCGCAGGGGCCAAGGTCGCAGCCAAAGGGCAGGGTATTGACGACCTCGCCGCAAGTGCGGTAGGCCGTGCACAGGTACAACTTCTCCAGGCCGGTCAGGATATCCAGTTTCGTCAGCACCAGTTCGGTCAGGCCGTTGACCCGCGCCGCGTAGCGCAGCAGGACGGTATCCAGCCAGCCGACGCGCCGCGGCCGTCCGGTGGTGGTGCCAAACTCGTCCCACGGGTTGGCGCCGGTGCCGCGCAGGCGTTCTGCATCCTTCTCGAAGACCTCGGTGGGGAACGGCCCGGATCCGACCCGCGTTTGGAAGGCCTTGGCGACGCCGATGACGCGCGCGCCCTGGGCAGAGCCCAGCCCCAGCCCCAGGCCGGTCAGGGCACCGGGCGCCACAGCAGAAGAGGAGGTAACGAACGGATAAGTGCCGTGTTCGATGTCCAGCAGGGTGCCTTGGGCCCCCTCCGCCAGCACGGTCTTCCCGCTGTTCAGGGCGGCATCCAGTTCGGCAGAGGTGTCGGCGATGTGGGGTTTCAACTGCTCGGCATACTGGCGGAACGAGTCCAGCGCCGCGCTGGGGTCCAGTTCAGGTGTACCGAGCAGTCCCAGGTTCAGGTTGGCTTCGAGCAGGTGTTCACCCAGGCGGGTCAGGAAGTCGGATCTTAACATATCGCCCACGCGCAGGCCGCGCCGGGCGGCCTTGTCGGTGTAGGCCGGGCCGATGCCGCGTCCGGTCGTGCCCAGTTTGCCTTTGCCGCGCGCTGTTTCCAGGGCACCATCCAGCGCCTGGTGGGCGGGTGTGATCAGATGGGCGCCAAAGGAAATCCGCAGGCGCCTGGGCGATACGTCCACCCCGGCGTTGCGCAGCATCTGCATTTCATCCAGAAGGGAGCGCGGGTTGACCACCATCCCGTTGCCCAGGATGGCGGTTGTGTGCGGGTGAATGATGCCGGATGGCACCAGGTGAAGTTTGTGGATATCCTTGCCGATGGTCACAGTGTGGCCGGCATTGTCTCCGCCGTTATAGCGGGCTGCATAGTCAGCAGAGGCAGCCAGGTAATCCACGATGCGGCCTTTGCCTTCGTCGCCCCATTGGGCGCCAACGATGATATGGAGAGGCATAAAAGTACTCCTTGATACGGGCTGGATTATACCAGCCTCCAAATGGGTTATAATCTTTTACAGGTTCCTATGAAAACACGAAAATTCCTTGCCATCAGTCTGTTCCTGTTTTTGGCGCTCCTGCTGCGCATCTCGTTCGCGGCACAGGCTTCGGGGCCGGCGCAAATCCAGCAATACAACACCCCCACGCCGGGGCCGGATGGACGCATCCTGTATATTGTCCAGCCCGGTGATAACTGCATCAGCATCAGCCTCCTCAACGGGATCACGCTCGAGCAGCTGCGCGCCCTGAACAGCAACCTGGACGAAAATTGCAGCCTGACGGCTGGGCAGGAGCTCCTGCTTGGCTTGGGCGGGCCGGCGGTGGTGACCCCAACCCCGGGACCTTCGCCCACGCCCACGCCCATCCCGCCCACGCCCACACCGTTCACCGGGACGACGGAAATCTGTGTGCTGGTCTTCGAAGATCAGAATGGGGATGCCCTGCACCAGGATTTGGAACCCGGCATCGAGAATGGTGCGGTCAGTGTGAGCAACGCGGCAGGGACGTTTTCGCAGTCCCAGACCACCACCTCTGCGCCCGATCCGGATACCGGGCTGGCGGCCTCAGTGTGTTTCGAGGATGTGCCCGAAGGCAGATATTCGATCAGCGCCGGCGTGCCCGACAACTACAACCCAACCATGTCCCTGACCTATACGCTGGATGTCAAGGCCGGTGACCGGGCTGCGGTAGCTTTCGGCGCGCAGTCCAAGGCGCAGACCGTGCAGGAGACCGGCGGCCCGGGCAAGGGAACCTCCACCCTCCTGGGGGTGCTGGGCGGGATTTTCCTGCTGGCAGGGTTGGGGCTGGCCTGGTATGCCATCCGCCTGCGCCGTCCGACCAGCAAGTTCTCGGACGACAGCCGCGTCAGGAAATGAGACAAAACAAGAAATGAGATGAAATAAAGAGACAGGGCGAGGACAACCCGCCCTGTCTCTTCTTGTATTGCTGCAGGTTGGGGGCAGCAAACCGGCCCCGGGGGGCTAACCGGTCAGAAATCGCATCCGCCGGCCTCCGATCAGGTGGACATGCAGGTGAAAGATTGTCTGTCCGGCATCCGGGCCGGTGTTGATGATCAGGCGGTAGCCGCCCTGGTCAATGCCTGCCTGGGCTGCGATCTGTTTTGCGACCGAGAAGAGATGGCCGATCAGGTCTTCATCGCCGGCTTCCAGGCTGTTGACGGAGGAAATGTGCTTGTTGGGCACGATCAGGATGTGCGTCGGGGCAACCGGGTGCAGGTCGCGGAAAGCCGTGGCACGCTCATCCTGGAAGAGGATCTCGGCAGGCATCTGGCGGGCGACGATCTGGCAGAAGGTGCAGGCCATGGTGCGGGTTCAGGGAGTGGGGGGGACAAGCGGGCCAAGTCTTGGGGCGCAGACGATATCGTAATAGTCCAGCTCCACGGCCTTGTTCTGTTCGGCATGGGCGGCGGCTTCCTTGCCGATCTGGCGGACGGTGTCGATGTGGGCGATGGCGTCGGTATCCCAGTAACGCGGCAGGGTCATCCGCGGGTCGCCAACCGGCCCTTCAGGCAGGTAGGACGGCCGCATCGGATCGGCTTCGTCGCTCAGGGGCACCCAGTTATACATCACCGGTCCGCGCGGGTTGATGGTGAAACCCAGGCGGTAGCCGTATTCGCGTGCAATCTGCGCCGGGCGCAGGCCAAATCCACCGCCCGGCCAGACGATGGCGATGGGCGTCTTGCCGAAGTTTTGTTCCAGGTCGGCCTTCGAGCCTTCGAATTCTCCACGGATATATTCTTCCGTCGAAGAATCGCCCATGGGAATGTTATGCACATACCCGTGGGATTGGTAGTCCACCCAGCCTTCCTGGGACAGGGCGATGTTGTCGGCAAGGATTTGCTGGCGGATCGAATCTTCCGCGCTGATCCAGCCGCTGACCAGCGGCCAGCCCCATTGTTTCCAATATTCCCTGAAATGGTCGTTGAAATTCGGGGCAGCATGGCGGTCATCCTGGATCAGTACCACAGAGCGCTCCGGGATGCGGTCATTGTAGTCTATAAAGTCGGCCAGCTGCCGGGTGTTGATGGCTTCGAAGCCCTGCTCGTGCAGGCTGCGCATCAGTTTTTTGTAGTCAGCCGAACTGATGGCATTCGCGCTGCTGGCTTCCCCTTTGTTGACGCTGTGGATCATGATGACCATGACCACCGTACCCGGGGCGGCATTGTCCGGATTCCACTTTGCCTGCAAATACTCGCAGGGGTCCTGCACATAGGTATGGGGCGTATCCTTGGGATTCAGGAGCGGCGATTGGTAGGTACCGGGCAGGGCGGGAGGCGTGCGCAGCACGGTGGGGGTGGGCACGGGTGTCTCGCTGGGGGCGGGAGTGAATTGTGCCGTCTGGGTCATCTGTGCGCTGACGGTGAGCATGGCCCCGGCCATGCTGGTGGCATTGATATCCACAGGCGGCGGGGTTTCCGCAGGTGCACAGGAAGCCGACAGGAGGACAAACAAGCCCAGCGCTGAGAGGAAATGGAACATGCGAAGAGAAATTGGATGCATACAGCCTATTTTAGTCGAGGAATCAGACGGCATGGAAATCACCTGTGCATGGCTGTTATATTTTCTCGTTACTCGTTTTCCTCACCCTTGATAAAAGCTTCAACCTTTTCTCGGCACAGGCTGTCGCGGAATTGTTTGGGTGGGGTCTTGAAGAAGTATGACGATGGACCGGTGATTGGTCCGCTGAGCTTGCGATCCAGGGCAATCTTGGCACAGCGGATTGCATCGATCATCACGCCTGCTGAATTTGGGCTGTCCCAGACTTCCAGTTTGACCTCTACGTTGAGCGGCACCTCACCGAAGGTGGTGCCTTCCATGCGCAGGTAGCACCATTTTCGATCGGTCAGCCAGGGGACATAGTCGGACGGGCCGACATGAACATTGTCTGGGCCCAGGTTGTAAGGGATCAGGCTGGTAACGGCACCGGTCTTGGATATTTTCTTGGATTCCAACCGCTCGCGTTCGAGCATATTAAGGAAGTCTGTATTTCCGCCGAAATTAAGCTGATAAGTACGATCAATGCGCACACCGCGGTCTACAAAGAGCGTGGCCAATTCACGGTGCAGGATGGTGGCACCGACCTGGGACTTGATATCATCCCCCAATACGGGCAGTCCGGCATCTTTGAAGCGTTTCCCCCAATATTCAGACGAGGCAATGAAAACCGGGATACCGTTGACAAAGGCACAACCTGCCTCGATTGCCTGTTCCACGTACCACTTGGTTGCCATCTCTGAGCCGACCGGGAGGAAATTTACCACGATATCGGTCTTGGTTTCTTTAAGCAACCCGACGATATCCGCAGTCGGACCAGGTGCTTTCTGGATGATGCCAGTCAGGTATTTCCCCAAGCCATCGTGTGTCATACCGCGCACTACAGGGATGCCCAGATGCGGTACCTCACAGAACCGGTAGGTATTGTTCGGTTCGGCAAAGATGGCTTCAGACAGGTCTTTGCCAACCTTGGTGATGTTGACGTCAATGCCAAGGGTGAACTCGATATCGCGGACGTGATAACCGCCTAAATTGACATGCATCAATCCGGGCACGGTGGCATCTTCGGGGGTATCCTTGTAGAATTGGATACCCTGTACCAGTGAAGATGCGCAGTTACCAACCCCGATGATTGCCACGCGAACTTTCTTTTCCTTCATTTTTGAATCTCCTTTGTAAAAAAGTCGGACTTTTGGTCCTCTTCAGGACTGCCATGCTATAATCTTTATACCATGACCACGGATGAACACCTTCAGCACATGGAGCGCCTGCTCGCTGTTACTCGCGGTCTGAGCAGCGCCTCGGATCACGGTTCCTTTTTGCACTCCCTGGTTTCTGCCGCCAGCGAATTGACCGGCAGTGAGGCCGCCTCGATCCTGGAACAGGACAGCGAGGGTCAGTTGCGATTTGCCGCCTTACCCTGGTTTCACCGTGAGGCGCTCCAGCCGCTCAAGGTGCCGCTGACGGGCAGTGCCGCCGGCTGGGTCTTTGAACACCGCCAGCCATTGATCCTGCTGGATGCCCGGAATGATCCTCGTCATTATAAGGGTCCTGATGAGGCGTCAGGTTTCAAAACGCTTTCTCTTCTGGCTGTGCCGATCCTCTATATGGGACAATCGGTCGGCGTTCTGGAAGCGGTTAATAAGACAGCAGGTAGCCATTATACCGGAGAAGATGTAACCATTCTGGAGACGCTGGCTTCTTTGGCAGCGGCCAGCATCGCAAATGCCGCCATGCAGCAGCGTGTCCAGGCGACCTATGACGAGATGGCCGAACTGGAACGGATGAAAAACGATTTTATTGCGATCACTTCCCATGAACTGCGGACGCCGCTCGGTTTGATTTTGGGACACTCCACTTTCCTGCGCGAACTGCTTGCCGAGAAGCACCGCGAGCAGCTGGACACCATTATCCGGAATGCCACCCGGTTGAAGGAAATCATCGAGAACCTTTCCAGCGTGGATAACATTCAGAGCGGGGCAGCCCGCCTGCGCCGCCGCACCATCCCGATGACGCGCTTGATTGTGGATATTGTCGGATCTTTTGTCGCCGAGGCGCGCGAGAAGCAGGTGGATTTACGGCTGGATGTCGAGGACGATGAACTGGAGGTCGAAGGAGATGCCGGCAAAATTACGACCGTCCTTTCCAACCTGGTTAAAAACGCGCTCGACTTCACCGACAAGGGTGGGCACGTGGTAATCTCGGCCGAAAAGATCAACGGTTATGTGAAAGTGTCGGTCATTGATGACGGCATTGGCATTCCGGCCAGGGACCTGCCGCACATCTTCGATCGTTTTTACCAGGTCGAGGCGCATCTTACCCGTCGTCATGGCGGCATGGGCTTGGGGCTTTCAGCCGCAAAGGCCATGGTGGAGATGCACCGCGGCCAGATCTGGGCAGAGAGCGCAGAGGGGAAGGGCAGCATCTTTACATTTACCCTGCCGCTGGAATCCGCCCCGTCTGAGACAACCTCGGGCGTTTTTACGGTCTGATTTCCATGGAAACCCCGCGTTTCATCCTGGCCGGACGACTGGCCCGTGAATATCTGCTGCCTCCCACCGGTCCGGCGCGTGTGGACGCACCGGGGGGCAATATTCTTTATGCCGCCAGCGGCCTGGCTGTATGGGGCGAGCGGCCCGGTCTGCTGGCGCGTGTGGGCGAAGATTATCCGCGCACCTGGCTGCGGAACCTGGAAGAGCGCGGCTATGATATCCGCGGCATACGCATCCTGCCGGGCCCCCTGGATTTGCGAACCTTCCGCGCCTACTCCGAATCCTGGGAGGCGTTCAATTCCAACCCCGTGACACATTTTGCCCGCTGGGGACTGCCCTTCCCCAAGAGCTTGCTCGGCTACCAGCCGCCGGCCGAAATCCCGGACAGCCGCTCCGAACCAGGACCGGACGCCCTGCGCGTCTCGGATATCCCATCGGATTACCTGCTGGCCGGCGCCGTCCACCTTTGTTCCCTGGATTTTGTCACCCATACTCAGTTGATCGCGGCCCTCAAGCGCGGCACGGCCAATATCTTTACTGTGGATCCATCTTCCAGGTATATGCTGCCGGCCTTCATGGACGAACTGCGCACCCTCCTGCAGGGGCTGACTGCTTTCTTCCCAACCGAGGAGGACGTGCGCGGGCTCTTCCGCGGCCGCAGCAATGACTTGTGGGAGATGGCCGAGGCGCTGGGTTCCTATGGGTGTGAGTTTGTGGTCGTCAAGTGTGGGGAACACGGCCAGCGGTTATATGATGCCGTCGGCAAGCGCCGCTGGCAGATACCGGCATACCCTGCCCGCCTGGCCGATCCCACGGGAGCCGGGGATGCCTTTTCTGGCGGTTTCCTTGCCGGTTATCGCCGTACCTATGACCCCCTGCAGGCCGTCCTGTTCGGGAACGTATCGGCCTCGCTGGCGGTGGAAGGTCCGGGAGCTTTCTATGCCCTGGACGTTTTACCCGGCCTGGCCGAGGCGCGCCTGCAGGCTTTGACCGGCATTGTGAGCGAGGCTTGATGGATATTCTCACCCGTATCCTGGATCTGGCAGTCGAAATCCAGCAAATCCCTGCCCCCACGTTCAGCGAGGCGCAGCGGGCCGGGTTTGTGCGCGCCCGCTTCGAAGCCGAGGCACTGGCGGATGTTTCGTCCGATCCCGCCGGGAACATCTATGCCCGTCTGCCGGGACAATCCCAAACAACCCCCCCGTTGGTGGTCAGCGCCCACTTGGATACCGTCTTCCCGCTCGATATTGACCTGCGAATTTCCCGCCGCCCTGAGCGGATTGCCGGCCCCGGAATCGGCGACAACTCCCTGGGCGTCGCCGGGTTGTTCGGATTGGTTTGGCTGCTGCGCGAGCGCCAAGTCTGCCTGCCCACTGACATGTGGCTGGTGGCCAACGTCTGCGAGGAGGGGCTGGGTGACCTGCGCGGCATGCGCTCGGTTGTGGAACGCTTTGGGGCGAATGTTCAGGCCTACCTGGTTTTGGAAGGGATGGCCTACGGGTATATTTACCACCGCGCCCTGGGCGTGGACCGTTACCGGATTACTGCCCGGACGGCCGGCGGCCACTCCTGGAAGGATTACGGCCAACCCTCCGCCGTTCACGAGCTGGCTGCTTTGGTGACTCACCTGACTTCGATGCCGCTGCCCAGGACGCCGCGTACCACCTTGAACGTCGGCAGGATCTTCGGTGGGACATCGGTCAATGTGGTCGCCGCGGAGGCCAGCCTGGAACTGGACCTGCGCTCCGAGAGTGCCGCAACCCTGGCTGAGGTGGTCAGGCAGGTGCAGGCGGTGGCGGACGCTGCCACCCGTCCCGGAGTCCAGGTTGACATGCGCCAGATCGGTTATCGCCCTGCCGGCGAGTTGCCTGCGGGCCACCCGCTGGTGCGTCTGGCTGAAGGGATCCTGAGCCAGCAGGGCGTCAGCCCCACATTGACCATTGGCTCCACCGATGCCAATGTTCCCCTGGGACGGGGCATTCCGGCTGTTTGCCTGGGCCTCAGCACCGGCGACGGCGCACATACGGTGCATGAATTCATCCATACGGCTCCGTTGAAATCCGGCATGGAGCAACTGCTGCAGTTCGTCAGCCGGGTATGGGATGCAGTGTGAGTAGCACCCCCGCCTCCCCGGCCCGTCGTCTGGCGGGTCTTTTTACCTGGACGCGCCACAGCCTCTATCTCTTGAGCGCCTTCCTGATGATCATTGGCCTCATCGTCTATATCTGGTGGCCCCTGGCCGAAGAATACCTGGCGCTGATCGACTGGCAGGGCCGCTGGTGGCTGGTTTTCGACTGGTTGTTGGTGGGGATTTTCCTGGCCATGTCCCTGCTGATCATGGCCCGCGCCGACCTGCGCTCCGACTGGCTGATCATCTTCATCGGTACCTTTGGAGGCCTGGCGATCGAATCCTGGGGCACCCAGACCAACCTGTGGTTCTACTATACTGCCGAACGCCCGCCGCTTTGGATCATCCCTGCCTGGCCGATTGCCAGTCTTTCCATCGACCGCCTGACGCGCATGTTGGACTTCCTCATCCCCAGGGCGCGTACCGGCCTGTATTTCAAAATTCTCTACTGGTGCGTCTTTGGTACCTTTTACATTCTGATGCTGGTCTTTGTCGCGCCGACATTTGACAAACCCTATACCCTGCTTGCCGCGCTTTTGTGCCTCTTGATCATCCTAACCCCCACCGACCACCGCCTGGCCGTGCTCACCTTCGCGGCCGGAGCCGGCCTGGGTTATTTCTTGGAACGCTGGGGCACCACGCGCCAGTGCTGGACCTATTACACCCATCAGACGCCGCCCCTCTTTGCCGTTCTCGCCCATGGATTGGCGGCAGTTGCCTTTTGGCGGGCCGGCCTGCTGGTACTCTGGATCGTTGGCAGGCTCCGCCAGGCCCTGGCAGGCAGGTTGAACCTCACTCCCCCTGAAATCTAATCCACCTTATTGGAACGAAACCATGATCCGTGCTCTGATTTTTGACTTTGATGGCCTGATCCTCGATACTGAAACGCCGGAGTTCCATGTCTGGCAGGAGATCTTCCGCGAATACGGCCAGGAGATCAGCCTGGAAGACTGGGGACGTATTATCGGCGGCTACGGCATTTCGATCTACGACCCTGCCCGGCACCTTGCCGGCCTGGTCGGCGACTCGCTGGATCCGCAGGCCCTGACCGAACGCCATCACGCTGAAAGCAACCGGCGCATCCTGCGGCAGCCGGTCATGCCGGGGGTGCTGGATTACCTCGAAACCGCCGCGCGCCTCGGCCTGCACCAGGCGATCGCCTCCAGTTCGGAACATACCTGGGTGGATGGCCACCTCACCCGGCTGGGCCTGTTCGGATATTTCGAAAAGGTGATCTGCCGCGAGGATGTCCCCCCGGGGCGTACCAAGCCTCATCCCGACCTGTTTTTGAAGGCCCTGGACAAACTCTCTGTCCGGCCGGAGGAAGCCATTGTATTCGAAGATTCCCCCAATGGCGTCAAGGCAGGCCTCCTGGCCGGCGCTTACGTCGTGGCGGTCCCCAACCTGCTTACGGAACAATTGGCCTTTGAAACCCCCAGCCTGCTCACCGGTTCGCTGGCCGGGATACCACTGCCAGAATTGCTGAAAAGCATTGAACAGCAGTGAGGCCGGAAACCTTCTGCGTGACCCGCTGACCGGGGCCTCTTCGCGGGCCACCCTTCACGAGCGCCTCGAACAGGAGGCTGCCCGCGTTGACCGGTATCACCAGTCTTTTTCTCTCTTGATGCTTGATATCGATTATTTCAAGAGTATCAACGATGCTTTTGGCCATGCCCGCGGGGATCAAACCCTGGTGGACCTTGTCCGCCGGATTTACAAACATATTCGTGAGTCGGATGAAATCTACCGCTATGGGGGCGACGAATTTGTCGTGCTCCTGCCGCAAACCGACCGGGAGGCGGCGATTACCACTGCCGGCCGCTTGCTGGATGCCATTCAAGACGCTCCTTTTGGCGAGGCGCCTCAAATTAACATCTCTGTGAGCATTGGCGTTTCCACCTTTCCCGTAGATGCTGTTACCGTTGAAGACCTGTTCGAATCCGCTGACCGCCGTCATTATCTCGGAAAGGCACATGGCCGCCGCCAGGTTGTCTCACAGGATGATATCCCCGCCAGGGAAGTCGGACTATATGAAACCGAGCGTTTGATCGAGCGCGATATCCAGATACAGGTCGTGCGGGGCCTGTTTGATGAGCTGAGCGCCGGGCACAGGGCATTGCTACAGGTGGCCGGTACTTCCGGCAGCGGCCGTTCACGTTTTTTGAGCGAGATCCATAAACTGGCACGTTTACGCGGCTGTGAAGTGCTCTCAGTGAATGGGGGCATGGGGTTGAAGTCTCGCCGATTTGGGGCGCTGCTGGAAGCCCAGCAGGTGTGGGATAACTGGCCCGCCGCGCTTTGTGATTCAGATGCGTTATCCCTGGCCATCAGCGAAAGGCTCGTTCAGAAAGGCCTGTCCGGCCTGGTTATTTTCGTGGATGAGTGTTCGAATGTGGACGAAGCCACGCGTACTGCAGCGCTGGCCCTGTTGAACAAGGGCATACTGGATAATGTCATCCTGGTCTGGGTTTGTGGGGAAGACGTCTCCTTTCCTGTCCATGTCAACAGCAAGGTTTTACGCCAGAGTGTTCGGCTCGAGCCGCTGTCCTTGTTCGGCGCCCAGATTTGGCTGCGGCAGGCACTGGGATGGGAAGCACCGGACGAGTTCATTGCCTGGTTCTATGACCAGGCCGGGGGCCTGCCGGCCCGCCTGAAGCGCGCCATCTCCTGGCTGGTTTCACAGCGGGGGATTCGTCCCGGGCCGCAGGGCTGGATCTTGACCGAACAGTACACCTCTTTGCCGCTGCAGGAAGCCCTCGGCCGCTTGGAGTTGCCCCCCAACAACCTCCCCTGGCCGTTGACCCCGTTCATCGGCCGTGCAGACGAAATCCTGCGCATCAGGCAGCTGCTCTCCAACAGCGGGATGGTGACCCTCCTGGCTCCCAACGGGATGGGAAAGACCCGCCTGGCGATACAGGTGGGTGCCGAGGTACTCGCAAATTTCCCGGACGGTGTCTTCTTCGTTTCGTTCACCACGGTCGATTCGGCCTTGCTCCTGCACAACCGGATTGCCGGTGCGCTCCGCTACCGTTTCCGTTCATTGGAAGACACGACCAGGCAGCTGCTTGAGTATCTTGGCTCACGGCGTATGCTTTTAATCCTGGACGGCCTGGAGGGCGATCTGGTCGATACCCCCTTGCTCGGGCAGATTATGGAAACGGCTCCTCAGGTGCGCCTGCTCGTCACATCGACCGCGCGCCTCAACTTGCCGGGCGAATCCCTGGTCGAGTTATCCGGGCTGCCCCTGGCTCATCCCGACCCCCGCTCCTCCGAGGCGGCCCAGTTGTTCCTGGAGAGCGCCCGCAGTGTGCTTCCCGGCTACACCCCCTCGGAAACCGACTGGCCCGATATCCTGCGCATCTGCCGCGCGGTTGAAGGGAATCCGCTCGGCCTGGAACTGGCCGCTGCCTCCGTTTCCATGCTGCCCTGGGGCCAGATCGCCGATTCCATTGAGAGAAACCTGGGTTCGGACCAGCTCCACCCTGGGCGATTGGATGTCGTCTTCGACTCTTTGTGGGACACCCTCTCGGAGGCCGAACGCAGCGCGCTCAGTGCCCTCTCCATCTTCCAGGGAGGCTTTACCGCCGAAGCAGCCCGCCAGGTGACCGGTGCCTCTCCCTTTTTCCTCGACGGCCTGGTGACGCACCTGCTGGCGGCGCGCACCACCAACCGGCGCTATACCCTCCCTGGGCTGCTGGTGGGATATGCATTTGCGCGCCTCAAGTCTGAGCATGGCCCGCTGGAGCGCTTGCGGAATGCCCACGCAGCCTATTACGCCTCGCTTCTATCTGCCAGCCATGCCGCCCGGCAGGGCAGCCCCTCCCTGGACGAACTCGGCCCGGAGGTCGACAACCTGCGCGCCGCCTGGGATTGGTCTGTCCAGGCTGGTCATGTGGAACAGGTGGCCCAGGCCCTGCCCGGCTTCTATAACTTCCTGGTCCAACGCGGCTGGTTCCAGGAAGCCATCCGGGTCCTGGAACTTGCCCGGGCGGACTTGTCAGGCTTGCCGGGCAGTGATTTGCTTCATGTCCGCCTGCTGATCAACCTGGCCGAATTGGATTACCATACCGGCGGTTACGAGGGCGGCTGTACCAGGCTGTACGCGGCCCTGGAAGCGTTGGAGCACCTGGATGAGCCCTTTGACAAGGCTTCCGCCTTGCGCATGCTGGGCAGTCTTTATAGTTCGCGGGGGAAGTTCGAAGAATCCTTCCAGGCTTACAACCGGGGCCTGGAACTGGCCCGCCTGGAGAACGACCTGGTTTTGCAGTACCGCTTCCTGAGCAGTATCGGTGTACTGCATTACTACCGGCAGGACTACCCCATGGCGCAGGAATGGCTGGAGCAGGCGCTGGAGATCGCCCGCCGCTCGGAAGATCCCGAGGAGCAGGCAGGCTGCCTGAATAACATGGGCAATGTCTGTTACCAGAGGGGGGAACTGGAACGCGCCCGCACGCTGCTGGAAGAAAGCCTGGCACTCTGCACTTACACACCCTCCCAGACCCTGCGCGGCGCGGTGCTGGACAGCATTGGCAAAATCTGTACCGCCGGTGGGAACTTCTCTGCCGCTGCCGCTTATTTCCGGCAGGGGTTGGTGCTGGTCCGCGGCCTGGACGCCTTGCCGCTGACCCTGGAACTCTTGATCGGGATTGCCGAGCTTTGGCACCGCCAGGGAAAGAGCGAACTTGCCCGGCGTCTGGCCGGCATGGTGTCCGCTCATCCGGCGGCTGTCCATGAAGTCCACCTGCGGGCGGAACACCTCTGCACGCTGATCCCCGCCGTGGAACCCTCTGCCCTGCCGGACCCCTGGACGGCCGAAAGCATCCCCCTGGTGGTCATCGAAGTCCTGCCCATGCTCGCTGAGGAGTGAATAATGAACAGGCGGTCCGCTTGAACCGCCTGTTCGCGTTGGATGACCGGGGGAGAAAAGGCTGGGATTGTGCCGGGCTACCTCCGTGTGGATGGATTCTCATCCCGCCCCTGGGCCGCCATACCCACCGGGTGGTAGCTTGGCTCCGGCCGGGTGACCGGGCGCGTGCCGCCGTAGGAAGGCTTCGGCGCCGGGCGGAAGGGGGTTGAGGCTGCTGCCGGCCGCTCACTCTGCGCCGGGCGGTAGTAACTGCCTGCGCGGCTCTCAGTCATGCTGAAGATGCGCTCGCCCGCGATCGAGATCGTGCCGATGATCAACACCCGGATCAGCCAGACCATGACCGCCACGAAGACCGGCACCGCCTTCGTCAGTGCCGCCTGCCCGATCAGCGCGCTGCCGGCCGCCTGGTGATTGAGGATCGCCACCGACACGCCCCACCAGGTCAGGATGGCGTTCATGGCCGCTGCCAGCAGCCACGCGCCGAACAGGTACCAGACCTCGGCCGGCTCATCCCGCCCCTTTTCGGGGGTGAACAGGCGGGCGATCCCGGCGAAGTCGATCCCGCAGAACGCAAGCGAAAGGATGGTCGCCCAGCGGATGCCGAGAAAGCGCAGGTCTCCCAGCAGGTCGCGCAGGGCAAAGTCCGTCGTGCCGTAGTTAAAGATCTCGAAGAACAGCAGCGCCGCCAGCAGGATACCGCCAAAGAGATTGCCGCGCTGCAGGCCGGTGCGCTTCAGGAAACCCATGAATTGAATGGGGGGACGCTCATTCATGGCTGCACTCCTTTTCTAAAAGCCATGTTCTGCTCATGCGTCCATTATAGAACAAACGTTCTGGTTAAGTCAAGTGCTTTTCGTCATGTCCTGTACAAGATTGCAATGCCGCCAGGGTTGCCGCCTTTCCTCTTCGGGTGTAAACTTAGCCCGCTTTGTGAGATGATCTAACCATGATAACCCTGACCAGCGCGAGCGAACACGGCAATTCCAGCGACAGCCAGCCTCCCAGTACGGAGGACAGGCATTCGCCCGCTTTAACCCTCGATCACCCTGCCAATCAGAAGGAGGTGCCCGGCCGCCCCTCTGGTTGAGTTTGCCATAGAAAAGGAGTATGCCCCATGCTCACCATCCTCAAGACCACCGCCGACAAAGGGCTGGAAATGCTGGAACAACCGGTGAACGGCTGCTGGATCAACGTGGTTGACCCAACACCCGATGAGATCAGGCAGTTGGAGGAGTGGGAGGTCGAATCCGACCTGATCCAGTACTCCCTGGACGTGGACGAAATGTCCCACACCGAGCGCGACGAGGGCTACACCTTCATCCTCCTGCGCGTCCCCATCTATCAAGGTTCCGAAAACGACATCCCCTACGCCACCATCCCGCAGGGCATCATCCTGAAGAATACCTTCCTGGTCACCATCTGCCGCCGCGAGACGGAAGTCCTGCGCACCCTGGTGAACGGCAAATACCGCAGCCTGCGCACCGGCAAGCGCCACCGCTTCGTGCTCTACATCCTCCTCGAGACCGCCATGCGCTACCTGGCCTGCCTGCGCGATATCAACAAGACCGTGGAAGCTGTCGAAGACCGCCTGCAGGCCTCCACCCGCAACAAGGAAGTGCTCGAATTGTTAAAGTACCAGAAGAGCCTGACCTACTTTGCCACCGCACTGCGTTCCAACGAGGTGATGATGGAACGCCTGCAGCGCAACCGCCTCTTCAACCAGTACGATGAGGACGAAGACCTGCTCGAAGACGTCCTGACCGAGAACCAGCAGGCCATCCAGATGGTCAACATCTCCACCGAGATCCTGGCCGGGCTGATGGACGCCTTCGCCTCCATCATCTCCAACAACCTGAACGGCGTGATGAAGGCCCTGGCCGCGCTCACCATCGTCCTCAACCTGCCGACCATCGTCGCCTCCTTCTACGGCATGAACGTCCGACTGCCCGGCGAAGACCACCCGCTGGCCTTCCTGACCGTCTTCGGCATCTCGATCGCCATGACCGCCGTCGCCACCTTCATCTTCTACAAGCGGGACTGGTTCTAATGCCGGAAGCCGAACTGCTGCTGGATGCCCGGGCCGCGCTCGGGGAGGGGCCGGCCTGGGATGCATCTGCCGGCTGTCTCTACTGGGTGGATATCCTGCCGGGGAATGTCCACGTCTTCCAGCCGGAGAGCGGCCGGGACGAGGTGTACACCCTGGGCGAGCCGGTCGGCTGCCTGGCACCGTGCAAGTCCGGCGGCCTGATCCTGGGACTGCGCCAGGGCATCGCCGCGCTCGACCTGCCCGCCGCCCGCCTGACCCGCCTGGCCGCACCCGAGGCGGGCCTGCCCCACAACCGCTTCAACGACGGCAAGTGCGACCCCGCCGGGCGCTTCCTGGCCGGCTCGATGGACCTGAACGAGGTCAAGGGGCCGAGCGGCGCGCTCTACTCCTTCACCCCGCAGGGGCAGGTGACCCGCCTGCTGGAGGGCCTGACCATCTCCAACGGCCTGACCTGGAGCCCGGACTACCGCACCTTCTACCACATCGACACGCCCACCCGCCGGGTGATGGCCTATGACTACGACCTGGCGAGCGGCGCCATCAGCAGGCCGCGGGTGGCCATCACGGTGCCGCCGGAGATGGGCCTGCCGGACGGGATGACCACCGACCTGGAGGGCAATCTGTGGATCGCCCTCTGGGACGGGGCCGCCGTCTCGGTCTGGGAGCCGGGGGGGCGGCTGATCCGCACCATCCCCATCCCCGCGCCGCGCACCACCGCCTGCATCTTCGGCGGGGCGGGCATGGATGAGCTGTTCGTCACCAGCGCCCGTACCGGGCTCAGCCCGGAACAGCTGGCGGCCTGGCCGCTCTCGGGCGGGCTGTTCCGGGTGCGCACCGGCGCCCGGGGCCTGCCAACCTTCGCCTTCGGCCAATGATCCGGATCAAAGAAAAATCCCCTTCGAAGGGGATTTTTTGTCGCTTTATTTCGGCTCCTCGAGCGGCAGGCTGGCCCTGCGCTGGAGTTTCTCTTCTTCCAGGGTGCGGATGCCGTTCTGGGTCTGGCCGAGCAGGCGCTGCATCTCGCTCTCCAGCTGCATCAGGGTGTTGATGACGTACTCGTCGGCGGCCTGGCGGGTGGCCTCGGCATCGGCCCGCGCCTGGGCCAGGATCTGCTCGGCCCGCGCCTGCGCCTGCTGGACGAGGCTGTCGCGGGCCACCTGGTCCTCGGCTTTTTCACGCGCCAGGGCGATGGTGCGGTTGGCCTCCTCCTGCGACTGGGCCAGGATGCGGTCGCGCTGGGAGAGCAGCTGCTGGGCCTTCTTCACCTCCTCGGGGATGGCGATGCGCATCTGGTCGATCAGGTCCAGCATGCGGTCTTCATCCACGATCACGTTGTGGGTGAGGGGGAAAGTCTTGCTTTGGTTGAAGAGTTCTTCCAGGCGGTCGATCAGGTGCAGGATATCCATGGGGGCCTCCGCAGGGGGGCAAAAGGATTATGGCTTATTCTAGCACAAAGTGCATGAAAGGTAGATGAAATCGGCGCAGGGAACCCGGGCCTTTCGGGAAAGGGCGCTTGCCGGGGGGCGGGGCCATGGCCGGGGTCTCCTAGTCCCGCAGGGCGTTGGGCGGGACGTGCTTGTCGCCCATCTGGCTCAGTTTCTCCATCAGGGCGGCGTTGACGTGGGGCGGGACCATGCTGGTGATGTTGCCGCCGAGCGAGGCGATCTCGCGCACGGTGCTGGAGGAGAGGAAGGTGTGCTGTTCGTGGGTGATGAAGGCGATGCTCTCGATGCCGGGGGCCAGGCGCTGGTTGGCCAGGGCCATGCGGAATTCGAACTCGAAGTCGGAGAAGACGCGCAGGCCGCGGACGATGACCTGGGCGTCGATCTGCTTGCAGAAGGCCACGGTCATGCCCGAGTAGCCGACCACGATGATCTTGCGGTGGTTCTCGAAGGTCTTCTGGACCAGGGCGATGCGCTCCTCGGGGGTGAACATGAGCGACTTGAGGGGTTTGTCGTAGACGGCGATGACGACCTCGTCGAAGAGGCGCGCGGCGCGTTCGGCGATGTCGATGTGGCCGTAGTGGATCGGGTCGAAGGTGCCGGGGAAGACGGCGCGGATCAACTGACATCCCCTTTTCCGCCGCCCCAGAAGCGCTCGAGGGCCTCGGCGAGCAGGCGGTGTTCGGGCTGCTGGAGGGGGGCGTCCTGCTCGAAGAGTTTCTGGGCGTGGGCGCGGGCTTTTTCGATCAGGGGCAGGTCGGTCAGGCTGGCCATGCGCAGGCCGCCGCCGTAGCCGGACTGGCGGGTGCCGAGGAATTCGCCGGGGCCGCGCTGCTGCAGGTCGCGCTCGGCCAGGACGAAGCCGTCGTTGCTCTCGGCCATGGCCTGCAGGCGTTCGTTCTCGACTGCGTCGTCGTGGTCGGGGATGAGCAGGCAGTAGGACTGCTCGGCGCCGCGCCCGACGCGGCCGCGCAGCTGGTGGAGCTGGGCCAGGCCGAAGCGGTTGGCGCCCTCGACCAGCATGACGCTGGCGTTGGGGACATCCACGCCGACCTCGACCACGGTGGTGGAGACGAGGATGTCGTACTGGCGGTCGCGGAAGGCGGCCATGACGCGCTCCTTCTCATCGGGGTGCAGGCGGCCGTGGAGCAGGCCCAGGCGCAGGGTGGGGAAGATCTCGGCCTGCAGGCGGGCGTGGTCGTCCACCGCGGCGGGCAGGGTCTCGAGTTTCTCGCTCTCCTCGATCAGGGGGTAGATGATGAAGGCCTGGCGCCCGCTCTCGACCTGGGTGCGGATGAGGCTGTAGGCGCGCTCGCGCTCCTGGGGGGTGAGGACGAAGGTCTGCACCGGCTGGCGGCCGGAGGGCATCTCGTCCATGACCGAGAGGTCCAGGTCGCCGTAGAGGGTCAGGGCCAGGGAGCGCGGGATGGGGGTGGCGGTCATGACCAGCAGGTGGGGATTGCGGCCTTTGGCGCGCAGGAGGGCGCGCTGTTCGACGCCGAAGCGGTGCTGTTCGTCAATGACGGCCAGCTGCAGGCTGGCGAATTCGACCGGGCCTTCGAGCAGGGCGTGGGTGCCGACCAGGACCCTGACCTCGCCGGAGGCCAGGCCGGCCTGGAGTTCGGCGCGCTCGGCCTCGGGGGTGTCGCCGGTGAGCAGGCGGACGGAGCCGGGGGGCAGTTCGCCGGCGGGGGCCGTGAGCAGGCTGCTGAAGGTGCGGTAGTGCTGTTCGGCCAGGATGCCGGTGGGGGCGAGCACGGCGGTCTGGGCGCCGGAGCGGGCGAGCATGGCGGCGGCCAGGGCGGCGACCACGGTCTTGCCGGAGCCGACATCGCCCTGGAGCAGGCGGTTCATGGGGCGCCCGGAGCCGATATCCACCACGATGTCGGAGACGGCGCGCTGCTGGGCCTGGGTGAGGGGGAAGGGCAGGCCGGCGATGCGGGCATCCAGCCACTCGTCGGGGACGTCGAAGATGCGGGCGGTGACGGACTGCCAGTCGCGCTTCTGGCGCAGGACGCCCATCTGCAGGAAGAAGATCTCGTCGAAGGCCAGGCGGGTGCGGGCGGCCTGCAGGTTTTCCTGCGAGTCGGGGAAGTGGGCCTGCAGGATGGCGCTGCCCAGGGCGGGCAGGCCGGCGGACTGGCGCAGGTCTTCGGGCAGGTGGTCGGTGAGGCGGGGGGCCCAGTAGGCCACGACCTGGTTCATCAGGCTGCGGATCCACTTCTGGGTGATCTTGCCGGTCAGGGGGTAGATGGGGACGATGCGGTTGGTGTGCAGGTGGTCGGTGTCGACCAGTTCGTAATCGGGGTTGTTCATGACCAGGCGCCCGAGGTATTGCTCGACCTTGCCGGAGACGGAGATGGCTTCGTCCACGTTGAGGCGGTTGGCCATCCAGGGCTGGTTGAACCAGGTGATGCGCAGGGCGGCGCTGCCGTCGCTGAGGATGGCTTCGACGATCTGGGCCTGGCCGCCGCGGATGGGGCGGGTGTGGACGGACTGGACGGTGCCGATGACGGTGACCTGTTCGCCGTAGGTGAGGTTCTTGATGGGTTTGAGCTGGCTGTAGTCTTCGTAGCGGCGGGGGAAGTTGTAGAGCATGTCGCCCAGGGTGTGCAGGCCGAGGGAGGCCAGGGTCTGGGCGTGGCGCGGGCCGACGCCGTTGAGGACGGTCAGGCTGGCGCCGAGGGCGACCGGGGTCTGGCTGGTGCGGGCGGCGGGCATGGAGTCGGAGAGGGCGGGGCGGGGGGCCGGGGCGGGCCGGGCTTCGGCGGGGCGCGGGGCGGGGGGTTCTTCGCCGGCGGGGCGCGGTTCCAGCCGCTGCGGCGCGGGGCGCGGGGGGCGGACCGGGCGCTGGGGTTTCAGGGCGGCTTCGGGGTATTGTTCCTGGATGCGTTTCCAGAGGCCTTTGAGGGATTCGGCGCGCGATTCAGGGCTGAGGCTGGCGTAGGAGCGCAGGCGTTCGATGACGGCGCGGATGACTTCTTCGCTGAGGTGGTCGAGGCGGGCTTCGCCTTCCCAGTAGTCGAGCATCTTGGCGAGCCCGCCGATGACGGCGGTGTCGCTGTAGCCGTTTTCGTGTTCGAGGCGGAAGAATTTGCGGAGTTTTTCCAGGGAGGGTTGCATGGGGGGTATTGTATCATGGACGAGGGGCCCCCATCCCCGGCCCTTCCCCCAAATGCCGGAAGAGCACCGGAATTTGGGGGAAGGGAGTCGGATGTAAGAGGAGGGGAGCCGCGAGGATGGCGGGGGGAAGCTCACGCAGTACCCCTGCGGGGCGCCTGGACGCAAGGGGGCAAAGGCGCAAAGGGTCTTTTTACCGCGAAGGACGCGATCCCTTGACGGGGAGAGGAGGACGCGAAGGGGGGCCGTTTCCCAATGTCGTTGCGAGGAGCGGACGGAGGGAGCGGCGACTGCGTACCCGTTGGGTAAGCAAGCCGCTCGCGTTTCCGACCGGGGGTTATCGAGGAAGCAAGCCGCTCGCGCTTCCGACCGGGGGTTATCGGGTAAGCAAGCCGCTCGTGTTTCCGACCGGGGGTTA
>CAYLXB010000004.1:0-95914 GCA_964387495.1 uncultured Anaerolineaceae bacterium
GTCTTTCACCACTTTGGTTCAATACCCTGTCCGAACTTAAGTCCGAACCTCAGCAATGCAGGCCGTTTTTCCTGTAAAATAGACTTGTTCCATCTGCCCATCCATCGATCCATCGAGGTGCCGCCATGACCGAACCATCCCCGCGTCCCGTTTACCGCATCGCCGACCTGGCAGCCGATGACCGCCCGCGCGAGCGGCTGGCCAAACTCGGCCCACAGTCGCTCTCCAATGCCGAATTGATCGCCATCCTGCTGCGAGTCGGGGTCCCCGGCGAGAACGCCGTCCAGGTGGGCCAGCGCCTGCTGCAGACCTTCGGCGGGCTGGCTGGGCTGCACCGGGCGCCGTTCGACGAGTTGTTGCACCAGCACGGGATTGCCGAGGCCAAGGCAGCCCAGATCAAGGCGGCCATCGAGTTGGGCCGCCGGCTGATGCTGGAGGTACCGGAGGAGCGCCCGGTCATCAAAAGTCCCGCCGACGCGGCGGTCCTAGTCCAGTACGAAATGAGCGGCCTGGAGAAGGAACAGATGCGCGTCTTCCTGCTCGACACGCGCAACCGGGTGCTGGATATCGTCCAGGTCGTCTATGGCTCGGTGAATTCCGCCCACCTGCGCATCGCCGAAGTGTTCACCCCGGCAGTGCGCCGCAATGCCACCGCGGTGCTCCTGGTGCACAACCACCCCAGCGGCGACCCGACCCCCAGCCCGGACGACGCGGCCATCACGCGGGCTGTGGTCCAGGCCGGCAAACTGCTGGATATCGAGGTCCTGGACCACCTGGTCATCGGGCAGGGGCGCTGGGTCTCCCTCAAGGAACGCGGCCTGGGCTTTGCCTGATCCCATTACTCCAAACAGGCGCCGCCGAACTTTCCGGCGGCGTTTTTCGTTCCACTATGACCCGATAGCGTATTCCTGGATGAAGTTTTCCAACTGGAGGATCAATTCCTTCTGGCTGCTGATGACGCTCTTCACCAGGTCACCCACCGAGACCAACCCGACCAGTTGATCGTCATCCACCACGGGCAGGTGGCGGATGTGTTTGTCGGTCATCAATGCCAGGCATTGCTCCACCGTCCTGTCCGAGGTGACGCAGATGGCCGGCGAGGTCATGATTTCCCGCACCAGCGTCTCGCGGGAGTTCTTCCCTTTCAGCGCGATCTTGCGGGCATAGTCGCGCTCGGAGACGATGCCGGCCACTTTCCCATCTTTCATCACGACCAGTGCACCAACATTCTTCTCGGCCATCACCTGCAGGGCGGCATACACCGGTTCATCCGGCCCGATACTCCAGGCCGCGCGGCCTTTGGTCTTGAGAATGTGTCTGACAAGTTTCATGGCACCTCCTTTGTGGTAATGCGGGGATCCGATTGGATGGCCGGCATACTACAGGAACAGCTGCTTAACCGGCCGGGAGGAAGTATAACATGTAATAAAGAGATTGTGCATCAAATATATCTAAATATATCACCCCAGACGCGGCCTGTGCCTGTCCTGGCAGGGAGAGACGCCTGCAGTGTTTCCGGGTTATTTTTGAATGATGTTACAGGAACTCAGGGTTCAGAGGCTGTAGCGCACTCCGAACGAAGTGAATTCTCCGCCGGGCGTCCCCCATTCGACTTCGGCCTCGTCCACATATGCGGCGCGCGGCCCCTTTTTGACAACTTCGACGAATTTCTCCAGCACGGCCCGCGGCCCCTCCGCCACCGTTTCCACTTGGTTATAACCCACATTGCGCACCCAGCCGGTCAGCCCGAAGAGTGTGCCGCTCTGCTGGACGAAGGCCCGAAAGCCCACGCCCTGCACCCGCCCCGTCACCAGGATCCGCACCCGGGCGCCAGTCCCTGGACTATTTGTATCCATTCTTCTTTCTCCTCAACATGGCAGACAGCATGCCGGCAACCGGCACTGCCAGGATGATCCCCAGCGCCAGGTTGTAGGGCAGCAGATTGCGGGCTGCCACACCCGCCAGGTTTTCGCCGAGGGCTTCTTCCCGCCACTCCCGCTCCAGTTGTGAAAGCGGCTTTCCCAGGCCGCGCTCGGCTCCCTGCTCGCAGTCCAGTTCATCCGTGTAGGCGATTGCCAGGGCCGATAACCCCATGTTGCCGTGCCGCTCGCGCAGGTAGCGGGTGAAGGAGTCGGCCTCTGCATAGGCCAGGAAGGCCCGCGCCTGGTCGGAGGGGAAGGTTGTGCACAGGTCGGCCAGCGGGAGGAGGCTGTTTTCCTGGCTTGCCAGGCTCAGGGCGCGTTCATACTCGGGGTTGGGGAAGCGTTCGGCCAGGGAGGCCACTCCCTCGCTGAACCAGACCGGCAGGTTGGCATAGTCCCTGCCCAGCCCCTGGTAGAGCACCACGTGGGCCAGTTCGTGCGGGATCAACTGGTCCATCTGCAGTGCCTGGCTGGGGCCGGGAGGGATGGCCACCATGACCACACCCAGGTCGGGACTGGCATGGCCGGCCTGCCAGTCCTCCCCGCCCAGGGCCAGCGCGCCTTGAAGGTCAACAGGGGAGGCGTATATGTAGACTTCCACTGAGGCAGATTGGGATAGCGGCACCACTTCTTTGGCCACCTCCAGCCCTGCCGAAGCAGCCTCGAGCGCAGCCTGCCCGAAGGCGGGGCTGCCCTCATACCAGTACACCTTTATCGGGCTCTCCCCTGCCGATTTCCAGTCGAAACGGTTGTCGGCATAGCGGAACAGATACGGGCTCGAAGTAAATGTCTCACCGGTCCCCAGGTGCACCTCGTACCAGAAGGAAATGCGCGCAAAGGGGCGCAGCACGTCCTGGACGATCCGGTGGGTGTAGGTGACCTGGCCGGAGGGGTCAAGTTCCATGGGGAAGACACGCGCGCCCTGCTCACCTTCCTGGCGGAACGACACGAACACTTCCTGGATCGGGGCTGAGGTGACCACCCGGCCCCGGAAGGTGATCTGCTCCCCGAACTGGTACGTGATCTGAATACTGGTTACCTCGACTCCCGTCTGCGCCTGGACCGTACCGGGCGCTCCCAGCATGGCGAGTACGAGCAAGGCCAGCAGGAACTTGTTGCGCATGTTACCTCCCCAGATAGACCAGCAGCGGCGTGAGCGTCAACGGGCTTAGCACGGTACTGACGAACACGATGGTCGTGATCAGGGCCGGCTCCAGTTTGTATTCACTGGCCAGCACGGTGGTCAGCACCGCCGTGGGCACGGAACTTTCGATCACTCCTGCCTGGCGGGCGGCAGCCTCCAGCCCGAGCGGCAGGCTCAAGCCGAGCGCCACGAACGGCGATACCAGCAGGCGCAGGCTCACACTGGTAACAACCGCCAGGATGTGCGTGTTTTTCCACTGCACGCGCTGTAACTCCAGCCCCAGCAGCAGGAGCATGACCGGCACCGCCCCGCCGGCGGCCAGCGAAAGGGTCCGGTCGAGCGGCCCGGGCAGTTTCCAACCCATCTGCACCACCAACAGGGCCAGCCCAATGGCATAGACTGCCGGGACCTTGAAGAAAGCCAGGATCGCCTCCTTAACCGGCAGGTGGCCCAGTGAGGCGATGACCACCCCGGCCGTGTTGACCATCAGGGTGCTGGCCACGAAGTACACGCCTGCGTAGGTCAGGGCTTCCTGCCCGAAGGCAAAGGCGATCAGCGGCAGGCCATAGTTGCCGCTGTTGCCGAACATGCTGGTCAACACCACCGCCATCAGCACGGTATGTTCCAGGCGCAGCAGCCTGCCCACCAGGTAAGCCAGAAGCGCCATTGTACTGATGCAGGCCGCCCCAAAACCCAGCATCAGGAGGATTTTCCCCAAGGCCAGCTGGCTCTGGGTGAGCAGGTTGAAAACCAGGATGGGGCTGAGCACGTAAAAGGTCACACGTCCCACCGAGCGGCTGTCCACCGGGGCGAACTTGCCCAGCAGGAAGCCCGCCGCGCCGAGCAGCAGTACCGGCAGCAGGTTGTTTGCAAATACTTGAAACAGGTTGTCCAATGTCTTCTCGATGTGTGCGGGGATGTTTATTCTTCAGGTTCGTCATCTGTGTCCAGTGACATCAGGTCGAAGTGCTCCAGCTCCTCGGTGAAATCCAGGTTCTCGAGCGCTTCTTCGAGGAATCCGGCAATCTCTTCGTTCTCCGCCTGGTCGAGCAGGTTGATCAACACGGCGCGCACATCTTCCCCGCCGATCTGGGAGAGTGACCAGATGGCAGCTTGCACCACCTCGCTCTCCTCTTCCTCGGCCAGCAGGTTGAGCAGGATGGGGCGTGCACTGCGCATGGCCAGTTCGCCGGCTGCTTCCACTGCGGCTGCCCGGATGCGCATGTTGTCATTGGTGATCCCGGCCAGAACCTGGTCCTGCCAGCGTTCATCACTTGAGCGGCCCATGGCAAACAATGCACTGACCACCCATTCCGGGTCTGAGCGGGCAAAGGCTGCCTCGATCAGAGCCGGGATTTCTAGCCGGGAGGAGAATCCCAGCGATTCCAGTGCCCGCCGCCGGATGGGACTCTCGTCCGAACCGGTGGCTGCCGCCAGCAGGGCATCTTCCACCTGGTGCAGCAGCCGCTCCGGAATGTCTTCGAACTCGCCGCTCTGGACGAACAGCCCCAGGCCGGCGGCCGCCGCAGCGCGCGCGGCCGGATCGGGGTCCTTTGCCAGCATGCGCGCGAAGAGGGGAACCAGTTTCGCGTCTTCACATTCCCACAACAGGCGGACGGCGGCTGCACGCACCTGCCCATCGCTGTCATCCAGCAGGGCGCGCGCAAAATCATCGAAGGAGAGCAGGGTGTCATCCTCGGCCAGGGCTTTCAGTTCACCCAGCAGGCTGAGGCGGCGCTTGTTGCTCACCTTTGGCCAGATGGCCAGTACGGCTTTCAGGTCCCCCGGCAGGATATCCGAAAAGCGCGGGTAATAGGCCCGCGGGAAGGGGCGGCTGTCATCCAGCAGCGCCTCCAGCACAGACTGGAATGGAGCATTCCTGGTCATTGTGACACCGTGATTGGGAAGAATACGTCCCGCAGGGTGATAAAGACCAACAGCCCCAGCAGCAGCAGGAAGGTGGCTGTGATGAGCCAGTTTTCCACCCTGGCCTCCACCCGGCGGCGGAAGATCAATTCGGGCAGCGACAGCAGGATGCGCCCGCCATCCAGTGCCGGGATGGGCAGCAGGTTGAACAGGCCCAGAGAGATCGAAATACTGATGACAAAGCCAAAGATGTCCAGAACAGGAGTCAACCCTGAAGTTGGACCGGCCTCACGCATTCCCACATACATGCGCCCGATGCCGATTGGCCCGACGAAGTCCACCGGCCCTTTCAACTGCCCGGTCGCGAACTTGGCAAGCATTTCCAGGAGCAGACCGCAGTGTTCAAAAGTGGCCGTGAAGCCATTCAACATGGCCTTGGGCAGGCTGATGGCGCGCATGGGCGGCCCCATCTGCAGGCCGGTGGCGCCCTGTTCCGCCGGCCGGCTGGAGAGCGGCGTCACACTCAACTCGGCGGTGCTGTCGCCGCGCCGGTAGCGGATCGCGATCGGCTGGTCCAGGTGGGCATAGATGATGGTGCGGACCTCATCAGAATTGTGCACTTCCTGCCCGTTGACACTCAGCAGGATGTCGCCCACCTGCAGTCCGGCTTCTTCTGCCGGGGAAGCCGTCAGGACGGCCTGGATTTCCACCTCGTTCAACCGCGCCGGATCAGGTTCTCCCAGGACGGCAAAAGTGGCCATGTAGAGCACGACGGCCAGAAGCAGGTTCATCAAAGGCCCTGCCACTGCCACGCCGATGCGCACCAGCGGTTTGGCCGAGGCCAGCCCGCCGCTGACCTGCGGGTCGTTTTCGCCCTTGGGGCGCACAAAGCCGCCCAGCGGGATCCAGTTCAGGGTGAAATCGGTGCCGCCGGCCCGGAAGAGGCGCGCCGCCCGCGGCGGCAGGCCCAGGCCAAACTCTTCCACTTCCACCTTGAAGAGCCGGCAGGCCAGGAAATGTCCCAGTTCGTGTGCAATGATCAGCGCCGCCAGGGCAACGATGAACTCAAGGATGTATTGAAACATAACACTAAACTCTTTCCTCTCAGGATCTGCCCTGCGTTTTCCGCCGGGCAGGTTGAATTATACCAGCCGCGCCGGGCCGCCCACCCGTGCCACGCTGACCTGCTGGACTCCGGGGATGCTCCCAACCAGTTCAGCTGCCTCCCGTTCCTGGACCGATTCGCACAGCACGTGTACGTTGGGTCCGGCGTCGATCGTGTAGCACAGCGGCAGCCCTCCCGCCCGGGCCGAGCGCACGGCCTGCATGATCTCCAGCGTTGCCGGTCTCCAGTAGAACAGTGCCGGTTGGGAGGTCATCATCACCGCGTGCATCAGGTTGCTGTCTTCCTCCACCACACCGGCAAACGCCTCGAAATCACGCTTCAGGATCGCCTCCCGGCAGCGGCTCAGCCGCTCCGGTGCCCCGGCCAGCCGCGCCGCCTGCAGCGGGCTGCTGCCTGCCAGGCTGTGTCCCTGGAGCGAGCCGGTTGCCTTGTGCTCGCTGGAGACGATCGCCACACAATCGCTCAATGCCCAGTGCTCCGGCGGCGCGATGGAGGCTGCGACCGAGTCCGCATCGCCGGTACCCATTCCCCACTCCACGAACCCGCCCGGGATCGAGCGGCAGGCCGAGCCGGAACCGTGGCGCGCCAGGCGGGACAACTCGGGCTCGCTCAGTTTCAGTCCCGCTGCCGCACTGGCTGCCAGGGCCAGTGCAGCAAAGGCCGAGGCCGAAGATGCAATTCCCGTGCCTGCCGGGAAGTTGTTCCCGCTGACCACCTCGGCGCAGGCAGAAACTCCGGCCATCCGGCGTACTTCGTCCAGGAGGGCGGAGACCCGCTCCAAGCCGTGCCCGGTCATCTCGCGGCCGTTGATCACCAGTTCATCGAACGGCAGCGAAGGTTGAAAGCTCACCGTCGTGCGCGTGAGCAGCCCCTCCAGGTTCATCGAAATCGAACCATTCGCCGGCAGTCGCAGCCTGGGGTCGCGGTCGCCCCAGTATTTGATAAAGGCGATATTCGCGAAGGCTTGGGCAGTTGCGGTAGTCATAATATTATGATACCACTACTGTGACGCGAAAGTGCAAATACCATTGAAAAGCGGGACAAGCCATAAACACCGTGATATCCTTCGTGCAGCTTTGATATATACTGTTATTATCGAACCCATTGGGGCAAAAACTGTAAAAATTGCTGTCATTATGGATATTTGGATCATCCAGAAAGGCAGGTGTGAGATGTCCAATACAAATATGGCAACGGGGAAGAAAAGCAGGGGAGCGGGCTGTCTGCGCTGGCTGGGGCGCGTGGTCTTGGGCGGGTTGGTACTAATAGCGGGACTGGCAGCCATTGGGGCGATCTACCAGGCAGTTGCCAGTGCCCGCGACGCGAAGGCATATAAGCCTATTGACCAGATGGTGGATGTGAACGGCATCCAGATGAGATTGGACTGCAGGGGCAATGGCAGCCCCACGGTGGTGCTGGAGGCGGGGGCGGGTTCGTCCAGCATTTACTGGGCACTGATCCAGGATGACGTGGCGGAATTCACGCGGGTTTGCTCCTATGACCGGGCTGGGATGGGTTGGAGTGACAGCGTTCGCGGGGAGTTGTCTCCCCGGCAGGTGGCGGGGATGCTGCATGATCTGCTGGAGAAAGGCGGGGTACAGCCTCCTTACTTGATGGCCGGGCATTCCCTCGGCGGGGTTTACGTACGCGCTTTTGCGGCGGAATACCCGGAGGATGTCGTTGGAATGGTGCTGGTGGACTCGTCGCACGAGAGTCAGAACCAAAAGGTTCCACCCGAATTTGAAAAATTAAGTAAGGCACAGACGGCAAGCCTGCAGTTTTTCCGGATTGCCGCGCCCCTTGGGGTGGTCAGGGCATTCAAGATGCTGGATGCGGGGATTGCCAGTCTGCCGCTGGCAGAGGAGGAAAAGGGGTCTTTGCTGGCGGAGATGTATCGCACGAGTTATTGGGGTGCGAGTGCGCGCGAAGCGAACATGTTTGTCGCTTATTCCAGCCAGCCCAGGGAGTTGAACAGTCTCGGCGATATGCCGCTCATTGTACTCTCGGAAGAAATGAATGGGCGGAAACTATACCAGCAGATACCACCGGCATACCAGTCGCAGATTACCCTGGAGATGATGGAGCGACAAGCGGAAGATTTCAATAGAATGCAGGACGAACTGACTGCACTATCCACCCGAGGCAAGCGGATCGTTGTCGGGGAGAGCGGGCATTTCATTCAACTGGATGCGCCCAGGGTGGTGATCGACGCTATTCGGGATGTGTTCGAGCAGGTTTCCAGGTAGAGGAACTGGGGTTTTGTCGGCGAGTCTTGCCAGCTATCCGAAGGAACTCTGGCTAAAAAATTACTCCGCCCAGATGAAACCTGTAAAGCCGGGGTGGGGTATTTGCAGGCCAGCCAGGATTCGGCCAGCGAGTATTTTGCTGCCAGCTGCTTCAATTTCTGGTCGTACGGGAGAATAGGGTGGTATTTACATTCGAGGGCGATGGAACGGCAGCTTGTGTTGCAATGAAGTCAATTTCTTACTCAATTTTCCTTGGCCAGGTAATTTAATTTTCCATATTTTGAAGTTCCTGCGGTAAGTTTGATAAAATGGGGTGCATGAATAAAATGTCAATGCTGTTTCCTGCCTTTCGCCGGTATTGGAAGGGCTAACCATGACCCTTAGAGACCACCTTGCTACTTTAAGCGCCCGGAAAAAGCTTACCCGCATCCATGCCCCCATCTCGAAAACCTTCGAGATTGCGGCCGTGCTGAAGCAGATGGAACCACAGCCTGTGCTGTTCGAAAACGTGCGCGAGTCTGCCTTCCCGGTTGCCGGCAACCTCTTTTGTTCAAAGGCCGCCTTTGCTAACTATTTCGGCATCCCGGTTGCACAGATCATCCCCTTCCTGACGGAGGGCATCCGGAACCGCAGGCCGCCAGAGGTCGTCACCAGCGCCCCCTGCCAGGAAGTCATCGAGTTGGAACCGGATCTGGACAAGTTACCCATCCTCTTCCACTGCGACCAGGACGGCGGCAACTACATCAGTTCAGGCGTAGTGCTCGCCCGCCACCCGCTCTTCGGGCAGAACGCCGATTTCCATCGCTGCATGCAGTTCTCCAAAACGGAGATGGCTGTGCGCGTGGTGCGCGGCCGCCACTTCGACCGTTTCCTGAATGACCTGAACCAGGTGGATGTCGCCATCTGCATCGGCAACGCCCCCAACATCCTGGCCGCCGCGGCCACTTCGGTCGACCTTGGGGTGGACGAACTGCACATTGCGAATGCCCTCCAGCTGTTTCAGGTGGTGCAGGCACAGACCAGCGACCTGCTCATCCCTGCTGAAACAGAGTTCGTCATCGAGGGCACCATTTATCTGCACCGGACCCATGCCGAAGGGCCTTTCGTGGACCTGACCGAGACCTACGATGTGATCCGCCAGGAGCCGGTGCTGGATGTCAAAGCCATCACCCACCGGCGGGATGCCGTCTGGCATGCCCTGCTGCCCGGCGCACTCGAGCACAAGCTCCTGATGGGCATGCCGCGTGAACCCACCATCTTTCGCAAGGTCAACGAGGTCGTGCGCTGCCTGGACGTGAACGTCAATCCTGGCGGCTGCTCCTGGCTGCATGCCATCGTCCAGATCGACAAGCAGGCCGAGGAGGATGGGAAAAAGGCCATCGAGGCCGCCTTTGCCGGGCACACTTCCTGCAAGCACGTCTACGTGGTCGACAAGGATATCGACATCTATAACCCGCTCGAGGTGGAATGGGCCATGGCCACCCGCTTCCAGGGCGACCGTGACCTGGTAGTCCGGGGCCGCTCCCCCGGATCCAGCCTGGACCCCTCCGCCGATGCCGGTACCCACATCACTACCCGGCTCGGCTTCGACCTGACTGCTCCGCTCGAGACCGCCGGCAAATCCTTCCATAAAGCCGTCTTCCCGCGGGTGGACTTGAAGAAGTTCGTAAATGGTTCGTGAGATATAACCGCATGGAACTTACCCGGGAAGAATGTCAGATGCTGGCCGGTGACCACGGCCGGGCAACCCAAAAAGCGATGGAGATCCTCGCTGCCCTCGGCACCATCTATGGTGCCGGGCGCATGCTGACGGTTGCCTCGGTGCAGATCGCGGGCGTCAGTTTCGATAACCTGGGCGAAGCCGGGCTGGATTTTCTCTCGGAGATGGCAGACGGCGGCGGGCGGGTGCGGGTGCTGACCACCCTCAACCCGGCCGGCATGGACATCGAGAACTGGCAGGCGCTGGGCATTCCTCCCGAGTTTGCCCGCGACCAGCAGCGAGTCATCGAAGCCTATGCCAGGATGGGGGTTGTGACCACCTGTTCCTGCACGCCTTATCTTTTCGGAAACCTGCCGCACTTTGGCGAGCACATCGCCTGGGCCGAAAGCAGCGCCGTCTGCTATGCCAACTCCGTCCTGGGCGCGCGTACCAACCGCGAGGGCGGCCCGAGTGCATTATCTGCCGCCCTGACCGGGCGTACGCCTGACTATGGCCTGCACCGGGATGAAAACCGCCGTCCCGGCCTGACAGTAAGAGTCGAAGCCGCCCTGCAGGGTACGCGTGATTTCGGCGCTCTGGGTATCGCGCTTGGCCGGGCAATCGAAGCCCGCAAAGTCAAGGCCATCCCCTATCTGCGCGGCATTGTATCTGCCACCCTGGAGGAACTTAAATCTTTCTGCGCCAGTGCCGCCACTTACGGCGGGCTGGCTCTCTTCCATATGGAAGGCATCACCCCGGAGAGCACCCTCCACCCGGTTCCGGATGACACTCTGCTCATAAACCAGGCTGACCTGGATGAGGCCATCCATTCGCTGGAGTCTTCTCCCCCAGGCGGGGAGGTGGATTTTGTCAGCCTGGGCTGCCCGCATTTATCCCTGGCCGAGATACAGCATGTAGCCGAACTGCTGCGCGGGAAAAAGGTGTGTAAAACGTTCTGGATCACCACAGCGCGTCCCACCAAGCGCATTGCCGACCAGATGGGCTACACGGCCATTATCGAGGCCGCCGGGGCTGTCTTTGCCGTGGATACCTGCTGCGTGGTTGCTCCAATCAAGGGCCGTTTCAGGCTGCTTGCCACCGACAGTGCCAAGGCCTGCTACTACGCCGCCGCCAAGAACGGTTCCTGCACCCGTTTTCTTCCCTTCGATGAAGTCGTTGCGGAGGCGCTGAAATGATCCTCACCGGCAGAAAGATTGCTGCCGGCCACGCCGCGGGGCTGGCACTGGTCACAACCATGGGTATTTCGTTTTTCGGCGGCGTCGACCCGCAGACGGGCTGCGTGGTCGAACGCGGCCATGAACTGGAAGGCCAATCCATCGCCGGGCAGGTGCTTGTCTTTCCAACCGGAAAAGGATCCACCGTGGGTTCGTATACCCTCTATCGTTTGAAAAAAGCCGGCCTAGCCCCTGCCGCCATTCTCAACGCCGAAGCCGAGACCATTACTGCTGTGGGCTGCATCATTTCCGATATCCCCTGCGTGGATCATGTTCCCCTCGAACGGCTTGCAACCGGAATGCGCCTGCGGGTGGATGGAGAAACGGGCACCGTGGAGGTCGAATGAGCCAGGTGCCGCTGCGGGCCGTCCTGGCCATCACGGGAGCCAGCGGGGCGATCCTGGGCATCCGCACTCTGGAATTATTGAAGGAAGCGGGGGCTGAAACGCACTTGGTCATCAGCCAGGCTGCCCGCCAGACCATCGCCAGTGAGACGGATTGGAAGGTGCCGGAGGTCGAGGCGCTGGCTGCAGCCTGCTACGATCCGCAGGATATTGGGGCACGGATTGCCTCAGGTTCTTTTGTCACGCTGGGCATGCTGGTCGTACCCTGTTCGATCAAGACCCTCTCGGGGATTGCGAATTCATACAGTGACAACCTGGTAGTGCGCGCAGCGGATGTCTGTTTGAAGGAAGGCCGGAAATTGATCCTGGCCGTGCGCGAGACCCCTTTGCATGCCGGGCACCTGCGCCTGATGCGCCTGGCTGCCCGCGCCGGCGTGGTCATCTTTCCACCGGTCCCATCGTTCTATGGGCGGCCCCGGACGGTGGATGAACTTGTGACGGACCTGGCCGGCCGCATCCTGCTGCGATTTGGTATCCAAAACCAGGCTTATCATGCCTGGGACGGCGGTGAAACCCCTGGCCCGGATTGAATTGCGGCTGATCCCCTACGGCAGGTAATATTCGATGATGAGCTGCGGCCGGTATGCCATTTCGGCGTTGCCGCTGTAGAACCTCAGGTAATCTGCACCCAGATCATCATTGTCATCCTTGCTGAATCGCAGGCGGAACTGGGTCGGACCGGTTTTATTGATGTAAGCGAAAATGCCGCTTGTCCAGGTCCTGCTGTACCAACCGCCGAGCGGTGTCTTGGGAATGCTGCCAATGTTGTTCTTGGTGGCCATGGCCTGGAAATCCCTGGTTTGCAGGGTGCTGTCACCACCGAAGGAGCCATTGCGGATGTCCACAACCAAGGCGCCATGCGTATCGAAGGGGTTGGTGCCGGTTATTCCCAGCAGCTTCAGCCTTAAAGTGATTTCTGTGATGACAGCCTCATCGGGCAGCCCGGCAGTGTTGAAGTTCAGCAGGGCGCGCAGTTGCCTGTCCTGTAAATTGTCGCCGATATATAGGGTAGTGTTGGTGGCATTCGCACTGCCGCCTATTTTGCTTTCCTCCGACGATTCGAGCACCCAGCCATCATAAGCACCGCCGGAGCGGGAAGTGAGTTTATAGATCGTTGTGGTATTTAACAGGATCGAGATATTGTCACTTTCACGATTGGCCACGGCCAGGTCAACCTTGCCATCATTGTTGAGATCTGCCGCGGCGGCCCCATAAGGCTTATCTCCTACACCCTCATTGATCGCAGTTCCGAAGGTTCCATCCCCGTTTCCGAGCAGGAAGGATACATTATCACTCAGACCATTTTCCACGGCCAAGTCAAGTACACCATCCTGATTAAAATCTTGTGCGAGGATGAAATTTGGTTCATTGCCTACTGCGTAGTTGACCGGGGAACTGAATGTCCCATCTCCATTACCAAGCAGGATCGAGGTGGTGTGATCGTAGCAATTCGTCGCGCCCAAGTCGGTTTTACCATTTCCGTCGAAATCCTCTGCGACGACCGCGGTAGGGTTATTCCTTACATCGTGCCGAACTTCTTTGTTGAAAGTGCCATCCCCATTTGCCAACAAGGTGGATACATTGTTGCCGAAATAATTAGCCGTGGCCAAGTCTGTGTGGTTGTCCCCATTGAAGTCACCCGTGGCCACCCGGAAGGGTCCGTTTCCTACAGAGTATTGCACACTCTTCTGGAAGGTTCCATCGCCATTGCCCATCAGTACGCCAAGTTGAAAGCCACCATAGTTGGCCACAACCAAGTCAATATGATCGTCGCTGTTGAAGTCTCCGCTGTCCATGCCCCTTGGACCAGCTCCGGTATGGTAACTCACTGCCGCCTGAAAGGTCCCATTCCCATTACCCAGAAAAATTGAAACATTATGACTGTACCCATTGGTGACAGCCAGATCGGTTTTGTTATCTTCGTTGAAGTCCCCTGCCAAAATATCGCAAGGTGAATCAGCGGTGGGATAATTCACGGCAGCCTTGAAGGTTCCATCCCCTTCTCCCAGGAAAATTGAGATAGTGTCGCTTTCCCAGTTGGTTGCGGCCAGATCAATATCACCATCCCCATCGAAGTCTTCTGCGAGGACTGAGATTGGACTATCGCCTGCCGCATAGTTCACTGCTGGTGCAAAGGATACATGCCCTGACGCCCATACCGGCGTGGAATTGGCCTGCAGGCTGGCCAGTAACATGGCGCCTGCAAGGAGGAAGTATCGGGTATGCAATTTGGCTTTCATGGTTTTCTCCTTGTTTGTTGTCACGATCCAGTGGTGGTCTCCCCATCATCTGTCCAAAACAAAGCTAAGGTAAGAGTACATCGTTTTGCTGAAAATTTCAATGGGGAATTTTGCTTTGCTATCAAAATGCTATCCGTCCGCTATCAATACCTGATGAAAGCGAGCTCCTGCCACCCGTTTGCAATAAAATGAATTTGTGACTTTCGATCTGAGGAGGCCGAGATGAATATTCTTTTGCTTTACCCCGAATTCCCCGACACTTTTTGGAGTTTCAAGCATGCTCTCAAATTCATCCGCAAACATGCCTCCAATCCTCCGCTTGGCCTGCTGACCGTGGCTGCCATGCTTCCTTCTGCCTGGGAAAAGCGCCTCGTGGACTTGAACGTGCGCCCCTTGCGGGATGCCGACCTGGTCTGGGCCGACTTTGCATTCATCAGTGCCATGACCGTCCAGCGTGATTCCACCCACCAGGTGATCACCCGCTGCAAGGCGGCTGGCCTGAAGATTGTTGCCGGCGGACCGCTCTTCACAGCCGAACCGGATCAATTTCCAGATGTGGACCATCTGGTGTTGAACGAGGCTGAAGCCACGCTCCCCTTGTTTCTGCAGGATTTGGAGGCAGACTGTGCGCAACGCCTTTATACCTCCACGGAATTCCCGGATATCCAGCAAACCCCCGCCCCGCTTTGGGAACTGGCCGACCTCCAGCGTTATGCCACTATGCCCATTCAATACTCGCGCGGTTGCCCTTTCGACTGTGAGTTTTGCAACATAACAACTTTGTTCGGCCATCGCCCGCGCGTGAAGACCACGCAGCAGATCATCACGGAACTGGATGGTTTGTACCGTCTCGGATGGCGGGAGAGTGTCTTTTTTGTGGATGACAACCTAATGGGCAACAGGAAGCTCCTCAAGACCGAATTGCTTCCCGGCTTGATCGAGTGGCGTAAAGGCAAGACTGGCATGCCGTTCAACACCGAGATTTCCATTAACCTGGCTGATGATGAAGAACTACTGGATTTGATGTTCCAGGCCGGCTTTGATATGGTGTTCATCGGTGTCGAGACCCCGTCTGATGAAAGCCTGGCCGAATGCAACAAAAAGCAGAATCTTGGCCGTGACCTGGTGTCCGATATCAAACGTATCCAGCATGCTGGTTTGCAGGTGCAGGGCGGTTTTATTCTTGGCTTTGACAGTGATACGCCTTCAATTTTCAAGCGGCAGATCGAATTCATCCAGAAGAGTGGCATCGTGACGGCCATGGTTGGGTTGCTGCAGGCGCCGGTTGGCACCCGGCTCTACCAGCGAATGCAGCGCGAAGGCCGCCTGACAGGCGCTTTTTCGGGGGATAATGTGGATGGGGAAACCAACATCATCCCGCGCATGAATCTCGATGTGCTTAAGAATGGGTACCGGGCTGTGGTGAATACGCTTTATCTGCCCAAGAATTATTATGACCGCGTCAAGACCTTTCTTAAGGAGTATAAAGCTCCCAGGGTTACCATTCCCCTCAGCGGGGAATATATTCGGGCCTTTTTCCGCTCCATCCTGCATTTGGGTATCCTGGATAAAGGACGTCGTTACTACTGGCAACTCTTTTTCTGGACACTGTTCCGCCGGCCGCGATTCTTCCCCCAGGCCATCACCTTTGCCATTTACGGCTACCATTTCCGGCAGGTGTGTGACCAGCACATTGCGTAGTTACTCAGTATAACCGCAGAGGGCCAGTGCGCGCGGCCCGGTGTTGATACCCAGCACAGGGCCTGTGATGTTGATCAGTAATTCGACAGGAGGATACTCCTGCTGGATGCGGTCGGCTAATGCCTGCGCCTCTTCCGGCGCCCCGCCGTGCAGCACGGCAATGTGCATAAGCCTGCTGGTATCGAGTCTTTCGAAAAACTGCTCCAGTAGCATTTCAATGGATTTTTTGCGTGTGCGCGCCCGTCCACAGGGTTCCACCAGCCCGGTCTGGTGATTGATCGCGACCAGCGGTTTTAGATCGAGCAGGCTGCCCAGGAAGTTGGTCGCGCTCCCGATGCGCCCGCCGCGGTACAGATATTCCAGCGTGTCCAGGCACACAATTTGGACCAGGGTCTGGCGCACCTTTTCAGCCGCGGCGACCATCTCTTTTACCGCCGCTCCGGCTTCCCGGGCGCGGGCCATGGCCAGCACCTGCCATCCCAGGGTCATTGTGGGGCCTTTCGAGTCGACCACATGCACCGGCACTTCCATCCTGTCTCCCACCTGCTTTGCCAGCTGGTAGGTGCCGCTCATTGCGCTGCTGACCGTAGCGATCACGATCTCGCGTGCACCTTTCGAGACTGCTTCCCTGTAGATATTTACAAAATCCGTGGGGCTGGGCAGGGTGGTGCTTGGGCGCTGTTTGTCGGTCTCGAGCCGTTGGTAGAAAGCTTCTGGCGTGATGTCCACCCGGTCGCGCAGGCTCTCATTACCCCATACGACAATCTCCGGGATGACAAGGATGTCATATTGTTTAAGCAGGGTTTCAGGGATATCGCAGGTGCTGTCTGTGATCAATGCTGTCTTGTATTTACTCATAAAGTCCTCTTTGGTTCGATTTTACCATCACTGTGGGAAGCGCTGATATTGTCCTTCCATGGCGCGGTCCTTGCCCTTTTTAGGGTCTCACTGCACCGGGATTGAAAATTTGAGGTTTCCTTCTGCCGTGTTACCAGCATGGATTTCCAACTCCAGTGCCGCGGCCATGCGTTTACCGGAGCGTGGCAGCCACGTCTGGTAGACATAGTCACGCGTCAGCGGCAGAGATATGCGCCCTCCAATGTGGAGGAATTCTGAAAACTTTCCTGCAGGTAGTTCCCGCCTCACCAATATCTGCGGCAGTATCTCTCCTTCCTTGATCGCAACACCGGCAAAGTAAAAGGTGCCGTTGCTCTGCCAGTCTTCAGGGTAGGTGGTTACACCATAACGTTCTTTGCCTGTCTCGATCTCGTTTGCCAATGCCGACCACAGACCCTGGATGTTGGCAGAGTCGCCATGAACACGCGTCATCAACCCGGCCAGTTGCAGGGGAGAATGTTCTACCAAAACTGGCTGCAGGAGGTTGCAGTGCTGGATGTGCTCCAGGTGTGCCAGGCTGCGCGGCACCAGCAGGTAACGCAGGTCGATTCTGCCTTGCGCACGCACCTGACTTGGCTGCATACCGAACATGCGTTTGAAAGCGCGGGCGAAGGTTTCAGCGTTGTGGAAACCGGCATCCATGCTGATATCGATCACGCGCCGTTTGCTGTTGACCAGTTGGCGGGCTGCCTCCGAAAGCCGCCGCCGGGTGATGTAATCGTAAGGTGTATGGTGGACAAGCCGGTTGAAAGTGCGCACAAAGTGGAAGAGTGAGTAACCACTGGCCGCGGCCATATTCTCCACCATGGCTTCCTCGAACAGGTGGCTTTCAAGGTAATCCAAAGCCCGCAAAATGGCAGCCGCTTGCTCGTCCATGTGGAACTGGTTCAGATTGCCGGCTTGACCGGAATGTAGATGTCCAGTTCAGAGTCTGCAATCTGGTCCATGCCTTTAAATCGCCGGTCATATCGTTCGATGATAAATGGATGGCTGCGTACATAGCCCTTCTGTGTCAAGGTAGTTTCCAGGTCCTTGTACCAGTCCGACGTGATTTGTTCCCCCATTAATGTGAAAACCGCATATTGCGTGGCCGGCAGGGCTTTGACCAGTAAATCCACAGGTACGTTCCATGGATCGCGGGTGGCCAGTCCGGTAAAGACCTCGAAAAAACCCTTGGTGGGTGTCTCGGGATTATAAATATGGACCTCATACAGTTCATCTCCGTCCAGCAGCGTTTGCAGCGTTGGGCGGTTCTCCTCCAGGTAGTTCATGAAGCGCTTCCAGACTCGTCCGATCTCGTTCTCCACGGTCCAGTCGCCGCTCAGCTGGAATGGGTCGCCGTAGAAACTCACCCCCATCAGCATGATGGCATCTTTTTGAATGAAAGTTGGTTCCATGAAAACTCCTGTTGGCTGAATAAGCCCATTATAAACCTTGCCCCTCCTTCAAGGGAACAGGAGGGGCAAGGCAGGAAATTACTCGCCGAAGTCCACTTTCGCCTTCGAGAAGAATTCTGCAGCATCTTCCATCCATTCCGGCCAGTCGGCAAACCAGGATGCCACCCTCACGTCACGGATACGTTCGGAAATGGGGATGTATGGTTTCAAATCCAGCAGGGGGGTGCCATCGAAAGCGTCTATCCACGGCAGGGTCACCAATCCCCTATCTTCGTCCACATCGAGAATGGGGCAGGTGGTCACGGCAATGGGGTTGGGTCGGTACTCTGACCGGCAGGCAAAGACCCCCGCTGTGGTACCGCGCGCATACGGCAGTTCACATTGTACTCCATTGCGGTCTTCAGGTGTGTCATGCTGGTCAGCCCACCAAAAAACCAGTACATGACTGAATTGGTCGAGTTGGCGCAGTCCAGGGCGGTAGGGAGGCAAAAGCTCCAATGCCGCGCCCTGACCGGAGGCGTAAATAACGCCGATTGGTTTGATCTCATAGCTATCTTTCATGGGTTTGCTCCTTTTGAGAAATATACCAGCAGGATACAACCACTTGGATCAAAATACTCGACTCTGCTTGCGCGTTCTGGATATGCGGGCGGTTATTTTTCTATCAGCCTTGACGATTCTTGCTCTTACCGGGACAGAATCGGCTATAATACAATTTGGAGTGAATATGCCCAAATAAGTTGGAGTTGCAAATGCCAAAGGAACAAAATCCATCACTGCCCCTTGCCTCTGAAGAAATCCTGAACGATTACCGCCTGGCGGTCCGCTCGCGGCAGGTGTCCGTCATTGGCCGCCGCGAGGTCCTTTCGGGCAAAGCCAAATTCGGCATTTTTGGCGATGGTAAGGAAGTGCCGCAGCTGGCGATTGCTCGCGCCTTCCAGAAAGGCGACTGGCGTTCCGGTTACTACCGTGACCAGACCTGGGTGCATGCCCTTGGCGTGTTGGATGTCCAGGCCTATTTTGCCCAACTCTATGCCCATACAGATGTAGATGCCGACCCGGCCACTGCCGGTCGTTCGATGGTTGGGCATTTCGTCTCACGCTTTATCAATCCCAATGGTACTTGGAAAGACCAGACGGAAATGTACAATATTGCCGCGGATGTCTCTCCGACCGCCGCGCAAATGCCGCGCCTGGTGGGGTTGGCCTATGCCTCCGTGCTTTACCGACATTCTGCTGAACTCAAACCCTTTGACAAATTCTCGAAGAACGGCAACGAAGTCGCCTGGGCCACCATCGGCAACGCCTCCACCGCCGAAGGGATGTTCTGGGAGGCGGTCAATGCCATTGGCGTCCTGCATGCTCCGGCGGTCATCACCGTGTTTGACGATGGCTATGGTATCTCGGTTCCCAACCAGTTCCAGATGGTCAAGGAAAATATCGGCGCCATCCTGAAAGGCTTTCAGCGAGATCCCTGCCCGGCGGAGATCTGTGAACGCGGCTACGATCTGTACTCTGTCCGTGCCTGGGATTACCCGGCCTTACTCGAAACGTATGCCACTGCGGCGGATGTTGCCCGCCAGTACCATATCCCGGCCCTGGTGCATGTCACCGAGGTCACCCAGCCGCAGGGTCATTCCACCTCCGGATCGCACGAACGCTATAAGTCCTCCCAGCGCCTTGCCTGGGAAGCCGAATGGGACTGCATCCGCAAATTCAAAGAGTGGATCATTACCCGGGGGATTGCGGATGAGGCTGTACTTGCACAAGTAGAGGAGGAAGAGCGGGTATATGTGGAAGATGCCCGCAAAAAAGCCTGGGAAGCCTACCAGTCGCCGCTCTTGCGCGAGCGCGATGATGTTTTATCCCTCCTCACGCAAACAGCCGGAACATCCTCCCATGCTGCCGGGCTGGAACAGATCCGCCTCCGCCTGGAGGCGATCCCCAACCCGGTCCGCAAGGATATGGTCACTGCGGTCCACGAGGCGCTGGTTTTGTCACGAGACGAATCATCCGCCGCTCGGCAGGCACTGGAAACCTGGTGTCTCTCGCTGGAGCCTGTACAGGCAGACCGTTACGACAGTTTTCTCACTTCCCCCCTCCCGGATTCCGCCGTGCATGTCCCGGAAGTCAAACCGGTCTATGCGCCGGATGCCCCGCTGGTGATGGGTTTTGAGGTCATCAATGCCGCCTTCGATGCCGCCCTAGCCCGTGAACCTCGCCTGCTGGCCTTTGGTGAGGATGTCGGCAAGCTGGGCGATGTCAACCAGGGCTTTCGCGGCCTGCAGGAGAAATACGGTGCCCTGCGCGTTATTGATACGGGCATCCGAGAGGCGACCATCCTCGGACAGGCTATTGGCCTGGCAATGCGCGGTCTGCGCCCGGTTGCCGAGATCCAGTACCTGGACTACCTGCTCTATGCTCTCCAGTTGATGTCGGATGATCTCGCCACTCTGCTCTGGCGTACCAAGGGCGGGCAGAAGGCGCCGGTCATTGTGCGCACACGCGGCCACCGCCTTGAGGGCATCTGGCATTCTGGCTCGCCCATGGCAGGCATCATCAATCTTGTGCGCGGTATGCACGTGCTGGTGCCACGCGATATGACCCGCGCCGCCGGTTTTTACAACACCTTGCTCAAGTCCGATGAACCTGCCATCGTAGTCGAGGTGCTCAATGGTTACCGGGTTAAAGAGCGCTTGCCAGAGAACATTGGTGAACTGACCGTTCCCCTGGGCATCCCGGAGATCCTGCGCGCTGGCAAAGATGCCACCATTGTCACCTACGGCGCCTGTGCGCGCATTGCGTTGGAAGCAGCTGAAAAGCTGGCCGGTGTTGGCATCGAGGCTGAGGTCATTGATGTGCAGTCTCTGCTGCCGTTCGACTTGCAGGGCAGGATCGTTGCATCGCTCAAGAAGACCTCCCGCGTCCTGTTTGTGGATGAGGATGTGCCCGGCGGGACAACGGCCTATATGCTGCGTGAAGTGTTGGAAGTGCAGGACGGCTACCAGTGGCTGGACTCGGCTCCCCGCACCCTGCCCGGCAAAGCTCACCGCCCTGCCTACGGCACCGACGGCGATTACTGGTCCAAGCCCAACATGGAAGGTATCTTTGACGCCGTATATATGCTGATGCATGAGGCTGATCCGGCAAAGTATGCTGCCATCGTTCGATAACTGACCCCTGCTCATTGATCATTACCCCGGAGGAAACATGCCTGTCAAAGTCCTCGTTCCTCGTCTTGGTGAAGGCGTAGACGAACTTACCCTTGTCAAATGGTTGAAAAAAGAGGGCGACCCGGTCAACGAATTGGAGCCGCTCCTGGAAGTGGAAACCGACAAGGTGGTGACCGAGATCCCCAGTCCGGCAAGCGGGACCCTTCTCAAGATCATGGTTCCAGAAAATACTCCTGCTGGCGTGGGGACTCTGATCGCATGGATTGGACAGCCGGAAGAAAGCGCCTCGCTGCCAGGCCTTTCCGCTGTTCCTGAGCCCGCCTCGGAATCTGTGGCGCCTGTTTCAGAAATTCAGCCCGCCGTCAATCCTCTCCCCTCCACAGTGCACACCGGCTCGGGCTTTCTTTCCCCCCTGGTGCGCAAATTGGCTGCCGAACACAACCTGGAATTGTCAAAAATCATGGGCACAGGGTTGGGAGGCCGGATCACCAAACAAGATGTGCTGGCATATCTTGCTCATCCGCCATCTCCAATTCCTGCCAGCGCCCCCGTCCCTGGGAAACATGACGCCGGGTTACATACCACGGAAACACTTGGCGCCGGGACACGTGACATGGATGGTGAATCGCTTATTTTCCACACCAGTATGCGCCGCTCGATTGCCGAACACATGCTGGCCAGCAAAAAGACTTCCCCGCACGTATTGACCGTCATGGAAGTGGATCTGTCGCGGGTCCTTGTCCACCGGGCAGCAAACCGGGAAACCTTCTCACGCGATGGTGTTAACCTGACCCTCACGGCTTACTTTATCGCTGCGATTGTTGCCGGCTTGAAAGCCCAGCCGCTGGCCAACTCCTCCTGGACGGATGAGGGTATTCTGGTACATAAGGCGATCAATATTGGAATGGCTGTCGCGTTGGGGGATGCTGGCTTGATTGTGCCGGTGATTAAACACGCCGATGGTTTGTCGCTTCTGGGGATTGCCCGCTCTGTGAACGACCTGGCTTACCGGGCACGCGAACATAAACTCCAGCCGGAGGAGGTGCGCGGTGGAACGTTCACGCTTACCAACCATGGCACAGGCGGCTCGCTGTTTGCCATGCCAATCATTAACCAGCCACAGGCTGGTATTCTGGGGGTTGGGACGATGCAGAAGCGAGTTATAGCCGTGACCGACACTGATGGAAATGATCTGATTGCAATCCGCCCAATGGTTTATCTGTCCTTTGTCTTTGATCATCGTATTTTGGATGGGGCCAGTGCAGACGCGTTCTTGCTGCAACTCAAGCAGACGCTGGATAACTGGGAGTGATAAAACAAGCAGCCCCGGTGAGCGGGGCTGCTTGTTTTATCATCATATTACCTGCCGCTACCCGCTGACCAACGTTCCCACCGGCTCGCCGCGCAAGGCGCGGTGCAGTGCACTCTCATCCCACAAGTTGAGGACCAGGATGGGCAGGTTGTTTTCCATACACAGTGAAACGGCGGTGCTGTCCATCACTTCCAGGCGTCGGTTGAGCACTTCGATGTAACTTAATTTGTCGAACTTCTTGGCGTGCGAGTTGTGTTTAGGGTCAGAGTCGTACACGCCGTCGACTTTGGTGGCCTTGATCAATACATCTGCATCTATTTCCATTGCGCGCAGGGCCGCAGCGGTATCGGTCGAGAAATATGGATTGCCCGTGCCGGCGCTGAATATCACAACCCGCCCTTTTTCCAGGTGACGGATGGCGCGGCGGCGGATATAAGGTTCGGCAACGGTGCGCATCTCGATGGCTGATTGGACGCGGGTCATCACGCCTTCACGTTCCAGGGCATCCATCAGGGCCAGCGCATTCATGACCGTGCCGAGCATGCCCATATAATCAGCAGTGGCTCGATCCATGCCCCGATCCAATCCCTGCTTGCCGCGCCAGAGGTTGCCAGCCCCGATTACCAGCGCCATTTCCACGCCCGTTTTGGCTACTTCGCCTACCCGGCGGGCAATCGATTCGGCCTGGGCGGGGTCAATCCCAAAACCCGAAGCGCCGGACATGGCTTCTCCGCTTAATTTCAGCAAGATGCGTCGATATTTCAGATCACTCATTATCTCTCCTTCGCGCATACTTCAGAAAAAAGGCCAACCAGAAGGTTGGCCTTTTTAATCTTATTCCTCGAGCCTTTCACCGAGTTCCCAGCGTTGGAAGCGCCGGATAACGATATTCTCACCGCTGGCAGCAACCTGGTCCAGCAGGATTTTTTCGATGGGGGTTTTCTCATCACGGATGTGCAATTGGCGCATCAGGCAGACTTCATCTTTAAATTTTTCCACGCGGCCTTCCGCGATACGTTCAAGCATGTTCTCAGGCTTGCCTTCTTCGCGGGCACGTGCCTTGGCAATTTCAACCTCGTGCGCCAGTACTTCAGCAGGGATCTCTTCTGCTTTGACGTAGCGCGGTGCCCCGGCGGCAATCTGCAGCGCAATTTCGTGCGCGAATTTACGGAAGCCCTCCGAGCGGGCAACAAAATCGGTCTCACAATTGACCTCGACCATGACACCAACACGTCCGTTACCGTGGGAGTACAACTCCACAACGCCCTGGGAGGCTTCCCGGTCGGCGCGCTTGGCGGCAGTGGCCATGCCCTTCTCGCGCAGAAAATCTACAGCCTTCTGAAAGTCGCCATTGGATGATTCCAGCGCCTTGCGGCAGTCCAGAATGCCCACGCCGGTGGCAGCGCGCAGTTCTTTGATCATTTCAGTGGTGATTTGCATCTTATTCTTCCTCAGCCTTTGGCTCTTCGGCGATTTCTTGCGGGCCAGCGCCCGTTTCCTCGGCGATGTTATCGGTCACCGGTTCGCCTGCCTCAACTTCTTCCGTGGAACGGCTCAGCTTGGCCAGGGTGGCAGTGCCAAGCAGGGCGTCATCTTCCAGTTCCTCATCCTCGTCCATTGGGCGGACTGGCCTGCGGATCGCAGCCGGGACCGCCGCAGGAGTGGCTTCGGTCTCTTCGACTCCTTCGTCCTTGCGCATCGCTTTTCCTTCTAATACGGCATCGGCCATCTTTCCTACCAGCAGTTTGATGGCGCGAATGGCATCGTCATTGGATGGAATCACGTAGTCGATGTCACGCGGGTTGCAGTTCGTATCCACCATGGCTACGATCGGGATTTCCAGCAGGCTGGCTTCATGGACGGCGCCCTCTTCCCGGCCTACATCGACGATGAAGAGCAAGTCAGGCAGTTGTTTCATTGACCGCACACCGGAGAGGCGGGTTTTGAGACGAGTAACTTCACGTCCGATGAGCAGCCCCTCTTTCTTGGTCAGGCGGCTCAGTTCACCGGTCTCGCCCATCTGTTCCATGTGGTCGAGCCGCTGGATGCGCTGGAACATCGTGTTCCAGTTGGTCAGCATGCCGCCCATCCAACGTTCGGTAACGTAGGGCATTCCGCAGCGGGTGGCCTCTTCAGAAATTGTCTCTTGCGCCTGGCGTTTTGTACCGACAAACAGCACAACCCCGCCGCCTGCCACCGTATCCCGCACCACTGCATATGCCTGGTTGAGCAGTTTGACAGTTTGCTGCAGGTCAATAATATGAATACCGTTCCGCTCTGTGAAGATGTACGGCTTCATGTGTGGGTCCCACTTGTTTGTGCGGTGCCCAAAGTGCACACCGCTCTCAAGCAGGGCCTTCATAGAAATGACGGCCATGGTAGGAAACCTCCTTCGCGTTTGGCCTCCGTCTCCTTCATCCCCGCCGGCGACTGCGTCCATCAGGTCCGCAGCACGCACCGGCAGGTCCAGAGACGTGTGTGATTGGGACATTGCATGCCTGCCCCGGGCAAAATGGCTTCCATTCGTGCCGGAAGCGGCGGGATTATACCATACAAATGGGGTTCTTGCCTGCCGGTGGGAAAGCATTTTGTTAAAAAGACACACCCTGTCTGATCCTCAGGGTGCGTCTTTGTAGTCCGAGCGCCCATGTACACTCGGAGGAGAAAGAGTCTGAGTATGTCTTACAGCACACGGACGGTGGCGTCGCGCATGGCTTCCACCAGCACATTGCCGCGTTTGACTTTATCGAAGCGCTCGCCGGCCAGCAGGATATAGTCACGCCGGTCATTGGTCTGGGTGAGCCACAGAATCCCTTTTTCACAGACGATGGTCGTGCCGGGTTTGCAGTGGGTGATGCGTTCAACGCCGCGTCGGCGGAGTTCGACAATTGAGTTTTTCAAAGTTGCGTTCATTCTTACCTCCAAAGTAGTTGGACAATAACCTTGTTTACGACCTTATTTTCCCTGAATCGACCAAAAAAGTACAGATGCAGATTTTTCAATTGTAACCATAACAGTTTGGAGTATAATAAACTGTACTGGTCAAAATCGGACAAACTGTGTACCAATTCCAATGACGAAAATCATGGTCTCCAATAAACTTCTCTATGAAAAACTTGCCGATCACCTGGCTGGGTTGATCGAGCGGGGCACTTACCGTCCCGGACAGCGCATTCCATCCGTCCGGGAGATGAGCCGCCGGCAGGCGGTCAGCATCAGTACCGTCCTGCAGGCCTACCTGATCCTGGAAAATCGAGGATTGATCGAGGTGCGCCCTCAGTCGGGGTACTATGTCTGCCCGCCGTCCAAAAACAGCCTGCCTGAACCCGAAATTTCAGCACCCGGACCGGACCCCAGCCGGGTCAGTCTGCAGGAATTGATCCTCATGGTTCTGCGGGATACGCTCAACCCTGATCTGGCACACCTGGGCGCAGCCTTGCCGAATATCGAATTGCTGCCGGTGGAAAAGATCAATCAGATTATTGCCTCCCTGTCCCGCCGCGCCGGCAAGGAACTGCATGAATATCAGTTTCCTCCGGGGCTGGATGAACTGCGCATTCAGATCGCCCAGCGGGCGGCTGCGCACGGTTGCGGGCTCTCCCCGAATGATATTGTCATCACCTCGGGGGGCAACGAGGCCATTGACCTCTGCCTCCGTGTTGTTTGCAGGCCGGGTGATATCGTGGCTATTGAGACCCCCATGTATTTTGGTACCTTGCAGGCTCTGGAAGTGCACGGACTGCGGGCATTGGAAATCCCGACACACCCTCGCGAAGGGATCAGCCTTGAAGCCCTTCAGTTTGCGATTGAACACAATTCCATCCGGGCAGTGCTGGTGATCTCGAATTTCAATAACCCGTTGGGAAGTTGTATCCCGAATGAAAAAAAAGAGGAGTTGGTGCGCATGCTGGCCCGTTATGAGATCCCGCTGATCGAGAACGATGTCTCCGGCGAGATCTATTTCACTGAAAAGCGCCCCATGGTTGCCAAAGCCTTCGACCGCAAAGGCCTGGTCATGTTATGTTCGTCCTTCTCGAAAGATATCAGCCCGGCACTGCGCGTTGGCTGGGCAGCGGCCGGGCGTTACCAGGCCCAGGTGGAGTGGTTGAAGTTCACTGCCACCGGCGCTGCCACGGCTACCCTGCCGCAGATGACGGTGGCGCGCTTCCTGGAAAATGGCGGTTATGATGCACACCTGCGCCGAATCCGCCGTGAATATGCCCGCAATGTGGCGCTAATGTCGCAGGCTGTCATGCGTTATTTCCCCGAAGGCACCCGCGTCACACGTCCATCTGGCGGCTTTGTACTCTGGGTGCAGCTTCCGGACAGGGTTGATTCCCTCGAGTTGTACAAACTGGCCTTGCGGGGTGGAATTACCCTTACCCCCGGGTATGTCTTTTCACCCACCAACCAGTTCCCAAATTTTATCCGCCTGAATGCGGCCGAATGGACCTATGCCACCGAGCGCGCCCTGGAACGGCTGGGAGAGATGGCTGTGGCGCTCGTCCGGTAAATGGATTGCCGGGCACTTTGATAACGAAAGCAGTGTTGCCAAGGCGTTTTAATCGTGAAGGGCTGCCCAACTTTTCGGACAGCCCTTTGAATTTCTTTTGCAAACAGCCTATTTTAATTTTTCTTTTTTCCCAAAGTCGCGATACAGGCTTAGAGGCGCCAGTATCTGCCTGGCTTCCTCGGCGCCAGCGCCGGTAATCCACTGGCCCAGGAATGTCGCCAGGCCGGGTCCCAGCATGTATCCTTGCCCGCACATGCCGACTGCATTCAGATAGCCTTCCAACCCATTGACTTCTCCCACAATGGGTGCCCCGTCCGGCGTCATTGGATACAGGCCGCGCCAGGTCCGGCGCACTTTGAGATTCTTCAGGCAGGGCATGATCTCCAGCATCCGTTTGGCCACCTGCGGCAGGAAAACCGATGTTTCGCGGCGATCCTTGCCAACGATGGGCGGGTTCGGTGTAATACAGAAGATGATCTGGCCGGTATGATGCTGGTAGAAATAGTAATTACTTGAATCGTCGGTCGGACGGATATCCACAACCATGGGCCGCAGGAAGGGAGCTACAGGCTCACTGATTCCGCCTTCGTGGGAGTCTGGGTTGACAGGCACATCCACCCCGGCCAACTGGGCAACTTCCCGTCCCCATGGTCCGGCAGCATTGACGACCATGTTGGCGGCGTAGCTGCCCTTCTCGGTGCTGACGCCTGTCACACGGCTGTTCTGGCGCAGTATCCCGGTCACGGCCTCCTTGTAGTGGAATTCGGCGCCGCGCATTTTCGCCTGTTTCTCAAAAGCCAGCGCTGAGAGCATGGGCGAAGCGCTGCCGTCGCCGGGGGAGAAAGTACCGCCGATCAGCCCATTCGGATTCAGGGCGGGGATGATCTCCAACAGCGCTTTTTTGTCATACCAGTCAATATCCAGGCCATATTGTTTCTGAATTAAAAGCAATTCCTTGAGTGTCTTTTCTTCTTCGGGGCGGTAGGCTACAAAGGAATAACCACCCTGTTCCCAGCCAATATCATCGCCGTAAGTTTCCTGCCAGTTGGAGAAGATCTCGATGCTCTTCAGGCTGATGCGGATCTTTGCCGGGTCTGAGTGTGTCGCGCGGATGCCGCCAATGGCCTCCTTATTCGATCCCTGTCCGGCGCTGGCAAATTGTTCCAGTACCAGCACCTTTTGTCCGGCAGCGGCCAGCTGCCATGCCAATGGGGTTCCTACACTGCCTGCACCGATGATAATGGTATCGTATGTTTGTTGATTATTCATCCCAATCTCCAATCGCTTTGCCTACTCTTCCAGGCCGGCCAGAACACCCAGCGGCACTTCCACAAACAGCGGGCGGGCTACATTCTCGGTGACTTCTGACATTGGCACACCCAACTCACGGAAAGCACGCTTGATCAGGCTGCCGCAGGTTTTGCCGCCGCAGGCGCCCATGCCTGCCCGCGTGATGGCCTTGATCTCGTTCATGTCATGCACGCCGGATTGGATGATGGCTTTGATTTCGGCAAGGCTCACCCGTTCACAGCGGCACACGATCAGGTCATCGGTCAGGCGTTCGACATACTGCTCCTGTGGGGCGCTGACTTCCTTATTCTGGACCTCGATACCGGCGATCTTGTTGGCGATCTCACGCGGCGCGCGCACTTTAACCAGTACCGTACGGTCTGTGGCTTTGCCGATGCGGGTGCGCACTACTTCCACCCTGCCCAGGGCTGTCCCGGTTGTGTCGATGACTGTCACATAATCTCCAACGTTGATCGAACCTTTCTCGAATTCGTAGGGGATTGTTACCAGGGCGGTATCTTCCGGCTCCTTGCGGATATCCACCAGTGTGACGGCCAGGCCCGGACAGATCGTGATGCACTTTTCACAGGCAATGCACACCACGCCCAATTTCTTGGCGATATAGTCCGGCACCTTGCGGATATCGGTCTCGTCGATCACGATTGCACCCTGGGAGCAAACCGATGTACATGGGTTGCACGGGATTTCCTGGCTGCAGTGTAGAACCGGGTAGACTGTTTCGTCATCCGGGATGGTTTCATGAGTGATTTCACCTGGGCGGGATTTGAGGATTTCAGCAGTTTTGAACCAGTCGTCCGGGATTTCGGGAACGTCGCAGCCCAGGAAGCGGGCGATCTCCAGGCCGCGGATCTTGCCGGAGAACATGGCTGCTGAGGCTTCTGCCACTTCATCTGCATCGCCTGCTGCAAAGGCTGGCAAGCCGAATTCATTGGCCTTCTTGTAAAATTCATCCACCGGATCCAGGCCCACGGCAATCAGCAAGGTATCACAGGCATAAGTCTTTTCGGTGCCGGGAATGGGCTTCCAATCCTTATCGATTGCTGCCACGGTGACCGATTCGACTGCATCGGTGCCGTTGGCACTCAAAATGGTGTGCGAGGTATAAACCGGCACCCCCATGCGTACCAGTTTATCCTTGTGGACTTTATAACCGCCGCACTCCGGCAAGGCTTCCACCAGTCCGGCCACCTCGATCCCGGCCTGGAGAGCGTGGTAGCCGGCAATCAGGCCCACATTGCCGCCACCTACGATGAACAGACGTTCGGAGCAGCGCACCAAGTCACGGTTGACCAGGGTCTGGAAGGCGCCTGCGCCATAAACCCCCGGCAGGGTATTGCCTTTAAAGGTCAATGATTTTTCACGTGCTCCCGTGGCTACCAGAATCACTTTGGGTTCAATCAGCACATAATCTTTTCCATCGCGTACCACACCAACTTTTTTATCGCTGTAGACGGCTACTGCGGTGGTATTGATCCAAATGCTCACGGAGGGGAAGTTGGTCAGGTCATCTGACAATTTGGTGGCGATATCAATGCCGCGTGTGCCGGCATAGCAGGCATTGATCGAGCCGAAGAAGCGGTGAGTTTGCAGGACAAGCTTTCCACCCAGGCGGTGTTTGTCGTCGACAACGAGGGTCTGGATACCGCGCTGCCCCAGTTCAATGGCTGCCGAAAGCCCTGCCGGACCGCCGCCGATGATCAGGCAGTCCACCTGTATGTTTTCTACTGGCTTGAACCCTGTAACTTTCTTTGCATCAGGCAGCCGGGGCAGCGACAGCACCGGCTCGACGGCCATGCCCTGTTTGACCAGCGTCATGCACGATTTGACAGGCAGGCCATCCGCGATCACGGTACATTGGGCGCACTGGCCGTTGGCGCAGAAAATCCCCTGAGGGGAACCGTCCTTGGGATGGTAGCCAAAAGTGCGGATGCCGTTTGCGAACAGGGCGGTGGCGATTGTCTCACCAGCCTGGGCTTGCAGCAATTGGCCTTTCCAACTGAATTCGATTATTTCCCGTTCAGGGATGGGGAGAATGGGGTGGGAGGTAATCCGATAGTCCTTCATGTAGGTTTCCTTATGTACCATCATGGTTATGATTTAAGCGAAGTACCTGTTGATGCATAAAGATATTGTTGGTCAGGTGCTTGTTCATTGGGCATAGCATAGCAAAGCCTGCCTTGACATGCTAGTGACAATTATCACGAACTTGGGGTATTTGAGTACACACTTCGCGCTGTACCACGTTAAACAGTAATGCGGCCCATCCGGAGGGGCCGCATTACCTTGTTGGGGGATAAGCGTGGCCGGGCTTCAGGCCGCCGCCGTGGGACTGTATATTTGTTGGCGGATCTCGCTTATCTTCTTGCCGAGTTTCGACCCGGCATCATCTTTGATCTCTTTGGATATTTTTGCGATCGCATACATCACGGTGGTATGGTCGCGTCCTCCCAGCACTTCACCGATCTGGGGCAGGGAGGCATTTACTTCCTCGCGCAGCAGGTACATGGCCACCTGCCGAGGCAGGGCCACCGCACGCGAACGGTCACGTCCCAGCAGTTTTTCGGTCGTTAGGTTGTACGAGCGTGCCACCAGGTCCACAATACGCTCAGGCCGGATGTCGCTGTGCTGGGGCAGCAAATCGGCCAGTGCCACCTCTGCCATCTGGATGTTTATGGGCAGGCCGCTCAGGTCGGCAAAAGCCACAATGCGATTGAGTGCGCCTTCCAGTTCGCGAATATTGGACTGTACCCGGCGGGCGATGATGTCCAGGATTTCATTTGGCACATAGCGGCCGTTATGGTCGGCTTTTGAGTGCAGGATGGCCAGGCGGGTTTCGATATCGGGCGGCTGGATATCGGCGGTGAGACCCCATTCGAAGCGGGAACGCAGGCGCTCCTCCAGTGTCACCAGTGACTTGGGCGGCCGGTCGGATGAAACGATGACCTGCTTGTCCTGCCCGTGCAGGTGATTGAAGGTATGGAAGAATTCTTCCTGGGTGTATTCTTTGCCGGCAATGAACTGGATATCGTCGATCAACAATACGTCAATGCTGCGGTATTTCTCGCGGAAGGCCGGCGTGGTATGCGTGCGGATGGCATTGATCAGGTCGTTGGTGAACTCTTCCGATGAAACGTATAGCACTGTCTGCCCGTGTTCCTGGCAAGCATTGCCGATGGCATGCAGCAGATGCGTTTTGCCTAATCCGACGCCACCGTACAAAAAGAGCGGATTATAGGCCCGTGCCGGCTTATCGGCCACGGCCTGGGCAGCAGCATGTGCCAGCCGGTTGCCCGATCCGACCACAAAATTATCAAAAGTATAGCGGGAGTTCAGGGTGGGGTTGCGCGGCCTGGAAACGGTCCGAGGTGCTGCCTCGCCCGTCTCGGTAACAGGTTCTGATTGGATCACTGCCTCTCCGGCTTGGGCCACGGTAAAATTTACCTGTACATTGCTGTTCAGAATACCAAGCAGAAGTCGATCGACTGTGCTCGAAAGACGACTCTCCAGCCAATCGCGTGCATACGCATTGCGTACACACACAGTCAGTACATTGCCATCATATCCAAGAGCGTGGGTGTCGCGCACCCATGTATCGAACGATGCCTTGGACATTTCCATTTGAAGTTGCCCGAGTACAGACTGCCAGGCTTGCTCTGCATTCATAGCGGCTCCCATGTAGCGGGTTTGAGGTATAGGTGACTATACCGCCGGACATGTCCAGCGGATTGGTCAGGGATATTTCTTTGTCGAACATCACACAACCAGGGGGTTGGATGTGCCTCCAAGTAGCGCATCCTGTATCAGCGTCGTTATACATTCTAGCAGAAAACCCACCTGCTGACCACACGATAAACCTACGCTACCTTAAAAACTTGCAAAATTTTAAGGCGCCGCAATGTTAAAGACCCGCTTAGGAGATCTTTAATATCCCTGGGTTGTTTCGAACAAGTGTTTCAGCCAAAGACATCCTGAACACACGCCCCCCCCCCATATCTGGGGTTCAAGGCTGTTATTTCCCCGCATACACCATATCTGTCTTAAAAAAACAACCTGTAAACACCTTGAAACCACCCCGGACTAAGATGCAAAATCTCGTGATTCGTTCAGGCTTTTCCAGAGGAAATATGCTGTTAACGGGTGGCGCTGCGCGGTACCCAGGCCAGAATGGTCGTTCCCTCTCCCAGGGTGGATGAGATATCCACCTCGCCGCCCACGCTGCGAGCCCTGGTCTGCATGTTAGCCAGGCCATGGCCAATAGTCAGGTTCATTTTTTCCAGGTCGAAGCCGTGTCCATCGTCCCGCACTTCCATCAGCACACGGTCGGCTGCTGTGAAGACCGCCACCTCGACGTGTTTGGCGTTCGCGTGCTTGGCCGCATTGGCCAGCGCCTCCTGGCAGATATGGAAGAGTGTGAGTGCATGGGTGGGAGGAAGGTCGTTCAATTCTTCTTTGGGGCTGGTCAGAGCGGTTTCGGCCAGTGTGTTGGCGCGGAATTCAGCCAACAAGCGCTTCAGCCCATCCACCAAGCCCTCGCCGCTCATCTGGCGTGGGCGCAGGTCGAGGATGTAGGCACGGATATCGCGGATTGTCTGGTTCAAATCCGCAATGGCCTGCTGGATGCGTATCTTGGCATCCTTGGGGTTCTCGTCGACGGCGTGGTAAATGGTTTCCAGAAACAAACCTACCCCAAAAATGGACTGGATGATTCCATCATGCAAGTCCATGCCGATCCGTTCTCGTTCTTCCAGTACGGCGATACGCCGTGCATTGCTGTGCAAGCGGGCATTTTCGATTGCCAGGCCAGCCCAATGGCCAACTGCATTGAGCAGTTGGATATCGCGCTCATCGAAGGGTTCCCGGCTGCGTGTAGCCAGACTAAGAACGCCCATCATGTTCTCGCTGGATTTCAGCGGGATGCAGACCAATTGACGGAAACCGGCTTCCACCACGGCATCGCGCAGGTAGCGCATATCGCTTGCCAGATCATCACTGACGATCGACTCCCCGTTCTGTGCCACCAGACCCACGATACCCTCACCGATCTTGAAGCGGCTGCGTGTCCAGAAAGCCTCTGCCGCCTGTCCACGATGTAGTACCAGACTCAGGGTTCTCCGGTCTTCTTCCAGGATGAATAGTTCACCTGCCTCGACCTTCATGTAATTGATCACCAGACCCAGGGTGCGGTTGAGGATTTCTTCTAGGTCAAGCGAGGAGGTCAGCGCTGACGCAATATTGTTCAACAGCGTCATATCTTCCGTGCGGCGCGTCAGCGTGGCGTCGCGGGTGCGCAGGGCTTCGTACTGGCGGGCGTTTTTAATTGCGGTGCCTGCATATGCTGCCAGCATCTGGATGATCATTTCGTCATCCTGGGTAAAACGCTCGGCGTCGATTTTTTCGGTCAGATAGATTTGTCCCAGCTGCTCGTTGCCGCTGCGGATCGGTACTCCCAGGAATGAACGCATATGAGGGTGATTGGCCGGAAACCCAACGCTGCGCTTGTCAGTCGTCAGGTCTGCCAAGTTGATTGTCTCGGTCGTGTTCATCAGCGCGCCGATGAGCCCCAGCCCTCGAGGGGGGTGGGCCATGCGTTGCACTTCTTCTTCTGTAACTCCTACGGTGATGAACTGTTTGAGTTTGCCCTCTTCGTCTAGCACCCCCACGGCAGCATAACGCGCCTCAGCCTGCTTACAGGCTAATTCAGCGATACGCTCCAGGAGCGTTTCCAACGAGACATCTTGAACCAGCTCCAGGCTGGCGCGGTGTAGTGCGATCAGCCTGTCCTGCAGTTGTTCTCGTGTCAAGAGCATCGAATTCACCTCAATAAGGACTATTATATCCGATTAAGGCAAGTCTGATAGGTTTTGCCAGAGGGCAGGTATATAATTTTTACGGAGTTTTTAGAAAACACATGCCTACTTCTCGCATTCCGGGTTTTTACAACGAATCTCTTGGCCAGAGGCTCAAACTTGCCGCAGAGGCGGCAGGCCTGGTACCCGATGATTTGCTTCCCTTTCAGACAGGTGGTCTTGCAGCAGAGCAGGCCGACCATATGGTTGAGAATGCCATCGGGCTTCACTCTCTGCCGCTGGGCCTTGGGCTGAACTTTGTGGTCAATGGCCGGGAGGTGCTTGTCCCGATGGCCATCGAAGAACCCTCCGTGGTAGCCGGGGCCTCCTTTATGGCCAAACTGGCTCGCGCCGGTGGTGGTTTCCGGGCCACCACCACGGCACCCAACATGATCGGCCAGATGCAAATTCTGGACCTGGCGGACATTTATACTGCCCGGATGGCTATTTATGAGCACAAGTCTGAACTCCTGGAGGAGGCAGATGAAATTGACCCCGTCCTGAAAAAATTCGGCGGCGGAGCACGGGATTTGGAAGTGCGCCTGTTCGAGTCTTCACCGATTGGTCCATTCCTGGTGGTGCATCTGATTTACGATGTGCGTGATGCCATGGGTGCCAATGCCATCAACACTGCCTGTGAACGGCTGGCCCCGCGCCTTGAACGTATTACCGGCGGGCGCGTCCACCTGCGCATTCTCTCCAACCTGGCTGACCAGCGCCTGGCGCGTGTACGCTGCACCATCCCGGCCAGGGAATTGGCCTTTGAAGGTTATACCGGGGAGCAGGTGCGGGATGGCATCCTTGAAGCCTGGGCTTTTGCTGCCGCCGATCCTTACCGCGCCGCCACGCACAATAAAGGCATCATGAACGGCGTGGATGCTGTTGTGATTGCCAGCGGCAATGACTGGCGCGCCATCGAGGCCGGGGCGCATGCTTATGCCGCATGCTCCGGGCGTTACACCAGCCTCTCCACCTGGGGCAGGGAGGTGGATGGCAGCCTGGTGGGCACACTCGAAATGCCCATGGCAGTTGGCATCGTCGGCGGCACTACCAAAGTTCACCCGGCGGCGCGCACTGCTCTCAAACTGATGGGCGTTACCACGGCTGCCCAACTGGCAGAGATCATTGTTTCGGTTGGGCTGGCGCAGAACCTGGCTGCCCTGCGGGCCCTGGCCACCGAAGGCATCCAGCGCGGCCACATGTCCCTGCATGCCCGCCAGGTGGCCATCGCTGCCGGCGCGACAGGTGACCTGATCGAAAAACTTGCCGCACAACTTGTTTCTGAAAAAGTCGTTCGCATTGATCGAGCCGAAGAAATTTTGAAAGCATGGAATCAATAATCTTGGAGTAAGGATAAAAAATGCCTGACAACACTCTCCTCAAACCCACCCTTCCCGTTGGAATCATCGGCTACGGGGCTTATGTGCCGCGCTATCGCGTCCCGGCGAAAGAAATCTCGCGCGTCTGGGCTGGCGGCAAAGGCGGCCTGCCCATCAAAGAAAAAGCCGTCCCCGGCCTGGATGAAGATGTGGCTACCATGTCCATCGAGGCCGCACGCAATGCCTTGCTGCGCGGCCCTGTGGACCCCGGTGAAATCCGCGCCGTCTGGGTCGGCTCCGAATCGCATCCCTATGCGGTCAAGCCCACCTCCACCATCGTGGCTGAGGCCATTGGTGCGGTTCCCAGCACCCAAGCCGCTGACTGGGAATTTGCCTGCAAGGCCGGCACCGAAGCCATGGTGGCTGCCATTGGCATGGTCGGTTCCGGGATGGCGCATTATGCCCTGGCGATTGGCATGGATACCGCCCAGGGCCGCCCCGGCGATGCACTGGAATACACCGCGGGGGCAGGCGGCGCGGCTTTTTTGCTCGGCCCGGCATCTGAATCCCTGGCTGTCATCAATGCCACCTATTCCTACGTCACAGATACGCCCGATTTCTGGCGGCGCCCTGAGCAGAAATATCCGGAGCACGGTCTGCGTTTTACCGGTGAACCGGCTTATTTCAAGCACATCACCGAGGCTGGGAAGACCCTCATGGAGGCCAGCGGCACGACTGCCAAAGACTACAAATATGCCGTCTTTCACCAGCCCAACACCAAATTCCCGCAGCGAGTGGCCGGGATGCTCGGCTTCAGCAAGGAGCAGATCACGACCGGCTTGCTCGTGCCGGTGATCGGCAATACGTACGCGGGTGCAGCCGTGATCGGCCTCACCGCCATCCTGGATGTTGCCGAGCCGGGCGACCGGATTTTGATGGTCTCCTTTGGTTCCGGAGCCGGTTCGGATGCCTTCGACATCCTTGTTACCGATGCGGTCAAGGAACGCCAGGAGCAGGCCCTCAAGACCCAGGACTATATCGCCCGCCGTACCGAGATCGACTACGCCACCTACGTACGCTACCGCGGCAAGCTGGCCAAGTAGGGGGGACGGAGCAGCCATGACAGATGTTATCCTCGCAGGTATCGGGCAGACGCCCGTTGGCGAACACTGGAATACCTCCTTGCGCTCCCTGGCCGTCAAAGCCATGCGGGCTGCCATGCAGGATGCAGGCGGCCTGCGCCCGGAGGCCCTCATCGTCGGCAATATGCTGGCTCCCGTCCTCTCGCGCCAGGCCCACCTCGGCTCCCTGCTGGCCGATTTTTCCGGCCTGGTCGGCATCGAGGCTTCATCCATTGAGGCTTCCGGCGCTTCGGGGGCGGCGGCCTTGCACCAGGGTTACCTGACAGTCCTCTCGGGCGCGGCGGATGTCGTCCTGGTGGTCGGCATTGAGAAAATGACCGATTATGTCGGCCCACAGGTGGATGTGGCCATGGCAACCGCGCTGGACAGCGATTTCGAGGCTGTCCAGGGAGTGACTCCAGCCGCACTGGCGGCCCTGCTTGCACGCCGCTACCAGCACGAATTCAAGGTCCCTGCCGATGGCTTTGCCGGATTCGCCCTCAGCGCGCATGAGAACGCTGCCAGCAATCCGAATGCCATGTTTCGGAAGGCCATCTCGCTGGAAACCTACCAGGCTGCCGAAATGGTCAGTGAGCCGCTCAACATGTTCGATGTGGCGCCCACTGCAGATGGTGCGGCGGCCGTCCTTCTTACCCGGCGCGAGTTGCTGCCAAAAGATTACCCACATCCGCTGGTCAAGATTGCCGGTTCCGCCATCGTCTCTGACTCCCTGGCCCTGCACGACCGCGCCGATTTGCTCGAGTTCGGCGCGGCGCGCCTTTCGGTGGAAAAAGCCCTATACCAGGCCGGCGTCGGACAAAACCAAATAAACTTCTTTGAATACCATGACGCCTTCTCGATTTTCGCCGCCCTCTCACTGGAGGCTGGCGGGTTTGCCCCGCGCGGCCAGGGCTGGAGGCTGGCGAGCGAGGGCGCGATCGCCCGGAGCGGAAAACTGCCCTGTGCCACCCTGGGCGGGCTGAAAGCCCGCGGCAACCCGGGCAGCGCCTCGGGTGTCTACCAGGCCGTCGAGGCCGCCATGCAGCTGCGCAGCCAGGCCGGCGGTAGCCAGGTGGCTGGCGCAAAGTACGGCCTGATCCAATCCTTGGGTGGGCCGGCCTCCACGGCCGTCACGCATGTCCTGAAAGCCATCTGACAGATTTGTCAGGCAGGTTTGATAGTTCCTGAGAGTCCCGCTGGATTAAAGTTGGACTGTAAGCATAAAAAAGGAGCAACGACTTATGGAAATTCCACGCCACTGGCGCCTTAAACAACAACGTTACGGTTTGGTTGGAGAGACCTGCCCGCACTGTGAGACCAAAATCTTCCCGCCTCGCGATGTCTGCCCCTCCTGCGGCGGCGAGGCCAAAACACGTTTTGCGTTCAGCGGTAAAGGGGAAGTTTTTTCGTACACCACCATCTACGAGGCCCCCAGCGGCTATGATGAAACCGCCCCCTACACGGTGGCGCTGGTAAAACTGCAGGAAGGCCCCATCATAACCGCCCAATTGACCGACTTGGGCGACCAGCCGGTTGAAATCGGCATGCCCGTCGAGATGGTCACCCGCAAACTGCGCTCCGAAAACGAGGACCGCGGTATTTTAATCTACGGTTACAAGTTTCGCCCGGCCCTGAGCCAGGCTGCGTAACAAGCCAACCGCCGCCCTGAAAAGAGCGGCGGTTTTGATTCCAGTGTGTGCGCTTTTGCAGAAGCTGGATGGGAGTATAATTTATTTGTTGCTCCGCACCGCCGGGCGGTTTCTTTCTGGGACAATGATGTCTTGATTGGGCGTAGCAAACCCATTCGCTTTGCTCAGTGTAGGCAAGCGGAATCTACGCCTGCCCGCCAGGAGGTAACGCCAGCCGTTGGGCGGTTGAAATGTTCAACAGTCAGTGAGTAAATAACATGTTTCCGTTTAGTTTTGGAAGAACTCTCGAAGTGCCCATCACAGGCAACCAACATATAGAAGGCGTATCAGAAATTATATTGAGTACGCTTGTTAGACGTATCAAAGCCGAAAAACCAAGCAGTTTTACTTCCAATCGGAATCAGATTACTTTTTCAGGTGGCTTTCTTCGGTTTGTAGGAAACTGGAATCTTTTAATGTCCATCAATTATGGAGTGATTGATGTTGTCCCAGCCAATAACAAACTCTTGGTTTCATATAAGCTTTGGTTTGAAGAGTTATTTGTTGTGACATCACTACTCACGACAATGTTTGCGCTTTTGATTTTCTCGTCAGGGTTTAAGATGCAAACCATTGCGGTAGTTGCAGGAATAGGAACATGGCTGTGGCTTTTTGGCGCCAATTTCATAATAACAGTAGTACGATTTCATAGCCTTGTTCGTTCAGCTTTAGGAAAATAAGGAGCAAGACATAATCTCTGTAAAATCTTTACGTGTTCCGCCAAAAACCGCCCACCGATTAATGGAAGTGTCAAGATCTGAGGATGAATTGGGGGCAGAATAGCACCAAAAGGCAAGGCAAGCTAGAAAATGATCACGGAGCAAAACTTTCCGTGGTCGTTTTTCAATCCCAGGTTAACCCCCACAATCTCCACCAGCCTCTTTGTGGCGGAGTCTTCTCTTTCTTTTAGAGGAAGCTCGTAATCCTATCCAGGCGGCTGCCGGTCTTGCAGCAGTTGCAAGACTTCAGCCTCGCGTGCCAGACGATGCGGGTGCTTGGGGTCCAAAGCCACTCGCTGTAACTCAGCCCCAATCCCCAAACGCATCAGGTAGTGGCGTACGAACTGCGGACGCGTCAGCCCTTTGCGCTGGACATCATTCAACTGCCAGGACCAGGTGTAGTACTTGTAGGCAATGCGTTCATCGCTGTAGTGGCGGTAGCTCTTGCGTTGCGTCAACACCGACCAGACTACCGTCAACAAGTGCCGGGCAACGGCCACGATCGCCTGGTTGCGGTGCATGCGCCGCTCCAGTTCCGAGAACAAACGCTGCCAGTGCGGATCAGCTTTCACCGCCCGCTGGGCCACTTCCGCCATCGCCCAGCGGAACTCCCGCCGCCCTTCCTTGGTGATCCCCTTGCCGCGCAGTTTCACTCCGCTCTGCTCCACCCCAGGCACCAGCCCGGAATAGCTCGCCAATGCTTTTGGACTCTCGAAGCGAGTGATATCGCCAATCGCAGTCAGCACCGTCATGCCGGTGACCACCCCAAAGCCGGGAATCTGCATCAAGTACATCATCTGCTCCGCCCACGGCTTCTCATGGCTCATACGCCGCAATTCGTCCGTGATGCGCTCGATCTGCCCGCTCAAATGTGCCTTCGTCCCCATGTCCAACTCCAGTTGCAGTTTCTCCAAGCCACCCAGGCTTTCGTCTTGCTGCCAGCCCGTGTTCTTCGGCAGGAAGCGTTTCCCTTTCGGATGGTCCAGATGATGCCGGTGCGCCACACTGTGCATCCGGTTCACCACCTGTGTATGCATCCCCACCAACCGCCGCCGCTGTGAGACCAACTGCCGCAGCTCGCGTACGTGCTGGGGCGGTACCCACACTGTTGGGACAAGGTTGGCGGCCAACAGCCGGGCCAGAATCAGCGTGTCTTTCTTATCCGTCTTCACCCGGGCACACGCAATCTGCCCCACTTTGATCGGATTGGCTACCAACACTTCCGCCACCAACGGCTCCAGCAGATCGTACACATGCCAGGCGTTCGTCGTCGACTCAATCACCACCCGGTCCGTGGGCAGCAGGTGTTTAGCCAGCCAGCTCTCCAACTCAAGATGCTCCACCCGGCAGGCTGCCAGAATCTCATCCCCATCTCGGTCCACTCCCGCTACCACCGAGTAGTGCTTGTGGATATCGAGCGCAATATATCGACAAAGTCTTGATTTTTCTCCTCGTTCCATGCTACACTCTCCTTGGGTTTGTGGTTGGGGCGTGGATTTTCGGGCAGTGAGTGGTACACACCGATTCGGGCTCTTAGCCCAGACGAGTATCCACCGAGCAGCCAAGTAACACCACGGGCTGAGAATCTCGCTCTCTCCCATAGGCGGCATCGGCTGGCCCAGATGCTCCTGCCCCGGATGGCATCCTCGGTGCTCGGTCAGCCCTAGGATACCATCCGCCACGCCCCACCCATGACATTCTAGTATCAAAGCGTGCACAGATGATGTGGGATTCTGCGGCATTTTCGAGCATTTTTCCCTGGCCTGTCGGCCAGGACAGGCTGGCTTCGAGTTTTTTCTGCGCCTGCGGCACAGTGCAGGCAAGCATTGTTCACGCCCGTCGACACGCAGGTAACGCACACCGTTGGGCCGCTCAAAAGGATAAAAAATGCTTGAAATTTTACCGCTAAAAGAAGAACATATCGAAGATGCTGCGGCACTGGCGAGTAGACGCTATATCAGTCTCTGCGAGCAGAATCCATATTTACCGCGCAAATATACACAGGTATCCATTTTACGACCGCTATTACAAAACATCATGCAAGCGGCTTGTCCAGGAGTTGTAGCAATCAATAATGGACAGTTGATGGGTTTCCTTACAGGTTGGCAAATGCCATCCTTTAGAGGAAGAAGAAGCACATATAGTCCGGAATGGGCAAATGCAGCAAACCTAGAAGATAGTCAACGTATCTACGAAGAAATGTACACTCATCTTGCAGAAATCTGGGTAGCAGACAACTACGTTTCACACTATATAAGCATATTCCCCAATGACGTCTATGCTCTTAGGGCAATGTATTGGCTGAATTTTGGGATGATCTCAGTCGATGCAGTATGCGGCTTGGATTCGGTGTCTGGAGGCGGTGACATAAACATACGGCGCGCAGAGTTGCAGGATATCGAGCTGGTGATGGAATTGCATGAAGACTTGCGGCGATACATGAAGGGGACACCCGTTTTCTTCCTGACAGAAAAGAAGGAAAGAAATCACTACGAGGAATGGCTACAGAACCCAGATAAAGTGGTTTGGTTGGCTTATTGGAATGATGAGCCGGTAGCCTTTATGAGGTTGGGATCTGCAGATGACGATGTAGCCACAATTATATATGATGAAAAAACCACCAGCATCTATGCTGCTTTCACAAAGGAAAAGGCTCGCGAGGAAGGTATCGCGACAGCCTTGCTTGACCATGCCTTAAAGTCGGCACGGGCATCCGGCTATGAACGGTGCGCTGTTTCTTTTGAGCCAATGAACCTACTCGGAACGCGTTTCTGGCTCAAGTACTTTAACCCCGTATGTTATTCCGTTCTTCGCCACATTGATGAGAGACTGACACATTCATGAAAGAGTAAGAAGGGATCGTAAGAAGGATTGCGTGCTATATTCGCTGGGAGGGCGGCCCAACACCGGCTCCACCAGACGCTCGCTCCGCTCGCGCCGGTGAGCCAAGCCGTTCGCTCCACAACTCTAAACCAATATGCGTAGTGTGAACAACAAAAAGGCTTACCCGTGTCATAACACTACAAAAATCTGTCCAACGCGGTACAAACCGGATTTACGGGTACAAGTTTCGCCCGGCCCTGAGCCAGGCTGCATAACAAGCCAACCGCCGCTCTGAAAAGGGCGGCGGTTTTGATTCGAGGAGACCGGTGACTGTTATTTCCAGCGAATCAAGATTTTCTCAATCCCATCATTGACTTGCGCGCGGGCCGACTGGCGATCTACACCTTGTATCAACAGCTTGTCATAGTTGGTTTCAGCATGGCGGATGTGGGCAATGACCGCCAGCAAAACAGTTTTTTCATCCAGGGCCTTAGCGCTGGCGTTGCGCCCAACCTGCCCGCTATATTTCTGGCAGGCGTGTTGGGCAATGTCCTGTTCGCGTCCGGCTGGACAGTTGGGGAACAACTCACGCACACGTGCAGCGAAACGGGAGACATATTCCTGGTCGAGGTCGGCCCGGCGCTCGGCCTCACGCTCCCGGCGGCAAGCGCGTGCATCGGCGTCTGCCATGCATTCCTGTTCAGCTTGTTGGAGCGCGGCTTCTTCCACCAACAACCCCTGGTGCTCGTAACGTTTGCGGGCGCGGCTCCATTTCAGGACGACTGCCGCCAGGGTGGAATATTTGCCCGAGCGGCGAGTAAGCGCCGCATCGCCGGATGGCAGAAAGACCAGGTGGTCCAGGTCAGCGCAGGACAGACACAACGCTCTCTTCTCTTCGACCAGGGTGATCCAGGCGTGACGGCCCAGGTCTGCGCCGCATTCGCTACAGGATGATTCGTTGGTGATGATGAAGACTTTCAAATCCATAGCATCTTGATTGTTTACTTATAAGCAGCCAGGCGTTCATTGACCCATTCCAGGTCGAATTCTTCCGGGTCGAACTCGCCGCCCACCCATTCGAGATATTAATCATGCTCTTTGTGTTTGGGATCGGCAATGGCTTCCAGGAACTCTTCGTAGCCCCAGACGCCGCCCACATCTTCGGGCGGGCAGGCGCGTTTACCTTTGATACATACCGGGTAGCTGGTGCCCTTCTCTGCTGGCAGAATTTTCTCGACCAGGAGGGTATGCCCCCAGCCATCGCCAAAGTCGTACTCGTAGTGGAATTTCATCCCTTCCCGGCCGGCTACCTTGTTCAGCCGGTAGCAGCTTTCATTTTTTGTGCCCAGGTCGCCATACTCGTCATCTTCGGGGTCGCCGTAGATTTGTTCATCAATGCGAAACATGTGCAGGTGACTGTTCGTCCAGCCCATGGATATTTACAGGATGGCGTGCAGTTCGTAGAGCGTGACATCTTCCGGCACGAGCAGCCTGCGCCAGATCGGCGGCTTGCTGTCATCGAGGCTCACTTTGAGTTGGCAGACATTTTTGGTCATGGGACCTCCTCCAAATCAAAAATTGCCAGTTGGTTATCCAGGTTCAGGAAGACAAGCCGGGTCTTTACCTGGACACTTTGACCCGGCTCAACGCAAGCCTTGAGCTGGTCGGTCACGGCCCGGGCATAACGCGCCACCTGCTGGCCTTGTCAGTTTCTGGAGTCCGGGATATACTCACCGAGTGAGTATGGAACAACAAAGCAACCACCGCCACAGCGGAACCCTGTCCCCTGAATTTGCCCTGTTAGGCTTCCTTGTTTCAGAGCCGAGGCACGGGTACGAATTGCACCAAAAATTCTTGAGCGAACTGGGAAATGTCTGGCATCTGAGCCAGAGCCAGGCTTATGCAATTTTAAAGCGGCTGGAAGCAAGGGGCGATATATCCGGACAGGTTGTCGAGCGGGATAAACTTCCCGCACGCCAGATGCTGCGGATCACTACAGCAGGCCGCCAGCGTTTCATGGACTGGCTCGAGAATGGTGTAGGGAGCAACGCCCGCTCCATCCGGCTTGAATTCTTGACCCGCCTGTATTTCTCGAATTTGTATACCCCTGAAAAGACTACCCGGATCTTTACAGTACAGTGTGAAGAGATCGAAAGGGTCATCCAGCGTTTGAAAGAGCTGCTGGCACACGTACCGCCGGAGCAAATCTATAACCGTGTCAGCCTTGAGCTTCGTCTTCACCAAATGGAACTGGTCCAGGAGTGGATGGCTGGGATAAAAAGCCAGTTTTATATCGTACCAGAAGAGAACTCGTAGCATGAACCTGAATTCTACATAAGCAGGCCCACGATGGCAACGGACTCAACCACCATACCTGTATCCCCACTCAGTAAGTTTCAGAAAATAAAGATGTCTCTACACTCAACCCGGTTTAGGATGGCGGGAGAAGCCTGGAAACTGCTGGCCTTGCCGCTCTTATTGTTCATTGCCTTCCCAATCCTGGCGCTCTTTCTACAAACATCTGTGCCTGATTTTGTCAGGAACCTGAACCGCTCCCAGGTGATTCAAGCGATCAACCTGAGTTTATTCTCATCCCTGATTACCACGATTGTCACCTGGATTACAGGAACACCGGTTGCATATTTACTGGCAGTACGCCGTTTCCGTTTCCATCACCTGATTGACACATTGATCGACCTCCCAACCGTCCTGCCTCCTGCAGTAGCGGGGGTTGCCTTGCTGATGGCCTTTGGGAGAAAAGGGGTGTTTGGGCCGTTACTTGCAGTGATGGGAATCCAAATCCCATTTACCATGATCGCTGTCATCATGGCACAGACCTTTATTGCTGCGCCGCTCTACATCAAGGCTGCGACGATTGGCTTTGCTTCGATCGATCCCGAATTGGGGCAGGCCGCAGCCCTGGATGGGGCCAACCGTTGGGAAATATTTCGCCATATTACCCTGCCCCTATCTTGGAGTTCACTATTGAGCGGTAGTGTAATGACCTGGGCACGAGCACTGGGTGAGTTTGGAGCGACTATCATTTTTGCCGGTAATTTCCAGGGTCGGACGCAGACCATGCCCCTGGCGATCTACATCGGTTTCGAGATTGATCTGAATGTTGCCCTAACCCTGGCAATTGTCCTGATCTGTACTTCATCCCTGACATTGATGATCGTGAAATGGGTTTTGCATCAGAGGCTGGACACCCCGACCAAATTAAACTGATGAAGGAATTGCATAGATGCCCACAATGTTCCGCACTGATTGGAAAGAGGGCAAAAAGGTGAATACCATGCGCTACAAAGTTCTATCATGGGTGCTTTTGGCCATCATGTTGGCCAGCACTGCCTGCACGCCCCAGACGACCCCTGCTGCGCCAGCCGCTGTGCTGGCGACTGTTGCCCCGGCCTCTGTTCCCACTGTCCAGTTGCCTGCAGAGGCGAGGACGCTGACCGTCCTGGCTGCGGCTTCGCTGACCGAATCCTTTACTGAACTGGGGCGGGTATTTGAAGCTCAAAATCCGGGAGTTACAGTTGCTTTCAACTTTTCCGGTTCCCAGGCGTTGGTTCAACAACTCGGCCAGGGTGCTGAAGCGGACGTTTTTGCCAGCGCCAGCAAGAAGTACATGGATACCGCCATCGAGTCCGGACGGGTGGCAACAGATGCGTCCAAGGTCTTTGTGAATAACCGCCTGGTGATCATCTTCCCGAAGGAAAATCCAGGTGGTGTGCAGGAATTGAACGACCTGACCAAAACAGGACTCAAGCTGGTATTGGCTGACAAATCAGTTCCGGTCGGGCAATATGCTTTGGATTTCCTGGAGAAGGCAGTTGCAGACCCGGCGTTCGACCCACAGTTCAAGGACAATGTCCTCAAGAACGTGGTCTCATACGAGGATAATGTCAAGTCAGTCTTTGCAAAGGTCTCCTTGGGTGAAGCGGACGCGGGGATCGTCTATATCACGGATATTACGGTGGATGCTGCTGATAAAGTCGGCAAATTGGATATTCCCGACGCGCTCAATACCATTGCCACCTATCCTGTTGCCCCCACTTCTGACAGCAAAAATCCCGGCCTGGCTCAAGCCTTCATTGACCTGATCCTCTCGCCTGAAGGCCAGGGAGTGTTGGCGAAGTACGGTTTCATCCCGGCGGGTGGCGGTTCCAGTTCCAGCAGCGAAGTGACTGTCACCGACGCTCTCGGACGTGAAGTAAAACTCGCCGCTGCCCCACAGCGCATTGTTCTGACAGGCAAGGCGCTTTTTATGATCGCAGATGCCTCCTACCTCTTTCCCGGAGCAGCCGAAAAGGTCATCGGCATGGGTGACGCGGGGCAGGGTTCAGGCAACTTTATTAAGTTAATCGATCCGAACTATGCCCAGAAAGCCACCCTTGGAAAGGATGCAGGCGCTGAGCAGATTGCATCTCTCCAGCCAGATCTGGTCATCTTGAAGAGTTACCTCGCTGACAGCGTGGGTGCGCCCATCGAAGCCCTTGGTATCCCAGTCGTTTACATCGACTTTGAAACACCCGAACAGTACAGCCGAGATCTGGCAATTTTGGGCAAGGTTTTCGGCAATGAAGCCTGCGCTACCGAAGTGGCCGCCCTCTACCAGTCGAAAATAGATGAAATTGCCCAAGCTGTGAAAGATGCATCCAAGCCGCGCGTCCTTGTGCTGTACTACAATGACAAAGATGGCAATGTTGCCTTCAACGTCCCACCGATGAGTTGGATTCAAACCCAAATTGTAGAAATGGCAGGCGGTGAGCCCGTTTGGGTAGACACCAATCCCGCCAAAAGCTGGGCCCAGGTCACGCTGGAACAAATCGCCGCCTGGGATGCCGACCGAATTTTTGTCATCTCTTATTTCAAAAGCCCGGCCGAAGTGGTAGCCGGTTTAAAAGCCGATCCAAACTGGCAGGCCATCCGTGCGGTCAAAGAGAATAAACTCTATGCCTTTGCAGGCGACCTGTATAGCTGGGATCAACCCGATCCGCGCTGGATTCTTGGCCTCACCTGGCTGGCAGGTAAAATTCACCCCGATCTTTTCCCGACACTGGACATGAATGCTGAAGTGCAAAGCTTCTACCAGAATTTCTATGGACTGGATGAAGCTTTCGTCAAGCAAAATATTGTCCCAACCTTCCAGGGTGACTTGCCGTAAGCGGCCTTGAAAATTAAGGGGCCGGTATTTACAAAGCAAGCACCGGCTGCCACTTTCACCTTTCACTCAACGACCTCGCCTTGAAACGTTCTCTTACCATCCTCACCCTCCTGCTGATAACTATTTTCGTTCTTTCCGCACTGGTCGGGCGTTACCCGGCGCCAGGAATTCTCTCCTCTGAGCGCATCGCCCAGGATGAACTTGCCCAACGCCTCCTGTTCAATCTGCGCCTGCCGCGCTTGTTGACAGCCCTTCTTCTGGGCGTGACCCTTTCAGCGGCAGGTATGGTCTTTCAATTATTGTTCAGTAATCCGCTGGTCGAGCCAGGTTTTCTAGGTGTTTCACAGGGAGCAGCATTTGGCGCAGCATTTTCCATTGTTCTTTTGGGTGGCCCGGCGTTTATCACCCAAACCAGCGCCTCGTTCTTTGCACTGGCCGGGTTGGGATTTTCCTACCTGCTTGCTCACCGCCTGCGCTACGGCGGCTGGATTCTGCGCCTTGTGCTTGCAGGCATTGCTGTCTCGGCGTTTTTCTCTGCTGGGCTGGGCTTGCTCAAATACCTGGCTGATCCGCTGACCCAACTGCCCGAAATCACCTTTTGGTTGCTTGGTGGATTGGCGAGTCTGACATGGAGTAAACTCCTCAGCATCCTGCCAGTTGTCCTTGCTGGTCTGGTAATCATCTATCTGTATCGCTGGCGACTCAATCTGTTGGCTCTCAACGAACAAACGTCCTTCTCGCTCGGCATTGCTCCCGGCCGTGAACGTTGGTTGCTCATTTTTGCCGCCGTTCTGCCTACTGCTTCTCTTATCTCGGTCAGCGGCATGATCGGTTGGGTGGGGCTCATTATCCCGCACATTGCCCGCCGCATGTTCCACGCGGACAGCCGTTTCAGTCTCCCCGCCGCCATGCTGCTCGGAGGTATTTTTACCATGTTTTGTGACGATCTGGCGCGCATTCTGGTGGCGGGTGAAATCCCGCTCGGCATTCTCACTTCACTCTTTGGCGCGCTTATTTTCCTGGCCATGATGACCTTCCAGCCAGCCCAATCTCGGCTATGAACGAACCAATTCTCTCTTTTCGAAGCGTTTCTTTCGGTTACCATTCCTCTCACCCTATTTTGAAGGATGTGGATTTTGATCTGTATCCCGGACAAATTGCTGCCATCTTAGGCCCCAACGGTGCTGGAAAAACTACACTTCTCTCCCTGACCCTGGGTTGGCTCACCGCGTGGAGGGGCGAGATTCACCTGGCAGGGATTCCCCTCAAAACACTCTCGCCGCGCGAGCGTGGACATCGGATGGCGCTTGTGCCACAGAGCGAACATACATCCTTCGAATACTCGGTGCTTGAGTATGTTCTGATGGGACGTGCCCCCCACCTGCCGCCACTGGAAATGCCAGGTATGGTGGATTATAAAATTGCCGCCGATATCCTCAAACAGGTGGGTATCTCCGACCTGCAAAAGCGCTCCATCTTGAGTTTGAGCAGCGGCGAGTACCAACTGGTTTTAGTAGCGCGTGCCCTGGTGCAGCAGCCACGCTTGCTGCTGCTGGATGAGCCAACCTCTCACCTCGATTTGAGCAACAAAGGACGCTTGGTGCATCTGCTACGCGAATTGTCGAATCAAGGCGTTTCCATCATGTTTACAACGCATGAACCCGAGGTTGTGTCTGCATTGGCTGACTACCTGGTGCTTATGCAAAACGGACAGATCATAAAAGATGGAACACTCGATGAAGTTTTTACCAGCCAGTACTTGACCCTTCTCTATCAACTTCCCGTCTCCGTGACCGAAGTCACTGGAAAAAAGGTGGCTTTATGGATATAAGCCAGTTTCTTTCTGCCTCTGGAAAGGGCAATATCCTCGTTATTACTGGTTGGCGTGGGGTTGGAAAAACATCTTATTGTCAGCAGGCTGCCGATAAATGCCAAAGGGCAGGATTAAGAGTGGCCGGGTTGCTTTCCCCTGCCCGCTTTGACCAGCAGCAAAAGAATGGTATTTTTGCACTTGATTTGAAGAGTCGCAAGACCCAATTGGTCGCCAGTTCAATCCCTGGCGAAATTGATGGGATTTGCTTGGGAAACTGGATGTTTGATCCAAAAGCACTGGAATGGGGAAACCAGTGCCTGAGACGGGCAACTCCATCAGAAATATTGGTAGTCGACGAACTCGGCCCTTTGGAATTCGAGAGGCAAATTGGCTGGGCGGCAAGTTTTGATGTACTACGAGCCAAAGAATATCGACTGGCAATGGTGGTTATCCGCCCAGAGTGTATCGATGCTTTTTCCAAATTGGGTTTCGTGTTCCAAACGAGAGAAATAACCCGTGCCCAATTGCCGAGAGATTTCAGGTGCACCCGCTCATAATGACGTTCGATTTGTTCCTGAATGTCGGCGGATGTACGGACTCCAGCAATATCTGTTCTGGTAATGATCGAGTCGCTCATTTATCACTGCTCAAAAGAGAAAATGTCCGTTATACTTTGGTCAGTCTTCATGCCAAAGTAAGAAACAACCTGCAGGTCGGAAATTCTATGTCACTCATATCTGCCCTCCGTACCTACTTCGGTTTCGACTCTTTTCGGGCGGGACAGGAAGATGCAACCCGATCCCTTCTCGATGGTAGCCACACCCTTGCCATCATGCCCACCGGCGCGGGCAAATCGCTCATCTACCAGTTTGCCGCGCTTATGGTGGGGGCAGAGATGCATTGGCCGAGCAAGCCATTTTTACCGCGCAGTTGCTGGCAGGTGAAATGCCGCAAGACATCGAATTGGCCTTCGAAGCTGCGAGTGTCAGCCTGTTTCCATCCAGGCGCGCCGATTTACAAACTGATTGCTCCTGCCCAGATTACGCCAACCCGTGTAAGCATGTTGCAGCCACGCATTACATTTTGGGCGAACGCTTTGATGAAGATCCGTTTCTGATCTTCCGTTTACGAGGAAGAACCCAGGAACAGGTTATGGATGCACTTCGCCAGCGCCGGGCGGGGGGAGAGATAGAAATCGAAGAAGAGTTGGGAGAACCTGAGATTGTAATTCCACTGGAAGAACAGATAGCCCAATTCTGGGAATTCGCTGCTCCGCTTCAAGGCTTCTCGGTTTCCATTCGCCCTCCTGGGGTTGAGATGCCCTTGCTTAAGCGGCTGGGCGAAGCGGGCTTTGTCTCCATACCGGGATTGGAGACTTTGCTGCGAGGGGCCTATCAATCCATCAGCCAAAAAGCAATCGAAGCAGCGTATCAGGACGACGATGTGAAAGCATGATCGCACTCCAATCTTTACCGGCTGTGGTACCATCAATATCTGCCCTGCGCGGTACAAATCGGCTTTATGAGTAAAGGTTTCGTAGAAGAACGTAGGTGGCGAAAATTTGCCTATTTTTGTTGATTTTCATTAGAGCCTGATTTGTAATCAGGTCCACAACCAATTTCCCTGCTGGCATCGAGCCGGGTGCTGCCGTTATTATTTCGTTTGTCCGGCGCTGACCGAGGAAATAAATACATCCTCGAGAGTCGGTGCGATCCATTCCAACCCGATGATGGGAATTTCCGCCGCTTGCAGGGTCCGGCGAATGGCATCCCGGTACTCCTCCGAATCTGGAATCACGGCATGGATCTGTGCTCCATAAAGGGCAACTTCATCCAATGGTATGGTATGGTTTTGCCGGGCGGCTTTCAACACGGACATCACACGCTCCGGCGCTGGCGAACTGATCTCCAGGACACGGCCGCGCATCTGGGTTTGTTTCAGGCAGGCAGGCGAATCCACGGCTACCAGGCGCCCCTGGCTGATAAACCCCACGCGCTGACATAATTCTGCTTCATCCATGTAGTGGGTGGTTACCAGTATGGTGACACCCTGCTTGGCCATGTTGTAGATCAATTCCCAGAATTCCCTGCGGCTGATCGGGTCAACGCCGGCAGTTGGCTCGTCCAGGAAGACGACCCGCGGCCGGTGGATGATGGCACAGCCGAGCGCCAGGCGCTGTTTCCAGCCGCCGGAAAGGCTTCCAGTGATCACGTTGGCGCGGCCTGATAAACCTGCCATGTGGAGGATTTCAGCCTGCCTTTGTTCAAGTTGAGCAGGTGTGAGGCCATAGACACGTCCATAGAAGCGAATGTTCTCGCCGGCGGTCAGTTCGTTATACAGCGTGAACTGTTGCGACATATATCCCACTTGCGTCTGCATCCTTTTGGCCTCTTTGGCAGGATTGTATTCAAGCACCGACATCTGGCCGGATGTCGGTTTGATCAACCCCAGCAGCATGCGAATGGTGGTAGTTTTGCCCGCGCCGTTTGGCCCCAGCCATCCGAATATTTCTCCCTCCTCGACGGAAAAGCTGACATGGTCCACTGCAACGAACTTGTCGAAATGTTTACTAAGTTCGTTGACCAGAATGGCAGGCTTCTTTATTGCCCTGCTTTCGTTCATCTCTTCTCCTGCGAGGCGGCATTGCTGTCCGTTTGCTGCCGGATCAGGCTGATAAAGGCTTCCTCCATGCGTACCTCGATCCTGCGAATTTCTTCATGCCGGATCCCGTGAGCGAAAAGTTCTGCTTCAATTTCGGGCTTCCTTCGGAGGGCATCGTCCACGAAGACATGCAGTTTATCCCCATAAGTTTGCAGCTCTTTAACACACTTCAGGGATGCAACCAGGTTCCGGGCCAGGACAAAATCATGGGGTGCGATCTCAAGCAGGTCACCGGTTATCTTCTTCTTTATACCTTCAGGTATATCGTCGGCAATCAGTTTCCCGGCGTGCATCAAGCCGACGCGGGTGCAGCGTTCAGCCTCGTCCATGTAGGGTGTGCAAACAAAAACAGTCAAACCCTTTTCCACGCGCAGGTTGCCGAGCAGATTCCAGAACTCTCTGCGGCTCACGGGGTCCACACCCAATGTCGGCTCGTCGAGCAAAACCACCTGGGGTTCGTGGATCAGACTGCAGGCCAGGGCCAGTTTCTTTTTCATTCCCCCTGACAGCTGCCCGGCCAGCCGACCTGTAAAATTGGTCAGCCCGGCAAAAGCCAGCAGTTCAGGGATTTTCTTTTTCTGTTGATTTGGCTCCACGCCTTGGATCTTTGCAAAGAAGCGAATATTCTCCAGGACTGTAAGATCGGCCAGCAGGACGAATTGTTGGGCAATGTAGCCAATGCGTTCGCGGATCTCGTAGGTGTCGCGCATCGAATCCAGACCGAGAATTGAACTTTCTCCCTGGGTGCGTGTCATCAATCCAAGCACAACCCGGATGGTGGTGGTTTTGCCGGCACCGTCCGGGCCGATCAGTCCATAAGTTTCTCCTGGTCTGACTTGAAACGAAACATGGTCAAGCGCGGTGACTGAACCCCGGGACGATTTGAACAGTTTAACCAGGTTTCTAGCCGATATGGCAGGCTCGCTCATCGGGGACCTAATCCAATCGTTTCTTGAAACTCAGGGCCGCAATAATCATTGCAATCAGGCTGTAAATTACGAGTGCAACGATATCTGACCAGAGAACCGTTATGCCAACCCCTTTCATAATTACGCCGCGTGAGATGCGGATGAAATAAGTCAGCGGCAGCATGCTCCCAATCAGTTGTGGAACGAAAGGCATGATAGTGCGCGGATAGACGATCCCGGTCAGCAGCATGCTGAACAACATCACCACAGTACTGGCCTGCTGGGCCTGCCGCTGGTTTCTGGAAACCGTGGAAATGAGAAATCCCAGCCCCAGCGTGGAGGTGATGAAGAACAGGGTTAACAGCAGATATAAACTAAGGCTTCCCTTGAAAGGTACCCCAAACCAGAAGACGCCCAGGGCCAGGATGATCCCGATGATTAGCAAACATAATCCAACCAGGGGCACCAACTTTCCGACCAGCAGCTCCAGCGGGCGGGTGGGCGTAGCCAGGATTTGTTCGATGGTGCCCATTTCCCTTTCCCGGACAACGGCCAGGGCGGCTTGTGAAACGGCCGCGGTTTGCAGGATCATCCCCAGGATGGCAGGCAGGACGAACCACAGGTCTAGAAAATCTGGATTGTACAGAACGCTGAACGAAGCCTGGATCGGCAGGGGCGTGGCCGGCGCGATGAGAATCGTTTTTCCACCTCGCCGTTCGTTTTTTTGTGCTGCAATCTGCAGGGCATAATTTTGGGAAACAAGGCTGGCCGCACTGTATCCAGATTGAACGCTGTATGAATCAGACCCATCCAGCAGAATCAAAACACTGGCATTCCCGTTCTCGAGCTGGCTTGAGAAGTCTGGTGGAATCACGATACCCGCTTTTACCTTGCCGCTATCAATGGCCTGTTTCACTTGCGCCTCGTCTTGGGCAGACAGGCTGAAGTCGAAATATTGTGAATTCACAAATGACCGGATGAATTCCCGGCTTTTTTCGTCTTGGCTTTGGTCTGCAATGGCTGTCGGTATGTGATAGACGGTCAGGGAAACTGCATAGGCGAACAGGAATAATTCAACCAGGGGCAGTCCAATGAGATACAACAGCGTTCGCTGGTCCCGTAATAGTTGGAATGTTTCCTTCTGAATGAGAGCAGATATTCGCATCCGGCTTTTGGAAATCATGCGACCTCAATCCAGTGTTTGCCTGAAGAGCCGGGCAGCAAAGAACAGAATCAAGATGTCGTATACGATCAGGACGATGACTTGGTCTGTCAGGAGCGGAAGACCTATCCCTTTTATGACCACGCCGCGCGAGATTGGAATGAACGCGGTCAGCGGGAAGATATAACTGATCCACTGCAGGATTTTTGGCATGGAATAATGAGGAAAAACAAAACCGCTGATAAGCAGCCCCAGGAACATGGACATCATGGCCAATTGTTGGGCTTGTCGCTGGTTTTGAGAAATTGAGGATATCAATAAACCCAACCCCAGGCCTGAGATAACAAACAGGATAACCAAACTGAGATATAACAGAAAACTTCCCCGAAATGGAACCCCAAAACCTGCTGTCCCAACCGCAATGATCGTTATCAGGTTAATGATTGCAATCATCAGGTTGGGCAGTGTCTTTCCCAGCATAAGTTCGGCTGGCCGAATGGGCGTGACCAAAACCTGTTCGATCGTTCCGACCTCCCGTTCGCGTACCACAGCCAGAGCAGTCAGCAGGATGGTCTGTGTTTGCAGGAGCATGGCGATCATGCCCGGGATCATGAACCACAGGTCCTCCAGGTCCGGGTTATACAGGATGCGAATGTGCGCGTTCAGTGGCGTAAATGTTGCGCCAGACGAACCCAGCCCCGAGCGATCCAGATTGTTTGATACCAGTTGGACCGCGTACTGGTGCGCAATAAGATTGGCCGCGTTGTAGGCTGATTGCGTTGTAAAGGGATCAGAACCGTCTACAATGAATAAAACCCTGGCCTCACGCCCGGCCGACTTTTGAGCAAAATTACGAGGAATGACAATTCCAATCTTTGCTTCCCCCCGATCGATTGCTTCGACGACTTGCTTTTGATTGGATACGGTTGAAATAACGTCAAAGTAGTTCGATTGCACCAGCGCTTCAATGTATTCCCTGCTATCTGGTTTCATGCTCAGGTCTGCTACGACCATTGGAATATGTTTGACATCCATGTGGATGGCGTACGCAAACAGGACAAGCTGGATGATCGGCATAAATAGAATCATGAATAACGTTCCGCGGTCGCGGAATGTCATGATCAGTTCTTTTTGTGTGATTGCCCAAATTCTGCCAAGCATAAGATGATGTCATACTGCAAACGTTCTCCGCGCTTCGGGGAACGCCAGAGGTTGCGTGTATTATCGTGACTTGACCTGGAGCGATTATACCTACATTCCACTCCCGTTTGTCCGGGAGTGGTGCGAAAGGAGACTGGTGATGGTTACCAGGCTTCTTTTTAGGTCCCCAAATATGACACTTGACACGCCGCGCTTTCATTGGACACTTGACAGTCTAACTCATGCATGATAACCTCGTGCCAGTACCCGGTTCGCCTCACTGTGTAAGTGATCTCCCGAGGTGACGGGTCAATTTTTTTCTTGTAGGAGTAAGGTAAGATGGCAGCAGAGCGTTTTGTTGGGACCGTTAAATGGTTCAACGCCACCAAGGGCTATGGCTTCATCGGCCGTGAAAATGGGGACGATGTATTCGTTCACTTCTCCGCCCTTCAAATGGATGGTTATCGCAAACTTGAGGCCGAACAGAAAGTGGAATTTTCCATTGAAGAAGGCCCCAAAGGCTTGCAGGCCGCCAACGTGGTAGTTATTTCGTAAGACTTTACCCCGGTTGAAAGTTTTGCGAATGGCAGGGTTGCGGAGACGCAGCCCTGCTTTTTAAGCACAGGCCGTCCACAAAGTGGGCGGCCTGTCTCCTAAGGAGGATGGGGTTCATCAATCTACTGTTGAAGCATTGACTTCTGCCTTTGGATAAGCCGCATCCAGTGAGGCTCCCTGGCGGCCTTTTTCCACGTCCATTATCACCGGCATGAAGAAGCCTGCCACACCCATGGCCAGCGAGAAGATCCCTGCCAGGATATACCAGATTTGGATACCCAGATAGTCTGAAATGGGTCCGGCGATCAGCAGTCCGATCGGCATCATTGCACTGGCCAGGCTACTAATAAGGCTTATCACGCGGCCCTGCATGTCTGGCCGGACACTCGCCTGCAGGATGGCGTGGAGCGGGCCGTTGGCAAAGGGCAATGCCACACCCACGATGGACATGCCGGCCAATGCCATGGGGTAGAGACTGGCCGGAGCGAGGCCAACGGCAATAGTACCCGCGCCCAAGACAACGATGCCGGATAAGGATGTGGCCATGCGTCTCTTAAAACCTCCCCAGATGCTCAACAGCACCCCGCCGGTAATCATGCCGACGCCCCAGGCCGAATCCATGAAGCCAAGTTCCAACGCTCCTTTGCCAAAGTGTTTGGTGATTAGCAGGGGAGCCAGTGCGCTGGTGGGGCTGAGCATGAAATTAATCCCAACGGCAATGCCGATGATGGCCATCAGGCCCGGCCAGCTCTTGACGTACACAAGGCCGGCGCGCAGGTCTTGCCAGTAGGAAAGTTTTTCTTCTTCTGGCTGTGCTTGGATCTTTTCTGGCTCCGGGATGGTAATGAACAGGAGGGGCAGGATGGCAACCAGCGCGGTGCCGATATCGATCAACAGCACACTTTGTGTCGGCATGATGCTGATCAGCAGGGCGCCGACCGGCGGTGCGATAATCCCAACTAATCCCTCCAGTGCCTGGCGCAAGCCCGCAATCCGCGACAGGTGTTCATCTGGCACCATCAGTGAGGTGGACGCAGACATGGCTGGCCAGTGAAAGGCTCCGCCAAGCGACCGGATGAACATGATTACATAGACGTGCCAGATTTGAACCCGGCCGGTGGCAAAAAGCAGCATCAGCCCGAACGTGGCCAAGGCAATCACACTATCGGCCAGGATCATTATGAGGCGCCGGTTCAGGCGGTCCACCAGGGTTCCGATGAACGGACCCAGTACCACCTGTGGCAGTAGGGCTGCCAGGGAGGCGGTTGCCAGGATGGTGGCCGAGCCTGTTTTCTGGGTCAGGTACCAGACCAGCGCAAATTGCACCAGCGCGGAACCAAACAGGGAAAGCGACTGTCCGCTGAAAATTGCAAGAAACTTTCCCAGCCAGTTGGCTTTAAATTCTTGGGAGGTGATCGGAGAATTTGACATACGCGCCTTGAAATAGTTGATATAGGATTGTAATATTTAAACATAATTATACATAATATTTAAATATTGTCAATATATATTTATATTATTTATTTCCGATTGAATATTATTTAGGTGGGTTTTACTTCATTCTCCCGGCCAGCACTTCTTTTAGCTTGTCATTGGCTTGGAAGATGCCGCGTACCTGTATCGCCTCGATTGCCTGCGCGGCCAACTCAGGCGAAATGTCGTCTTCCAGCCTGAGCAGCCCGACAACGGAGAATTTGACTTTCTCGCCCTTTGCGACGAAACGCTCCAAGTCGGCACGGCCATAATCGAAGATCCCAATTCCATAGGTATGCCGGGCAATGGATTGCTGGACTTCCAGGTTGTGTTTGTCGAGTTGCGCACGGATGGCGGTGCGGATGAAATCTGTCCGGTTCGTGTACAGGCCTTCCTGCACCAGCAGGTCCACCTTGCCCAAATCCACGGCACTTATATTGATGGTTATCTTTTCACTGTCTGGCATTTTCCTTCTCCTTACCATCCATAGGGATGGTATCTGGATTATAACAAAATACCCCCATTTGTCAAGAAAAAGACATCCCCTTACCATCCATGGGGATGGTAAGGGCTTTTTCTGCGGATCCCATTGTTGCCAATTTGCAGGGAAATCAAAGGCCTCCACTGGCAAAGTGGAGGCCTGATGTAACGGGCGTTGGAACTCGCTATTTTGCCAGCTTCTTCTTCAAGGTTGCTGTCAGCGCCGGGATGATCTGGAACAGGTCACCCACCACGCCGTAACGCGCCACCTGGAAGATGGGCGCCTCGACATCCTTGTTGATCGCCACGATGGTCTTGCTGGCGCGCATGCCGGCCAGGTGCTGGATGGCACCGGAGATGCCGCAGGCAATGTACAGGTCCGGCGAGACCAGCTTGCCTGTCTGGCCGACCTGGTGGGCATAGGTCACATATCCCGCGTCCACGGCCGCACGGCTGGCGCCCATGGCACCACCCAGGGTATCTGCCAGTTCACCGATCAGTTTGAAACCTTGCTGGGCGCGCCAGACTTCTGCCTGCTTTTCGTCCAGCCCGGCCGGCGGGGTCAGCGCCGGGTTGTTTGCCACGCCGCGTCCGCCTGCAACGATTACACTCGCATCCGTCAGCGAGACGCCGCCTTCGGTGGCCCCGTAACCCTCAACAGTCGTGAGGGCTTCTGCCCTGGCCGCGGCTTTGGTCAGTATCCCGCTGCGGCCGGGTTGTGCTTCCGGTTTGGGGAAGGCGCGGCCGCGCAGGGTTACGATTTGAGGTTTGGTGGTGCAGGTCACGCTGGCCAGCAGTTTGCCGGCATAGACCGGGCGGGTGACGGCAACCCTGTCGCCTGCCAGGTCCAGGGCTACTGCATCCACGATCACACCGGTATTCAAGTCAACGGCGCACATTGCCGCCAATTCACGGCCGCGCGTTGTGGTTGGGAAAAGGATCAGTTCCGGGGTTGCGGAGGCTGCCAGAGCCGAAAGGGTGGAGGCAAAAGCCTCCGGGCGGAAATCTGTCAGAGCAGGGTCATCCGCCAGCAGAACTTCATCCGCTCCATACTCAAAAGCTTCCCTGACCAGTGCTTCCACGCCGGACCCCAGTACGAGTGCCGTAACCGGGCCGAATTTCTTGCCCGCGCCGATAGCTTCCCATGAGACTGGCAGGGCACTGCCTTTGAAATGATCTACGTATACCCAGGTTTTCATAGTACTTTCTCCGCGATCAGTTTGTCGGCCAGTTTCTCGGCAATTTCCTCGGGTGAGCCGCCGCTGATGTACTCGCATTTCACCTCGCGGCTCGGCGGATTGGTCAATGTGGGCCAGGCTACTACCGATTCTGGTGCCGGGATACCCACTTCGGCCAGCGACCAGATCGGGATCTCAGTCTTGGCAGCCTTGCGGATGCCCATGAAAGAGGGGTAACGCGGTTCGCCGAAATCTTTGACCAGACTGAAGACGGCGGGTAGTTTGGCGCTCACTGTCTGGCGTCCCTCCTCCAGCGAACGTTCCACTTTGACCGTGCCGCCCTCCACCTTGATCGAGACGGCCAGGGTCAGCGCCGGCCATTTGAGCAGGCGGGCCGTCTGGGTGGGGGTCAGGCCGGAGTCGCCATCAATTGCCTGGCGCCCAAAGAAGGCCATATCCACACCGCCCACTTTCTGGACGACCGCCGCCAGCAGGCGGGCTACGGCTTGTGTATCCAGGTTCTTCAGAGCCGGATCGGAGATTAACAGGGCATCATCGGCGCCCATTGCCAGGGCATGTTTAAGCGCTTCCTTGGCGTTTTCGCTGCCGACGCTGATGGCTGTGACGGTTCCGCCATGCGCTTCCTTTTGCTGGAGCGCCGCTTCCACAGCATACTCGTCCCAAGGGTTGATGACCATGGGGGCATCGCCCCAGGCCGCCTGCCCGTTCTCTGCTGTTACTTTGGCGGCAGAATCGGGCACTTGTTTGACAAATACAACGATTTTCAAGGGGACCTCCTACTCAAGATTAAATTAAAATACTGGCGGCTGGGAATGCCGCTGTGCGCGGGTGACCCGATGATACCGCATTTGTAAGAGAAGGAAAAGTAGAGAGCAGTACATTTTTATGGTTTATTTATCCGGGCCTGGCCGGGAATCTTGCAGCAATTGCCAGATTCCCGGTCCCTGATGCAATGCCGGGAGTCTGGATTGGTTGCATGTGAGTAATTACATGCTCTCTGCTGCTGGAGACCAGCGGTAGCTTAATTTGTAGACTTTGGCCTCCATGAGCGTCTCTGTACTGCGTACTCCTGGGATGCTCTGGATGCGGTGTGTAACCAATTCGGTCAGGTGCTGCAGGTCTCGGCAGTAGACCTCCACCAAAAGATCATGTGAACCGAGTGTCAGTACAAGATAGGCGGTCTCGGGCAGTTCGGAAATGGCATGTGCGACTTCTTCGGTTTTTCCGGCTTCGACTGTGACCACAATGATTGCCGGGGCTTGAAAATCCAGGGCGAAAGGATCCACAATGGAGACTGTGCGCACCACACCCTGCTCGACCAGGCCCTTGTAGCGCGCCCGTACAGCCGCCTCAGATAGTCCTACCCGTTTAGCGATTTGGGTAAAGGGAGCACGCCCATCTTCTTGTAGCACTTGCAGGATTGATCGATCGATTTCGTCCATGAGCCACCTCACTTGCAACGATTATCGCTGGAACTTAATGATTTTACTATGGAATTCGTGGTGATAAATGTAATTATCTCTGAATTACGTTTATGTTGTTGACGAATGTTGCGAAAAACGCTAAAATCAAGTTGTTGTTCAGCCTTGCGAAGGTCGGCAGACCTGTGGCAGAGAGAAGCGCACCACCGCCCATCGATTTACAATGCAGAACACTTCAATCCGCATCGGAGCACATTGACGCACAGTGCAGTTCATCGCAGCCCAAAAATGCTCTCTGTGACCTTTGCAAGGCTCAGATTTACACATTTCCTGGGAGGCAGCAATGAGTCAAGACCTATTTGAATCCATGAAGCAGAGCGTTATCGACGGCGACCCTGATCTGGCCGCTGATCTGGCGCGTAAGGCCGTTGAGCAGGGACTCAACCCTCTTGACGCCCTCAATCAAGGCTTCGTGCTCGGCGTAAATTTCGTAGGCGAGCAATTTTCTGCCGGCGAGATGTTTCTGCCCGATCTGGTGATCGCCGGCGAGGCTATGAAGGCTGCTGTTGCCGTGCTGGAGCCGGAACTGGCCAAGCGGGGCAGCCAGCGCGAGATTCTCGGCAAGGTAGTCATGGGAACCATTGAAGGTGATATCCACGAGATTGGTAAGACTCTGGTGGTTACAATGCTTTCTGCCACTGGTTTCCAGGTCTATGATCTGGGTGTGGATGTCCCGGTGATGAAATTCGTCGAGAAGGCGCGCGAGGTCGGGGCAAATATCGTCGGTATCAGCGCCCTATTGACCACTACCATGGTCAAGCAGAAGGATGTCATTGAGGCATTGGAGGACAGCGGCCTGCGCCCGCAGGTGCGTGTGATGGTTGGCGGTGCACCTGTGACCCAAGCCTGGGCAAAGGAAATCGGTGCTGACGGTTATAGTGAAGACGCCGTCGGCGCAGTTGCAGTTGCCAAGCAATTGGTTGGCAACTGATCTGGAGGCCTGTATGCCCGGTCAACCGAAATCTGTCACCAACCCTCGTCTGAAGCTACAGGTCTTCAGCCCGGAAGAAATTAAAAAGATCCACCTTGCCACGCTCGACGTGATCGAAAACGCAGGTGTGCGTTTTCCATCCCAGCGCGCTCTGGATATATGGGAAGCCCATGGCGCTACAGTGGATCGTGATACCAGGATTGTCAAGGTTAAGGGCAATGTGATTGACGAGGCCCTCAAGAAGTGTCCTCCGGCTTATACACTATCTGCCCGAGACCCTCAGCAGGACCTGCCTCTGGATGGAAACCATGTCTGGGTCGGTACCGATGGCTGCGGTGTCGAAGTGATCGATCTGCAGACTGGCCAGCGCCGTACATCATGTTTACAGGATGTGGTTGAGGTTGCGCGTGTTGCTGATCACCTTGATGAGGTTGGCTTTCACTGGGTACCCGTCTCTGCCCAGGACAAACCCGCCAAAACCCGCGGCTTACACGAGATCAAGGCCATCTGGGAAAATTCCACCAAGCATGTCCAGACTGAAAGCATTTATAACGAACACGAAGCCAAAGCTGCCATCGAAATGGCCGAGGCCATTGCCGGAGGGCGTGAAGCTCTCCGTAAGCGTCCGGTACTTTCCCTGATGCAGTGCACGGCCCCGCCGCTCGGTCACGATGGTGGATCATTGGATGCAGCTCTGTTGGCTGCCGAAGTGGGCATCCCCACCGGTTTCATGACCATGGCGGCTTGCCTCACCACCGGTCCGGCTACATTGGCTGGCAACCTGGTGGTCGGTAATGCCGAGGTGATTGCTGCCACTGCACTTCTGCAGTTGGCCTTCCCGGGTGCACCGGTCTTCTATGCTGCCGCTCAGACTGCTTCTGACCTGCGTTCTGGCGCTTACACCGGTGGCGGCCCGGAAGACTTCCTATTTGGTGCAGCAACCAATGTTTTGGCGGATTATTACAACATTCCGCTCTCGATGGGTTCCTTCGCCACCGGTGCCAAATTCCCCAACTGGCAAGCCGGTGTGGACAACAGCCTGTCAACCTTTATGGCTTCTGTTGTCATGTCTGATATGCTTCTCGGTGTTGGCTTCCTGCACGGCAGCCGCATTTGGTCTTATGCCGAGATGCTGATGGATTGTGAGATCTTCGAGATTGTCCGCCGGGTTATCAGCGGTATCGAAGTTAATGACGAAACCCTGGCTTTGGATACCATCAAGGCCGTTGGCCCGGGTGGTAACTTCCTGACCCAGAAACACACCCGCCAGCACATGCGGGATATCTTCATTCCTCAGTTCATGGACCGCCGCCCGTATAATGTATGGGAAGAGAAGCAGGATGGTGCCGCGGACTGGGCCACGGAGAAAGCGCGCCAGATTTTGGCGATACACCAGCCTGTCCCACTTGACCCGGCTCTGAGTGCCGAACTGGGGCGTATTATTGCCCTGGCGGAAAAGGAATAATCCATGCAGCCTAAACTGGAACTTCTATCTCCTGACCTCATCCAGAAGATTCTGGATGAGGCCTTTCAACTGATGCTGGATCCGGGCATCAAGGTCCAGCTCCCCGAAGCCCGGCAGCTTCTAGCCGCGGCCGGTGCGCAGGTGGATGAGTCCACCGAGGTGGTGCGCATCCCGGAGAAGATCGTTCGTGAGATGCTCAAAAGTGTCCCACGCGAATTCAAACTATATGACCGTGCCGGGAATCCCAAGGTCATCTACGGCGGCGACCATGTTCAATTTGATCCGGGTTCTTCCGGTGTGCATATCCTTGACCCGGAGACGCTTGAGCATAAGACATCCTACACTCCTGACTTGGTGCGCGTGCTCAAGGTTGCCGAGAGTTTGCCGCAGTACGATGCGGTTTCCACTTCGATCGTTTGTAATGAGGTTCCCAAAGCGATTGGCGACCTGTACCGCCTCTACCTTGTCCTGTTGTACTCCACCAAACCGGTTGTGACCGGTTCTTTCTCGGCCAGTACCACGCAGACTATGATTGACATGCTGGCGATCTATGCCGGCGGGCGTGAGGCCCTTAAACAGAAGCCTCAGGCTGTCTTTGATGTCTGCCCCACACCGCCGCTCATCTGGAGCCATTTTGGTTCGAAGAATCTGATTGACCTGGCGCGTGCGGGTGTCCCTGCCGAGATGATTTCCATGCCCCTGGCCGGCGCCGGCAGCCCGGTAACCATCCTGGGGTCGGTTGTCCAGCACGCGGCTGAGTCGCTTTCTGGCATGGTCATTCACCAACTTGCCCAGCCGGGTGCGCCGCTTGTTTGGGGCGGTGCGCCGGCCATTTTCGATATGCGCCAGGGCACCACTCCCATGGGCGCCGTTGAGACGGCCATGATCGATGCCGCCTACGCTCAAGTCGGCAAGTCGTTGGGTTTTCCCACTCACACCTACCTGGGCGCCACTGATGGCAAGGTTGTGGATTATCAGGCCGGCTTGGAGAGCGGCGTCTCAGCGATGATCGGCGCCCAGGCCGGCATCAACATGATTTCCGGCGCAGGCATGCTGGACTTCCTGGCCTGCATCAGCCCGGAGAAACTGGTATTGGATGCCGAGGCGATTGGCATGGCTCAACGCATGGTGCGCGGTGTCGAGGTTCAGACTGATCCGCTGGCCACTGCCATGTTCGCTGGCATGGACTTTAAGGCGAATTTCCTGAAGCTGGCTGAAACCCGGCGCCTGTTCTCCCGGGAGCAGTATCTGCCCTCCTCTGCCATCGACCGCGGTTCCATCCGTGCCTGGCAGGATGCCGGCAGCCTGGATACATTTGACCGAGCGAAGGAACGCGCCAAACAACTGCTGGCTGCCTACCAGCGCCCAACAGCCTGGGCCGGTCCAGAGAAGGAGCTGGTCACCATGGTCAAGGGGCTGGCAAAAGCCGCCGGCATGGATGAATTGCCTGCTCTCAAAGACTGACCCCCCCCTGTTCTGCTGGCCGCGACGTTCCTGGTCGCGGCCAGTAAGTTTAATTTGGGATTTTCAGGCAATTTCCACACAATCGCGGTGTGGATTTTGAACGAACCGGTTATATAATATATACAATGACTGTGTGCCAACGAGACTGGTTGTGTAGTTCGGAGCGCGTGATACCAGCCTGCGCGCTTGGAAAGGAGGGGCGGTTATGCACTGATACCTGGCGATAGGCGATCGCCCTGGTTTGGTCCGTTCTGTGAACATATGACGAAAGAGAGGAGAAGTATGGATACCAAACGCTTTATCGCTGTTTTGTTGGCGATAGTGACAATCTTCAGCCTTGCCCTGACTGCCTGCGGGCCAAAGGTGGTCCCCACCGAAACGGGAGGCCAGCCCGCAGAGCCGGCCGCGACGACCGCACCCGAGCCTGCCGAACGTAAAGTTGCCACCCTGATCTATACACAGGAATTTGATACACTGGCTCCTTTATATACCAGCATGTGGTTCGTCTGGACGACATGGCAGATGAACAACCATTGGGCCTGGGAGTTCGATGAGAAAAACGAGCCTTTCCCTCGCCTTGTGACCGAGATCCCCAGCACGGAGAATGGCGGTATCAGCGCCGATGGCACCGTCATCACCATAAAATTGCGTGATGACCTGACCTGGTCAGATGGTGAACCACTTACGGCCGATGACTTCGTCTTCACTTGGGAAATGGCCGTCAGCCCGAACAACACGGTCGCCACGGCCTACCCGTATGACTATATTACTTCGGTGGAAGCACCTGATCCACAAACGGTAGTCGTGACCTTCGCCCAGCCCTTTGCGCCCTGGCTGGCCACTCTCTGGCATGGAATCCTGCCTGCCCATATCCTGCGGCCGGTGTTTGAGGCAGATGGCACCATTGATAACGCCGAATGGTTGCGCAATCCCACCGTGGGCTGCGGGCCGTTTGACTTTGTCGAGTGGGAATCTGGCAGTTATGCCCGCTTCGTACGCAACGAAAATTACTGGGGTGAGCCGGCAAAACTGGATGAGATCTTCATCCGCTTTGTGCCGGATGACGCCTCGCAGGTGGCAGCCCTGAAAGCCGGGGACGCGGACATGGGCACCTTCATCGCTTATTCGGATGTTCCCGGCCTAAAGGATGCCGGTTTGAACATCATGGTCGAGCCGAACGGCTACAGCGAGTGGATGTTCTTTACCTTGAACGAGGAGAAAAGCAACCCGGCCGTGTTCGATGTCAATGTCCGCAAGGCAATTGCCATGGCCATCGACCGCGAGGGGATCAACCGCGACCTGTTGTTGGGTCTCACCAATGTCCCGGCCAGTTTCTGGGATGCCCTGCCGTATTACAACAACCCGCCGCTGGAAAACTACCCCTATGACCCGGAAGCAGCCAAAGCCCTGTTGGATGAGGCCGGCTGGGTGGATGCCAACGGGGACGGCGTGCGTGAGAAGGACGGCGTGGACCTCGAGATTGACCATGCCACAACCATTCGTGAGATCCGCCAGGATGCCCAGGCGGTAATGCAGCAGCAGTTGTCCGCTGTTGGCATTAAACTCAATGTCATTCCGGTGGATGATACGCTTTACTTTGCCAGCTATGCCGATAATGGTCCGGCTGCCCGCGGCGAATATGATATCCAGGAATGGTCCGACGGCCCGCTCTTCCCCGACCCGGACCTGTATTACTGGCTCTGCGATCAGATTCCGACCGATGAGAATCCCACCGGTGAGAACTGGTTCTTCATTTGCGATGAGGAACTTGACAGCCTGATCCAGTTACAGTCCACCCAGGTGGATGCAGCCGAGCGCCAGAAGACCATTTCGAAGATAAACCAACTTTTCTACGACAAGGTCTATATCATTGGCCTCTGGCAGGATCCGGATGTGTATGCAGTGGGGCCGCGCCTCAAGAATGTCAAGTTCTCGGGTGTGACCATGTTCTTCAACATTGCCGAGTGGGACCTGGAACCATAACCATGTAAGGCTTAAACCATTGAGCAGGCCGGAGAACATCCGACCTGCTCATACCGGCCGGAAAGGGAAGTGCGATGGGTCGTTACATCCTGAAACGTCTGCTGCAAGGCATCCCTTTATTGTTCTTCGTCAGCCTGATCTTGTTTATTTTGATGATGAACGTAGGGGACCCTGTGGCCACCATGGGCGGGCGCCGTGTGACGCGCAAGTCTGATTACGAGCGCCTCCGCCGGCAGCTTGGGTTGGACCAGCCTGTTTACATGCAGTATGCCTACTGGTTGCTTGGCAACGATTGGACGAAGACCGACCTGGACGGGGATGGCGTTGCTGAGACCCCGGGCAACCGCCGAGGCGTCTTGCGCGGCGATTTCGGCACCTCGTTGCTCAATCGCAAGCCTGTCTTGGAGGTGATCGGCGAGCGCCTGCCGAATACTCTTATCCTCATGGTTGCCTCTGAATTTGTTATCATCCTGGGAGCCTTGTTCGTGGGGGTGTATTCAGCCTTGCGCCAGTATTCCGCGATGGACAACCTGATCACAGCCATTTTGTTTATTGGCTATTCCATGCCGGTTTTCTTTATTGCCCTGATCTCGATGTATATCTTTGCGGTTCTTTTCAAACGCTGGGGTCTGCCGTACCTGCCAACCGTTGGAATGTTCGACCCGCAGGCTGGTAAGACCACTGCCCAGGTGCTCTGGCACATGATTCTTCCGGTCACCAGCATTTCCATCATCAGTTTTGCCGCTTACAGCCGTTATATTCGCAGCACCATGCTGGAAGTGATGGGTCAGGACTATATCCGAACGGCCAAATCCAAGGGCCTGCCGCGGCGCGATGTGGTTTTCATCCACGCTCTCAAAAACGCCTCGCTTCCCATCGTGACCGTTGTCGGCCTCGACCTGCCGCTTCTATTGGGTGGGGCCGTGGTCACTGAACGCATCTTTGCCTGGCCGGGCATGGGGCGCCTGTTTCTCGATCATGTCGACCGGGTGGATATGCCTGTCATCATGGGCATTCTGATGCTGGTCGCTATCGCGGTCGTGGTCTTTCAAATCCTGACCGATATCGTCTATGCCTTGCTCGACCCGCGCATCCGTTACGAAAAGTAGGCCGAAATGGAAATGGAAACAACACCCCCACCTGCACCTGCAGCCTCCCTGCTCCCCGATGAATTGGAGACCCCTCCGCTCAGCCTGAGGCAGCTTGTCTGGCGTCGTTTCCGTCGTCACAAGATGGCCATGTTTGGGGCGGTAACGCTCATCCTGCTGTTCGTTTATTCCTTTGGCGGCGCATTGGTTTTCCCCGAAAGCTATGCCAACTTTGCTGATACACCCCTGCGCCTGACGGCGCCTTCTGCCGAGCACCCTTTTGGTACGGATACGATTGGGCGTGATGTCCTTGCGCGCACCATTTACGGCGGGCAAATTTCTCTCATTATCGGACTGCTGGCCGTTTTAATCGAGAATTTTATTGGAATCCTGGTTGGAGCGCTGGCAGGGTATTATGGCGGCCTGGTCGACAGCCTCCTGATGCGCTTCACAGAGGCCATGCTGAACATTCCGGAGATTTTTCTGCTCATCGTCATGGCCAAGTTCTTCGGTGGGCAGATCCCCGAAATTACCATTTTGGGCCGCACCTTCAGCGGTAGTGTGGTTGTGATCGTGTTGATCATTGGTTTGACAAGCTGGATGTACCTGGCTCGCATTGTCCGGGCGCAGTTTCTTTCCTTGAAGGAGAATGAGTTCATCCTGGCTGCGCGTGCCACCGGTACCTCGAATTTTGAGATCATTTTCCGCCATATCCTGCCCAACAGTATTGCTCCGATTATTGTCTCAGCGACGCTGGGGGTCGCCAATGCGATCCTGGCTGAAGCCTACATCAGTTTCCTCGGCCTGGGCGTCCAGCCGCCGACTGCTACCTGGGGCAATATGCTTGATGGGGCTAACAACTACCTGGAAACAGCCCCGTGGTTGTGGTTCTTTCCCGGTCTCTTGATTCTGCTGACCGTTCTCAGCATCAACTTCCTGGGCGACGGACTGCGTGATGCGATCGACCCGCGCAGCCGGGCTGACTAAGGAGCAGTCATGACAGAAACATTGTTGAAAGTCTCCGACCTCAAGACGCGTTTTCATACCCCGGAAGGAACGGTCTATGCCGTCAATGGCGTCTCGCTTCATACCAATGTGGGTGAAACGCTGGCCGTTGTCGGTGAGAGCGGCTGTGGCAAATCTGTCACCATGATGTCCATCTTGCGCCTCATCCCCATCCCGCCCGGTGAGATTGCTGGCGGCACGGTGCTTTATCGCGATCGCGACCTGCTGAAGATCAGTGAATCCGAGATGGAAGATGTGCGCGGCAAAGAGATTGCCATGATCTTCCAGGACCCGATGACCTCGCTTAATCCCGTCTTGACCATTGGGCGCCAGATTACCGAATCCCTGTGCACACACCTCGATCTCAAGGACGAGGATGCAGAGAAGCGCGCGGTTGAATTGCTTGAGCAGGTAGGCATCCCCGAAGCCGCGCGCCGGCTGCATGATTATCCGCACCAGTTCTCCGGCGGGATGCGCCAGCGTGTCATGATTGCAATGGCCCTGGCCTGTGCACCCAGCCTGTTGATCGCTGACGAACCCACCACTGCACTGGATGTCACCATCCAGGCCCAGATTGTGGAACTTGTCGAACGCTTACGCGACCAGTTGCGTATGGCCATCATCTGGATCACCCACGACCTGGGTGTGGTGGCCGGCCTGGCTGAGCGGGTGATCGTGATGTATGCTGGTTATATCGTCGAGGAAGCTAATGTAGATGACTTATATGAAAATCCTCACCACCCATATACCCTGGCCTTGTTGGCAGCCCTGCCGCGTGTCGACCGCCGCCGGGAGCGCCGCCTGAAATCCATCCCCGGCGCGCCGCCCAACCTGCTGGTTGAGCCGCATGGCTGCCCCTTTGCACCTCGCTGCGAATTCGTCCAGGCACGCTGCCGGAATGAAAACCCACCCCTGACGGTTGTGCAGGGTACGCACACTGCGGCCTGTTGGGTGGATGTGAACACAGGAGCCCCGCGATGAGCACACCCGACCCCCTGGTTGTTGTCCGAAACCTGAAAAAATATTTTCCGGTCACAAGCGGATTGGTCTTCCAGCAGAAAGTGGGATTCGTGCGTGCCGTTGATGATGTCTCGTTCAGCATTGCACCCGGAGAAACCCTTGGGCTGGTGGGTGAGAGCGGTTGTGGCAAGACCACTGCCGGACGCACGCTGCTTGGACTTTACCCCGCAACCTCCGGCCATGTGACCGTTGCTGGCGCCGATGTTTGTACGGCAAAAGGCCAGGCTCTGATGGCCATTCGTCGCAAGGCGCAGATGATCTTCCAGGACCCCTACGCCTCGCTCAATCCCCGCTGGACCGTCAACTCGATCGTTAGCGAGCCTCTGCGTGTGCACCGCATCATCACCAATGAGAAGGCGCGCTCTGAGCGGGTCAAGGAATTGCTCAGCCTGGTTGGATTGAGCGGCCGGCTTATCAACCGTTTTCCACATGAATTTTCCGGCGGCCAGCGTCAGCGTATCGGCATTGCCCGCGCGCTGGCTTCTGAACCGCTTTTTATTGTTTGTGACGAACCCATCTCGGCCCTGGATGTCTCCATCCAGGCCCAGGTGGTCAATTTGCTCGAAGACTTGCAAGATAAATTTGGCCTGACATACCTCTTTATTGCCCATGACTTGAGCATGGTGCGCCACATCTGTGATCGTGTCGCAGTCATGTATTTGGGCATCATCGTTGAACTGGGTGATCGCAATGAGGTCTATGAGAACCCCTTGCACCCCTACACACGTGCACTGCTTTCAGCGGTTCCCATCCCCGACCCTAAAAAAGATCGCGCCCGCCACCGCACGATTTTGACCGGCGATGTACCCAGTCCCATTCATCCTCCGTCTGGCTGCCGCTTTCACCCGCGCTGCCCGCAGGCTGTCGATCGCTGCAAAGTCGAGATTCCCGAATGGCGTGAAGCTGCCCCCTCGCATTGGGTAGCCTGCCATCTTGCCTGACCTCTACTTTTTAAAACCGGGTCTTTTCAATATTCTCCGTTCCTTTTTGGTGCGCTGACAATGGATGCGCACTTTGAAGATCCTATGCTTGATCTCGACACTCTTCTGCGTGTGCCCTGTGTGGACACAGAATATGGCTTTGACCTCTCTCCAGATGGAAAGACGGCCGTGTTTGCTTGGAATAAGACTGGCCGCTGGGAGATTTACCAGGTTCCCCTTGATGGTTCAAGCGACCCTGTCCTGCTTACCGCCGGCAACGGGGCAAAATTCAATCCCCAATTTTCCCCGGATGGTTCAACCCTGGCCTTTATTGTGGATTTCGATGGCAGCGAGCGTTATCATATCTTTCTCCTCGATCTTACAACGGGCCGGCAGTCTGACCTGACGCCGGACATTGAATTCAGCCTTCAGCCCAAATATGCCTGGTCGCCGGATGGTAACCGGATCGCTTGCATGGCAGATCCTTCTGGTTGTTTTGATACTTATCTTCTGGACATCACCACCGGCCGCATGGATTGTGTGTTTGCTGTTGGCCACCCTGGCTGGGAGGTCCACTGGTCTCCGGATGGCCGCTGGCTGGCAGTGACTGTGGAGTGGCGTGGCCAGGACTATGGTACATATATTGTCCCTGTCCGCGGCCTTGTTCCTGCTGGCGATATTCTCCCTATTCAAGGGGATACTGTGCTCCAAATTGGGGATGAGCACGGCCCAATCAATGCCATCACACCTGCCTGGTCACCCGACGGCACCCGCCTGGCTTTTGCTTCTGATGTGCATGGCCGCTACCAGATTGGTATCTATAATCTTGTGGATGCTCAGATCCAGTGGCTGCCCCCATCTGCAGGCGACGATGTTGCCCCGGCTTGGTCGGCAGATGGCCGCCTGGCCTTTGTCCAGCATGAAGGTGCCAGGGAGTGGTTGGTTGTGACGGCTCCTTCTGGCAAATTGTTGCGTTACCAGGTTGATCCGGGGTTATATTTCAGCCCGCAGTTCACGCCGGATGGCCGCTCCCTGGTTTTTGTCTTCGATAACCCGTGCCAGCCCGATGCATTGTGGCATCTCGTTCCGCAGGCTGGCACATTCAAGCGTTTGACACATTCGTTCCCTGCGGATTTGCCACCTGAATCCCTGGTCATGTCCCAAGAAATTACCTATCCGGCGCAGGATGGGGTACGGGTTCCGGCGGTGCTCTACAAGCCGCCGCAAGCCGGCCCGGATTGTCCGGCGGTTATTGTTATCCATGGTGGTCCGACCTGGCAGTTCTCCATTATGTGGTATCCCTTCATGGCGCATCTGGCCAGCCGCGGCTGGGTGGTACTGGCGCCCAATTATCGCGGCTCTACTGGTTACGGGCGTGACTGGCAGCATGCCAACCGCTTCGATCTGGGCGGGGTGGATGCGCGGGATGTGCGTGCCGGTGTGGACTTCCTCGTCCGGAGCGGCCTGGCTGATGCGCAACGAATTGCTGTAACCGGACGCAGCCATGGCGGCTACCTGACCATGGTCTGCCTGACCAGTTTTCCCGATGTTTGGGCTGGCGGGTCGGCAGTCGTACCTTTCCTGAATTATTTCACCAGCCATGCCAACTCGCGCTCTGATTTACAACACTGGGATTTGGAAAATTTTGGCAACCCAGTGGACAATTATGACCTGTGGTATGCGCGCTCGCCGTTTTTCTTCCTGGATAGAATCCAGGCGCCCGTGCAGTTGATTTGCGGCGAGAACGATCCACGCTGTCCGCCGAGTGAGTCCGTGGCTGCACGTGACCGGTTGCTGGCGCTTGGCCGGCAGGTGGAATTTATTCTCTACCAAGGTGAAGGGCACGCTTTTCTCAAGGTCGAAAACCTGATCGATTCGGAGACCCGTCGTTCCGGATTCCTTGAACGCATCCTCACGCGTACCTGACCATCCCTGTCTGGCTGTATGAACGGGATGTGTGAGGTACTTAACTCGCATGTCCCGTTTTTCATAATGTCTCAACGCTCGTCATTATTTATCTCTGTAAATTTCCAATAAGGAGGCTCCATGTCACAATTCCACATCCTTCCCCCTGAGCAGGTCGAGGCCATCCACCAGGCTACCCTGCGCATCCTGGCCGAGACCGGTGTTGTGCTCACCCATACTGGCGCGCGCCAACTGCTTGCCGAAGCAGGCGCCAGTTTCAAGGGGGATCGTACTCTTTTGCCACCAGACCTGGTTGAAAAGTCCATAACTACGGCTGGTAAGACCGTCACCGTCCGCGGCCGCGGCGGAACGGCCAAAACCCTGGGTGATGGCAGCCTCTATTTCCACAACCTGGGCGGTGCCCGGGATATCTACGACTCTGGCGGCGGCCAGATCCGCCGTGCCGTCCTGCAGGATGTGTGTGCTGCAACCCGCTTGCTGGATGCCCTGCCCAACTGCAACACCATCACGCCGTTTTTTACTCCCTGCGATGTTCCCGGCAGCCTGATGTCGCTGGCCATGTACCGCCATGCCCTGCCTCACACTGTCAAGCCCTTGCAGGGTCCAGGGGTGCAGTTCCCCGCGGAAGTCCGTTTTGCGGTGCGCATGGCCGAGGTGATCGGACCTGCGGCGGAGGTGCTCACCCTGGCTGTTTCGCCGGTCAGTCCCCTGTCGATCCCCGACCATGAGGCAGAAGCCATTATGGAAATTGCCCGGCATGGGATTGCCTTTGCGCCCCTGCCCTGTCCAACGGCTGGCACGACTGCCCCGTTTTCGATTGCCGGGGCCATTGCCCAGCAGAATGCGGAGGTCCTTTCGGCACTGGTGCTGGCCCAGTTGGTCCACCCCGGCTTGCCGCTGATCTACTGTGGGCGCCTGGCAATGATGGAGCCGCGCACCGGCATCTCAGTCTGGGGCGGGGTGGAGATGGGATTGGCTTCCGCTGGCACAGTTCAAATTGGGCACCGTTATGGCCTGCCGGTAAATGTTTATGGATTTTCCACGAATGCGCATAGTCTTGATATCCAGGCCGGTTTTGAGCGCGGTTTGAATGTTATCATCCCTGCCCTGGCGGGGGCGGATGAACTTTCCGGGATCGGCGAGATGGAGGCCGGCGTGACCGGGTCCTTTGCGCTCATGGTGGCCGATAATGAGTTCGCTGGCAGTGTCTTGCGCGCCCGCCGTGGTTACATTGCCGATGAAGAATCGCTTGGCGTGGAAATGATCTCCCGGGTGATGGACACTACCCACAATTTCCTCAGCCAGCGGCACACCAGCAAGTTTCTGAAGTCGGGCGAGATCCTGCTCACAAAACTGGCTGAACGCGGCACATGGGAAACCTGGGATCGGGGCGGCCGCCGGGGACTTGCCGAGCAGGCTCAGGCGGAGGCCGACCGTATCTTGAATACACATCAGGTCGCGCCGTTGGATCCTGCCCAGGAACGCGAATTGGATGCCATCATGTCTGCTGCGGAGAAGGAATTGGTTCGATAGATCAAATACTTTGGAGGTGCTTATGCTTGCAAAGGCCCGTGCAATCCAGGCTCAATTGACCGAATGGCGGCGGGATTTCCACCAGCATCCTGAGTTGGGCTTCCAGGAGGAACGCACCTCGCAGTGCGTGGCTGAACTCCTCTCTGGCTGGGGCTACCGCGTCCGGCGCGGAGTCGGTCGTACCGGTGTGGTCGCCGATCTTGGGGTGGGAAACCCGGTGGTTGCCATCCGCGCCGATATGGACGCCTTGCCTCTTCAGGAAGAGAACCGGGTTTCCTATCGTTCACAGGTGGCCAATACAATGCACGCCTGCGGCCATGACGCACATACAGCCATGGCCCTTGGTGCCGCGCTGCTTTTCTCGAAAGAAGTTTTCCCGGGTACTGTGCGTTTTCTCTTTCAGCCCGCGGAGGAGGTGGGGGACGAAGAAGGCATCAGCGGTGCGCCTCGCATGATCGAGGCTGGTGCCATGGACTCTGTGGATGCCGTGCTGGCCTTGCATGTGGACCCTGCGACAGCGCCCGGCGACATCCGCATCGAGAGCGGACCGGCCAGTGGCGGCGTTGACTCATGGTTTGGGCGCATTTTGGGCCGGGGCGGGCATGGTGCCAAACCTCACGAGACGGTGGATCCGTTTTACATGGCTTCGCATGTCATTCTGGCCTTGAATGCCATTGTCTCACGCCGGCTCGACCCGTTCCACCCGGCGGTGGTCAGCATCGGCTCCCTGCACGGCGGCTATGCGGAAAATGTCATTCCAGCGCATGTGGATGTCACCGGCACCCTGCGCTTTACCGATATGAAGGTGCAAAAGCAGATTCACACTGAGATCAAGCGTGCCTTTGAGTTGACCCGTTCGCTGGGAGGCGAGTACGAGCTGAAGTTCGAGATCGGCACACCTCCCATGATCAACCATCCCGACGTCACCGACCTGATCAAGAATGTGGCCGCTGACCTGCTGGGAGCGGAACATGTCCTGCCGGTGCATAAGGAATTGGGTGCAGAGGATTTTGGGGCTTTCTTGCTGCAGGCCCCCGGTGCAATGTTTATATTGGGAGTAAGCCTGCCCGATGAGCGTGTGCTTCATAGCCCGCACTTTGACCTGGACGAGTCAGCCCTTCCCATTGGCACGGCGGTCTTCGTCGAGGGTGCCATGCGGCTTTTAACGAGGCAGGTGGAAATCTGAGACAAAGAGGGTTCACTGGAGTCCGGCGGATGTAAACAAAAAGGCCCGGAGCGGCATCACCCGCCCGGGCCTGTGTGTCGTGGTTTATGCTAGCGGCCGACTCCCATATCGCGAAGGTCATCCGGGTTGAACTGGGCACAAATCAGGTTTGCGCAGGCAATGATCACGAACACGATCAAAATGCTGGTGGCAATAAAGATAATCATGGACGGCCTCCTTTCAAGGGTCTTTGAACGTATCTCCTGTGTTTGTATATATAACGCAGTTGCCGCGTTTTCGTTGCACATTTGACCGGTAAACCTGCAGATTGGTAGAATGACGCTCCCCTGCAGCCTTTTGTTCCCATCTTCGATGCTGCTGGTTGCTGATTTCAGCGGTTGACGCCCGGCCTGTGCCGGGGTATCATGAGATTGCCTCAGGCTGGTCGGGCAGTCGCGGCGCGGCGTTGTCTGCGTCGAGGAAAGTCCGCACTCCATAGAGCACGGCGTCGGATAGCACCCGGGGCGGGGAAACCGTCGTGAGACGTTAACCTGCCGGATAAGGGCCACAGAAAAAAACAGCCCTGGTGCGCAAGCATCGGGGTGATGGTGAAAAGGTGGTGTAAGGGACCACCGGCGCCCGCAGTAATGTGGGCGGCCAGGTAACCCCCGCCGGGAGCAAGGCCAAGCAGGGACGAAACCATCTGTGGATGGGAGGAGGCTGCTCGCATCCTTATGTGTCCCTCCAATGGAGAGGGTACCAGTCCCGGGTAGGCCGCTAGAATGGAGCGGTGACGCTCCGTCCAGAGAGATGACTGCCCAGGCGCAGGGATTCCCCTGTTGCTGGACAGAATGCGGCTTATAGATCGGCCTGAGGCGTTTTGTTTTGGTTCGAAGAGGTTGACATGCGACCTGTGACCCGCTTTTTCATCCTTTTGGTTTTCCTGTTTGTTATCACATTCCCCTCCCATTCTGTCCTTGCCGACACCGGTCCCAAACCCAGCATGGATTTTACCTTTGTCCAGGACTTTGCTGGTGCGCCTGTGGCCATCACATCCGGTATCTTACTGCAGTGTGATGATCCTGATTGCGGGAACGCCAGACCCCTGGAGAGATTGGGCCCGCAGGGTATTAACTGCCAGGACCTGCATTGCAGCGCCCATGCCTACGGTTTCAGCGATTACAACCAGTTGGAGATCACCTTTTCGGATGGAGTTGTCCGCCGGAGCAATGTTTTCACCGCGGGGCAGTTCAATGCCGTTTACGAGGTGACCATCCAGAAGACCGACTTGGTGGTTAAGGAGAAGTTCAACCCGGGGGATATACAGACCTGGCCCCTGGTCTGTGCAGGAGGCATCTGCCTGGCCATTATCCTGCTGGTCGTCATCTTGATCCTGGTTCTGCGGCGCCTCAAAAAGAAGGCGTGATCCATACCTTACTCATCACCCTGGCGATCGAGGCTCTTGTCGACAGCCTGTACTGCCATACCCAGAGAAAGCCACAGGCCAGTGTTCTTGTCACCGGCCTGTGTGTGAATGTCCTGACCCAGATGGGGCTGTGGATGGTCCTGACACTTTTTCCCCGCCCGTATTTCCCGGTCCTTCTCTGCGCGGAAATCCTGGTGTTCGCGGCCGAAGGTGCATGGCTTGCAGCCTTTCCTTCCAACCGGTTGACCTTGGGGGAAGCCTGGCGCTTGAGCCTCCTGCGGAACCTGGTGAGTTTTGCCGTTGGGCTGCTGCTGCCCCTTTGAGGGCCGGATCCGCGTTTTTGCTTTTAATTTCCGAGGATGCCTGCAAACAGCAGCAGGTTTCCGGCGATATTCAGGGCGCAGTGTGCCAGGATGCCGATCATCAGGTTTTGCTTGCGCCAGACCAGGTAGACCAGGGGGGTGAGTACAATCAGGACGCTGAGGTAGGCGTAGGGCTGCCAGAAGTGGTAGAAGGTGAACAGGGCGGCGTTGATGATTGGCGCCCAGCCTCCGAAGCGAGAGAGTCTCGGCAGGAGAAAACCACGGAAGTATAGTTCCTCCACGATGGGTGCAGCCAGGCCATTCAGTATGAGGTTGCCGGCCAGCGTCCACCACAGGATGGTTTTGGAGTAGGCGGCATAGGCGTTCATGTTGCTCAGGAAGAACCACTCCGGCAGCCATTGGCTCAGCCAGGCGCCGATTCGGCCTTCCAGGATCCCGGTTGCGCCGGAGAGAAAGAAAGCCAGGACCAGGAAGCCGAGGGTAAATGCGAGGTACTGCCAGGCAGGCAGGGGCTTTTGGTTGCCGAGGATGCCTCGCAGAGACCAGCTGCCGTTTTGCCGGCGGCCGCGGCGCAGCAATTCGCCAAGTTCGACCGGCAGAGCAACACACAGGATGGCCAAAAGCATGGCGGCCAGGGGCGGCCAGCCGCCGTCCATCACGTGCCCGGCAACCAGCAGGTAAAAGCCGGCGATCAGCAATCCCGGGAACAGGTGCAGAAAGACCGAGAGGGGCAGGGAATGGACTTCCTGGATTTCTGCGGAAGCGGAGGGGGTGGAATTGGACTTCATGTTTATCTCCTATTTATACGTACAAGAATGTATATTTATTGTGCAAAAAAATATTGCGCTTACGAAGACGGCAGGATGCCGCGCAGGTAAATTTCGGCCAGAGCTGGGGCGCTTGCTGCCAGGGAGAAAGACTCTGTGTCGTTCAGCCACAGGTAGATGGCGCCATTTTGCAGAGCCAGGAAAGCGCGCGCCATCTCGTCCGGGTCCACATCGGAGCGCACCTGCCCGCTGTCGATGCCCTGCTGCATGGTGACCGCGATGCTTTTCAGCAAGGCCCGGGTGGACTCGATTTGATGCTGTTGCTGGGGGAGCAGGTCGGGTGTGCGTTCGGTTTTGAACAGGCTGACCTGCATGGCCTCGCGCAGGGCCGGATCGCTTTCGACGGCTTCCAGCATCCGCACGAAAACGCGCCGCAGGACGTTTGCAAAACCGCCGCCTTCAGCCGCTGCCGCCTGCACAATCTGTGCGCCGCGTTGTGAGTATTCGTTCATCATGGCCGAATACAGTTCCGCTTTCGAGCCGAAGTGCCAGTATATGGCGCCGCGCGTCACGCCGGCTTCCCTGGCGATGCCTTCGAGGGTGGCTGCAGTGTAGCCTGTGCGGCTGAAGACTGTCAGCCCAGCCTTGAGCAGGGATTGGCGGGTTCGTTCCGCTTCTTCTTTCGTCTTTCGGGCCATTGGTTACCTTGCATATATACTAACACGTATGTATGTAAATGTCAAGAGGGAATTCCCTGAATCCGGGAATACCGCCATCTAATCCGGCGCGCCTGTTGGCTTTATGTCCTTCAGATTCAATTGCAGCGATACCCGCCCGTTGTATTCGTTCGTCTCGAAGGTGTACATGATGTCCAGCCGCGGGGGCAGTTTTGACTGCAGGTGCCCCAGGCGGAAACCGATTGCGTCATAGACGATGCGCCCGTCGATCACGGTCATTTTCAGGTGCTTGCCATCTGCCCCCACGGTGCGCGAGCTTTTGACCTGTACGCCGCGCGAGACGAAGACGGCCTCCGGGTTGCCGTAACCGGTGGGCTGCAGGCGGGCCAGATACTTCAGCAAGTCAGGGTGCAGGCCTGCCAACGACACTTCGACATCCGCTGCCAGGGTCGGGCGCAAGTCCATTCCGGCCAGTTCCTGGTGGGCAATGTCCATCAGCCGGGCCTTGAGCGCTTCCAGGTTTTCATTTCGGACCGTGAAGCCGGCTGCGGCCGCGTGGCCTCCGTGACGCACCAGCAGGTCTGTGCACTGGTCGAGTGCATCTGTGATGTGCAGTTCGGGGATGGATCGGCATGAACAGCGTGTTGTTTCCGGGCCTTTTTCGCCGACGATGGCCGGGCGGTAGAAACTCTCCACCAGGCGCGAAGCCGCCAGCCCGACCACGCCGGAATTGAAACCCTTGTCAACGGCAAACAGGATGGGAGCCGCCGGGTCCTCGGCGAGCGCCAGTGCTTCGGCCTGCTCGTGGATCTGGTGCGTCAGCATTTGCCGTTCGCGGTTCTGCAGGTCGAGTTTCTGGGCCAATTCACCTGCTTTTTTGAGATCTGTAGTGGTCAACAATTCGTAAGCCGCCAGAGCAGAATCCAGCCGCCCTGCCGCGTTCAGGCGCGGTCCCAGGATGAAACCGATATCCGTGGCTGTCACGCGGCTGAGGCTCAAACCGGCCACATTGGCAAGGGAGAAAAGGCCTTGCCGACGGGTGGAGCGCATCTTCTCCAGCCCGCGCCGCACCAGATGCCGGTTTTCCCCGCTCAGAGGAGCCAGGTCGGCCACCGTTCCCAGCGCCACCAAGTCGAGCAGGTCATCCAGGTGGAAACTTCTTTCCGTGGCCTGTCTCCCGGCCTCCGACAGCAGCGCCTCGGCCAGTTTATAGGCTACCCCAACTCCCGCCAGATCCTTATCCGGGTAGACGTCACCGGGCTGTTTGGGGTTGATGATCGCGTGGGCGGGCGGCAATTCACTGGCGGGGTGGTGGTGATCTGTAATGATCAGGTCCAATCCCAGACTCTTGGCGTGTTCTGCCTCACCTGGTGAGCGGATACCGCAGTCCACGCTGATAACCAGCCCGGTGCCCTCGTTTTTGAGCGTGTCCAGCGCATCGGGATTCAGGCCGTAGCCTTCATCGATGCGTTTGGGGATGTAAGGGCGGGCTTTTCCTCCCAGCGCCTCCAGTGTTTGCACCAGCAAGGCCGTGGCGCTCACCCCGTCCACATCATAGTCACCGTAGATGGCGATTGTTTCGCCCTCCAGCAGGGCCTGGCGGATGCGCCTGACACAGGCCTCCATCCCGCTCATCTGGAAAGGATCGCTGTTGAAGCCTGCCTGAGCGTCCAGGAAGGCCTCGGCTTCGGCCTGCGTAGCATAGCCGCGGTTGAAAAGCATTTGCTGCAGCAGGGGTGGGTAACCGGCCAGGTTTTGCCGGGCCTGAGGTGTGATGGGGGAGGCGATCAGCCAGCGTTTGGTATGCATGCTGCGCAGAGTATACTGCCCTTTGTGAAAAATGGCGATGTCATTTTGCGCACTCGCAAAATTGCATAACATCAGGTAGAATAAGCCAATGTCTCGCGCCGGGTGGGAAATCCCTGCGCCTTATGACTGGAAAGGACTGTCATGAACAAGAAAAAACTACCCAGCACGGGCGATGTCATCGCCTCTTACCGCAAACGTCAACAGACCGGTCCCTACATCATTTGGGGTGCTGCTGCCTTGCTGGGTCTGGCCGGCATCGTCATCCTGGTCATCTGGTTGACCGGCCCATCGAAACCGCTGGATGCTATCTTCGCTACTGATACGCCTACGCCTACGATGACGTTCACACCCACCAATACTTCCACGCCGACCGAAACCCCTACGGTTACTCCCACGTTTACGCCCACCTTTACGCCTACCCCTGATCGGCCGTTCGATTACATCATTGAAGAGAACGACAACCTGGAAGCGATTGCCAAGAAGTTCAATCTTGGTGATAACGGCGTCCTGTTGATCCTGGCCCTGAACCCGACCATAGACCCGGCATCTCCGGTCATATTTGTCGGTCAAACGATCCGTGTTCCCAATCCCGGGATGGAACTGCCAACTGCCACGCCCATTCCCACCGGCCTGCCGCGCGGTACCAAGATTGAATATTCGGTTCAGCCGGGCGATACGATCGGCCTCATTGCCCAGAAATTCAACAGCACGGTCGAAGCCATCCAGAAAGAGAACAAGGATATCGAGGATCTGAACAATATTTTCGTCGGGCAGATACTGATCATACCGCTCAATCTGGTGACTCCGCCCGCCACTGATATCCCCACAGCCACGCCGGGTGAGGAACTTCCCACGGCGACGGCAACTGCCACGCCGTGACGCTGGACAAATTCGGCGCTCTCATGTAAAATTCTTCTTCGCGGCATCCGAGCCGCCTGTGTATCGAAAGATTTTTTGGAGGAAGCAAGTTGGCAAACATCAAGTCACAAATCAAGCGCAACAAGCAGAACGAAAAGCGTCGCCTTCGCAACCGCGTTGTGCGCGGCACCTCACGCGCGGCAGTCAAAGATGCCCGCCTTGCCTTGGAAGGTGAAAACCTGGATGCCTCCCAGGCCGCTGTCATGGAAGCCATCAGCGCCTTGGATACAGCCGCTGGCAAAGGCGTCATTCACAAGAACAATGCCGCTCGTCGTAAGAGCCGCCTCATGAAGCGCCTGGCGGCTGTCAAATCGCAGGCTTAATTCCTGCCTTTGCCCGTTACTCTCAAAGCGGGAGCCCATCTGGCGCTCCCGCTTTTGCGCGCTTCAAGTGCGCTGCTAAACATCACTGCAAAACGGTATATTTCCTCTGTGTCAGCCGTCCGGCCAAAAAGGTGATATTCTCATGGCTGCGCTTGTGATGATAGGCACAATTTCAGCCGGGAATGTGCGTGTTATAATCCCGCTTTGCTCATGGAAAGTGAGTGCATATGTTCAACCAGGAACAACAAGCCATCGAAGCCAGGATCCGGGCATTCTGCACCGGGCAGGATATCCTGCTGACCGACCTGAGGTGGAGTCCCATCTCCGCCAGTGGTGAGTGGGGTATTTCCACTTCCTTCTTCCAGACTGCTGCCGACGAAGCACGTGCCGGCCGGGGGAAGGGACTTCCAGTGTCCCAGCGTGCCCAGGAGATTGCCGGGCAGGTGTGTGACCTGTTGGTGGACCAGCCGGGCATTGGCCGTCGGGAGGCTGTAAAGGGTTATCTTAACCTGTATTTTAAGACTTCCGAATATGCCCGTCGCGTGGTGGATATCATCCTGGAACAGGGCCTGGACTTTGGCCGCGGCGCCCCGCAGGGAGAGCGTGTCATGGTGGAGTATGCCAATGTCAATACCCATCACTCCGTCCATATCGGCCATGCCCGTAATCTGGCTCTGGGCGAGGCGCTGGCGCGCATCGTTCAGTATGCCGGCTACGATACCCTGCGGGTTGCCTACCCCGGCGATATTGGCTTGAGTGTCATCACTGTACTTTGGGCCTATGATAAATTCCACCGCGGCCAGGAGCCGCAGGGCATCCACGAACGCGGCCAATGGCTGGCAAAGATTTACGTTGACGCAGTCAAATTGCTTGAGCCTCAGGAAAATGAAACCTCTGAGCAAAAAAAACAGCGCGAAGCTTACGAAGCCGAACGGCGCGAACTATATCGCAGATGGGATGCTGGTGACCCTGTTGTTCGCAAGCTCTGGTTGGAGACGCGTGAGTGGAGCCTGGATGAATTGCGCGACATCCTGCACACCCTCGATATCCAGATTGATGTCTGGTTCTACGAAAGCGATGTTGATGAACCCGCCAAGCAGATTGCCGAGGAATTGATTGTCCGGGGCATTGCTGACGATGAACGTCCACAGGGTGGGGCGGTGATTGTCAGGATCGACGAGAAATTAGGCCTGACCAAGGAAAAATACCGCACCAATGTCATCCTGCGCGCTGACGGTACTTCGCTCTACCTGACCAAGGACCTGGCGCTTGCCAGGGTTAAATTTGAAAAATATCACGCTGACCGCTCCATCTATGTGGTGGATGTGCGCCAGAGTTTGCACCTCCAGCAGGCTTTTGCCATCCTGCGCCTGATGGGTTTCCCACAGGCTGAAAAATGTCATCACCTGGGCTACGGATTCGTCAGCCTGCCGGAAGGCGCCATGTCTGCCCGCCGGGGCCGCGTGGTGCTCGTCAAGGATGTGTTCGATGAAGCCATCCGCCGTGTCCTGGCCGTGGAATCGGCCAAGGCACCCGACCTGAGCGAGGCTGAACACCAGAACGTGGCGCGCGTGATCGGTCTCGGAGCGCTGGTCTATTCGCTCATTTCTGTGGACAATAATCGCGACATGGTCTTCGATATGGACCAGGCCCTCAGTTTTGAGGGCCGTACTGGGCCGTACATTCAGAATGCTCATGTGCGTGCCAGTTCCATCCTGCGCAAGGCCGGCCAGGTTCCTCCGGCCGCTGACTTCAATTATGAATTATCCTCCCACGAGGTCGCATTGATTGACGTGCTGGCGCGCTTCCCGGCTGCTGTCCAACAATCTGCCAGCGAATACCGCCCACTGGTCATGGCCAACTATGCCTATGAGTTGGCGAATGCTTTCCATAGTTTTTACCACTCTGTGCCGGTGATCCAGTCTGATTCAGAGGCTGTCCGCTTCGCCCGTATGCGGCTGGTGGCAGCTGCCCGGCAGACGCTTGCCAATGCTTTGGCGCTTTTGGGCATCACAGCCCCAGAAGTGATGTGACGTAGCGGACGTATTCCGCCGCGACAATCAGCAAATCTTCGTATGGCATCCTGAGTGTCCGAAGGGAGCGAAGGTTCTCCCTCCGAAGCGCAGGAGACTCTTCGTCGTTGTGCCCCAAAGGCATCGCGGCTCAGGCTGGCATGCGGCCATGCGCTGAAATTCATTACTCTCTGAAGGAGAAAATTGCATGTCCCCAATCAAGACCATCATCATGGGCGCCGCCGGGCGCGACTTCCACAACTTCAATACCTTCTTCCGCGGCAACAAGGATTATGAAGTTGTGGCTTTCACCGCCACCCAGATCCCCGATATCGAAGGGCGCACCTATCCCAAGGAACTGGCCGGCGACCTGTATCCCAAGGGTATTCCGATCTATGCCGAGGAAGACCTGGTCTCCTTGATCAAGAAGCACAAGGTCGAACAGGTTATTTTCGCCTACTCCGATATCCCCCACGAAGTCATCATGCACAAGGCTTCGCTGGTTCTCTCCACCGGCGCCGACTTCCGCCTGATGGGCCCCAGCTACACCCAAGTCAAGTCCACCAAGCCTGTCATTTCGATCTGCGCCATCCGCACCGGCTGCGGCAAGAGCCAGACCACCCGCCGCGTCTCACTCCTCCTGCGCGAGATGGGCTACAAGGTTGCAGCCATCCGCCACCCCATGCCGTATGGTGACTTGGTCAAGCAGGCTGTCCAGCGCTTCGAGACCTACAAGGACCTCGACAAACACGAGTGCACCATCGAAGAGCGCGAGGAATACGAACCGCATATTGACAACGGTGTCATTGTTTACGCCGGTGTGGATTACGAGGCCATCCTGCGCCAGGCCGAGAAGGAAGTTGACATCGTCCTGTGGGACGGCGGCAACAATGATTTCCCCTTCTATGTTCCAGACCTGCAGATCGTTGTTGTCGACCCGCACCGCCCCGGCCACGAACTGAGCTACTACCCCGGCGAGACCAACACCCTGCTGGCGGACGTGGTTGTCATCAACAAGGTCGACACGGCCGACCCGAATGCGGTCATCAAGGTGCGTGAGAACGTCCGCAAGGTCAACCCGAAAGCCATCCAGATCGAAGCCGCTTCCCCGCTCTTCGTGGATGATCCTGCTGCGATCCAGGGCAAGCGCGTCCTGGTCATCGAGGACGGCCCGACCCTGACCCACGGCGAGATGGCCTACGGCGCCGGTTACGTTGCCGCCCGCCGCTTCGGTGCGGCTGAGATTGTCGACCCGCGATCCTTCGCGGTCAAGTCGATTGCCGCCACCTACAAGAAATATCCCAAGACCGGGCCCATCCTGCCGGCCATGGGCTACGGCGCGGCTCAGATGAAAGACTTGGAAGCCACCATCAAGAAAGCTGACGTGGACCTGGTTGTCATCGGCACCCCCATCGACCTGACCCGTGTCATCAAGCTCGACAAGCCCGCCCAGCGTGTCCGCTATGAACTCCAGGAAATCGGCCAGCCCACCCTGGAAGATATCCTCAGGAAGAAATTCGGAAAGAAGAAATAACCGGCAAAACAGGTGACGGTCACTCCCCGAGGTGACCGTCACCTTTGTTGGGACACCGGGGTTAACTCCTCTGAAACCATTTTTTAGGAAATTTTATGTATACAACCATTGCTCCTGCTTTCACACTGTGCCGCTTCCCGCGGGTTTCCGCCTGGTTGCGCGATCTTGGATTGATTCTGGGCGGCACCTTGCTTACTGCACTTCTTGCGCAGGTGCGCCTCCCGCTGCCCTTCACCCCCGTCCCGCTCACCGGGCAGACCCTTGCCGTCCTGCTGGTTGGCGCAGCGCTCGGTTCACGGCGCGGCCTGGCCAGCATGGCCCTCTATACCCTGCTCGGCGGGTTGGGCCTGCCCTTCTTTGCCGGCGGCCAGGGCGGCCTGGCCTACCTGGCCGGCCCAACCCTGGGCTATCTGCTTGGCTTCATTGCTGCCGCCTGGTTGACCGGACTCCTCGCCGAGCGCGGTCTTGAGCGCTCCCTGCGCACTTCGTTCCTGCCCTTTCTGGCCGGCACCCTGGCCATCTATGCCTGCGGCGCCGGCTGGCTGGCCTTTTTCCTTGGCCTCCGCCAAGCGCTGCTCATGGGCATCCTGCCCTTTGTCATTGGTGATGCCATCAAGATTGTTGTGGCAACCCTGGCTCTGCCTGCTGCCTGGAAGTTCGTCAGGTAACCTGAAATTTTCCATACAGAAAGCCAAAAAGCCGGGTTCCATGCGGAACCCGGCTTTTATTACACTTTGGTTTGTTGACAACCCTTTGTTGCCGTGCTAGACTGATTCCAATCATCCCTGCAGGAGGTTGCCATGCGATGCAAAATGATCCGGGTTCTTGTTGTGCTGGTGATATTGTCTCTTCCCCTGGGTGCTTGTGATCTCGAAATTCTGGAAACCCGTTCTTCGCAGAGCCTCACTGCCCAGGCTGAGGCAGCCAACCAGGTTCGTTACAACCTTGCCATTGCCGCCACCCAGACTTATCAGGCTGCGTTGGCTCTCACGCCGCCAACGCCCTCCCATACTCCGATCCCATCTGCTTGCGCACCGGCTGAACCGCAGCAGGTCAATCTTACGCCCCTTGGCGGACGTGAAGGTACGGCCATCTACTATCCCCCGTTGCCGCCTGGTGCCCCAGCAGCGGTTATTTTTGGCAACAACATAACAGCCAGCATGGGTATTGCCGCCTGGTTCCAGAATCGAGGTAATTATGATTTCTCTTCCAATCCTGGAGCCTGGCAGCCCGGCAGCAGCTTTTTGTGGGCTGCCCTGGTTCCACGGATCATCTTCTCCGGGGATGCCAAGGAGCCTTTCCTGGATGCGGAAGCAGCCATGCTGACTGCCATCGAACAGCCCTGTGTAAATCCTGCAGCCATCCTTTCAATGGGGATTGGCGAAGGTGGCATCGCTGCTGTGTATTCCTGCTGGCAGTTGAACAAGCAGTTCCCTGGCGCCTGCCCGGCAGCACTGGTAGTCTCCCCTGGCGGCTATTACGAGGACGAATTTGAGTTCTTTGCCAGCGAACTGAATCAGGCCAACCCGGAGGCCAAAGTCTTTTGTGCCTCCAGCCCCGGCCAGTCTGACATCTGCAACGATCTTTCCGCCCAGTCGAACGCGCACATGGTCCAGATCCCCGGCACCGATTTCATCGTATCGGAAGAGTTTTATCATGTATTGGAAAAGGAAGGCTTTTGGGCGATCTTTGGAGTTTTGGGCGAGGACCCCGAGTAATTTTATCTGTCAGGCCTCTCCCAGAGCATCCAGCCCTTCATCAGCCATGCGCGCCGCGTGTTGATGCGGTAACCCCGCTTTGCTAGTCCTTCAGCCGCGGCTGCAAACCACTGGCGCACTCCCCAGGCTTTGGCTGGACTGCTCCCGGCGCAGGCGGCTTTCCAGGCTGCGAAAAAGTCATAAATCGACTCCCCTGGTGTCACATGGTGGATGTAATTCTTTGGCAGTACCGCCTGGAAATCCACCGGATCGAAACCATGCCGGAAGTTGGTGAAGAAGACCAATGCTTCCTGCTCCCAGGCTGTTTCTGCCTCGGTTCTCCGCAGTACGTTGGCCACCCAGATTGCCCCAGTGGGCGTTGATGTGCCTTCGATCAACAGGCCGCCTGGCAGTACACCGTGCGCCATCTGCCCCCAGGCCATGAGAACATCGGTTTCTTCATATTGGCGGAGTACATTAAATGCCCGTATCAGGCGTACGCATTCCCCTTCATTCAAGGGCAAGTTGAAACCGCCCAACCGGAACCAGGTTTTCTCGTCTGCGAATGGAAGCGCTGCCGCCACGCGCTCCGGGTCGATCTCCACTCCCAGCACCCCCAGAGTAGGGTTGATACGTCGGAGGCGTTGCGCCGATTCCAATGTGGTGGTTGCTTCTGCCCCGTACCCCAGGTCCAGGAAGATCGCCTCCGCAAATTTCCCATCGCCGCGCTTCAACAGGCCCGGATCATATTTCAGCACGAAATTATCTACCTGGCGCAGGCGGTTGTGGGCGGTTTTGCCGCGCGTGATCTGCCCCTGTGGCTTTTTGGGTCTGGCGAGTGGGTGCGGCATGGGTTGATTATACCTGCCTGGGCATCGCAAGTGCTGGTTTCTCGATTATGTTAAAGTTATGTGGTTCTTTGTAGGGGCGATTACGGAATTTTTTGCCATAAGTATAATCCGCCTGTCTTCATAAAATGTGACCAGCCTGTGTGTGGTCAGCTCCAGCTGTAGAGGAATGATCCAAAACCTTATACGCCACAGACCGGACTGGTGTGACGGTTGTATTCGGAGTTTATATGTTTTTCAAGCTGACAGGTTCGAATCCTTTGCATGCTTCTTCCCCCGTTGCCAGGCTTGGGATGGCTTTGATCGTTACTGCGCTTCTGGCTTGGATGCCATCCCCCGTTGCTGCTCAGGCTGTGTTGGGGGGATGGAAGATCAGCGCAGGTCCGGCTGCAGATTTTTCCGTGTTGGGTGCTCCAACAGTGACCATCACCAGCCCGGCGGGAAACTTTACCAAATCCTCTCCCATCCCGGTCACGATCACTTTCAGCATTCCAGTCACTGGCTTCGACGCCAAAGATCTTGTGGTTGTCAATGGTACCCTGAGTAATTTCTCCGGTGCCGGGGCGGTTTACACTGCCAGTATCACCCCGGCCGCAAATGGCAAGGTCACGCTCGACATTGCTGCCGGGGTGGCCATTGATCCGGATGGGGAATTTAACCTGGCTGCTTCCCGCTTTTCCACCACGTATGATACAACTCCCCCCGTAGCGACCCTTACCAGCTTAACGGACAGTCCCACCAATCACTCGCCCATTTTCGTAACGATCACCTTCAACGAACAGGTTAATGGCTTTGACCTTGGGGATATTAGAGTTGGCAACGGCACCGTAAGGAGTTTTTCCGGTTCTGGTGCGGCTTATATCCTTGCTGTGACCCCTGCCGCCCCCGGCGTGGTGACGGTTAATCTGGCCTCGGCGGGCTTGGCGGATCGAGCAGGGAATGCTGGCACGGCTGCCTCCCGGCTTGTGATCACCTATGACAAAACAGCCCCGACAGTGATTTCCATCTTGCGCCGGGAACCGTTTGTCTCTCCCACCAATGTTGACAAAGTTGTTTTCCAGGTTACCTTCAGTGAGACTGTGCAAAAGGTGGACCCGGCCGATTTCGAAACGGCCGCGACCGGCACGGTCACTGCCAGGCTCTATGCCGTCAATGCAGTCAGGCCGGGCGTTTACAACGTTGTTCTCGCAGGGGTGGGGGAGAATGGCACGCTTGGCCTGGATTTTGCCGCCTCCAACGATATTGCTGACCTGGCAGGCAACCCCCTGGGGCCGAACCCCTCCATTGGTACCGGGCAGGCCTATACCATTGATACCACCTTCCCAACCGTTCTTTATGGGGATAATAACTTCCCGGAGGATGATGGCCTTCTCTTGGTCAGTTTCCAGAAAATAACGCTCGAGTTCAGCGAGGATGTGCTTGCGGATGGCAGCGCTAATGCCGCCAACAACCCGGCCAACTACGTATTGGTGGAGGATGATAACGAAAACTTCACAACCACCGGCTGCAATAACATGGATTCGGAGAACGACAAACGTATCCCGATCAATTCAGCCATCTACTCCAGTAATGGCGGCGCCGGTCCTTTCCTGGTGACCTTGAACGTCAATGATGAGAATCCACTCCCGGATGGCTACTACTGGCTGTATGCCTGCGGCACCACCTCGATTTATGACCCGGCCGGTAACCGTCTGAACGACGGCGCCGACTCGCCGCTTGATTTCATTGTGGATGCCGTGGATGAGCTGCCTTCCACAGGCTTTGCCCCCGGACGGGTCACCTCCTTGCCCGAGCAGCCGGCAGCTCTGACCTATGCAGATACGGACCTGTGGCTGGAAATCCCGGCCCTGGACCTGGATCTGGATATCGTTGGTGTTCCCTTGCAGGCGGGGAGATGGGATACCTCCTGGCTGGGCCAGTCCGCGGGCTGGCTGCAGGGCACAGCCTATCCCACCTGGGCCGGCAATACGGTCATCACCGCCCATGTTTGGGACGCGTATAACCAACCCGGACCGTTTGCCAGCCTGAAATCATTGCAGTACGGAGACCAGGTGCGCATCCACAGCGGCGGGCAGGTGTATGTGTATGCGGTGCGCAGCACCAGCCGTGTTCCTGCCGGCAACCTGCAGGCTGTTTTGAAACATGAAGAACTGGACTGGGTGACGCTGGTCACCTGTGAAGATTACCAGTCCATGGGCGATATCTATGCCAGCCGCCGGGTGGTGCGGGCCGTACTGGTGGAAGTATGGGCGGAATAATGGCAACAGCCATCCAGGGACGGATGGCTGTCGATTGGCAGGGGGGCCGATCTTCCGGTTACTTTTCCGGCAGGTCGAGAAAATCCTCCAGGTCCCGAAATAAGCGCCTGACTTCAGACGGGACGATCTCGTGCCGCACCAGCCTGCCTTCCTGCCGGGATTGGATCAACCCGGCCTCGCGCAGGATCTTGGCATGCACGCTGACGGTCGGCCTGGAAATCCCCAGGAAATTGGCGATCTCGGTGTTCACCATGCTGAAGTTCCGGATCAGGCGCAAAATGATCAGGCGGGTGGGGTCTCCCAGGGCGCTTGCCCGGGCGGCCACTTCACCGGAAAGCGCCTGAAAATTCTCGTATAGCCTGCCCGCCTTGGCGAATGGGATTGCCAGGTAGCCCGGTTCCAACGACCAGGTATCTGTCAGGCCGAACGGCTCCACCCAGAAGAACACGTGCAGGCGGCCTTCTTTGACCGCGGTTTGTAATTCGGGATAGCGCAGCACAGGGCTTTGCATCGGCAGCCAGTCCAGCGCCGGGGCCTGCTTTTGCGACCCCAGGGCTGCCCGGGCGCGGCCTGCCATTTCCTCCATGTTTGCCAGGCGGGTCACCCGCCAGGGCTGGTAGGTTTCATAAAAGAAGCGGTCCAGCAGCTGCCAGAAACGGGCGTGCAGGTCACCGCCTGCGATGATCCTCAACCCGCTCCTGATTTCCCGCTCCAGGTGCTGGTGGCGCTCGCTCCCCGGCCTGACGGGGAATCCAACCGCCTCGTACTTGGCTACGGCCTGGCGCATGGCCAGGTCCTGCAGGCGTTCCGCCGGGGGCAGGTTGGGGTCGGGCAGCAGGCCCAGAACCGCAGCCTGGGCTTCCAGGTTTTCCAGGGCGCGTTCCGTGCTCAGCTCCCGGATGGCCAGGGTGATCCCTGCATAATCATCCCCTTCCGCCAATCCCGCCAGCCGGGCGGCGGTCTCCAGCGCAAACGGGTAGGTCTTGGCATTCCCCCACAATGCCCGCCAGGCGGACAGCCAGTCTTTGGGAATTGCTTCCACCATCTGGAATTCATCCATGACCACGGCAGACAACAGGCGTTGATTGGTAAGGGTGGAAAGAGCCGTCTCCAATTCCAAAACGATCGAACGCCCGATCGACCATGTTCCAGGCTGGTGAGTTTGGTCTGTATCCATTATGCCCTCCGGTGGCCTGATTGTACGTTATTTTACTGCCAGTTGGGGGACCGGGGAAACGGGGCGGGTATGCCGCAGGCTGGCGGTGATGAATACGGACAGTCCGAAAATCGCCAGGGCTGCCAGCCCGAAGTAGGCGCCCATTGGGAGCAAACCGGGGACCAGCAGGGGGGTGACCAGCAGGCCGCTCAACTGTCCCGCCACAGCGGTGCCTTGGAAGGCGCCGCTGACCCGGCCCAGCACAGCCGGCGGAGATTGTGACTGCAGAAGGGTGCTGATCTGGATATTCACCATTCCGTTCCCGATGCCGCCCAGCAGGCAGCCGGCGAGGATCAGGCCGCGTGCCAGGGCCGTGCTGCCGGCTTGAATGGCGGCGAACATGCTGCCGGCAATGATACCCAGTAACAGCAGCCCGGCAATCAGTTCGTGCCAGGGGTTGGGATTGGACTTCCGCAGCATGAGCGCTAGGGAGGCCGCCACTGTGCCCATCCCGACGCAGCCGATGATCAGGCCGTAGAAGCCCTCGTCGGCCATCAGGATATCCCGAACATACACCGGCGTCAGCACATCGAAACCGATGATGACGAAGATGGCCAGGAAGGTGGAAACGAACAGCAGACGCAAGGAGGCCGAGGCGCGCAGGGTCTGGCCCAGCCCGGTTCGCACTGCCGGGGCATCCGCCTGGGCCGGCTTTTCTTCCCGGTGGGGGGGCAGGGCGGGCAGGCGGGTCAGGATCAGTGCAGACAGGAGGAAGGAGACCACATCCAGGATGATGGCCTGGTGCGGCCCGATGAGCGACAGAACCAGCCCGGCCAGCATGGGAGCGGTGACCTTGATGATGCCGGATAATTGCTGCAGGAAAGCATTTGCCCGGGTGAGCATGTCTTTGTCCACCAGGTCTGGCAGGGTCGCCTGGCGGGCAGGGCTCATGATCGCGATGGAGACGGCCTGCAGGGCAAGGACGGCGTAAATGAGTTCGAGGCGCTGGACGAAGATCAGGCCGGTGGTGATCACGGCCGAGGCCAGTTCACTGCCGATCATCAGCCATTTCCGGTCGAAGCGGTCGCAGAGCCACCCGGCAACAGGGCTGAAGAGCAGGGTGGGGAGCAGCCCGGCCAGGATGATGCCGCTGCTCTGGGTGACGCCGCCCTCACCCCGGAAGACTACCATGGCAAACACAGCCATCATCGTGATCCAGTTGCCGATATTGCTGACCGATTCTGAGATGCCGATGGTGATCAGGGGACGGTTGGAGAGTATCGATTTATTCATAGTTTGTTTCCTAAACATTAAGAGTAGTTATTCAACTACGAATAGTGTAAACCAAAGGCGGCGGTTTGTCAATAGCCGGCGCAGGGCCTGCCCGGCCGCAGAGTGCACCTTGCCTGACACACTCCTGCCACAATTTCATGTTATGCTTAAGCCATGCCCGTCCGAATCCTTGTGGTGGATGATGAACCCGCCGTCAGCGGCCTGCTGGCCTATAACCTGCGCAAAGCACATTACGAGGTGCTGACTGCCGCGGATGGCCGCACGGCCCTCAATCTGGCGCGCCGTTCGGCTCCCGACCTGATCCTGCTCGACCTGATGCTGCCCGAAGTGGACGGGCTGGATGTCTGCCGGGAACTGCGCCGCACCAGCAAGGTGCCCGTCATCATGCTCACTGCGCTGGGGGAGGAGACCGACCGCGTGGTCGGCCTGGAATTGGGCGCCGATGATTACGTTACCAAGCCCTTCAGCGTGCGCGAGTTGATGGCCCGCATCAAGGCCGTCCTGCGCCGCGCCGGGCCGGAAGAGGGGGCAGCGGAAGCCTCCCCGCGCCTGCATGGCCCCGGCGGCCTGATCCTTGACCCTGCCGCCCGCCTGGCCGTGGTTGGCGAAACCGCTCTTGACCTGACCCGGCTGGAGTTCGATCTCCTGCACCTGCTCCTGCTGAATGCCGGGCGTGTCCTGACCCGTGAGCGTTTGCTCGAACAGGCCTGGGGCTATGATTTTGCCGGCGATACACGTGCCGTGGACAGCGCCGTCAAACGCCTGCGCGCCAAATTGCGCGCCGCCGGTACGGAGGCCGACGGCATCGAATCGGTGCGCGGCGTGGGCTACCGTTTCAAGTTGTGAAGTCCGGATTTCGATTTGCTCTCATGCGCACTTCCCTCCGCACCCGCCTGACCCTGACCACCCTGGCCATCCTGCTGGCCGGCATGGGACTAGCTGCCCTGCTGGCCTGGCTGGCGGTGGAGCGCCTGTACCTCGAAACCCAACGCGAGAACTTGCTCGCCCAGGCCCGCCTGACAGCCGCCGCCCTGCAGGGCCAGCCCCTGCCCGGGAACCCCGAACCCTACAGCCAGGTCTCCAATACTGCTCCGGGTATCCACACCCACCTCCTGGCGGAACAGGATGCCGTGGTCCTGAACCTGGCGGACCCGGCGGACGATGGCTACTGGAACGTTCCACTCGCTGAAAACAGCCGCTCTCTCTCCCGTTCTGAATTGATCCTGCGTCCTGAGATCAGTTCTGCCCTGTCCGGAACCCCTGCCACTGCTGTGCGCCGGGTAACCTCGGCGGGAAACCGCCGCGTGCTCTATGCCGCCGCCCCGGTCTATGCGGGCGACGGCTCCATCAGCGGCCTGGTCTACCTGGCCACCCCCCTGCCTGCCGGCGGCCTGCCGGCCAGTGCTACCCTCCAACTGGCCGGGGCTTTGGCGGCGGCCGTCCTGCTGGCTGCCTGGGCCGGGACCCTGCTGGCACGCCGTCTGGCGCGGCCCATCGAAACCATTGCCCGCGCTGCACAGGCTGTATCCTCCGGCGACCTCGACCAGCAGGTGGAGCCGGAGGGCGGTATCCGTGAATTGCACAGCCTGGGCCAGTCCTTCAATGCCATGACGGCCAGCCTGCGCCAGTCCATGCAGGCGAAGAATGCCTTCATTGCTGACGTGACCCACGAACTGCGTACCCCGCTGACCGTCATCAAGGGCACGGTCGAGACCCTCGAAGATGGGGCCGTGGACGACCCGCAGGGACGCGGCCCGCTGTTGGCCTCCATGCAGCGCGAGACCGACCGCCTCATCCGCCTGGTCAACGACCTGCTGGTGCTGACGCGTGCGGATGCCGGCGCCCTGCAGCTGCACCTCCAGCCGCTCGATCTGACCGGCCTGGCGCGGTTGCGCTGCGAGACCCTCTCGGCGCTGGCCGCGGGGCGCGGGTTGGAATTGCGTGTAGACACAGAAACACCCCTGCACGTGAATGGGGACAGCGACCGCCTGGCCCAGGTGCTCGACAACCTGCTCGAAAATGCCATCCGCCACGCCCCTGCAGGCTCGGCGGTTACTGTTTCACTCGGGAAGGCGGGGCCGGAGGTCGAGTGCGCCGTAAGCGACTGCGGCCCGGGCATCCCTGAAAAGCATCTGCCCTTCATCTTTGAGCGCTTTTACCGGGTGGATGCGGCCCGCTCCCGCCAGGCAGGCGGCGCCGGGCTGGGGCTGGCCATTGTCAAGGCCCTGGTCCTGGCGCACGGCGGGCGTGTGGCCGCCGAAAGCCGGGAAGGGCAGGGGGCCACCGTGAAATTCTGGCTGGCGGCCCAACCTGCCACCCAACCGCCTGAAAACTGACACACTCCTGACAGGGGGATGGGCTAGCATGGATATAACCTTCACAAGGTTGCATCCAACACCGATCAAGTCAGGAGATTCCCATGAAACGTATTTCCACCCTGTCCGTCCTGGCGCTGGCCGCCGCCCTGGTTGTGGTCCTGTTTGCCTCCGGTTTGCCGGTTGCCGCCCAGGGCGCCACCCCCGTACCTGTCACACCCACCGCCCAGCCGGCGCCCCCGGCCTGTGACAACAGCCGCAGCATCCAGGTGAGCGGCGCGGCCGTGGTCAACGTCACCCCCGACCGGGCATTGATCCAGTTGGGCGTCCAGTCCAACGGCTCGACCGTTTCCAGGGTCGAGGCCGCCAATACGGAAGCCATCGGCCGCATTGTCGCCGCTGTCAAGGCCCAGGGCGTGGATGGCAATGATATTGCCACCGACTGGTACATCATCGAACCGGTTTACGAAGAGTATTCCTCCCTGCGCATCAAAGGCTACCGCATCAACAACACCCTTGCCATCACCCTGCGCGACATCGGCAAGGCCAACCGGGTGCTGGGCGCAGCATTGGAGGCCGGAGCCAACCAGGTGCTGAACGTCGAGTTTTACACCAGTGACCTGCGCAAGTACCGCGACCAGGCACGTGAACTGGCCTTGAAAGCGGCCCGGGAAAAGGCCCAGGCCATGACGCACAGCCTGGGGACGGAAACCGCCTGTGTGCTCAACATCAGCGAGAACACCTGGTCCTACTACAACGGCTGGGGCTATGGCGGATATGGCGGCGGGAGCAGCCGGGACCTGTGGACCCAGAATACCGTGCAGAATGCCGAGCCGGCCGGTGTAGCCCAGAGCGCCCTGGGCGAAACTGGCCCCGTCAGCCTGGGCCAGATCTCCATCCGGGCCGAGGTGGGCGTGACCTTTGGATTGAAATGAGCACTGACCTCCATTTTTCAACTTCACCAACAAAAACTGGAGACTGGTATGCGTAAAAATATCATCAACATCGTCTTGTCCCTGGGAGTTGCCGGCTTGCTTCTGGCGTATCTCTTCACTGTCAATAGCCTGCCGCAGCGTATCTTCACCCATGCGCAACAGGAATATCTGAGTCACAACAGCACCCGCAGCCTCACCCAAAATGCCCCCACCTTGAATTTCATGAAGGCTGATGGAGCCTCGGGAGGGGAAAACCTGCTGGCATTGATGCCGAACAGTGAGAGCCGCGTCCGCGCTGTCCTTGCTGCGCGGTACGAGGAACAGCAGGGTGTCAGTGCCACCATTTACGACCTGGAGTTCGAAGGACAATATCGTTTGTTTGGTTCTGCCTCCTCAGATACCAGTGTGGAACTGTTCTTTCCATTCCCGGGCAATCTAGAGACTCTGCATGACGTGCAGCTCTTCGTCAATGGAAAAGAACCTGCGGACGCCGGTTATACAACGAAGGGCATCCGCTGGCAGACAATCCTGCAGGAGAACGAAGTGTGCCAGGTGACCATTCGTTACAAGGCAAACGGAGCCAACAGCTTTTCCTACGGACTCCCCCATGACCAGCGCATTCCCATCGATATCGAGATTGTTGTCAATGGACTGGATGGAGGCAGTGTACCGAAAACTTCCCTGCCGGCAACAGACCGTGTCACGGAAGATGGCAGTGAAGTATTTACCTGGAACTATACCGGTTTGATCGCCGATCGGGATATCCAGCTCGCCCTGCCTACCCGCTTGGGTTTTGCACAGCGCATTGCCTTGCTCCAGGATGACTTCCGCAGGCTGGCCGGTTTTGCCCCCTTTCTGGTTGGATTGTTCGTAGCCTGCCTGGCTGGTTTATTGTCACTGGCGGGAGTGCCTTTCCGCCTGGAAGTATGCCTTTTATCAGGCTTGGGCCTCGCATTGTTTTACCCCTTGCTGACGTTCGCCAGCGGCATGCTGGGGATTATTCCGGCCTCTGTCATCTCCCTGCTGTCGGTGGCGGGACTTCAGTTCCTTTTCCTGGGTTCTGCCATCGGCTGGCGGCGGATCTGGAGGCTGCTGGGAATGTTGTTGGTGATTTTTCTGGTATTGTTCTCGCTGGGGACGCTGCTCCCCTGGCGCGGCCTGTTTTTGAGCAGCGGTGCTCTGCTCCTGGTTGGAGTCTTCATGCTGTACTATGCCCGCCGCCCTGAAGTGCCATCTCCCGTTGCTTCACCAGAGATGGAGGCGGCATCTAAGAGGCCCGAGGAAGACTTATCCGATATCCCGGAACATATTCAGGCACAGACTGCTCACGTATACGCTTATTGCCTGCATTGCGGCCAGGCATTGGATGAAAGTTTTAAATT
>CAYLXB010000005.1:0-16046 GCA_964387495.1 uncultured Anaerolineaceae bacterium
CTTCAAGATACTCTCGATCTGTTGGACTGAGTTGTACGTGTTGTTTGTTCATCTGCCTATTTTCTACCAGAGGCTTGCTTTTGTCAAATACTTACTTTACGCTGTAATTAGTACTAAAGAAGAAGATGTTATCCAAGAAATCATTAGAGATCCAAAATATAGTTATATTGGTCAAATCCCACCTGAAGAAATTATCGAATATGGAAGAGATTTTTCAAATGAAACAAAATCGGAAGCTTACATTCGTGACGCATTAAGAACAGCTTTGAAATGTAAAATTTGCGGAGGGTTGATTCATAGAAACTCAATTTCTGTTGACCATATCACCAGAAAACAAGATGGCGGTTTGGGAGAACCGAACAACGCTCAAATTACACACCCATATTGCAATACAACAATAAAAAATTAATCAGAATACATTCAATACCATTTCAAGAACATTGCTTTTGGTTCACAGAACATTTCCAAGTAAATTTTAAATTTAGCTTTGTATAGCCAATTAATTCCAATAGAAAAACCTTGGAGAATACAATGTTAGTCTACAGCACAATGATTCGACTTAGTCCAGATGAAGACCCCACCAACGTTGTTAGAATTGTAGCAGAATGGCTTTCACAAAAGTCCCATGCAGAGGTTCCGACAAAGTTGCTCCTAGAAGACGGATTGCATAAGTTAGCCGATGGTAGTAAGGTTCAAATTATCAAGTCGCACTCAGATATTCCCTACTATCACGCCATAAGATTCAGCCATGGGGATAAAGACACAGCGGGACGACAATGGATAACCGAGATTGGATTATGGAAGGAAAAAGATGTAGATAAACTGGATTGCAGTATTTTACTTAAGACAGATGAGATCAGTGCGCGCGTAGAAAGTAATATTCAACCAACAGTACCATATGTTGTGCATGAGATTATTAGAAAATGCAGTTTATCACCTGAAACAATAGGCTTAGCAGTGATTCCCTTAGAAAACAATTGGGAAACAGCAGCATTTGGATACACAATTGAACAACCTGAAAGAAAACACCCGATTGTTCTTATAAGCCCCAAAGAAGATGGAACATATAATTTAAATTTTGAAAGGTTAAGATTTTTCCTAGAGAGTATTGCGGAAGTTATTCAAATACCTGTAGGCACTGATACATTTCAAATCGGCAAAATAATAGGAAACCAATATGTATCGTGGAGAGGAGCTATCAATATAATTTTTCCACAAGTCACGTACCGCGGGGATACATATTTTCCTTGTAAGAGATTAACACCAGATGCAATTAACAATTTATTATCATCCGGCATAGAAATAGAACGTGAGATATTGTCCTTAATCTTACATAGGATTAACTTGCCAAATTCTTGGCGCCATATAACGCCAGAGAAAGTAGCAGATGTCATTAGAAAAGACGAATTAAAGCGCCTACGCAACCAAGCTCAAGAAACAGGAAAAAGCACAGAGTATACAAACTTTCTAGAGGAATATACATCAGGCCTTGATAAACAAATAGCGCAGTTGCAAGAAGAGATAAATAATTGGGAGGCATTATATTCTCGACTTGATGAAGAAAATAAACAACTGGGTTATGATCACCAAAGCCTTAAACAATCTATGTCTTATTCAAGTAAGGTGACGGCGGCCGAAATCATCCCTGGATACTTATATGATGTTTTAGAGATTGCCAGTAAATCGTTTACTCCAAAAGAATCTTTACAAATAATTACTAAAGTGTTTCCACAGCGGATAGTAGTACTGGACGAAGCATGGAAATCCGCAGATCAATCAAATGGTTTCCGAGATAAGAAAAAAGCTTTTGAATTATTATGGAAATTGTCGACCGAATATTGGGAAGCACTTGTGAATGGGAGGGGGGATACGGATGCTCGAGCAGTCTTTGGAAATACGTACGCAGCAAACGAGTCGGATACCGCCGAAAAGAACAAGAGAGCAAAACAATTACGAACTTTTATGTATAAGGGGCAGGATGTAGAAATGATGAAACACTTACGAATAGGTGTTAAGCCCAGTCCATATGAAACAATTCGGATTCATTTTGAATGGGATTTCGAAGATAAAAAAATAGTAATCGGGTATTGTGGGCCTCATCTTGATCATAAATAAGCACAATATGGTCCAGAAGATCCGCGTTGGGTGCCCGGCGCATAATTGCGGGGGGCGGTGCCTGTTGCGCGCGCAGGTCGAGAACGGGCGGATCACGCACCTGGAGACAGATGACCGCCCGGACAGGCTGGCGGCGCCGCAGTTACGGGCGTGCCCGCGGGGGAGGGCTTACCTGCGGCGGCAGTACCATCCCGAGCGGCTGCTGTATCCGCTCAAGCGCACGGGGGAGCGGGGGGCGGGGCAGTTCGAGCGCATCAGCTGGGACGAGGCGCTGGACAGGATGGCGGCGGAGTTCGAGCGGGTACGGGGGAAATACGGGAACCAGGCGTTGTTCGTGCCTTACGGCACCGGCTCGTACAACCAGTTGAACGGCTCGCAGACCGCCCGGCGGCTGATGAACCTGTACGGCGGCTGCCTGGGCACGTACAACTCGTATTCGTGGGCGGCGATCAACGCGGCCACGCCCACGGTCTACGGCACGCTGGTGACGGGCAACCAGCGCCAAGACTGGCTGAACAGCCGATACTTCCTGATGTGGGGCTGGAACCCGGCCGAGATGCGCGACGGCACCAACTCGGACTATTTCGTCAAGCTGGCGCGCCAGAACGGGGCACGCGTGGTGTGCATCGACCCGCGCCATTCGCTCTCGGCCGCGGCCCTGGCGGATGAGTGGATCCCCATCCGGCCGGGGACGGACGCGGCGATGATGAGCGCGATGGCGTACGTGATGCTGAGCGAGGGCCTGTACGACGCGGATTTCGTGCGCAGGCACTGCGTTGGCTGGGATGCATCCCAGATGCCGGCGGGGGCGGAAGGGGCGGAGAGTTACAGCGATTACCTGCGGGGAACGAGGGACGGCATCCCGAAGACGCCCGAATGGGCCGAGGCCATCAGCGCCGTGCCGGCTGCGACGATCGCGCGGATCGCCCGCGAGTATGCCAGCTGCAAGCCGGGGGTGCTCTACCAGGGCTACGGCATGCAGCGGCGTGCCTACGGGGAGCAGGTGGTGCGGGCGGGGTGCGTCCTGGCGGCGATCACGGGCAATGTAGGAATTCCGGGCGGCTGGGCCAGCGGGCTGGGCCTGCAGGCGCCGGACGGCGGCGGACAGTGGACGGTGTTCCCGACCGGCGAGAACCCGGTCAAGGCCGCGATCCCGGTCTTCCTGTGGAGCGAGGCCGTCCTGCGCGGGCGGGAGATGACCCCGGCGGAGGGGCTCATCGGAGCAGACCACCTGGAGAGCGACATCAAGCTGATCTACGCGGCCGCGAGCAACTGCCTGATCAACCAGCACGCCAACGTCAACCGCTCGGCAGCCATCCTGCGGGACGAAAGCCGGGTCGAGTTCCTGGCGGTGCAGGATAACTTCCTGACCCCGACGGCCCGCTTTGCCGACCTGGTGCTGCCGGCCTGCACCCAGTTCGAGACCTGGGGGGTGGAGGACGGCTGGAAGTACGGGGATGAGGTCATCCTGCAACCCAAACTGGTGGAACCGCCGGGGGAGTGCAAATCGGATTACCGCATCTGCGCGGAGATCGCGGCGCGCCTGGGGATCGGGGAGGCTTACAGCGAAGGGCGCGATGAGCGCGGCTGGACGGCCTGGTGCCTGGAAGAATACCGCCGGCGGCGCTTCCCCGAACTGCCCAGCCTGGAGGAATTCATCTCCCAAAACCTGGGGGCCTGGAGCCGGCCGGTGGACAAACCCGCCGTGGCCTTCGAGGATTTCCGGCGGGACCCGGAACAATACCCGCTGGCCACCCCCAGCGGAAAAATCGAGATCTTCTCGAAGCAGCTTTTCGACCTGAATCAGCCCGCCGAAATCCCGCCCATCCCCAAATACATCCAGGAATGGGAAAGCCCGTTCGAGAGCGAACAGGGCGGCGAGTATCCCCTGCAGGCCATCGGGCACCACACGCTGCAGCGGGTGCACTCCACCCATGACAACAACGACTGGCTGGGGGAGGCCTTTCCGCAGCGGGTCTTCATCAACCCGCTGGATGCAGGCGCGAGGGGAATCCGGGACAGCGACCTGGTGCGGGTCTGGAACGGGCGCGGGGAACTGGTGCTGCCGGCCCGGGTGACGGCACGCATCCTGCCGGGGGTGGTGGACATCCCGCAGGGCGCCTGGTGGAGTCCGGACGAGAACGGGGTGGATTTCGGCGGCTGCATCAATGTGCTCACCTCCGAGCGCTGGACACCGTATGCATTCGGCACCGCCCAGCATACGAACATGGTGCAGGTTGGGAAGGCGGGCGCGAAATGACCCACGCCTTCTCTTTCGACTCGTCTGCCTGCACAGGCTGCAAGGCCTGCCAGATCGCCTGCAAGGATAAGAACGACCTGCCGGCGGGGGTGCTCTGGCGCCGGGTGTACGAGGTTGCGGGCGGCGGCTGGCAGCGGCAGGGGCAGGCCTGGACGACGGATGTCTTCGCCTACAATCTCTCCATCGCCTGCAACCACTGCAACCACCCCATCTGCGCGGGGGTGTGCCCGACCAAAGCCTATGACCAGCGGCCGGACGGGCTGGTGATCCTGAACCTCGAAAAGTGCGTTGGGTGCCAGTATTGCAGCTGGGCCTGTCCCTACGGCGCGCCGCAATACGACCCGGCCGCCGGGCACATGACCAAATGCAATTTCTGCATGGATAATCTTGAGCAAGGCCAGGCTCCGGCCTGCGTGGCCGCCTGCCCCCTGCGCGTCCTGGACCACGGCCAGCAGGCGGATCTACTGGCCCGGGAGGGCGGGCGGAAGCAGGTTGCTCCCCTGGTGGAGGTGGAGAAGCGCGAGCCAAACCTCTTTATCCGGCCCCATGCACTTGCAGAGCGGGCGAGCGCGCAGGGAGCGGTCAGCAACTGGGAAGAGGTCGTCCCGCGTCCAGGCGGCAGATTCAGCGAAGCACCGCTCGCGGTGTTCAGCCTGCTGGCGCAGGCGGCTGTGGGGGCCTTCTGGAACATCGAACTGCTCTACCTGGCCTTCGGCAACCCGTTTTATGTACTGCGGCAGGTCTTCCACCCCGGGGGTGAGTTCCAAGCCAGCGGGACGGTAGCCGGCCTGACCCTGACGGCCCTGCTGGCGACGGGTCCGCTGCTTGGGCTGGGGGTGCTGGCCTCCCTGCTGCACCTGGGGACGCCGCGCAACGCCTGGCGGTCGCTGGCAAACCTGCGCCATTCCTGGCTGAGCCGCGAAATCCTCTTTGCCGGGCTGTTCGGGGCCGGCTGGGCCTTTACCGCCCTCTGGCAGGCCGGCGGGGTGGAGTTGCTGCGCATCCTGACCGGCTGGCTGACGGCATTGCTGGGAGCGGGGCTGGTGTACATCATGGCCCAGGTCTACCGCTTCAAGACGATCCCGGCCTGGAACGTCAACCGCACCCTGGCGGGCTTCCTGACCAGCACCATGCTGCTGGGGCGGCTCTTCGTGATCTGCATCCTGGCCGCCGAGAGCCTGGGCGCCCCCAGAGGAACCTACGCGGCAGCCTCGTTCCACGGCACAGGCTGGAGCGCCGCCGCCCTGCTGGGGGTGCAACTGGCCTTGCTGCTCACAGGACCCCGCACCGTCCACGCCAACCTGCGCAGGCTGCGCCTGGGGCTGGTGCTGGCGGGCATCGCCCTGAGCCTGGCCCTGGCCCTGCTCCCGGCGCCGGGCGGGACCTGGCTGCTCCTTCCGCTTGCCCTGCTGGCGGCGGGCGAGGAACTGATCGGGCGCTGGCTGTTCTACGCCTCCCGCCAGCGGACGATGTAGAAGGAGCGGTTTTGCGCCTGGAGGGCATCCGGATTGGCACCGAGATGCTTCGGCAGGAGGGCACCGCCAGATGCTTCGGCGGGAATGCACCGCCTCAGCATGACAGGGGGCGGGAGAGCGCCGCCAGGTGCTTCGGCGGGAAGGCGCTGCCAGATGCTTCGGCGGAAGGGCGCCGCCAGATGCTTCGGCAGGAGGGCACCGCCAGATGCTTCGGCGGGAATGCACCGCCTCAGCATGACAGGGGGCGGGAGAGCGCCGCCAGATGCTTCGGCGGAAGGGCGCCGCCTCAGCACGACACGCTTGAAGAACTTTAAAGAAAGGCCTGATATCATGGACCGGTCAAGGACCAAACGCAACCTGATCATCTTTACCCTCGTGGTGATTGCCAGCGGCTGGCTCTACCAGATCGTCAACCTCTTCTTCCCCGGGCCGACGCCGGAACAGAACCTGGGGCTGCTGCTCTGGATCATCACGCCGCTCACCGGCGTGCTGATCCTGCGCGGGCCGGGAAAGGACGGCTGGGCGGATTTCGGCCTGCAGCTGAACCTGAAGCAGGGCTGGCCATGGTACCTCCTTTCCCTGCTGGCTTATCCCGTGTGCATGGCGGTGACACTCGGCCTCGGCGCGCTGAGCGGCCGGGTATCCCTGCAGGGGCTGATCGAACAGGGCCCGGGTGCCCTGGCGGCGGCGGCCGCGGCGGGGCTGGCGGCAGCCATGATCAAGAACATTTTCGAGGAGTTCGCCTGGCGCGGTTACCTGACGCCGCGCTTCGCCGCCCTCGGGCTCTCCCCCCTGGCCAACCACCTGCTGACCGGCCTGATCTGGGGGCTGTGGCACATCCCCTACTGGCTGTTCTTCGTCGGCGGGCAGGCCATCGCCGAAGTGACCGGCGTGGGGATGGGCTGGTTCATCGTACTGGCCTTTCTCGGAATCTTCCCCACCGCCGTGGTGTTTGGCGAACTGCGCCTGAAGAGCGGCTCACTCTGGCCCGCCTGGCTGGCCCATAACGTCACCAACGTCCTGAGCGCCCCACTGGTGACGGCGGGATTCGTGCGCCTGGCCAACCCGGCGGCCGAAGTGCTTTTCGAACCGGGCGGCGGCGGCCTGCTCATGATGCTGCTCTTCAGCCTGCTCGGCGCCTGGATGCTGAAACAAAAGACAAAATAAGAGTTGAATTAGACTTGCCTGCCGCAGGGTGCAGGAATGGGTTAACCGGTGTAAAATCATACCAACCGGTCGGTTTTTGATGCAAATGAACCCTGCAATCCTCCCCTTGATCGAACTGCGCAGCGTGGTAAAAATATATTCCAGCGAGGCGGGTGATTTCAGCGCGCTGAGGGGCATCAGCACGCAGGTGGCGGCGGGTGAATTCCTGGGCATCATCGGCAAATCAGGGGCGGGCAAGTCCACCCTGCTGAATATGATCACCGGCGTGGACCGGCTGACCGAAGGAGAGGTCGTCGTACGCGCCAACGGCCGGGACGTGTCAGTACACACGCTCAACGAGAACGACCTGGCGCTCTGGCGGGGGCGGACCATGGGCGTCGTCTACCAGTCCTTCCAATTGCTGCCCATGCTGACCCTGGTGGAGAACGTGATGCTGCCCATGGACCTGTGCGGGCTGTATCACCCGAGGCGCAGCCGCGAACGGGCCCTGGAACTGCTGGGGCTGGTGGAGCTGGAGGAGCACGCCTATAAACTTCCGGCCTTCATCTCGGGGGGCCAGCAGCAGCGCGTCGCCATCGCCCGGGCCATGGCCAACGATCCCCCGATCCTGGTGGCGGACGAACCGACCGGCTCACTCGACTCGGTGACGGCCGACCACATCTTCGAAGTCTTCGAGCACCTGGTGGAGAACGGCAAGACCATCATCATGGTGACCCACGACAAGAGCCTCTCGCCGCGCTTTTCACGGCACATGGTCATCGCGGACGGCGAGATCGCGGCAGACGGGAGGCGGGAAGCATGAACGGCCAGCAACAGGTTACAGGCGAATCGATGATCGAAATGCACCGGATCGTGAAAACCTTCAAGAACGCAGCGGGAGAGTTCACCGTGCTGAAGGGCATTGATCTGCAGATCGAGCGCGGGGAATTCGCGGCCGTGATCGGAAAGTCCGGCTCGGGCAAGTCCACGCTGCTGAACATGCTGACCGGGATCGACCACCCGTCCTCCGGCCAGGTGGTGATCGGCGGCACCGACCTGTATGCCATGTCCGAGAGCCAGCGCTCGCTCTGGCGCGGCCGCAACCTGGGGATCGTGTTCCAGTTCTTCCAGCTGCTGCCGATGCTGACCCTGCTGGAAAACGTGATGCTGCCCATGGACTATACGAACACGTATGGGGCCGACGAACGCCCGCGGCGGGCAATGGAACTGCTCGAACTGGTGGGGCTGGAGAATTTCGCCCAGAAACTGCCGCTGGCGGTCTCCACCGGGCAGCAGCAGCAGGCCGCCATTGCGCGTGCCCTGGCCACCGACCCGTCCCTGATCGCTGCCGACGAACCGACCGGCAACCTGGATTCGCGGGCCGCGGAGGCGGTCATCGACCTCTTCCAGCAGCTGGCGGCCCAGGGCAAGACGATCGTGATGGTGACCCACGACCCATCCATCACCGAGCGCATGTCGCGCACCATCATCCTTTCGGACGGCGAAGTGATCGATGAAGCGGTAGCCCACTGCCTGCCGCTGCTGACCCACCGCCAGATGCTGGATGTGACGAAACAGTCAATCAAAAAGGTCTACGACGCGGGCCAGTCCATCCTACAGGCCGGCCAGCATGTGGATGAGTTCTTCATGATCGGCAAGGGCCAGGTGGAGGTCGTGCTGCAGGGCCGGCAGCGTGAAATCACCGTCGCCCGGCTGGGGAGGGGTGAATTCTTCGGCGAGATCGAGCTGATGCAGGGCGGAAAATCGGTGGCAAGCGTGCGCGCCGCGCCGGAGGGACGGGTGGAACTGCTGACCATCCCGCGCGGCGAGTTCCAGCAGCTGCTGCAAAACTCGCCCCTGACCGGGGAGGCCATCGTCCGCATCGTCCGGACCCGGCTGGAAGAGAACCGCACCGCCGACCGGCGGAGGAGGCGCTGATGCGGCCGCGCTGGCGCAAGACTTTCCTGGACCTTGTAGACAACAAACTGCGCACCCTGCTGGTGGTGTTTTCGATCGCGGTGGGTGTGTTTGCGGTGGGCGTGATTGCCGGCACCTATGTCATCATCTCCAATGACATGAGCGCCAGTTACGCGGCCAACCAGCCGGCCAACGTGCAGATCCGCACGGACGACTTCGACGAAGACCTGCTGACCACCATCCGCCGCAACCGGGCCGTGGCCGAAGCGGAAGCGCGCCGGGTGGTCAACATGCGGGTGCGCACCCCGGGCAGTTCCAAGTGGGTCACCCTGGATGTGATCGCCATCGAAGACTTCGAAGAAAACAAGATCAACCTGCTCACCCCGAAGGAAGGCAGGGCCAAGCCGGACAAACACGAGATCATCCTGGAGCGCGAGGCATCGAAGGACCTGGATGTACAGACCGGGGGCGAAGTGGAGTTCCAGCTGGCCGATGGCACGCGCAAGCGGATGAAAGTAGCCGGCTTTGTGGTCGACCCCACCACAGGCGCGGGCGATTTCCTCTCGCCGCCCTTCGGCTACATCAACATGGACGACCTGCAGTACCTGGGCGAGGCGGAGCAGTACAACCGCATCTATGCCACCGTGAAAGAAGGGCAGGATGACGAGGCCCACATCCGCCAGGTGACCGCCGACCTGAAGGACAAGATCGAGCGGGCAGGCTACCATGCGGGCCGGACCACCTCCAACAAGACGCACGAACACCCCCTGGCATCGATTGTGAACGCCATCCTGGGCATCCTGATGGCCCTGGGCGTGTTGATCGTGTTCCTGAGCAGTTCCCTGATCGCCAACACCCTGAGTGCGCTGCTCAACCAGCACCTGCGCCACATCGGAGTGATGAAGCTGGTCGGGGCGCGGCGCAACCAGGTCTTCAGCATGTACATCGTGCTCATCCTGACCTTCGGGGGGCTGGCGCTCCTGATCGCGGTGCCGCTCGGCGGGCAGGGGGCCTATGCCCTATCCAGCCTGATCGCCGACCTGATGAGTTTCAACCTGCAGGGCTACCGGATCGTGCCGGCTGCCTTCGTCATCCAAGCGCTGGTCGGCCTGCTTGTGCCGCTGGCGGCAGGAGCCGGGCCGGTGTTGAACGGAACGCGCACCAGTGTGCTGAAGGCCATCAGCGGCGAGGCCGGCCGGGGAGGGACCAGCAGCCGGGAAACACGCCTGGAAAGGTTCCAGGTGCGGGTCACAAACGGCCTCAACCGGCGCGGCATTCACGTCCCGCGGCCGCTGCTGATCTCCCTGCGCAACACCTTCCGCCGCCGGCGGCGCCTGATGCTGACCCTGTTCACCCTGACCATGGGCGGAGCGATCTTCATCTCTGTGTTCAATGTGCGCGTCGGCCTGCACGAATACATCGGGGCGGTGGGCAAGTATTTCCTGGCGGATGTGACCCTGGATTTCGACGAGGCTTACCGCCTGCGGGAGATCGAGCAGTATGCCCGCCAGGTGCCGGGGGTGCTGGACGTGGAAGGCTGGGCTTACTCCAGCGCCGAAGCGCTCTACCCGGATGGCAGCACGGCGGACAACCTGACCATCCTGGCGCCGCCTGCGGCAAGCCCCATGGTGGAGCCGATCGTGGTCGCCGGCCGCTGGATCCGCCCGGACGACAAGCGCGCCATGGTCGTCACGGAGGGCATCCTGGAACTCTACCCGGGCCTGGAGCCGGGCGGCAGCCTGCGCCTGAAGATCGACGGCCAGGAGGAAACCTGGAAGGTGGTCGGGCTGTTCAAGTTCATCGACCAGGAAGGCTTCATTGCTTATGCGCCCTACGAGTACATCTCGCGCATGAACAACCAGGCCAACCGGGCCTACTCATACCGCATCGTCACAGAAGAGCATGAGCGCCCCTACCAGACCGCGATGAGCGAAACCCTGGACCAATATTTCAGGGACGCGGGCTTCAAAGTCCGCGAGGCCAAACCGGGCCTGTCCTCGCTGGACAAGGCATCGGAAAGCCTGGACATCCTGGTGGTCTTCCTGTTGATCATGGCCCTGCTGACCGCCACCGTCGGCTCAATGGGATTGACCGGGACCATGGGCATGAATGTGCTGGAACGCACGCGCGAGATCGGCATCATGCGGGCGGTGGGTGCCGTGGACCGGGCCATCATCAACATGGTGATGATCGAAGGCATGGTCATCGGCTCGATTGCCTGGGTGCTGGCCGTTGTCGTCTCCTTCCCCATCACCTACCTGCTCTCGACCATCATCAGCGTAGCCATCTTCCAGACGCCCATCGACCTGGTCTTCACCCCCATGGGCTACTTCATCTGGCTGGTGCTGGTACTGGTGCTTTCGGCTGTGGCGAGCATCCTGCCCGGCCGCAACGCTGCCCGCCTGACCATCCGGGAAGTGCTGGCATACGAATAAATCCCGGGTGCCCGTTTCTTTGATCCTGATTTGGGAGATACGGCACTTTTAGACTACACGCAGTTTGTGAGGTAAATATGAAACAAAAACTGATCACCCTGGTATCCCTCCTTGTGCTTCTCTCCAGCCTGCTGGCCGCCTGCGGCGCCGAACAGGCCACCCCCGAACCGGCACCTGCCCTGGACGCGGACGCAGTGGTGGCGGAGGGACACATCCAGCCCCTGCAGGATATCACGCTCTATTTCGCGGTCAGCGGCCGCGTGGATGAGGTCCTGGTCGAGGAAGGCGAGACGGTCAAAAAAGATGCCGTGCTCATCCGCCTGGGCGACCGTGAGCAGGCGGAGGCGGCCCTGGCCACTGCCAACCAGGAACTCGTCGTGGCCCAGCAGGAGTTCGATGATTTCATGCGCAACACCGACTCCAACCGCGCCGGTGCCTGGGAAAAATACATGCAGGCCCAGGTCACGCGCGGCGAGGCGGAAAAGGACTGGGAAGACCTGAATGTGGATGACATCGAAGACCGCATCGAGGATGCCAAAGCGGATGTCAGCGACGCCAAGGAAGACCTGGATGACGCCCAGGAAGACTACGACAAGTACAAAGACCTGGCGGAAGACAACACCGACCGGGAGAACGCCAAGGACGACCTGGAGCGGGCCCAGGAGGATTACAACCAGGCCGTGCGCGACCTAGAAGAACTGGTCCGTGACCGCGACGATGTCAGGGCCAAGCTGGATGCCGCGATTGCCGCTGAGGCGGAAGCCAAACGCAAGTACGAACTGACCAAAGACGGCCCGGATGCGGAGGTGCTGGCCCTGCGCGAGGCGCGTCTGAACAATGCCAAAGCCCATGTGGCCTCAGCCCAGAACTCCCTGGACAGTTATGACCTGAAAGCCCCCTTCGACGGCGTGGTTACGGATGTGGATGTGACCCCCGGCGAGCGGATCGGCCCGGAGAAATGGGTCGTGAAGATGGCCGATTTCAGCGCCTGGACCATCGAGACCAGCGACCTGACCGAACTGGAGGTGGTCAAGGTCTACGAAGGCCAGCGGGTGGAGATCGTGCCCGACGCCCTGCCCGACCTGACCCTGGACGGGAGCGTGGAAAGCGTAGCCCAGTCCTTCACATCGCAGAGCGGCGACATCCTGTATAAAGTGAAAATCCGCCTGGATGACGAGGACAAGCGCCTGCGCTGGGGCATGACCGTCGAAGTGACGTTCATCGTCGAGTAAAGACGGAAAAAGAGCCAGACAGGGAACACCAAAACCCGGCCCCGGAAATACCCACCTCCGGGGCCGGGTTCATTTGACACTGAGTGACTCTAAGCGCACATCCCCCGCGGGTACCCTGCCAGGATGTTGCCAGCCCGCACAGGAGTCGGGTAAAATAAACCAACCCCCTCAGGAGAAACCCATGCCCACACCCACCCAATCCCTTGACTCTGAAATCAACACCGCCCGCTCCAAACTGGCCGAACTCCAGAAGAAAGCCCGGCTGGCCGATGTGCGCGATTCCGTGGAAGACATGCAGACCACCGTGGCCGGCCTCAGCCGGAAAGTCGCCGGCCTGCGCCAGCGCGGCTACGTCTTCGGGAAGGAAATGGAAAGCCAGTCGGCCGATTTCCTGCGCCAGTGGCAAGCCATGCACCCCTCCATCCAGAGGCAGATCGAGCAACAGTCCAACCAACTGCAGGCCCAGATCCTGCCGCTCGAAACCCGATTCCGCCAGCTCTCAACGCTCTCCCGCAACCCCACCCGGGCCCGCCCTCTGCTCGTCTCGGTCAGGACAGACTTCTCGACCCTGGAAAGTAAAGCCTCGACCGCCGAGCGCACCGTGCGCGGCATGTACGATAAACTCCAGAGCCAGGTCAGCCAGCTTACCAGCCGCATGCATGAAATCGAGTGGACCTTCGAGCAGCTGTCCGAAGCCACCTTTACCCTGCTGGCCACCGAGGCGGCCATCCTGGCCGTGAAGGCCGTCTGGAGCCCGAGGGGTGAAGAACAGAAGGACGACCCGGAAGGCGTGCTCTACCTGACCGACCAGCGCCTGATCTTCGAACAGAAGGAAGAGGTGGCCACCAAGAAGGTGTTGTTCATCACCACCGAGAAGGAAAAGGTGCAGAAAGTGCACTGGGAGGCGCCTGTGGCGCTGGCCGAGCGCGTCAGCACCAGCCGGGAGGGCATGCTCAAGAACGAGGACCACATCCAGATCCATTTCGCCGGCGGCGCGCCGCTGCAGGCGGCCCACCTGCACATCTGGCAATCCTGCGACAAATGGCAGGGCCTGATCCAGCGCGCCAGGACGAAAGACTTCGACCAGGAGCGGAGCGTGCCGGTCGACCAGAGCGCAGTCGACAAAATCAAGGCCGCCCCGGCCCAGTGCCCGGCCTGCGGCGCCAACCTCAACCAGACCATCCTGCGCGGCCAAGACAGTCTCAAGTGCGAGTATTGCGGCTTTTTGATCCGGTTGTAGGGAAGAGCGTACCCATGCTAGCTGGCTCCGGAAAGAGACGAAACCGAATCCTGCCAGGGCTGCTGGGGGTTGTGCTGGGGGTTCTGCTGCTGTGCCCTGCGGCGTCCTGGGGATATACCACTGCCCAGCTTGCCGCCGCCCGCTCCAAGGGGGTTTATGCCAGCGCAGAGGCGGGCATGCGAGCCATGATCGAAGCGCATTACCGCGGCATCCAGGAGGTGAAGATCCTGTATGCCGGGCCAAACTCGTTCGACGGCAGCCAGCCGCACGTCTGGTACGTGATCGCCGAAGTGCGCGCTGGCCAGCGGGCGGACGGTTCACCCCCCGGGAAGAACGGCTGTGATGCGCCGGGGCTGTTCTTCCTGCAGGCCAGGGATGGATGGGTGTTCATGCCGGAGGGTGCATTTCCGGGTTTCGTCGGGTTCTGGATGCGGAAGTTCGGCCTGGCCGGGCCGGGACAGTCCTTCCCATCCACAAATTGGGCCAAGTCGCAGCCGGCCAGGTTCTGCCAGTAACCAGGAGGTCGCCATGAAGAGAGTCCAAAAAATCTTTATCCTGTCGGGGATCATTTCAGTGGCCGCATTGGGTGTGGGTGTCTATTTCATGTTCTGGGGTCCCGACGCGGTACAAATTTCCGGCCGCAGCCTGTCGGAGTTGTGGGAAAGCGGGGAAATTGCCCCGTTTATCATCGTTCCCCTGGTGCTCATCATCACCGCGGTGAGCATGATCCCGTTCCTGCGGATCATCTTTCCGGCCGAGATCAAGGATGGCGTGACGACCCAGGCCAGGGTGCTCAAGGTCTGGGATACGGGGGTCACGGTCAATGACAACCCGCAGGTGGGCCTGCTGCTGGAGTACTCCCCGGTGGGCAGCGGCCCGATCCAGGTGGAGTCCAAGACCCTCGTCTCGCGCCTCAACAGCGGGCTGGTGCAGGCCGGCGCGACGGCCGAGATCAAGTATGATCCGCAGAAGCCGCAGCGCCTGCAGGTGCTGAGCCTGAACGTCGAAAGCCCCGGCACCGAGAGCGCGCCAGCTGCGGATACGGTCGCCCGCATGGAGCAGCTCAACACCCTGCGCGAGAAGGGCCTGATCAGCGAAGAGGAATACCGCCGGAAGCGGGAAGATATTTTGAGATCACTCTAGTCCGGGTTCCGGGCAGAGGGGGAAGCTGGGTGGGGTTTTTCCTTTAACAAGCCGGCTGGCACCACGAGCCGGCCTTCTTTTCCGTCCCCCAGCAGGGTTACCTCGTCCGGGCGTTCGGCCGCCAGCCAGGCGGTGAAAGCCGCTGCGAGCGCATCCAGATGCGCGGGGTGGTAAATCTTGTCCAGCGGCAGCAGACCTAGCAGGAGTTTACGACGGGTGATTTCTTCGAAGAAGTCCATCGGGTCCAGCAGGCCCAGGCCCTCTTCGTGGAGCAGAAGCTGGCGCTGGATGCGGCCTTCCAGGGAATGGCGCGCCAGGGGGGCATGGCCCAGCAAGGCAGTAAAGACCGCCTGCGGGTTCGTTTCCAGCACCTGCCGTTCGGCATTTTCAGCCGGATAAGGTTTGCACCCCAGTTTGCCCAAACCTTTGTGGAAAGCATAGCCGCGCTGCATCCAGGCCGGGGCGGCATCCACAAGCCGCGGCACCGCGGGAGCAGGCACCTGCAGGCTGCGCAGGAGATAATCCGCCAGGCGCAGGTCGGCCAGGTGCGCCAGCCGCGCCGGGATGTCCATCCGCGCCCGAAAATCCGGGCGCGCCAGCAAGCCGAGATTGGGCCGCGCGGGGGCATTGACGGCCACAACCAGTGCGGGTTGGGTCTCGATATAAGCCAGCAGATCCTCGACCGGCGCGCCTGCAGCCTGCACGGGCCGGCGCTCATGGTCGAGCACAGCATAGACCGGTTTGCGGCCGGTCAGATCGATTCCGAGATAAAGCGGCTTTGCAGAAATCATAGTATCATTGGCCCTGAACAAACTTGGAAACGTGCCAAAAAGTTTGGATACTTCAGTGTAGCGCAAAAAGAGCAGATATGCAACCACACCGACGCCGGTGGATCTATTTCGACATTCTACTGCTTCTCGCAGGCCTGGCCTGGATCGCACTCAGCGCGGATCCAGCCGGTACTGCCGCGGCGGTACAAGCAACCGCCCCGCAGGCCGGTTTTCTGGCCCCGGACTTCACATTGCAGACCCTGGAAGGCGGCAGCGCGACGGTGATCCCCACCTCTGAAGGCAGCAACCTGCT
>CAYLXB010000005.1:16056-29465 GCA_964387495.1 uncultured Anaerolineaceae bacterium
GGCCGGGTCGTACTGGTCAATTTCTGGGCCTCCTGGTGCCCGCCCTGCCAGGCCGAAATGCCCGCCATGCAGCGCCTGCACGAAGAATATGAAGCCAGAGGCCTGACCGTGCTGGCCGTCAATGCCACCTACCAGGACCAGCAGGCAGAAGCCGCCCGGTTCATTGCAGGGAGCAAGCTGACCTTCACCGTCCCGCTCGACCGCGACGGAGAAACAGCCCGCCGGTACAACGTCCGCGCCCTGCCCAGTTCTTATTTTATCGGGCGGGATGGGGTCATCCGTGAAGTCGTGCTGGGGGGGCCCATGTCCGAAGCCCTCCTGCGCACCCGCGTTGAGAGGCTGTTGGAGGAAATGCCCTGATGTTCCCCATCCTGCAAATCGGCCCGCTCTCGCTGCGCACCCCCGGCCTGGCACTGCTGCTGACCCTCTGGCTCGGCCTGAGCCTGGCGGAACGCCACGCACACAAACACAACCTGGCACCCGAAAGGATTACCAACCTGGTACTCCTCGCGCTCCTCAGCGGCCTGCTGGGCGGGCGCCTGGCCTATGTACTCGAATATCCGGATGCCTTCCTGCAAAGCCCGCTCAGCACCATCTCCCTGAACCCGGGTTTGTTCGACCCGTTTGGAGCCCTGGCTGCGGGCCTGCTGGCTGCGCTCATCTACGGCCAGCGCAAAGCCCTGGCCCTCTGGCCGGTATTGGATGCCCTGACCCCCTTCTTCGCTTTCACGGCTTTTGGGATCGCCCTGGCCCACCTGGCTTCCGGAGAAGCATATGGGAGACCAGCCAGCCTGCCGTGGGCATTTGACCTGTGGGGAGCCCGCCGCCATCCAAGCCAAATCTATGAACTGCTCGGCGCTGTCCTGGCCCTGGCGCTGTTCTGGCCCCGCAGGCAGGCTGCCGCTCCCGCCGGAACGACCTTCCTGCGCTTTGCAGCCCTGACGGCCGGGCTGCGCCTGTTCCTGGAAGCCTTTCGCGGTGACAGCATGTTCATCTTCAGCGGCATACGCCTGGCGCAGGTTCTCTCCTGGTTGGCACTGGCCTGTGCCCTGGGACTGCTGGCCTGGCGCCAGACCGCCCAACCGCCGCCTGCCAACCCCGGAGAAGATGCAAAAAAACACTGCGTGGGGTAGAATCCGGTCCGCCAGTCCGCTAAAGTATTCCACCCAAGAGGTACTCAGCGCATTCTTATGTCCACACCTGCTGACAAGATCTTTCTAAAGAACATCCATCTGCGCGGCATCATCGGGGTCTATGAGTGGGAACGTTCGCTGCCCCAGACGATGATCGTTTCCATCACGCTGTTCACAGATACCCGCCGGGTTGCGCAGGAGGATGACATCACCGAAGGCCTGGACTATGACAACCTGGCTCAAAAGGTGCGCGCTCACGCAGAAACCGCCGCCCGGCGCACCATCGAAGCCCTCGCCGAGGATCTGGCCAATATCTGCCTGGACGAGAAAGGGGTTCAGCGTGTGATCATCAGGGTGGAAAAACCGTTTGCAGTTGCCTTTGCCGAATCCGCCGGCGTAGAAATCGAACGCTCCCGGATCCAGGTTTCTTAAATCTGAAGGGCCGTCGCGCCGCGCGAAATATTATCCAGGAATTCCTGGCGGGTAGCCAGATTGGCACGAAAGGCGCCGTGCATGGCCGAAGTGGTCATGCGGGCGTTGTGTTTCTTGACGCCGCGCATCATCGAGCACAGGTGCATGGCTTCCACAACCACTGCCACCCCCTGCGGGTGCAGCAGGTCCCGCAGGAAGTCGGCGATCTGGCGGGTCATCCGCTCCTGCACCTGTAAACGGTGGGCGTACATATCCACCACGCGCGGAATCTTGGAGAGGCCGATCACTTTGCCGTCGGGGATGTAAGCTACATGCGCCCGGCCCAGGAAAGGCAGCATGTGATGTTCACACATGCTGAAGAATTCAATATCCCGCACAATGACCATTTCATCATACTTGATATCAAAGATGGCGCCGTTGATCAAAGCCCCGGCATCCATGTGATAACCATCAAGCAGTTCCGTATACATCCGGGCCACGCGCCGGGGGGTAAATTTCAGTCCCTCCCTCCCGGGGTCTTCGCCCAGGGCGGTCAGGATCCTCTCGACCGCCTCCTGGATGGCAGGAGCATCGAAGCCGGAGGCGTTTAAATCCTGTTCGGTCAGGGTATCATCAAAATCAGGGGTTTCCATATTTCTCGCTCAAACAACGCTGGCCCGGCGCATGCTGGGCCAGCGTTCAAGGGGTAGGATTCAGCCAGCTAGCCCAGCGTAGGTTCGATCAAACCATAGTTGCCATCGCGGCGGCGGTAGAGCACCTGAATAGCATTGACATCCGCGTTGTAGAAAATGAAAAAGTTGTTGTGGCTGAGGAGTTTCATCTGCTCGATGGCTTCCGCTTCACTCATCGGGATCAGGGGGAAGCGTTTGCGGCGAACGATTTCAGTCTGTTCCTCCTCGAAGGTCTCCTCTTCGATGGGGGCAACCTCGGCGGCAGAACGGCCGTCGCCGCGACCGCGCTGGCGTTTGCCCTTCAGGCGGTCAATCTGCCTCTGCATCTTATCCAGGGCCGTATCGAATGCGGCAAAGATGTCATCCGCGCGCTCCTCTGTCCGCAGGATAATGCCCCTGCCGCGAGCAGTAATCTGAGCCACCTGGCGGTCTGCTGCGCTGCGAGCCGACTTCAGATACGACAATTCGACACGCACTTCCTCGATTTCACGCAGATAGCGATCCAGTTTGGCTGCCTTTCCCGTGACATACTCTTTGATACGATCGGTCACTTCCATGTTTCGGGCGAGGATTTCAACTTTGTCAGACATCGTTCCTCCTTGGGTTATGGAATTACTACTTATACAACTTGCAGACCGTGACGGGGCAAGGCCCGTGCGATCGTCAAGGCATACACCCGGCTGGCGCCTGCCTGCAGCAGGGCCTGTGCGGAGGCGGACAGGGTCGACCCGGTGGTGGCAACATCGTCCATCAAAATCACGGTGCGATCCCTGACCTGCTCCGGGTCAGCCCAGAAGGCTCCCTGCACATTCTGCCGGCGGGCCTGCTCCGAGAGCCCGACCTGGGAGGCCGTCTCGCGGACACGCCGCAGCGCCCGGGGCAGGTACTGCCAGCCCATCAACATGGCCAGCGGCCAGGCCACCGACCCAACTTGATTATACCCGCGTTCCCTGAGGCGCTTCTCGCCCAGCGGAACCGGGAGGATGATCTCCGCCTGCCAGTCCAGCCGGGAGGCATAGTCCGCCAGGTGGACAGCCAGAGCATCCCCCAAGCCCAGGTCGCGCTGGTACTTAAGGCGGTGGATGGCTTTGCGGATTGGCCCTTCGAAGATGAGCCAGGAACGTAATGCGGTAAAAGGGGGAGGCAGGGCGCAGCAGTCCGGGCAAAGTCCCGCGTGGGGTAGAGGCTTTCCGCATATGCTGCAGAGAGGGTCCGCAATCGGAACAGCGCTGGCCTGGCAGCTTTCACACCAACGCCAACCCGGCTTCCCGCAGCCGCCGCAGGCCGGCGGGAAGAGCAAGTCAAGTCCGCCCCATGCAAACCGGTACGCCCGGTATTTCCAAGATGGCAAGGCAACTCCGTTGCCGAACAACCTGCCTACAGACCTCCACCGAGGTTATCGAAGATCTTGAAGGCAGCCGGTGCAAGCAGGATGATAAAAATCGAAGGGAATGTCAGGAAGGCCATCGGGATGATCATCTTGACAGGTGCCTTGTGGGCGGCTTCCTCGGCCCGCTGGCGGCGCTTCATGCGCATCTGCTCTGATTGAATGCGCAGTACCTTGGCCATGCTGACGCCCAGTTGTTCACTCTGAATGACCGCCGCAATGAAACTGGTCATTTCCGGGATGCCCAGGCGGTCCGACATATCCTTGAGCGCCTCCCGGCGGAGCTTGCCCAGCTGGATCTCGCGGATGGAGCGCGCAAAAGCCGCGCTCAACTGGTTTTCCCATTTTTCGCTGACCTTGGACATGGCGGCGTCGAAACCCAGTCCCGCTTCGACGCAGATGGTCAACAGGTCCAGCGCATCCGGCATGGCGTTGCGGATCTCCTTCTGGCGCCGGTCGATCAGGCTCTGGATCCACAATTGCGGCAGGAAGAAACCAAAGAGGGTTGCGCCGCCGCCGATCAGGAAAACCCGTCCGCCCGGCCAGTGGCCAATCACCCCGCCGAAGAAGAACATGAGACCGCCCAGGATAGCTGCCACCACAAAGCGCGAAGCCAGGAGGGTGGCGGCATCGATCCGGCCGGGGTTGCCCGCCATTTCGATTTTGGTGCGGGTTTGGTCGAGCACCTTTTGGGGTGTAAAGCGGGTCGAGATCTCCCCGATTTTCTTGATGAGAGGGACGATCACCCGGTCCGAGAAAGACTGGGAGAGTTCGATCTCTTCCAGGGAGGAAAGGTCACCGCGCTCGCTGTATTCGGCCAGGCGCGCCATCAGCGGGTCCTGCTCCCCCTGCCTGTCAGCCCAGCGGGGTGCCACCACCACAACAACCACGGCAGCCACGACGACAAGAATGCCAACAATCACCCAGATCATCGTTACACCTCGATATTAGCTATACGCATCATGATGAAATATCCCAAACCGATCAGGAATCCGGCAGCAATCAGGATGCAGGCACCAACAACCACCCCTTTGCTGAAGATCGACATGATATATTCACGGTTGATGAACCAGAGGACCACAACCAGGAAAACCGGGACCAGCGAGAGGATGGAGCCCGAAGTACGCACTTGGGCTGTGAGGACGCGAATTTCGCCCTTGATGCGTACACGTTCGCGGATGGTATAGGAGATCGTGTCCAGGATTTCGGCAAGGTTGCCGCCGACCTCCCGCTGCACATTGACAGCCGTGATCATGAAATCCAGGTCATCACTGGGGATGCGGCGCAGCAGGTGGTCCAGGGCGCGCTCCATGGGGATGCCCAGCTGCATTTCCTGCACCACCCGGCGGAATTCATCCGAGATGGGGGCCGGCAGTTCCTTGCTCACCGCTTCCATGGCCTGCATGGTGGAGTAGCCCGCCCGCAGGCCGTTGACCATCAGGTTGATCATATCGGGCAGTTGTTCATTGAATTTCACCAGGCGCTGCTTCTGCTGGCGCCTGACGTACATGCCCGGCATGAAGAAGCCGATGACGGCCCCAACGATAAAAGAAACAGGGTGGGCACCACCGATCAAGTAGGCGATGAAACCCAGGCCGATGGTCGCGATGACGATCAGGGCGATATATTCGGCCACTTTGAATTTCAAATCGGCCCGCGCCAGTTGGCGCGCAATCTTGTCGCCCATGGAGGATTTTTCGACGCGTTTGTTGACCCACTCGGTCACGTAGGAGGTTTGTTCCTCCTTCTCCTGCTTTTGCTCGCCCTCCAGGTACCGGCCCAGGCGCTTCTCGACCAGGGCACCCTCGCTGGAGGATGTGACAACAAAGCCGATGATGACCGCTATGATCAAAATCACTACCGCGCCGATGATTATGCCTAGCATGGAACTTCTCCAGTACGTCTCATCACAGGGACTGAATGCAGACTAAAAACGCCTTCGCTCTCCACCAATGCCGAAAATGGATGGCGGCAAATGGATGCCGGCAGCTTCGATCCTGTCCATGAACTTGGGGCGCAGGCTGGTCGGCCGCAGGCGGCCGATGATCTTTCCATTCTCCATGCCGGTCTGTTCGAACGCGAACAACTCGGTCATTGTAATGACATCGCCTTCCATACCACTGACTTCGGTGATGCTGATGACTTTGCGCGAACCATCCCGCATGCGCTCCTGGTGAACAACCAGATCGATCGCGGATGCGATCTGCTCCCGGATGGCGCGGATTGGCAGGTCCATGCCCGCCATCAGGGTCATCGTTTCCATACGGGCCAGGGTATCACGCGGGCTGTTCGAGTGCAATGTGGTCATGGAACCATCGTGACCGGTGTTCATGGCCTGGAGCATGTCCAGGGCAGCCTCGTCACGGATCTCGCCCACGACGATCCGGTCGGGACGCATACGCAGCGAGTTGACCACCAGGTTGCGGATGGTGATCTCACCACGTCCTTCGATGTTGGCCGGACGGGATTCCAGGGTGACCACATGCTCCTGGCGCAACTGGAGTTCGGCTGCGTTTTCGATCGTGATGATACGCTCGTCGGATGGGATGAAACTCGAGAGGACGTTCAAGAGGGTAGTCTTGCCGGAACCTGTGCCGCCAGAAATTACGATATTGAGCTGAGCTTCCACACAGGCTTTCAAAAACTGGAGTGACTCGGGTGAAATGGAACCGAACTGGACCAGTTGTTCAACCGTGATGGGGGTTTTGGCGAATTTGCGGATGGTCAGGGTTGGGCCAACCAGGCAGATGGGCGGGATGATGGCATTGACGCGCGAGCCATCCTGCAAACGGGCATCCACATAGGGGCTTGATTCGTCAATGCGACGGCCAAGCGGTGCCACGATCCGGTCAATGATACGCATGACATGTTCATTGCTTTCGAAAGTGATCGGCACGCGCTGGATCTTGCCTTTGCGTTCCACGTAGATATTTTTGGCCCCGTTGACCATGACTTCAGTAATGCTCTCATCTTCCAGCAGAGGCTGCAAGGGACCGAGGCCGAGGATTTCTGCCGCGATCTGCTCGAAAAGGCGGGCCCGCTCGGGGCGGGAGAGGACGATATTTTCCTCGGTCAGGATCTGTTCGAACAAATCCTGGATGGTCTTGCGCACTTCATCCGTCTTGGTAATATCCATGGAGGGGTCCAATTCGGCCAACAGCTTGTTCTGGACCCGTGTCTTCAGGTCGAAATAGGAACCTGCCTGAGGCGCGGCGCTGGGGGCATTCACCCGGCGCGCCTGCAGCGATGCCAAACGTGAACTATCGACCGGGGGCGGTTGTCCACCGCCCGCTGGCACTGCCGGACGATTATCGGGAGGCGCTCCCTGGCCCTGTTCAATTCGTTTCAGCAAAGACATTTTAAGCTCCTACAGAATCAAGAAATGATCCAGGCTCAGCGTCCGGCAGCTTCAAGCGTTGACAGCTGGGAACGGACGTTTTCTGCCAGAGCCAGGATACTGCGCCCAAGCGGCTGAGATCTGTTATCCACCATGAATGGGATGCCCCGGTTGATAGCCGGGATGGCTGCCCGTTCATCCAGAGGAATAATCGAGGTGATTGGCTGCTTGAGATTCTCGCCGACCTTCTCCGGCGTGATCCCGATGCGTTTATCATAACGGTTCATGGCGAAGACCAGGCGATTGCGCTCGATGCCCATCGAATGCAGCAAGTCGAGGAAGAGACGGACGCTCTTGATCGCCGGGATATCCTGGGTGGTCAGCAGAACGATCACATCGCTGGAATCCACTGCAGCCAGGGTCACATCGGTCAGGAGGGAAGGCGTATCCACCACCACATAAGCGTACATCTGACGCAGGTAGCGGATCAACTTGGAAAACTGCTCCCCGGTCACGCTTTCCGCCTGTTCAGGACGGGAAGGGGCGGCCAGAATATGGAGGCCAGTGGCAGCATGCCTCACCATGATTCCGTCCACGATGTCGGGGTCGAGTTCGTCCACGCGCGGCGCCAGGTCTACGATGGTGTTCTTGCCCTGCTCGTTCATGAAAACCGCCACATCCCCAAACTGCAGGTTGCCATCCACGATCACCGTACGGGTTTCATCATTGTTCAGGGCAATGGCGAGGTTGACGGCCACGGTTGTACGGCCGGTGCCACCTTTGGGGCTGTAGACCGTGATGATCTTGCCCTGAGCGGCAGGCAACTGCATGGAAGGTGCAGAGGTGCCAGCAGCCGGTACAGCATATGCCTGGGCACTCTTGGCACGCTCTTGAATTGCCATTTCACCCGCCCGCCGAATGGCCGAGGTGAGCTCATCCCCAGAAGGCGGTTTGGTCAGGAAATCACGCGCCCCGGCCAGCATTGCCCGGCGCATATAATTGGGATCGCCCTGTACCGATAGGATGACCACCTGGATATACGGCGTACGCTGGCGGATGGCCTCCGTGGCAGCAATACCGTCCATATCCGGCATATTGATATCCATCAGGACAACATCTGGTCCCAACTCCTGGGAGAGCTGGATGGCCTCCCGGCCAGTTTTGGCAGTACCGGCCACCTCCATATCCGCTTCAAACTGCAACAGTTTGCGGATATTTTCACGGGTTTCAGCGACATCGTCGACAATCAGGATGCGAATTTTTTGACCTGAATTCATGAGGCGTCTCTACAACCTTTCGATTACTCAGCCGGGACCACGATAATATCGTTCGGCATAAAGGGATCTGTGAGGGTGTCAATGCGCGGCTGTGTTCCATAAGGCAGCTTCACCGGGATGGGGATGTTGTACTGGCTCAGGACGAACTGCAGGGTGGCGGCTTCGGTGGCTACACGGGACTCATCCGTTGCATTCCGCAAAGCCAGGTTGAGTTTGGCGCCGGAGTAGATCATGTAACTCAAGGTCACCGAATCCTGCGGGCTGAGGATGAGGGTGATGATGTCCGGAGGCCGTTCCGCCTGGGCTTCGCCCTCACCCTGGTTTTGAGGCACCGGTGTGGGAGCGTTCGGATCTGTTATCCCAGTCTCTTCGACTTCGACAAAATCACCCAGGCGCATGACGGTAATGTTCTGCCAGAGCATCTGGCAAACCAGGCGCGGCCGCTGGGGTTCGCCGGGGATGATGTGCCATGGTTCGCGGAAGGAAGGCTCAACCTCGACGCGCCCCTGGTAGTTCGGGTCGCTTATGGTAGTAGACCAGAAAGTCACGCCGGGCATCTTGGGGGGCTCCACATTGGCCGGTCCCTGCAGCACACTGATATGGTTCGGCAGCGTGGTCTGGTAAGCGGTGTCAATATCCACCACCAGCATACAGGCGGTGACATTCACGTGGGCGCCATCTGTCACGCCATAGGCGACCGCTCCCAGACGCGTGATCGGCAGGGACATGGCAGTCATGCCAGGCGGGATCGTGCGCGCCCACTCGGGGCCGCCGGCTGCCAGGTCGGCAGCAGTATCAGCCACCATCGAGCGGGTGATGACGACACCCTGGTCCAAGGTAAAACGGGCCACCTTACCGATCAGCTCATTTTCCTGGGCACGGGTGAACATCACAGCCGCCACCTGATCCGGAGGCATGGAAATGTATCCCAGCATTTCCGGGGTAATGGTGGTACCCTGAGGAATGTTCTGCCCGGCGATCACCACTTCAGCCAGGGCCGACGTAGGGGTAGCACTCGGGAACAGGCCGGCACCGCCAGAACCAAGTGTACGCAGGGCAATTGCACCGCCAACCACCAAAATAACCACAATCAACAGAAGAAGGATCAATAAGCGACCACGACGCATGGCATTCTCCTCTCTAACTAACCGGGCAGACTCCCGGCAGACTTATTATATGATTATACAGTAAAAACAAAGATTGCAAGATAGTATAAAAAGTGGATTAAGCGTGTTTTGGGGTGATTTTAGAGGCCCACCCAGGCATTATTCACATTCCCCCGTCACCACCGGCAATGATCGCGCGTCCCTTCCTTATTCCCTGCGTACAAACACAACCGCCACCGGGTCGGCATATTCTTCCTGCCAGGCTTCTGAAAGACGAGCGGCCGTGATCAGCCCGTGCTGGAGCCTGGGTGACAAGACCAGCGTGCGGGCACCGTAACTCTCAAGCAGGCCATCCCACCCCTCCCCCGCCGTGCTGATGCGGATATAGTCCTGCCACATTTCAGCAGGGTATAAGTTGAAGCGCGGATCGCTGAAGACTTTATAGCGCGCATCCGTTGCCCAGATAATGTAACTGCTGAAGCCGATATCCGAAAAGACCTGCTCCGGCAGGCTGTGCTGCGAGACATAGTCCACCGCCTGCACCGGCGTTTCCAAGGCGAAGAAATCCTTCTTCTCCGGGATGAGCGGCCAGTAAGAACGCAGCCAGGGCAGCGAAGCCGCCCCCAATGCAAGCAGCATCACGGCAAACGCAATGTTCAAGCCCGGAGATTCCCGGCCCTGGAGGGGTGTTTTCCTGGAAGAAGGCAGGGAAATACCACGCAGCAGGGAGACAAACAAGAGCGCCTGGGTGATCCCGAACCAGGCAATAGCCCGCGAGTAGCGTACCCCAAGCACTGCAAAGAACAGGCAGGATAACACATCCGAGAGACCCGGCCGGCGGCGTGAAAAAACGAACAAAAGCAGCATGATGGCCAGCGCGGCGAAGAAAATCCCCCCCTCGATGCTTGCGGGGGAAGCGGGCTGCCATTCGGAAATAAATTGCTGCACCGAAGCAGCGCCGGATACCTCGAAGATATAGAAAAAGGCCTTATAACCTCGTGGATTAATCAGGGCACCCAGCAGCAGAAAACCCAACGCTTCCAGTGGAGGAATGACAAGGGAAAATTTCTTCTCCCGGAATGCCCGCAGTCCTGTTTCAGCCAGCCAGAAACCCGCCAGTGCCAAGGGGATAAAGAACGTTGCGTGGCAGTTGACCCAGAGCGCCATCACCACACCCAGGAACAGCCCCCAGCCAAGCCGTGCATTCCGGCTCCGGAAGTTTTGCAAGCCAAGAATGCACAACGCCGCGCAGAAGTAGACCAACAGCTGGGGGCGGACATTCCAATTGGTGATCCCCAGTGCTGCGGCAAAGAATGTCCCTGCAGAGGCCAGACGCCAGCTTCCAGTCTCCTGCAAAGCCAGACCCAGGAGGATGCCGTAGGTCGCCGTAACAATAACAGCAAAGACCAGGATGCTCCACTCCACCCCGCCCGCCGCGTACAGGCGGTACATGAACCACTGTGCCAGCCAGTAGCTATAGGCCGAGTCGTATGGCTGCCCCTGCATCGTAAACGAGAACTGATCATGGATGGGGATCTGGCCGGTTTGCGCCAGTATGCGCCCAAAAGCCAGGTGGAACCAGTAATCGTTGGGACGGATGGGATGGGTGCTGACAAAAATAAAAATGCCCACCAGAACCGCAAGCGCCCACAGGTGTTCGATTCTGAGAAAAAAAACGGAATGATCGGTTTTATCCATGATGCCGGATCCCAATAACAGGAATAAAAAAAGTGGGACCTGTCAAAGACAAGGTCCCAGAGGTTTCGAACGAACCGGCTAGAATTAGCCACCAAGAGCGCCGTTGATATCGGTGAAGATCTGTGAGATCGTCGGGCCGAGCAGCGTAAGAGCAGCAATGACCACAATGGCGACCAAAACAAGAATCAGCGCGTATTCAACAAGACCCTGGCCCTTTTCCTTCGGAGCGAATAACATGAGATGTCACCTCCTTTCCGGTTTTGGATTTCTCCAAGCGGGTACCTGAAGATATTTGTATTATACTGATTCAAGCAAAAATAGCAATATGACCCAAGGGCTATTCCATTACAAAAATGCAATCTTACACTTACGGATTTGAAATGTAGGCACCGGCCAGCATGGAGAAATTGACGCGCGTTCCCTTGCCCACTCCACTCTCCACCACAAAAGTGCCGCCCATCATCTCCACACGTTCCTGAATGAGTTTTAATCCCAGGCTGTGACCATGCTGGATCGTTTCGGTGTCGAACCCTTTGCCGTTATCGTCCACGCTCACCTTGACCTGGTTTTCGCCCATATCCACATGGACTTTCACCTGGCTGGCCTGGCTGTGGCGGGCAGTATTGCCCAGCAACTCCTGCAGGGCGCGGAAGATCATGATTTCCAGGTATGGCTCAATCCGGCGTTCATTGCCTGTGATCGTGACGGTGACATCCAGCCCGGACTGCTCCTTGAAGGTATCCGCGTAACGGCGGATCGTGGGAGCGAGGCCCAGGTCATCCAGCATCATGGGACGCAGTTCAAAGATGAAGTTACGGACTTTTTGAAACGTGCCCATGGCCGAGGCTTTCAAATTGGACAATTCTTCACGCGCCTGGCCGGGGTCCACATCCATGAGACGCATAGCAATCTCAGCCTGTAAAATGAAATTCGAAAGCGCCTGCGCAGGCCCATCGTGCATCTGGCGGGACAGCCGCTGGCGCTCGGACTCCTGTGCATTGACCAGCATCTGGACGGTCTCCATGGCAGCCTTGCTGGCAGAAATGCCTGCCCGCGGTCCAACCCGGGCCGCCAGATCGCGCAATTGGAGGATATCCTTCTTGAGGCGCTCGAGATGGCTTTTATCACTTTGCAGTTTTTCCAGCTGGCCGCGCATCAAGAGCAGGCGCTGCTGGGCATCCAGGGCGGAGTCATAAGCCATGCGGATCTCATCTGCGGGCGTCTTGCCGATCTGTCCCTGCACCTGCTGCAGGTGAACTGTAATGGCGGCGTTACGCTGGGTGAGCTTATTCACCTCCCCCTGGCTTTGCTCGAGCATGAGTGTCACCTCGCGCAAAGAACGCTCGACATCCGCAAGTTCCGCCTCAAGGTCAAATTCAATGCTGGAAGGTGATGTTTCAGTAGGCCCTGGCTGCATAGCGCTACTCCTGGGGTTTGACATCGGTATCCTGCAGTTTTACCCAACCGCGCTTCAGCGCATAAACCACTGCCTGGGTGCGGTCTTCGACGCCGAATTTTCGCAGGATCGAGGTGACATGGTTCTTGACCGTCTGGTGGCTGATGCCCAGCAAACCGGCAATTTCCTTGTTGCTCATGCCGTGCACAACACATTCCAGGACTTCCATTTCCCGCTCAGAGAGGGGATGAAACGGGCTGCCGGGTTCGCTGTAGGAACGCCGGGCACCCTCCATCTGTTCATCCAGCCAGCGCTCAAATTCGCGGCGCGAATAACTCTGCCCACAGACGACAAATTTTCCGTCTGCCACCGAACGGACGATCCCCGCCAAGCGCTCAGGCTCGATATTCTTGGCACAGTATGCAGCGGCGCCTGCAGTGGCGGCATGGATGGCCTGCTCGGGATCATCATATCCCGTCAGTAACAGGATGCGCGTGGGAAGACGTTCCTGCGTGACCTGGTATGTCACCTGCTGGCCGTTCATTCCAGGCAGGTTGACATCCAACACAGCAACCTGCGGGCGCAGAGAACGGATCATCTGCAAGCCTTCTTCGCCAGTGGCAGCCTGTCCCACAATCAACAAATCGGACTCCAGAGACAAGGCATCCACCACGCCCTGTCTGAAGAGCGGGTGGTCATCAACTACAAGGATGGTTATCTTTTCCATGCTGTCCCATTCGTTCGTTTTTTGTTATCTCGAGTATAGCACAGGTATGCACCCCAAGCAAACAGAACACAGAGAATGCCACAGGCTGTGCCAGTGCCCCGGCGAGGTTTTTCCGGACTTGCGGGTGGAGGCGATCTTTGAAACGAGAGACTTTAACTGCATCCCCGGCATCTTCACGGGTGGGTCATCTTCCTCTGGATCTTTCGGCCAGCAGGTCAGCCCAGACGCGCGGCGGACGGATGGCC
>CAYLXB010000005.1:29475-95381 GCA_964387495.1 uncultured Anaerolineaceae bacterium
ATACAACGCCAGGATCAAGCCAATGGGAGAAAGGAGTGCGAACAAGTGAATGGTACGCAACGGAAGGGATGACCCCCGCAGTAACAGCCAGGGCACGACAATCAAGAGGATCAGCAGAATCGGAAGCGCCCAACCGGAAAACCGCCGCCAGCGTTCCGACGCCACAGACAGCACCAACAGAACCGGGAATACCAATAGCACCAAACCGGTCTGTTCGACCGGCAACCCGAGCAAAGGCGTTGCAGCAAGGGTCAGGGCAGCCACCCATACAAAACGCCTGAAGTCACTGCCACGCACCGCACGCCACTCCAGGAACAAAATCACCGCCAGGAGGATGGTCAATGCCCAGCCGGGACGGTCTCCCAAACCGGGCCACCACCCAGCCATGACACTACCAGCCGTGAACCCCTTGCCGGCGCGCAAATTTGAGAGGACAGAACTATAGAACGGCACCGGCCAGTCCGGCACCAGAACAGTGGTCAGCATCAGCAAGATAACCAGTCCAATTCCAAAGGCGACCAGTGCCCTCCAACGGCGCGTAGAAATGACCCAGAGCAGGACCAGTGCCACCAGCAGACCACCAGCCTCCCATTTAAAGGTACTCAGAGCCAGCAGAATACCGGCCACGTCGTCCACTCCTGCCCGCAACGCGGCCAGGATCCCCGTGAGGAACAGCAGCAACAGTATGGAAGCATTCCCATCCAAGAGGGCGGCCATCCCAAAATACCAGAACAGGGAAAATACCATGAGGGACAACAATGCAGGCAGATTCGGCCGCCACTCCAGCGTCTGCAGGTTCAAGAGCAACGCCGTTACCATGCAAACCTCCAGCAGGAGCATCCACAGTGCCATGGAGATATCCAGGCTGCCAATCAAGGACAGAGGCAGGTAAAACAAGAGGATATAAAACGGATATTCCAGCCGGTATGGATACGCGTTGGCAGACGGTAGAACTCCAAACACCTCACGGCGAATCTGAACCCCTAATTCAGTCGAATAAGGATTGACATTTTGCAACAGAAAATAACGCATCCCTGACCAGTAGATGTCGTAATCCCGTCCACCCGGGTACTGGCGCACCGCATTCAGGTTGGCAGTATAAGCACCAACCAGGCTGGCAACCAGGAATAAAAAGAGAATGAAAAAAAGAGTCTGCCGTGAGGGCAACGTTTCCTCCTGTGATGGAGTACGGACCTGATTTACCTCTTCCAAAAAATGCTACCGGCGAGGTCAAAATTTCATTACGCAGTTTAGCACAGAATCATATCCTTTGAGCGCGCAACTGGGAGAGAACGACCCCTGAAAAAATCAACACACAGCCCACTGCCTGTAGCGGGGAAATTCGTTCTGAGAGCAACAGCCAGCCGAAAAGTACTGCAAAGACGGCTTCGAGACTCATCAATAAAGCGGCATCGGTCGGAGGCGTGTGGCGCTGAGCCCAAGTTTGACCGGTATAGCCGATACCCACCGAAAAGACCGCCGTGTACAACACCGGCCAGGCAACCTCCTGCAGGACAGCGCGGGAGGGTTGTTCGAAAATCAACCCAATCAGCAGGCTGAGCAAGCCACAGACGGCAAATTGAACAACAGAAAATGCAAGTGCATGATAACGGGCGCCGAATTTCCCCAGCAGGATGACATGGAAAGCCCAAAACAACGTCCCGAGCAATTCATAAGCATCCCCCCGCTGAAGCCGCAGGCTGGTCCCGCCGGTGCTGAGCAAGAATGCTCCAGCCGCGGCCAGGAAAACGGCCCCCAGGGCAGGCCAGCCGGGTGCCTCTCCCCAACAGCACCAGAGGATGAGAGGCACGAGTACCACATACAGGCTGGTCATAAAACCAGCATTCCCTGCTGTGGTATAACGCAGCCCCAGCTGCTGCAGGGCGCTGCCCATAAACAACGCCACCCCGGCCGCCAGTCCCCAAAACAGGAACCGGCCCTTTAAGTCGAATTTTCGCCAGGCAAAAGGCAGTAACAGCAATACGCTCAATAGAAAACGCAAGCCGTTGAAGAAATAAACATTCCCCGTCAGGCCCACGACACGGAGAGGGACAAATGCACTGCCCCAGATGGCAGCCACTAGAAATAGAAGCAGGTCGGCGCGCAAACGCTCGGAGCGGCTAATCCTCATCCCGCCGCCAAGCCGAGGCGCGCTCCAGGACGGCCTTTTCTTCGGCGGCCAATTCCACATGCAATGCGCCCAGATTATCGTTCAGCTGCTCCAGTGTGCGAGGGCCAATGATCGGGCTGGTGATGAGCGGACCGGCCAGCAACCAGGCCAGGGCAATCTGCGAGATGGAGGCGTCATGGGCTTTGGCCAGTTCGTCCAGATGGTCGAGCAGATGCCAGTTCTGCACAGTGAATAAGTGCTGCATGCCGCCAGCACGCACGCTTTCGGGCAGGGACTGTCCCTGGCGGTATTTACCGGTCAGAAAACCGGCTGCCAGCGGGCTGTAAGGGATGACACCCAGACCATAGGTCTTGCAGACAGCGCTCAACTCGTTCTCAAACTCGGCGCGGTGCACAAGGTTGTAATGCGGCTGGAGGCAGTCATAACGCGCCAGCCCCATTTTATCGGAAGCCCACAAGGCCTGCATCAACTCCCAGGCGGCGTGGTTGGAGGCCCCAAGATAGCGCACCTTCCCGGCATGCACCAGGTCGTCCAAAGCACGCAGCGTTTCCTCGACCGGGGTATCATGATCCGGCCAGTGGGTCTGGTAAAGGTCAAGATAATCCGTACCGAGACGGCGCAGGGAAGCCTCCACAGCCTGCAGGATGCGGGCCCGTGACAGGCCTTCGTCATTCGGCCCTTTTCCCATCCGCCCGCGCACTTTCGTGGCAAGAATCAATTGATCACGGGGAATGCCGGACTGCCGCATCCATTTACCGATGATCGTTTCGGCCACGCCGCCGGGGTTGCCGGCCACCCAGCGAGAGTAAATGTCTGCCGTGTCAACGAAATTGACGCCGGCATCGAAGGCGGCAGATAAAATCTTGAAAGACAGGGCTTCGTCCGCCGTCCAGCCGAATTGCATGCTGCCGAGGCAGAGCGGGGAAACCTTCAGGCCGGTACGGCCAAGCCGTTTATAGTCCATCAGGAGACCTCAATATAGATGCGTTTGTTGATCCTGCCCTTCGACTTGTAATCGGTCACCCGAACGGCTCCCACTTCAGCCGTATTGCGTACATGGGTGCCTCCATCGGCTTGCAGGTCCAGGCCGACGATCTCCACCGTGCGCACATGGGAGATGCCTTCTGGCAGCAGGTTGATCTTGGTGCGAATCAAGTCCGGGATGGCAAAAGCCTGTTCCCGGGGCAGGATTTGAACTTTCACAGCACGCCCGGCCCGGATTTCAAGGTTGACGGCATGTTCGATCTCGTGGACCAATTCAGCGTGCATGCTTTCGAACTCGAAGTCCATGCGGCCCTTCAAGGGTTCCATGTCACCGCCGGTTACCAGCGCGCCGTAATCCCGAAAAACCACACCACAGAGAATATGCAGGGCGGTGTGGGTACGCATCAACTGGTGACGGCGCGGCCAGTCGATCCCGCCCTGAATCAGGCCGCCCTCGGCAGGCAGGGGAGCCTGTGGATCGAGGAAATGCAGAACATCAGCGGCACGCTTCTGGGCGCGCACCACGGGCAGCCTGTCCTCTCCGGGAAGGCAAAGCCATCCCTGGTCGCAGGGTTGGCCGCCGCCACCCGGATAAAATACAGAGCGGTCAAGGATGACGGCATGCTGTTCCAGATCCACAGCAACAACGCTGGCATCAAAGGTCTGTAAATAACCATCGGTCTGGTAGAGAAGTTCGGTCATGGTAAACTCCTGGCAGCGGTCAAGATCAGTGCCACCCTTTTGAAGGGGCAAGGTGGAGTGTACAATAGAATCCGGATTACGGCAACGGAGAGGCGAGATGGATCACGAACAAATTCAACAACTTATTCTTGCACGTTTGAGCGGCGGGACCAGCCCGGCAGAGATTACATATGAAATATGCGAGATGGCCGGGCTGAACTGGCAGGAGGCTGAGGCTCTCGTCCAACAGGTCCAGGTCGAAAAAAGAACGGCCATCGCGCGCCGCCAATCGCCACTGCTTTTCCTGTTGGGAGCGGCCATCTTCCTTGGTGGTATCGCGCTGCTTGCTTCATCGGCGTGGCAGTTGAGCAAGACGGTGGAGGCTCTTGCCTCGCAGCAGCTGGGTACCAGGAGGTTCGCCTCCCTGATCGCTGCCATCCTGTATGCCCCTGAAATATTTGGCAAGGTGGTTTTTGGGCTGGCGTTGGTCATCGGCAGTCTCACCGGAATGACCCGCCTGTGGTATTCCATCCTGTTCAAAGATTAGCGTTTCATTAGAGTTTACACGCCTACTTGACTCTGACCCTTCGATTATTGTATAGTAATACTCGGTTGTAAAACTCCGGCACCGCTGCCTACTGGCGCTGTGCCGTTTGTTTCGCTTGGCATGAATTATTTCACAGTTTCAAGGAGACCGGATGATACGAGTAAACGGACTCACCAAAGACTATGGCGCGCGGCGCGCCGTGGACAACCTGACCTTCGAAGCCCGGCAAGGAGAAATCCTAGGATTCCTGGGCCCAAACGGCGCTGGAAAAACCACCACCATGCGCGTCCTGGCCGGTTACCTGCCCCCCACCAAAGGCGAAGTGCAGGTTGCGGGGTATGACATTGTAGACGAATCGCTCGAAGTACGCCGCCGGGTCGGCTACCTGCCTGAAACGGTGCCCCTGTACAACGACATGACCGTTTTCGACTACCTGAAATTCATGGCAGACCTGCGCCACCTGCCCGGCGCCGAAGACCGGGTGGATGATGCCCTGGAAATGGTCGGCCTGGAAGACCGGGCTGAAGGTTACATCGGGAACCTGTCCAAAGGCATGCGCCAGCGCGTCGGCCTGGCACAAGCCCTCCTGCACCGGCCCGAGGTGCTCATCCTTGATGAGCCGACCATTGGCCTGGACCCCGGCCAGGTGGTGGAAGTGCGCAACCTGATCCGGGAAATTGGCAAGGAACGCACCGTCCTGCTCTCCACGCACATCCTATCGGAAGCGCAACAGATTTGCGACCGGGTGGTTATCATCAACAAGGGACGCATCGTGGCCGAGGACACTCCTGAAAACCTGCAGGCCCGACTGACAGGTGCACAGCGCGTCAGCCTGCGCGTGCGCGGCGAGTCCGATGAACTGGTGGACAAGATTTCCGCCATCAAAGGCGTCCAGGAAGTCAAAGCCCAGCCAGATGGAGACCTGGAATTCCAGCACGCGCCCGGCGAGGATGTTCGCCCGGAGGTTGCCCGAACGGTCATCCAGGCAGGCTACGACCTGCTGGAGATGCGCCCGGTGGGTATGAGCCTGGAAGAGATCTTCCTCGAACTGACCGGCAAGAAGGGAAAATAGGGAGGCAGACATGCGCAACATTTGGACCATTGCCCGACGTGAATACAAGCATTACTTTGTCAGTCCGATCGCCTATGCCATCGCTTTCACAATTTTGGTGGTGATCGGGATCATCTTTGCACTGAATATCATGCAGGCCAGCCAGCCGAGTTACTACGCGGCGTATGTCCCCGATGTGACCATCGTCACCGGCCCGATGGTATTCATGCTGCTTTTCTCTGTGCCCGCGGTAACAATGCGCCTGCTGGCAGATGAACAACGCATGGGTACCATGGAATTGCTGCTCACGGCCCCCCTGCGCGACTGGGAACTGGTCTGCGGCAAATGGCTGGGAGCCTTCCTGTTCGTGTTGACCATCATTGCCGCATCCCTCGTCTATCCCCTGATCCTGCACTTGATGATCGATCCAGGCCTCGACTTGGGATTGGTGCTGACGAATTACCTGGGCGTCATCCTGGTGGCTGCTGCCCTGCTGGGGGTGGGGGTGGGGATTTCCGCCCTCTTCAGCAATCAGATCGCGGCTTTCTTCACCACGCTGGTGACCCTGGTGGTAATCTGGTTCCTGATCGGCGCACCTGCCGATATCCTGCCGGCAAAGTTCGGCGATTTCTTCCGCTACATTGACATACGCGAGCATTTCTACAATTCCCTGGCGATCGGCACGATCAACTTATCTGACATCGTCTTCTGTCTCAGCCTGGCGGCGCTTGGTTTATTCATCGGCTCCATCACAGTTGAGATTCGGAGGTGGCGCTAATGGCTAAAACGAAAAAATCCGAACAGGATACCCTGAAAAAGTTTGCACCCTATGGCCTGTGGTTGTCGGCTGCAGGGTTTGTAGCCGCCCTCATCCTGGGTGTAATGAAACTCCTGGTATTCATGGAACTGTACACACCCCCGGATGCAAAACGCTTGAACCTGATGTTCTGGATCAGCGTCGGCCTAGTTGTGGTTGGGCCGTGTATCTATGCCCTGCTGGACCCGCAGGGAACGCGCAATTTCCTTGTTGGCCGCCAGGCACGCTATGGCAGCAATGCGCTGGTGCTGACAGCCGCCTTCCTGGGGATCCTGATCGTAGCCAACGTCATCACCTACCAGAATCCACGCCTGCTCGGGGACCTGACAGAGGACAAGCAAAACACCCTCGCGCCGGAGAGCCTGGAAGTGCTCAAAACCCTGCCCGAGCCGGTCACGGCAGTTGCCTTTTATTCTTCGCGCACGCCCGTGGATACCGCCAGCAAACTACTGATGAACTTCCAGGCCAATAGCGAGGGCAAATTCCAGTATCGTTTCGTCGATCCGGAATTGAACCCGATTGCCGCCCAAGAAGCCGAAATCACGCGTGACGGCGTCATCCTGCTGCAAATGGGCGACCGCCAGGAACAGGTGACCTATGCCGACGAAAACGAAATAACCGGCGCCCTCATCCGCCTTATGAACCCCGATGAACGCAGCGTTTACTTCCTCAGCGGACACGGAGAAAAAGACATCGAGCAGGCCAGCGACGCATCCATGACCTCCGTCAAGAGCACCCTGGAGGGGAAGAACTACACCGTCAAAACCCTTAACCTGATCGCCACAAATGCCATTCCGGAAGATGCCGCGGCCATTGTGATCGCCGGCCCGAAGAAACCTGTTTCGAAAACGGAGACCGAGCTGCTCAAGGCTTACCTCGAAAACGGGGGTTCCCTGGTACTCCTGGCCGAGCCGGCGGCATTGACAGACTTTGGCGACACGCAGGATCCGCTCGGCGAAATGCTGAACGAAGACTGGGGCATCACTCTGGACAATAACCTGGTACTCGATCCGACCGTAAACCCGCCATATGTAGCCGTTGCCGCCCAGTACGGCTTTCACGCCATCACAGACAAGATGGGCACCATGGTGTCTGTCTTCCCGGAGGCCTGTTCGCTGACCGTCGAGAATACGCCCGAAGGCAAAACTGTAACCCCCCTGATCCTGTCCACGGACAGCGCCTGGGGCGAGACTACCCTGACAGGTAAGGAAGGTGAACAGACCCAGTTCGACGCAGGTGCCGATAAACAGGGACCGCTGGTGCTGGCTGCGGCCGGTGAAACGTCCGGCGGCGAAGGGCGCCTGGCCGTCTTTGGCGACTCCGACTTTGCCAATGACTCGACCTACACCACCTATGGGAACAGCGACATGATCATCAATACCATCGACTGGGCGGTAGGCCGGGACAGCAGCATTGGCATCACCCCCAAAGAGCCGGTCGAACGCAGTATCCGGTTCATGAGCCAGCTGGGCGTCATCGGCATCCTGCTGGGAGCGGTCTGTCTGGTGCCCGGACTGGTGCTGATTGGCGGCCTAGCAGCCTGGGCAGCCCGCCGGAGTCGAGGTTAATCCAACCATGCTCAAACGTTCCACTGTGATCAGCATTGTTGTGCTGGCCGCCCTGGTTGGGCTGGCCATATACCTGTCACGCCAAAAAGAGACAAAGTCCGAGACGGAGGCGGTACCGACAGAAAGCCAGATCTACCTGTTCAACGAGTCCGACGGGCTACCGAATGCAGTCAAGATCGAGGACAAGCAGGGTAAGGTTGTAGCCGTGCGCCAGGAGTTGGATGGGAGATGGACTTTCGAACAACCCATCAGCGCCGAGACCGAAGAGGGCTTTGTTGATTACGCAACCAGCGAGTTGACGACTCTGCTCGTCCTGAACACGATGGAAAATATGCCTCCGGCCGCAGTAGGGCTGGACCACCCGGCTTACATCATCACCATCGGCTTCAGCGGCGGAAAAGAGACAACCTTCAAAGTTGGCAATCCCACCGCCACCGGAAGTGGTTATTATGCCTTCAAGGAAGATGGTGAAATGGTCATCATCAGCAAGTCGGGTGTGGATACACTTTTGGAAATCTACAACAACCCACCGGAGGTCTCAACCGAGACACCAGACCCAACGGCAATGGAAGCCACCGCCACGCCCTAACAATTACGTAAGGCTGGTTAATGTTTAGGGTATTGATTTTCATTCAAAAAAAGAGTATTCTGAACACAGAAACCAGTCTGCGAGGTACCAAGAAACAGCATGGATATGGAGAAAATTCTTATCGTTGAGGAAGAAGAAGAATACCCTGCGATTGCCCGCTTGATCGATTTGGGAAGGCAGAAGACATACGTCACGATTGACGATATTCTGCATTTTTTCCCGGAAGCGGAGCAGGATGTCGAGCAGTTGGAGGAGGCATTTGCGGCACTGCTCAGTGCGGGGATTCCCTTTGTCGAGGAGCCAAGCAGCGGGGAGCCAAGCGAAGATGAGTTAGTGGCAGTTGCCGTAACCGATATCGAGCCTGTGCCGGAACTGAACCTGGACGACTACCTGGCCAACATCGACACCGACGATACGATCGGGCTGTACCTGAAAGAGGTCAGCCGGGTTCCACTCCTGACTGCTGAAGAAGAGGTAGAACTGGCACAGCGCATCGAGCGCGGCCGGATGGCCCGGGAGGAATTGGCCCGCGGCAACGTCAACCCCCGCCGGCGCGCCGAACTGCGCAAATTGATCGAGGATGGCTGGGCCGCCCGCGAGCATCTAATCACGGCCAACAGCCGCCTGGTGATCAGCGTGGCCAAAAAATATATGGGGCGCGGCGTTCCCTTCCTGGACCTGATCCAGGAAGGCAATATCGGCCTGATCCGGGCCACGAAAAAATTCGACTACCGCCGCGGCCACAAATTCTCGACCTATGCCACTTGGTGGATTCGCCAGGCTGTGACCCGCGCCATCGCCGACCAGGGCCGCACCATCCGAGTGCCAGTGCATATGGGCGACCAGATCAACAAACTCCTGCGCGTCCAGCACCAGTTGACCCAGCGGTTGGGGCGCGAACCAACCGTCGAGGAAGTCGCGGACGCGCTGGAAGTGCCGCCCAAGAAAGTGGAAAACATGATCCAGGTGGCGCGCCGCCCGCTTTCCCTGGAAACGCCAACGGATGATGAGGAAGATTCCGTCCTGGGAGACTTCATCGAGGATGACGAAGCCCCGCCGCCTGACGATACGGCCACGTACAACCTGCTGCGCGAACACCTGGGAGAAGTATTGAACGGCCTGCCGCCGCGTGAGGTGCGCATCCTGCAACTGCGCTACGGCCTGCTCGACGGGCAGGCCTATACCCTTGAGGAAGTAGGGCGCAAGATGGGCGTAACCCGCGAACGCGTGCGCCAGATCGAGGCACAGGCACTCAGCCGCCTGCGACACCCTTCCATCCGCAGAAAACTTCGCGATTACCTGGGCGAATAACAACGACAAAAAATAAAAAGAGGCAGAAGGTGCAAACTTCTGCCTCTTTTTACGTCCTTCAGGCGAGTCCGCTAACCAGCCTGGTTCCCAGCCAGCGCCGCCAGGACCTCCTGGCTGTGCCCCGCAGGCTTGACATTTTCAAAAACCCTGCGAATGACTCCGTCCGGCCCGATGAGGAAGGTAGTGCGCAGGACACCTTCATACTCCCGTCCCATGAACTTCTTTGGCCCCCATACTTCGTAAAGCAGGCAGACCTGGCGATCCGTATCTGCCAGAAGCGGGAATGGAAGCTGGTATTTTGTTCTAAACTTGGTGTGGGCCTTGACCGGATCCGGGCTGACCCCGAGGATGGCCACACCGGCATCCAGATAAGCCGAATAATCATCCCGGAAGCTGCACGCTTCAGCGGTACAACCCGGCGTATCATCCTTGGGATAGAAGTATAAAACCACCGCCCGGCCGCGATAATCCTCCAGCCGCCGGGGAGCGCCGGTCTCGTCTTGCAGTGAAAAATCAGGGGCCAGGGTCCCCGCGGAGAGAGCCATGCTGTGTTCCTCCTGCTTATAAAACCCCGATCTTCTTCAGGGTGGATTCCATCACATCCAGCGTCACCGGCTTGACGATATACGCATCCGCCCCGCCGGAGGCTGCCTCAATGCGCGTGCTGGCCTGGTCATCCGAGGTGACCACCACCACCGGCACCGATGCCAACCTGGGCTCCCGGCGAATGTATGCCAGGATCTCGAGGCCATCCACGCCGGGCATATTGATGTCGAGCAGGACCAGGCTTGGGACGAAGATGCCAAAAGCCGAGATAGCCTGAGCGGGCCCATAAGCCGGCCGAGCCTCGATTCTCAGCACATCAAGCATCTGGCAAAGCACATCCGCCGTACTGCGATTGTCATCGATCACAAGAGCAATGGACATAATTATGAGACCTCCGCAATTAATTGGCCCATTTGGGAGACATCGTAGCCAGGCAAGGCTGCCACCGCAGAACGGAAAGCCGCTTCCTGCAGCACGTCGAACAAGGGTGACAACAGCAGAGAATGTGCATGCTCCTGCGGGATGATCAGGTCGTAGCGCTCCTGGAATAAAGGAATGAAGTCCAGGTCCAGCGCCTGTGCAGCTGCCGCAATGCCCAGGCCGCAATCGGCCCGGCTCGAAGCCACCGCCGCGGCCACGCCCAGATGGGTGTATTCCTCTTGATTGTAGCCGAGAATGTCCGCAATGGAAATCCCCTTTAAGGCCAGGTGATAGTCCAGCAAAACGCGTGTCCCGGCGCCGCGCTGCCGATTCACGTAGCGAACATCAGGCCGAATCAGGTCTTCCAAGCTTTTAAGGTGCTTTGGGTTGCCGCGCGGCACCATCAGTCCCTGCACACGCCCGACCAGCGCCACCACCTGGACCGGCACGCCCGGCAGATATTGGGGCAGGTAGCTGAGGTTGAATTCTCCGGTCTGCGGATCAAGAAGATGTGAACCGGCAAAATGCGCCTCACCGCGCTTCAAAGCCACCAGGCCGCCCTGTGAGCCAACGTTCGCCGAGGCCAGGCGACGACCACACCCGGCCAGGAACTGCGCCAACAGGTCAAGCGTGAGGTCGTGCGAACCGATGGCAAAGATGGTACGCTCCAGATCGGGGAGGGGCCGCAGCAGGCGCACGGTCACCTGCTCCCCGGCTTCCACCCCCTGCACCCCGCGCGGCAGGACGACAAGCCCGTCTGCCCGCACCAGGGAGGTGATCACACCTGCACCGCGCGTAAGCGGTGCGGCCAGCAACTTCTCCCCCACCCGCCCGGCCACCACACGCACATAGTCATCATCCCCGGCAGGGGAGGCCAGTTTACGCGTCAAGGAGGCGGTGACCGTCTGCGGTTCAGCCGATATACGGCCCAGCCAGCGGGCGATCAGCGGTTCGACAAAGATATCCACAGTCAGGGCAGCCGAGACGGGATAACCGGGCACACCGATGATGGGGACCTTGGTTCGCTGCGAGGAGCCTGCAGCCTCCCTTTCAATCAGGCCGAGGATCACGGGGTGTCCCGGACGAACGGCCACGCCATGCACCAGCAACTCACCCAGCTCATCCACCACACGCGCCGAAAAATCCTCCGCCCCTGCCGAGGAACCGGCATTGAGCAAAATCAGGTCGTGGTCGCGGGCGGCCTCCCGCACCCGTGCGCAGATCAGGTCGAAATCATCGGGTGTGATGGAGAAGCGGCTGGCAAGGCCGCCCATCGTGCGCACCTGGGAGGCCAGCACCAGCGAGTTGTACTCCAGAATGTCGCCACGCTTCAGTTCGGTGCCGATGGGTACCAGTTCGGTACCCGTGGGCAGGATGGCCACCCGCGGCCGCCGGGCCACTTCAACAGTCGTATGCCCGGCTGCCGCCACCGCGCCCAGGTCCACCGCCCGCAGCACCTGGCCGGCAGCCAGTACCAGCTGGGTGGCGACAATATCCTCTCCCAGCGGGCGCACATGGCTCCAGGGCGTCACGGCCGCGCGGATGCGGATCGAAGCGGGAGAGCGAACGACGGACGAAATATTTCCACCGGCGTCAAGAGGTTCAATATTTTCAATTGGAATGACTGCGTCGAATCCATCCGGCAGGGGATCGCCGGTATCCACGTACTTGGCCTGGGTGCCCACGGCCAGCAATACCGGCGCAGAGGGCTGCGCCCCGGCAGTTTCGGAGGCCCGCACGGCAAAACCATCCATGGCCGAGGCATGGTAATGCGGTGACGAGATCTCCGCCCAGACCGGCTCAGCTAAAACGCGGCCCAGGGCGTCTTCGTCCAGGGGAATGCACTCGGTACCAATCACGCTCCACAGTCCGGCTTCATCCAAAGCCATCTCCAGCCGCGCCCGGGCTTCAGGCAGGGGAATATCATGCAAGTAAAGACTCATATCTGGAATTATATCCTGCCCACAAGACATCGGCAATGCGCTTGCAAAACTTCCCCCTCCCATGTACAATTTTATCGAGATGTCCAATATATTTGTTTCCTATTCCCGTAAAGACCTTGACTATACCCACCGGATTGTGGATGCCCTGGCTGCAAAAGGCCTGGATATCTGGATCGACTGGGAAGATATTCCCAAGACTGTGGACTGGAAGAACGAAATCTTCCAGGGCATTGAAAAATCCGAGGCGGTCATCTTCCTTGCCAGCCCGGACTCGATCCAGTCGGAAGTTTGCAATGAAGAAATCGCACATGCGGCTGACAACGGCAAACGCATCCTGCCGATCGTCATCCACCCCATCGATCCCCACATAACGCCCCCGGTGATTGCAAAACTGAACTGGATCTTCTGCCGTGAGGGTCAGGATGATCTGGATGCTGGTGTCCAGCAGACCTGGGATGCTCTGCATACAGATTTCGAATGGCTGAAGTACCATACAGCCCTGCAAGTCAAAGCCCTGGCCTGGGAACAATTGCAGGACGCCAGCCGCCTGCTCAGGGGGAAGGAACTGCACGAAGCCGAAGGAGCACTGGCAAGTGCCGGCAGCGAAAAGGACCCCCAGCCCACCAGCCTGCAGCGCCAGTTCGTCCTGGCCAGCCAGAGGGATGAAAACCGGCGCAGGAACCGCACGGTAGCCCTCTCGATCCTGGCGGGCCTGATCATGGTAGCGTTGGGCATCTACGGGCTGATCCAGGCCAACCTGGCCAATGAAAGGGCGCGGATCGCCCTGGCGCGCCAGTTGGTGGCCCAGGCCCAATCCACCAATGCGACCCGCAAATCAAATCAGCTTCTTGCGGTCCTGCTGGCGGCACGTTCCATGCAGATGGAATCCTCCAGCGAAGCGGCCCAGGTTCTGCTTGGCAGTTCCATCGTGCCCGCCCGCGCCAGCCTGACCCAGGATGGGACAATCAATTCGGTCAGTTTCAGCCCGGATGGGAAATATGTACTCTCCAGCGGAGGGAAAAGCCTGCGTCTGATGGAAGCCGCCGGCGGCAAAGAGGTTGCCAACATGCAGCAGGATGACACCGTATTTACCGCCGCCTTCAGCCCGGATGGCAGGTACATCGTCTCGGGAAGCCGGGATATGCTCGTCTGCGTCTGGGAGGCTGCCAGCGGGCAGAAACTGCACTGCCAGGAACAGGATGGCAGCGTAAATGCCGTGGCCTTCAGCCCGGACGGGAAATACGTGGCCGGAGGCGGCTACAAGACCATCCGCGTCTGGAAGACGGAGACCGGTACGGAAGTAGCCCGCATAAAGTTCAACACCGGGCCGGTCGCTGCACTGGCCTACAGCCATGACGGCAAATACCTAGCCTCCGGGGATGACGAAACCGCGCGCGTCTGGGACGCCTCCACCGGCCAGGAAATTGCCCGCCGGAAGTTCGGCGAGCCGGTGCCATCCGTTGCCTTCAGCCCGGATGGAAAATACGTTGTATCGGGCAATGACAACGATGTGCGCGTCTGGGAGGCTGCCACCGAGACCGAAGTGGCTCACATGGTCCATGGCGGGGCCATTGACGCGGTTGCCTTCAGCCCGGATGGCAAATACGTACTCTCCGGGAGCATGGACAACAGCGTGCGCGTCTGGGATACGCTGACAGGGATCGAAGTTTCCCGCATGGACCAGGACGGCAGCATTTACGCCGTCGCCTTCAGCCCGGATGGCCTGCTGGCAGCATCCGGCGGAAACGACAATACTGCCCGCGTTTGGGAGGTGTCCACAGGGAAGGAACTTGCCAGCATGCCGCATGACAGCTGGGTGGGTGCCGTGGCATTCAGCCCAGACAGCAAATATGTGGTCTCCGGCAGTGACGACCATACCGTGCGGGTCTGGCAGGTGCAGGCCGTGCCGGAGGTTGCCCGCCTGAACCAGGATAACATCGTCTTCTCGGCCAATTTCAGCCCGGACGGCAAATATGTCGTCACCGGGAGCCGCAATAAAACAGCCCGCGTCTGGGAAGTGGACAGCGGCCTGGAAATTTCCAGCATGGTGCACCGGAATGACATCAGCACCACCGCTTTCAGCCCGGATGGAAAATACGTGGTTTCCGGCAGTGATGACAATACCGCCCGTGTTTGGGAAGCAGGCACCGGGAAGGAAATTGCCCGCCTGCCCCACGGCGATCCGGTGAAGTCGGTTGCATTCAGCCGGGACGGGAGCCGCGTGCTGACCGCCGGCGAAGACCACTCCGTCCGCCTGTGGGAAGCGGCCACCGGCAAAGAGGTCCTGCGCATGTATCACGAAGATATCGTGAACACCGCCGTCTTCAGCCCGGACGGGAATTTGATCGTCTCGGGCAGTGACGATAAAACCGCCCGCATTTGGGATGCAACCGATGGCAAGGAACTGGCCAGGATGGTCCACGCCGGGGTGGTGCTGCCGGTCGCTTTCAGCCCGGATGGGAAAACCATCGTTTCGGGCGACAACAAAGTGGCTTACGTCTGGAATGCAGCCGACGGGACGCTGATCAACAGCCTTGTGCACAATGGCCCGGTCTACTCGGCCGTCTTCAGCCCGGACGGAGGGCGTGTGCTCACAGCCGGCGGCTACACCGCGGTGGTCTGGGACCCCTTCAGCGGGAAGGAGATCGCCCACATGACCCATGACGGGGTGGTAAACCCGGCGGCATTCAGCCCGGATGGGAAGTACGCCGTTTCAGGGGACGACAAGACCGCCCGCGTTTGGGACGCTGCCAGCGGCGTAGAACTTGCCCGGCTGACGCATGACAACTTGTTGAATTTCGTCGAGTTCAGCCCGGACGGCAGGTATGTGCTCTCGGGCGGCTACGACAAAACCGCCCGCGTCTGGCCCTGGCGCCCGGAGGATTTGATCGCGAATGCCTGCAAGAATCTACCGCGCAACCTGACCCCGGACGAGTGGCGGCAGTACCTGGGTGAAGCGCCTTACGAGGCAATCTGCCCCGGCCTGCCGTCCGTACTGCAGCCAGCGGCAACTCCTTAGAAAAAAAATCCGGCGAGGGGGTGGGAAGAGGGAAGGGGATGGAATTGCCGCGGGGAACAGCGCGGCGCTGTCATTGAATCCTGCTTTCATCCGTTATATACTACAGGGGGGATAAAAATGTTTTTTTCGATATCCAACATTTCCCACGGGAGGGTGAAATGGATATTTCAATTCGAACTTCCAGAATCACCGCAGCCAGCCTCATCCTTATGCTGGTTCTCGCCAGCCAGCCGCGCCCGGCACAGGCCGCCGGCATCTGCGCCCTCTCCCCAGGGCAGGTCCTGATCAACGAAATCTTCCCCAGCCCATCTTCCTCCAACCCAGAATGGATCGAACTGTTCAACAACACCTCCGGTGAGCTGAACCTCAGTTACTGCTACCTGGACGATATTGCGGGCGGAGGCAAGGCGCCGGTTCAGATTCCCGAGGGAAATATCATCCCGCCGAACGGGTTCTGGACCTTGGATTTCAACGATTACTTCAATAACACGGGGGACGATGTGCGCCTGCTCACGGAGGACGCCAGCACCGTCCTGGACAGCCACACCTACTCCGGCAGCGTTGCCCAAAACCACGCCCTGTACCGCATCACGGACGGCGGTACGTGGGCAACAGCAGCCACAACCTTCGCCACCAAGGGCGCCACGAACAGCGGCACCTGCGGCAGCGGCACCTGGACGGCTGGGAATCTCGAAATCCACCATATCAACATCGGACAAGGCGATGCGACCCTGATCGTGGGCCCCGGCGGGAAATCCCTGCTGTTCGACCTGGGAGAAAGCAGCCCGCTCTCCAGCGAAAAAGCCACCCTGGCCGGCAGCTACATCCAGACCGTACTCGGCTGCCGGAGGCTCGATTACGTGGTCATCTCCCACTTTCACCTCGACCACATTGGCGCCGTTGGCCACGGCGGCCTCTGGCACCTGGTGGAAGCCCAGGGCTTCTCGGTCGAAAAAAGCCTGTTCCGGGACTACGACACTTATCTCGGCAGCACCAGCAGCACTTTCGAAGACTGGAAAACCTACATCGAAGGCGACGGCCTGGCGAAACTCCATCCACTGACAGCCCTGGAAGGCACCAGCCAGGTGAACCTGGGCAGCGGGGTAAGCTTCAATATCCTCGCCGTGGATGGCAATGGGGCCCTCAAAGCCGGCAACTTTAGCGCCGACTCGACCCCGCCCTCCGAAAACGATTACAGCGTGGGAGCCCTGCTGAGTTATGGCGATTTCGACGAATGGATCGGCGGGGACCTGGACGGCGAATTCAGCAGCGCCTCCGGCTACGCCTATCACGATATCGAACTGAGCGCCGCCCGTGAGATCGGGGATGTGGATGTTTACAAGGTCAATCACCATGCCAGTTCCCATTCCAGCAATTTCACGTTCGTCACCCAACTGGATCCTGAAATCTCGATCGTAACCGTCGGAGACAGCAACCCCTACGGGCATCCCACCCAGGCCATCATGAACCGCCTGCTGGCGACCTCGACCGTTTACCTGACCGAGCGCGGGGACCCTGATACGGAGATCGGAGCCGCGATCGTCGCCGGGGACATCGTCATCAAGACTGCGAATGGCAGCGGTTATACAGTCAACGGCACCGGCTACACCGCCACCGAGCCGGCCCGCACCGATGCGGACGGGGATGGTTACTTTGCCGAAGTCGATCCCGCCGACAACGATCCCTACAAAACCCCCGCCCCGAAAGGCGGCTGTGATGCGGATTACCAGGTATGCTACACCGAACAGTTCTTCAGCGCCCGCTCGCAAGGGGCCAATGACGGCTGGGTGCTCGAATCGGCAGAAAGCAGCAACGCAGGCGGCACGTTGAACGCGGCGAACACCACCCTGCGCCTGGGGGATAATCCGGCCAAAAAGCAGTACCGCTCGATCCTCTCCTTCAGCACAGGCAGTCTGCCAAACAACGCTGTCCTCCTCAAGGTCGAACTCCACGTTCGGAAGCAGGGCATCACCGGCGGAGGCAACCCCCTGACCCTCTTCCAAGGATTCAGGGTGGACGTCAAGAACGGCTTCTTCGGCTCTGCTGCCAGCCTGGCGGCCAGTGATTTCCAAGCGAAAGCAGGCAAGAGTTTTGGCCCCTTCAGCCCCACACCGGTCAACGGCTGGTACATCCTTGACCTGACTGCCGCCAAGGGCTATGTCAACAAACTGGCGACCAACGGCGGCCTGACCCAGTTGCGCCTGCGCTTCACGCTGGATGACAACAACAACGGGCTGGCGAATTACCTCAGCCTGTACAGCGGGAACGCATCCACCGGAAACCGGCCGCAGCTGGTTATCAAATACTATGTGCCGTAGGGGCAGGATGGATTACGGAAGAAACCGGAGGTGAACCGCAGCCGGTTTTCGGTCAGACAGACAGCCTGGCAAGGTTGAAAGCCAGGCTATCTGTACATAACAGATAACACTTGTATAAACTTTTCAAATTTGTAAAGTACGAAGTTTTCGATTTGCGCCATAATAATCATTGGGAAAGTGTCAGAATACTGCAGGGGATGAGCCGGAAAATGCCAAGCATTTTACACTTCCCCAGGTTCATTCATCAAAAGTGAGTGATACTTGAAAGCAGGCAACAACCGCCTGCAATGGTCAAACAGTCTGGAGGGCTTCCATGTTGACAAAAAGGTCAATCTCAAAAACGTTTTCAGCACTATTCGTTCTGATGCTGCTGCTTTCTCTCGCCGGCCACCCGCTTCCGGCACTGGCGCACACATCACCCGGCATCCCGGAATCCGCAGCCCGCAATACTGTGGGCGGCGCGGCGGTGATGTTCATCGAAAATGTCGGCCAGTTCGATGACGGCGCCCGCTTCCAGGTGCGCGGCGGCAGTCACACTCTCTGGCTGGCAGAGGACGCGCTTTGGGTGACCGCCCTGAAACAATCCGGCTCCGGGCCATCCAGCGAGGAAAGCAACCGGGGCGACTCTGCCGGGCCGGAAGCCCTGATTTCAGGTGCCAACTTCAAACTTTCCTTCGTCAACGCCAATCCAAATCCAATCATCGAACCCTACAACCGCCTGGAGACCGATACCTCCTACTTCATCGGGAGCGATCCGGCCTCCTGGCGGGCGGCTGTGCCCGTCTGGGGCGGCGTCCGCTACAAAGACCTCTACCCCGGTCTCGACCTGGAAGTTACCAGCGAAAACGGGGAGGTGATTCAGCGCCTGGCAGCGCAGGCAGGCACCACCCCGGACCTGGCTGCGGTACGCCTGCGCATCGAGGGTGCAGACCGGCTGTCCCTGGAGGGTGGTCTTTTACGCCTCACGGCCGCGGACAGTGAATACGTTCTGCCCCTGCTGCAATTGGCGGCAGAGGCCGGCGCCGAACCGGCTGCGGCACAGCTACTTGGGAACCAGGTACTTGCACCCTTCGGGCGCCCACAGGCTGATGTGGCAGCCACCAACCCGCAGTCCGGAACTGCCGATCTGCTCTACGCGACCTTCCTGGGAGGGACTTCCACCGACTCCGGCAACGACATATTCGTCAACTCTGCGGGTGAGATGTATATCGCGGGGGAAACCATTTCTTCCGACTTTCCTGCCACGCCCGGAGCTTTCAGCACGGGACTGAATGGCGAGTACGATGCTTTCGTGGCAAAGTTGAACGCAGACGGTACCGCGCTCTCCTATGCCACCTTCCTGGGAGGAAGCAGCATGGATCTGGGCTATGGCCTGGCTGTTGACTCCGGCGGCTCAGCTTATATCACAGGTCATACCAGTTCTTCCAACTTTCCAGCAACACTTGGGGCATACGATACCAGCTTCAATGGCAGCAGCGACGCTTTCGTGGCAAAGTTAAACGCCGCTGGTACTGCGCTCACTTATGCGACCTACCTGGGGGGGAGTGGATGGGACGCACAGTCCAGCATCGCCATCGACTCAGGCGGCGCGGCGTACATCAGCGGCAAGACTCAGTCCACCGACTTTCCTGTGACACTCGGAGCCTTCGATACGAGTGCCAACGGCTGGTACGATGCTTTCGTAGTGAAATTAAACGCAGACGGTTCAGCACTCAGCTATGCCACGCTCCTGGGGGGAAACCAACAAGACACTGGCTATGCCATTGCCGTCGACTCCGGCGGCGCGGCCTACGTCACAGGTGAGACCTATTCTTCCGATTTTCCTGTTGTGTCCGGAGGCTTCGATACGAGCTTCGGCGGTATCACCGATGCCTTCCTGGTAAAGCTAAATGCCACCGGTTCCGGACTCACGTATGCCACCTACCTGGGGGGCAGTGACGAAGACACCAGCAAAGGCATCGTCATTGGCTCCGATGGCGCGGCCTATATCACGGGCCTTACCACTTCTTCCGACTTTCCAGCCACAGCCGGGGCATACGATACAAGCCTCAATGGGGAACCGGACGCTTTCATAGGAAAGTTGAGTGCGGACGGCACGACGCTCACCTATGCCACTTACCTGGGTGGAAATGACTTTGATATGGGCTATGACATTGGCCTTGACTCCAGCAGCGCGGTCTATATCACAGGCCTGACCAGCTCTTCCGATTTTCCCACCACCTTCGGGGCATACGATACAAGTTTCAACGGCGGTACTTACGATGCCTTCGTAGCCAAGTTGAACGCGGCCGGCACAGCGCTGGCTTATGCCACCTTCCTGGGGACAAGTGACGATGACCGGGGGCATGACCTGGCCCTCGACTCCGGCGGCGCGGCCTGTGTCACAGGCTTTACCGACTCTGCCGCCTTCCCCACCACAGCCGGGGCATACGATACGAGCTTCAATGGTTTTGGCGACGCAATCGTGATCAAACTCGATACCCCCCTGACGCAGATACATTCACTGACATTCAAGTCCCTGGCTGCACAGGATGGCTGGGTTCTCGAAAAGAGCGAAGCCAGCACCCAGGGCGGCAGCCTGAATGCCACCACCAACACCCTGCGCCTGGGCGACGACGCGGCCCAGAAGCAATACCGCTCGATCTTGTCATTCAATACTTCCAGCCTGCCCAACACTGCCGTCATTACCAAGGTGACGCTCAAACTCAGAAAGCAGAGCGTCACCGGCGGCGGGGATCCGATCGTTACCTTCCAGGGCCTCAAGGCGGATGTCAAGCAAGGTTTCTTTGGTTTCGCATCCACACTCACTGCGGGCGATTTTCAGGCCCAAGCGAGCAAGGCCTATGGCCCACTCACTGTCACCCTGGCCAACGGCTGGTACGGTGTCAATCTGACCACCGCGAAGGCCTACATCAACAAACTGGCGACCAATGGCGGGCTGACCCAGTTCCGCCTGCGCTTCACGCTGGATGATAACAACGATGCGGTTGCAAACTATTTGAGCCTGTACAGCGGGAATGCTTCCACAATCAGCCAGCCGCAGTTGATCATCGAGTATTACGTGCCGTAAGAACGCACCCCTGGAAATACGGATCGCAAGCCGACCTCCTGCCATCGATGTCCGGTAGTCTGACTGCCGGACATCCCACTATATCAATACCACTTCCACATCCTCCCCCGCGGCCAGGCCGGTCGCATCCGGGGGGATGCGGATCAAACCGTCGGCTGCCGCCAGGGAGAAGATCAGGTTGGACTTGGCGAAGACCGGCTCGGCCAGCCAGCCGCCTGCCGGCGAAGCAGCCAATTTCACCGCAACCCAATCCTCCCGCCCAGCCTGGGAGGCGATGTTGATGCCCAGGCGTGCCGGGACGGAGGGTTGGAATTTTTGCTCTTCCAGGCCGAGCAGGCGCCGGATGACCGGGACAACGAACAGGCGGGCAATCACCAGGGCGCTGACCGGGTTGCCGGGCAGGCCGATAACAGCCTTGCCATTACAGACACCCAGGATGGTCGGCTTGCCGGGGCGCACGTTCACTCCATGCACAAGCACCCCCGGCTCCCCCAACGAGCGGATGACTTCCGCGGTCAGGTCCCGCGCCGAGGCCGAAGATCCCGCCGTCAGCACGAGCAAATCACAGCCGGCCAGGGTCTGCCGGGCAGCAACCTGCATGGTCTGAAAGTTGTCGGGCAGGATGCCGCCACGGACTGCCTCACCGCCAGCCTCGTTCACCAGTGCGGACAGGGTGTAGGAATTGACATCCCGCACCTGTCCCGGGCGGGGCGTTTCCTGCGGCGGAACCACCTCATCGCCGCTCGAAAGGATGCCCACCCGGATTCTTCCAGCTACACGCAACTCGGTAATGCCCAGCGCCATCAGCCCGCCGATCTCCGCCGGACGGATACACCAGCCACGCGGCAGGACAACCTGTCCTTCTGACACATCCTCGCCAGCCTGGATGACGTTCTCGCCCACGGCCGCCGGGCGCGAGACCTCAATTTCCAAAACAGCGGCCGGGCCAGACGCAACCGACTGGGTGTACTCGAGCATAACGACCGCATCCGCACCTTGCGGCAGCATGCCGCCGGTGTGGATCAGGGCTGCCTGCGCGGGCTGCAGGGCAAACGCCGGGGAGGCTCCCATTGGTACCTCTCCAGCCAACCGGATATAAGCAGGCAGGGATTCACTGGCGCCGTAGGTATCGGCTGCACGGACTGCATAACCATCCACAGCACTGCGCGCAAAAGACGGCAGGGGGTGCGGGGCACGCACATCTTCGGCGCACACCCGCCCCAAGGCTGCAAGAACATCCACAATTTCGGCAACGGCCACGGGCGCAGGCAGGGCATCCAGGAGACGGGCACGCGCCTCTTCAGGAGGCAGGAGGTGCAGGAATTCAGGCATGTCAGCGCGTCCAGAAGGTGAAAGCGAGCACGTAGACCGCCAGCCCAAAAAGACTCAGCGCCAGGGCGGTCAGCAATTTCCAGCGCGGCGGCGCACCCGCAGCGATCCGGTTCAACCAGTAGATCTGCAGGAGCGCCAGCGGCAGCGTGGAAAAGACCGGCCAGAAGAGCGCAGGCGGAAAACCCATAAAGGCGACGGCTGTAAAAAACAGGTAGCCAGCCAGGATGAAGACATTGTGCAACCCAATCGAGCGCTCCCAGCCCAGGCGCAGCACCAGGCTGCGGCGGGCATATTTCTGGTCAGCTGCATAGGCCGGAAAGCCAAGCGCCAGGAAAGTGGCCAGTGCCAGCATGTTCAGCGGGACAAGCACGGCCGGTACGATGCGGTGCAGTTCATCCGCCTGCAGCAAATAGGCCAATACCGGCACCAGGTCGACCAGAAAGACCGTCTGGACGAGTTCGCCGTAACCGCTGTGCATCAAGCGCAAGGGTGGCAGGCTGTAAGCCGCGCCGCCCAGGAAAACCAGCGCCAGCACGACCCCAACGGCCGGGGTCAGCCGCCCGGCGGTGAGAAGCGGGGCAGTCAACGCCCCCAACCAGGCCAGCAACAGAACAGCAGTGATCAGAAGTACCCGGCGCAGTTCTTCCCGCTGCAGCAGCGTCTGGCCTTCAACCAGCGGCTCCCCGGGTGGCCGGAAGTACTCAGCCAGGAGGGTCATCCCCAGGCAGATCAACAGCACCCAGACCAATCCCAACCAGAAAGCAACCGGATACTGGCTGAAACCCAAGTAGCGGGCGATCCCTGCCCCCAGCAGGTAGGCAAGAGAAGTCAAGACAAGCGAGGGGAGGCGGGAGAGCCGCAGGATGTTGCGCAGCATGCTCTTTACTCCCCATCCACACTGGAGACCCAAGCCTCCGGTATGTGACAACACAACCCATCCGGGGCGCAGGCGGCGCATTCCAGCTGCAGAGTGGCATGTGAAATCTGGTAGCGATCTTCCAGCAAAGTGCAGATACGAGCCCGGATATCTGCGCCCTCGCAGAGCTGGATATTATCCGTCAGGATGTGCGCCGAGAGCGCCCGCAGGCTCTGGGTGATGCTCCAGATGTGCAGATGATGCACACCGCGCACCCCGGCAACGGTCTGGATATCGCGCAGCAGGCTGTCCACATCCACATCCCGGGGTGTATTTTCGAGCAGAATGTCCAGCGCCTCGCGCAGGATCCCCCATGCATTCCACAGGATCAACACGCCGATCAGGACACTCACCAGGGCGTCCAGAATATTCCAGCCAGTGAAATAGATCACCACGCCCGCAATGACCGCACCAAGCGTGGAAAGCACATCCCCCATCAGGTGCACAAAGGCGCTGCGCAAGTTCAGATCGTGGTTGCTGCCCTTATGCACCAGCCAGGCGGTCACCAGGTTGACAAGGAAAGCCAGTGTGCCCACCCCCACCAGGATGCCCGCCTGCACTTCCGGCGGCGAGATGAAACGCCGGTAGGCCTCATAAAAGATACCGCCCGAGATTGCCAGCAAGGAGACCGAATTGACCAGCGCCACCAGGATGCCGGCCCGCTGATAGCCATAGGTACGCCCCAGGCTGGGCGGGCGCAGGGTCAGGCGCATTGCAAACCAGGAGAGGCCCAGGGCGATCACGTCCGTGGCATTGTGGGCGGCGTCGGTGAGCAAGGCCAGGCTGTTCGACCATAGCCCGGCAATCACCTCGACCACGACAAAACCCAGTGTGAGGAATAAAGAGAGCGCCAGCCGGCGGGTCGCCTGCCGGTTATGGGGAATGTGGAGGTGTTCAGCCATAAAGAAAAAGCGTATCCTTTTAGTCTTCCACGAACTGCCGGAAGTTTTATACCAGTGAATTGCCTCCATCCAAGGTCAGGATGTGGCCGGTAATGTACTCATTTTCAAGTAAAAATTCGAGCGCCGAGGCAATTTCATCAAGGTGCGCCGGGCGCTGCAGAGGAACCCGACCGACCAGGCTTTTCCAGGTCTGCCCGCTGACCTGCCCACCCGGAAGGACCAGTCCAGGCGCGATGGCGTTCACCCGGACCGCGGGGGCCAGGGCACGCGCCAGCAGGCGTGTCAATGATTCCAGCCCGGCCTTGCTGACAATATAAGCCGGAAAACCTGTCCACGCCTTGTGCGCACCGGCGTCGCTGATGTTGACAATCAATCCGCCTTCTGTCATCCGCCGGGCCGCCTGCTGTGCAAGCAGAAAGGGTGCCCGGAGATTGAGCGCCATGGCCGCATCCCAGTCTTCCAGGGACAGTGTGCGCACCTCACCGGGGGACATGATCGCTGCGGAGTTGACCAGCACCCGCAACGGAACGCCAGCTGCATCCACCGCCCGGAACAGAGACTCGATTTGCACGGGGTCGGTCAAATCAGCCCGCTCCAACTGAACCGCTGCACCCAATTCCTCGGTCTCAGCCCGCACCTGCCCTGCCGCCGCCTCTGAACGATAATAGTGGAGGATCAGGTCATATCCCCGGCGGGCGAGTGTCAGGGCAAACTCACGTCCCAACCGCCGGGCCGCGCCGGTGACGAGGGCAAGGGGTCTTGCATGCATACCCCTGTTTTACCACAGAAAAGACACGGGCGGCAGTTCCCATGTCCAACTGCCGCCCCGGATGGACTACTTGCGGAAGAAATTCGAGATGAAGAACCACAGGTTGGCAGGGCGCTCGGCCAGACGGCGCATAAAGTAAGGGTACCAGTGGGTTCCATAGGGAATGTAGATCCGGACCGGGTAGCCCTGGGCATTACATTGTTCCTGCAGGTCACGGCGGATTCCATACAACATCTGGATTTCCAGCGCCTCTTTGGGCAAGCCAATCTTCGCCGCGTACTGCTTGCCGAATTCGATGCGCGCCGGGTCGTGGGTGCCGAGCGCCGGTACGGGCGGCACACGCCCATCCTTGCGCAATGTGGGAGCGCCATGCGCCAGCGACCAGTCCATCATGATGCGAGCCAGGCTGTCAAAGTTGGCATCCACATCCGCCTTTTTGGGGTAAGCCTTGTCGGGGGGTTCCTTATAGGCGCCCTTGATCAGGCGGAAGCGCACCCCCTCATCCAACAGAGCACGGACATCCGCCTCGGAGCGGTACAGGTACGACTGGATAGCAATGCCGTTGTTCTCATACCCCTTGGCCCTTACCTTGCGCAGGACGCCGATCGTGCGGTCAGTGAAGGGGGTATCTTCCATGTCGATGCGAACATAATTGTCATATTTGCGGGCGCGTTCCATAATGCGCTCGACGTTCTCCTGGCACAGGGCTTCATCCAATGCCAGTCCCAACTGCGTCAGCTTGATAGAAACGTTAGCACGCACGCCTGAGGCGTCGATCTGGTCAAGCAGGTCAAGGATGTCCTGCGCCGCCTGCCGGGCTTCTTCGGGAGTCCGAATATTCTCGCCCAGATGGTCCATGGTGGCATTGATGCCGCGCGCGTTCAGTTCCCGCGCTACTGCAATCGCTGCTTCAACGGTCGTCCCCGCCACAAAACGAGAAACGACCCTCCAGGCGAACTTCCATTTTACGAACATGTTCTGCGCCCAGGCTGCTTTGGATAAATAGATCAGGAATGAACGAAGCATGCTACTACCTCCGGGGTGAATTTAGCTGGCGGTTGCCACAGGCTTTCTTAAAGTCAGAATCCTTGTCCAAATCAATGATCATGTCACCCTGGGGGAGCGGTATTGCGCCTGGAGGGTCTCTGAATCGGCATGGAGATGCTTCGGCGGGAGAGCACCGCCTCAGCATGACACGCATGAAGGATTTTAAGAAAAGCGCGGCGGTTGCCAGGGAAAAACTTGGCCTTGCTTCTCCGCTGTGTTATACTCATCCAACGTTTTACTGTCAATATGCCTATTTTACGCCGTTTTACACGGATAAGTTCACATTGCTGGAGGCTTTGTGAGAAACCGTAACACATCCTTCGTCCTGCGCTGGGTCTCCCTGGCGTTCATCGTAGCGGCAGCCATCCTGCTTACGGTTCAACTGGTGGCCTACAGCCGGCAGCGCAGTTACTATCCATCCGGCATGACCATTGCCGGCATCCCGGTCGGCGGGCTGAACCAGCAGGCGGCTTCCCAGCGTGTCCTGCAGGTCTATACCCTGCCGGTGGAAGTACAGTACGCCGGCGCGGTCTTCCAGGTAGACCCAGCTGCGGTCGGCTTCCAGCTGGACATCGAGTCCATGCTGGCAGCCGCTGACCTGCAGCGCACCAGCAGTTCCTTCTGGAATGGTTTCTGGGATTATCTCTGGAACCGCGTCCCTGCCGGACAGGCCATTCCTCTCCGCTACACCCTGGCGGAAGACCGCCTGCGGCAGTACCTGCAGACCGAGATCGCCTCACGCTACGACCAGCCGCCCACCCCTGCCCAGCCCATTCCCGGCACAGTTAACTTTACCCCCGGACAGCCGGGGGTTACATTGGACATCGACCGAGCCGTGGCGCTGCTCGAGGATGCCCTGCGCTCTTCATCCTCGCGCTCGGTCATCCTGACCTTTCAACGTTCCGTGGTGACCCGGCCTACCTTCGATAACCTGGAAATCCTGCTCCAGCAGAACATCCGCACAAACGGCTATGACGGCGTCATCGGCATCTACCTGCTGGACCTGCAAACAGGGCAGGAAATCCACTTTGCACTCGACGGCGGGGAGGAAATTTCGGTCGAGCCGGATGTATCCTTCACCGCATCCAGCACGGTTAAAATTCCCATCCTGGTCTCGCATTTCATCCGGCTTGGAAAACCGGATGAGCAAACCGCAGGGGCCATCCTGGATATGATCCGGGTTTCCGAGAACCCGCCTGCAGACCGCCTGATGGCACAGATGGACGAAAGCCGCGGCCCCCTGCTGGTGACCGAAGACATGCGTACAGCCGGCCTGCAGAACACCTTCCTGGCCGGTTACTTCGAACCCGGCTCCCCCCTGTTGGACCGCATCAACACGCCCGCCAACCAGCGCGTGGACGTTTACACCGACCCCGACCCGTACAACCAGACCACCCCATCGGATATGGGCATGCTGCTGGCGGATCTCTACCAATGCTCCAAGAACGGCGGCGGCGCCCTGGTAGCTGCCTTCCCCGGCCGAATCGACCAGGATGCCTGCCAGCAGATGGTCGCCTTCCTGGTGCAGGACAAAATCGGGGTGCTCATCGAAGCAGGCGTGCCGGAGGGCACGCAGGTGGCACACAAACACGGCTGGGTGACCGATCCCAGCGGCTACATCCACAACATCAGCGATGCGGCCATCGTCTATACATCGGGAGGAGATTACGTCCTGTGCATCTACTCCTACCATCCCGTCCAGGCCATCTGGGATTCGGTCTCGGGCCTGTTCGCCCAGCTATCACAGGCGGCGTACAACTACTTCAACCTGTCTTCGCAATGAACTCCAACAGAGACGGCTCAAAACCGTCTCTGTTCGTATATAATTGAACTCATGAGCGCATCCTTTGGACTCTTCCGTCTCCAGCAGGTGGACACCCACCTCGATCAGGCGCAAAACCGCCTGGCAGCCATCCGCCAGAGCCTCGAAAACGACGAGGAGATGCGGCAGGCCAACGCCCGGCTTTCCGCTGCCAAAGCACACTGGCACGCAGCCGACCAGGCCTTGCGCAGCCAGGAGGCGGAGGTCCACGCCCAGCGACTCAAGATCGAACAAAGCGAGTCCAGTCTGTACACTGGCAGCGGACGCAGTCCCAAGGAACTGCAGGAATTACAAAACGAGGTGGCAGCGCTCAAGCGCCACCTGGCAACCCTGGAGGACCGGCAGCTGGAAGGCATGCTCGAGTCCGAAAGCGCCGAGGCTGCCTATGCACAGGCCCAATCCGACCAGGAGGTTGTGCTGGCCAGGCTGGCAGCCCAAAACCGCGGGCTGACGGAGGAATTGGCCGGGCTGGAACGGGACACGGAGCGGCTACAAAAGGAACGCCAGGCAGTTTCGGCGGCCATTTCCGCTGCGCTCCTCTCCCAGTACGATAACCTACGGCAGACCCGCCGCGGGGTTGCCCTCACCACCGTCTCTGAAAATTCCTGTGATGCCTGCGGCACCACCCTTACCGCTGCAATCCAGCAGGCAGCGCGCTCTCCAACCCAAATTGCTTTTTGCCCGACCTGCGGACGCATCCTGTACGCGGGATAAGTGGTAAACTTATAGTGTAGATGTTCCCATACATCCGCATCCCGCCGATTGATCCGACTTCGTTCTGGGCCGGATTCCTTGCAGCCACACTCCTGTGGTGGCTGGTGAGGCAGGTGCGCCCCCTGCTGGCACAAATGCGAGCAAGCTGGAAGGAAAAACAGGAAACCGCCCAGCTGCGGCGTGCCAGCAGCCTGGAGGAACATCACCGCCAGAACATGCTGCGGTTAGCACAGGGCATGCACCTGGCCGCGCCGCTTTTCTCCCTGGACGAAATTCTGGTTTCCCCCCGACTCCTGGCTCCCCCGGCGCGCCTCGCGCCCGGTGAGCCTCCTCCGCCTGATGATGCGGTTACGCTCAGCCTGCCCTATCTGCCTGCCTGGCCCGAACTGGCCGCCGTTTACCAGGCGCCCACCCTCAGCCTGGCCGAAGCCTTTTCCGGGGAATTCAACTTGGTGATTACCGGCCAAGCCGGCAGCGGCAAGAGCGTTGCCCTGGGTCACCTAGCTTCCCAGATCTGCCGCAGCGATCCGGAGTATGGGCACCTGGGCGAGACCACCCCCTTCCTGCTGCATGTGGCAGACTTAAACCTGCCGGTCAGCGACCCCAAAGATATTCTCAATCCAATCATCGATGCAGTATCGGAAAAGGCCCCTGTTCTGGACCTGACCCGCCTGCCGAACTTCGTCCAATATGCCTTCCGCAACGGGCAGGCTGTACTCATGCTCGATGGCCTGGATGAACTGCCGCGGGAGGAAATTCAGAAGGCTGCCGCCTACCTGGATGCGCTGCTCAAAGCCTATCCACACACCCGGGTGGTCGCCACCGCCCTGCCGGAATACCTGGACGGCCTGCTGGCGCTTGGCTTCGTGCCCTTTACCCTGATGCCCTGGACGAGCGACCACCAGCAGCAATTCCTGGAACGCTGGGGGGATGTCTGGAATCGCTTCGTCGCGGTGGAAGCCTGGGCGCAAACCGGCCCCGAAAACGTAGACCCGCTCCTGCTTAATGCCTGGCTGAGCACGGACAATGCCGGCCTGACCCCACTGGAATTGACTCTCAAGGCCTGGGGAGCGTACGCGGGGGATGCTCTCGGCCCGGGAGTCCTGAACAGCCTCGAGAGTCACCTGCGGCGGGTATCCCCAGCGGGCATCCCACCGGCCGCCCTGGAAATGCTGGCCATGCAGGTCAGCCTGACGGCGCAACCGGTCTTCGATGCACGCACAGCGCGTGAGTGGGTCCGCTCCTTCGAGCCGCCCGAAGAAAAGCCGGTCGAAGCAGAAGGGGAAGGCAGCGAAGCCAGCGGCGAGACCCCGGCGGCAGCCCAAAAGGGCAAGAAACAAACCGTTGCGGCCCCAAAGCCGGGCCTGCTACCAAAAATGGCCGACAGCGGCCTGCTCGTCCCCCATTTGCGCAACCGCATGCGTTTCTGCCATCCTGTTCTGGGCGGGTACCTGGCCGGGCGGGCCCTGACCAGCTATGAAACCGGTGATAAATTATCAAAACAAGCCCCGTGGTGCGGCCAGCTCCTGACCATGCACTACCTGGCTGCCCTGGGAGATGCCACACAACTGGCCGAAACCTTCCTTTCGGCCAGCGGCCCGCCCCTGGAAGGATCACTGTTTATCCCTGCCCGCTGGCTGCGCGACGCGCCGCGTCAGACGCCCTGGCGCGGCAAGGTACTTGCCGCACTGGCACGCCTTATGCAGAGCGAGGGCCTGCCGCTTGGCCTGCGCGGCCAGGCTGCAACTGCCATCCTCTCCAGCCGTGATCCGGGTTCGGCAGCACTCTTCCGTCAATTCATGCAGGTACTCACCCCGGAAACCATCCGCCTGGCAGCCCTGGGCGGTGGTGCAATGCGGGATGGCAAGGCTGTCGAACCCTTAAGCGAACTACTGCGCAGCTCCGATTTTTATATCCGCCGCGCCGCATGCCTGGCACTGGTGGCCATCGGCAGCAACCAGGCCCTGGAGGCTGTCGCCTCAGCCCTGCTGACCGGCGACGAAGACTTGCGCCGCGCCGCAGCCGAGGCTCTGGCCAACGATGCCCGTGAGGGTCACCCCACCCTCCAGGATGGCGTCCATATGGACGATATCCTGGTCCGCCGCGCTGCCGTGTACGGACTGGGCCGCGTACGCGAGGACTGGGCGTTGGAGGTGCTCAAAAAAGTGCAGGTGGAGGACTCGCAGTGGGTGGTTAAAAGTGCTGCCAGCGAAATGGTGGAACACCACACCCGCCCCAACCCCCACCTCCCCCACAGGCTGACACCGCCCTCTGATACCCCCTGGCTGATCGCCTTTGCCGGCAGCCAGGGCCTGGGCATCTCCCCCGGCGCACCGGCCACCGATGTCCTGTGCATGGCGCTGAAAAATGGAAGCCCAGAAGAACGCCTGGCGGTCCTGCCGTATTTGAGCCTGACCCCGGACAAGGGGATTGCAAGTGAACTTTACCAGGCCATGTACAGCGGTGATACGGAATTGCGCGAAGCTGCCTTCCAGACAATCTACAGCATGGCTACCAGCGGCTTCACCCCGCCCGATCCACGCGAGTTCGGGCTGGGCTAATCCGGTTATAGAACTCCAATCCCTTCCCTGCGGAAGCATGCCGCAGGGAAATTTATACAGAAAGAAAGCGAATGCACGTCCAGCAGGTCCCGGACCCGATCCCGATGAGGAGTAACCAGCATGAATGACCAATCCCTATTACTCGGTATCGCCATTCTCGGCGGAACCGGCAAGGAAGGCAAAGGCCTAGCCTACCGATGGGCCAAAGCCGGCTACCGCGTCATCATTGGCTCGCGTACACCGGAGAAAGCCGTCAGCACGGCCGCAGAGCTCAACCAGATGCTGGACATGGAATCGTCCGTGACAGGAATGGGCAACCTGGCGGCTGCTGAACAGGCGGATATCGTCGTCCTGACCGTCCCCTACGCCGCCCACAAGGAAACGCTGGAAATTATCAAGCCGGCGCTGATGGGAAAAATCCTTGTGGACGTAACCGTCCCCCTGGCGCCGCCTAAAGTTTCTGTTGTTCACATGCCGGCGGCCGGCTCTGCCGCACAGGAAGCCCGCCAAGTGCTGGGAGAAGCGACCGAGATCGCAACCGCCTTCCAAAACATCTCGCACGAACGGCTGCTCAATGACGACTACATCGAAAGTGAAGTGTTGGTCTGCGGGACAAGTCCGGAGACGCGCGCCGAGGTCCTGCGGCTGGTGGATGCCGCCGGGTTGACCGGCTGGGATGCGGGTCCCCTGGAAAATGCAGTTGTCGTCGAAGGACTGACCTCAGTGCTAATCGGAATCAACAAGAAGTACGGGGCCACCCATGCCGGGATCCGCATCACCGGCGTCCAACGGCCCTGAGACGAAGAGTCCGGGACACCTCCCAAAATCAGGCAGTCTTTAGCGGTACAAGCAGCATGGCGCTGACACTCACCCCCCTCCCCGGGATTCCTCTTGTACAGCCAGGCGATGACCTGGCCAGGTTTACACTGGCCGGGCTGGCCGACGCGGGCATCCTCCTGCAGGATGGTGACCTGATCGTGCTGACATCCAAGATCGTCTCCAAGGCCGAAGGGCGCCTGGTGGACCTGGCAATCATCGAAGCTTCTCCGCCTGCCCGCGTCCTGGCTGCCCAGAGCGACAAAGACCCGCGCCTGTGTGAACTGCTGCTGCAGGAAAGCAACGCCGTGCTCAGGGTCCGCCCCGGTACCGTCATCGTCGAACACAGACTCGGTTTTGTGTGCGCCAATGCCGGCATCGACCACTCCAATGCGCATCCTGAACAGTCCCCCGGCGGCGACAAAGAGGCCCAAGCCTTCGAATGGGTACTGCTCCTGCCTGAAGAACCGGACCGCTCCGCGGCCGAAATCCGCCGAAAGATCGAGCAGGCCACCGGCAGGCGCATCGGCGTGCTGCTAATCGACTCGCACGGGCGCGCCTGGAGGCTGGGCACGGTGGGCGTCTGCATCGGGCTCTCGGGGCTTTCACCGCTGGTGGATGAACGCGGCTGGGAAGACCTTTTCGGCTACACGCTAAAGATCACCCTTGTCGCTGCCGCGGACGAACTGGCTGCTGCCGCCAGCCTGGTCATGGGCCAGGCATCCGAAGGCACCCCCATCGTCCACGTGCGCGGCTTTCCATATCCCCTGGGGGAAGGTTCGCTGCAAGACCTACTCCGCCCCAAAGAACAGGACCTCTTCCGCTAATGCATGGACTCGTCTCCCTTCTCTCCCCTGATTACTGCCAGCGGGTGCGCACCATCTGGCAGGAACTTGATGAATACTGCGGCCTGACCGGCATCCGCATCACACCCTTCCCACACTTCTCGTGGCAGATTGCCGAGGAATATGACTGGTCTGCCCTGGAAACGACCATGCAGGAACTCGCCGCCGAGACAGCCCCTTTCACCATCCGTACCGGGGGGCTGGCGCTCTTCACCGGGCGGAAACCGGTGGCTTACATCCCGGTCATTCGAACCGCACAGGTTTCCGCCCTGCATCAGCATATCTGGGAGCGCATGCAGGGCATCGGCAAGGGGGTCAGCGACCATTACGCCCCCGACCTCTGGATGCCGCACATTTCCCTGGCATATTCGGACATCACCCGCCACAGCCTTTCGTGCCTGGTGGAGCGCCTGGGTTTCCAGACCTACAATTGGGAAATCCGCATCGAAAGCCTGGCGCTGATCTATGAACCGCCCGGTGAAACCGGCACCATCCGTTACCAGTTCAGCCTGACAGGCAGGAAATGACAAGCCAATTCTGGCAGGCCCTGGAAGCGCTATTCAGCACACACACCCTGGTCATCGACCGGCCGCGCGGCACAGCCCATCCCCATTTCCCCGAATGGATCTATCCGTTGGATTACGGCTACCTGCAGGAGACTCGCGCCCAAGATGGGAGCGGGATTGACGTCTGGGTCGGCTCGGGAAAGAGGCAGGAACTGACCGGGATTTTATGCACCCTCGACTTGCTCAAGAAGGATGCCGAGATCAAATTGCTGCTCGGCTGCAGCGAATCGGATATCCGCACCATTACCAGTTTTCTCGATGGTGACAGCATGCGTTATTTATATGTCCCCCGACCCAAGGAGAACTCATGAAAAATATACCGCCCGAATTTCAGGATTTGCTCACAGAGGAGACAAAAGCCTTTCTCTACCTGGCGACACTCATGAAGGACGGTTCACCGCAAGTCACCCCCGTCTGGTTCAGCACGGATGAAGAATTCATCCTGGTCAACACGGCCGAAGGCCGGATCAAAGCCCGCAATATGCAGGCCAGGCCGACCGTTGCCGTGTGCATCAACGATCCGGCCAACCCGTACCGTTACCTGCAAATCCGCGGGCAGGTAGCCGAGATCACCCATGCAGGGGCGGAAGAACACATCAACAGCCTATCTCTGAAATATACCGACAAGCCCTGGGAATACCAGCCCGGCCAGGTTCGGCTTATCTTCAAGATTCTGCCCATCAAAGTCGACGCCCACGGTTAGTGCAGATGAAAATTGCAGCCCTTGCCGGCGGGGTGGGGGGCGCCAAACTTGCCCATGGCCTGGCGCTCTGCCTGCCGCCTGAAGACCTGACCATCATCGTCAATACCGGCGACGATTTCGAACACCTGGGTCTGTATATCTGCCCCGATCTGGATACCGTCTGTTACACCCTGGCCGGACTGGCCAGTCCGGATACCGGCTGGGGCCGCGCTGGAGAAACCTGGCAGGCCATCACCAACGTGGAACGGCTGGGCGGCCCAGGCTGGTTCCGGCTTGGGGACCAGGACCTGGGCACACACCTGGAGCGCACCCGGCGCCTGAAAGCCGGGCAACCCCTCAGCCAGATCACACGCGACTTTTGTACGGCCTGGGGTATCCGGCCACTTGTCCTGCCGATGACCGACGACCGGCTGGCGACCTGTGTGGATACGCTGGAGTTCGGGGAAATTTCCTTCCAGGAATATTTTGTTTACCATCACTGCCAACCGCGGGTGCGCGGCTTCCGCTTCTGTGGAAGTGAATCTGCCCGCCCCGCGCCCGGAGTGCTGGAGGCGCTTGCGGCTGCGGAGGCCGTCGTCCTCTGCCCATCGAACCCATGGGTGAGTATCGACCCCATCCTGGCAGTGCCCAGCCTACGGGAAAGGCTGGCACATAAGCTGGTTGTGGCCGTTTCTCCCATCATCGACGGCCAGACGGTGAAAGGTCCGGCCGCCAAGATGTTCACCGAGCTGGGCATCCCCCCCTCGGCCCTGGCAGTCAGCGGGCACTATGCCGGCCTTCTGGGCGGATTCGTCCTGGATCATGCCGACCGAAACCAGGCTCTTCCCATTCAAGCTGCCGGCATGCAGACCTGCGTGACGAATATATTGATGAAAACCGTGGAAGACCGGATTCATTTGGCTGAAGATGTGCTACACTTAGTTACAAACTGGTGACATTATGACAATCTGGGCCATCGTACCCGTAAAACCCCTGCGGCGCGGCAAATCCCGCCTGGCCGGCATGCTGAGCGAAGACCAGCGTACCAGGCTGAATCAGTACCTTCTGGAACATACCCTGACGACCCTCAACGAGGTCAGTGAGATCGAACATACCCTGGTAGTCAGCCGCGACCCGGCGGCGCTGGCCCTGACGCGTGAAATGGGCGGGCGCACGGTGCTCGAAGACGGTGCGCCGCAGTTCAACACGGCCATCAAACGTGCCACCCTGGTTGCCAAAGCACAGGGGGCACATGCCGTGCTTGTGCTCCCGGCTGACATCCCTCTGATCAACGCCGCAGAAATCCGCGCTGTCCTGCACGCCGGCAAGAACCCGCCGGTGACCGTCATCGCCCCGGACCGCCGTGAGGACGGCACGAACGCCATGCTTGTCAATCCCATCAGCCTGTTCGAATACGCCTACGGCCCCGGCTCGTTCCAGCGGCACAGCGAACGGGCCGTCGCAGCCGGTGCACGCCTGGAAATCATCCACTCGGATGCCCTGGGATTAGACCTGGATCTGCCGGAGGACCTGGAACTATTAGGCGGGTTGGAAAAATTAAATTTGGGGTCGTAAAGAACGCAGAAACCCATGGTTGAAAACCAGCGGAAAATGCTATAATATTTATAGTTGTCAGACAATTTAAAATTTTAAACGAGGTGCAGCATGGAGAATAAGGTTGGCTCACTTTTCATGAGCGCTGCGCAGCTCCAGGCGGAGTTGGTGCGCTGCGAGTACTGCGAGGAGAAGCCATGCACGGCGGCCTGTCCCGCAAACTGTTCCCCTTTTGACTTCATCATGGCAGCCCGGGGCGGTCACGCCTCGGATTACCAGCGTTCGGCCGGCGAGATCATCCGCAACAACCCCTTAGGCGGTGTGTGCGGTATGGTCTGCCCGGACACGCTCTGCATGGCAGCCTGTACGCACAAGAAGTTCGACGGCGCCATTAACATTCCGCTGGTGCAAGCCACCATTGTCGAGAAGGCCAAACGCCTGGGCGGTGTGCCCAAGTTTTCGACCACCAAACCAAACGGCAAGAAAGTCGCGATCGTAGGCGGCGGCCCGGCCGGCCTGGGAGCAGCTTCTGCGCTGGCACAGATGGGCTACACGGTCGATATTTATGAGGCCAGCGAGCGCCTGGGCGGCATGGCGAACCTGATCCCGGCTCACCGCCTGGATAAGAAGGTGCTGGAGACAGATATCCAGTTCCTGCTCTCAATGGGAAATATCACTGCCAAAACTGGCACCAAGGTCGAGGATCCAAAAGAACTGCTTAGTAAAGGCTACGACGCCGTCTGCGTCAGCGCCGGGTTGTGGAAACCCATCGAACTGGGCATCGAGGGTGAAAAGTTGACCATCAAGATAGTGGACCTGCTTTCCAAGCCCGAAGCATACAACTTCAAGGGCGGGCGGGTGGCCGTCATCGGCGGCGGTGCTACTGCGGCCGACTGCGCCATGACTGCCAAAGCCCGCGGCGCCAGGCATGTCGAGCTTTTCATGCTCGAAAAACTTTCCGAGATGCCCCTGACCGCCAAAGAACGACCGGAATTGATTGATTTCGATATCGAGGTCAACGGCCGCATCCGCATCAGCCGCATCACGAAGGACCAGAGAGGCGGCCTGGTTCTCGATACGATGAAAGTACAGCTGCTCGAAGGCCAGCCCTTCAGCCCGGCCAATGTGCGCGATGTGCGCGGCTCGGATGGCAAACGGGATGGCATCAACGCCGTGGTACTGGCCATCGGCATGCGTTCCCTGCTGCCGCGCGAGCAGGCAGAAGGAATCTTCTATGCCGGCGATATGCTGACCGGCCCGAAGACCGTCGTGGAGGCGACCGCCTCGGGTAAGAATGCCGCCCTGGAGATCGACGCCTATCTCCAGAAGCAACCCAAGCCCGTGATCGAAAAGGTCACCAAGTCCTATTATGCCCTGCCCGGCTTCAACCCCACACCGGTGCCGCTGGAAACAGAATTCTTTGGCCGCAAGATCCGGTCGCCCTACTTGATCTCCGCTTCTCCTTCCACTGACGGGTTGGACCAGATGAACCTGGCCTATGAAGCGGGCTGGGCGGGCGGTGTCATGAAGACTGCCTTCGACAACGTGCCCATTCATATCCCGGGCGAATACATGTTCACATTCGGTCCCTATACCTACGCCAACTCGGATAATGTTTCCGGCCACCCGCTCGACCGGGTCTGCCGGGAGGTCGAACAGTTGGTCAAGAAGTGGCCCGACCGGTTGACCATGGCTTCCACTGGCGGGCCGGTGACCGGTCGAGACTCCGATGCAGAAGGATGGCAGTCCAACACCCGCAAGCTGGAAGCCGCGGGCGCCATGGGCATCGAATATTCACTCTCCTGCCCGCAGGGCGGGGATGGTACCGAGGGTGATATCGTCTCCCAGAACGCTGCGCTGACAGCCAAGATCATTGATTGGATCATGGAAGTTTCCGATCCCGAGATCCCCAAACTGTTCAAACTGACGGCGGCGGTGACCGCGATTGTGCCCATCCTACGTGCCATCCGCAAGGTGCTGGAAAAATACCCCAACAAAAAAGCAGGCATCACCCTGGCCAACTCCTTCCCCACCCTGGCCTTCCGCCCGGCAGAAAACCGCCGCTGGGAAGAAGGCGTAATCGTGGGCATGAGCGGCGAGGGTGTGACCCCCATTTCATACCTGACCCTGGCGCAAGCGGTGCCGGAGGGGATCGAAATCTCCGGCAACGGCGGGCCGATGAATTACAAGGCCGCCATGGACTTCCTGGCCCTGGGCGTCAAGACCGTCCAGTTCTGTACAATTGTGATGAAGCAGGGCTATGGGATCATCAACGAACTGGAATCGGGCACTTCGTTCCTCATGCAGGAGCGCGGCATCAAATCCATGAAAGAACTGATCGGATTCGCCCGGCCGCACCCGATCACCGATTTCATGGCGCTGACCCCGGTCAAGAAAATTTCTGAGGCCAACCCCGAGCTGTGCGTCTCGTGCGGCAACTGCGCCCGCTGTCCTTATCTTGCCATCACGCTGGATGAAAAGCGCCTGCCTCACACCGATCCGGCACTCTGCATTGGCTGCTCGATCTGCGCCAAGAAGTGCTTCACCGGCGCCATCAGCATGCGGGTCCGCACGGCAGAAGAACTGGCAGTTTTGAAAGAGCATTAAACAAGGAAAGGAGAAAGATTATGACTACACGCTTTGAGAACGGGATCGTTGTCACGCTTGGCAAAAATAATCGTGTCCTCTGGAATGGGTCCGTGGTCACGGATGGCGAACTGGTCAAGGCCGTCGGCAGCGCCGCCGAAATGAAACGCCTCCACCCGGACGCCGAGGTGGTGGACTGCTCCGGCAAGATCGTCCTGCCAGGCTTCATCTGTGCCCACCATCACTTCTACTCGACCATGGCGCGCGGCATGGCCATCCCCGGAGAACCCGCCTCGAACTTTGTGGAGGTGCTGGAGCGGTTGTGGTGGAAGGTGGACCGAGCACTGGCTGAAGAAGACATCCTCCTGTCGGCGCAGCTGCCGCTGATTGACTGCATCCGCAACGGTACAACCACCATCATCGACCATCACGCCTCCCCCTCCATGCGCGACGGCTCGCTGGACCTGATCGAGAAGGCCGTCCGCCAGGCAGGCCTGCGCGCTTCGCTCTGCTACGAGGTCTCGGACCGCAACGTCGAGGAAGGCGGGGTGGCAGAGAACGAACGCTTTATCAAGAAAACCGGGAAGGGTGACGGCCAGATAGCCGCCATGATGGGCCTGCACGCTTCCTTCACCGTTTCGGACAAGACCGCCGAAAAGTGCGTCGGGATTGCCAAAGACGCAGGCGTTGGCTGCCATATCCACGTGGCTGAAGACGCCGCCGATCGCGAGGATTCTCTCAAGAAGTACGGTATGCCCACCGTCAACCGGCTGAACAAACTGGGGCTGACTGGTGAAAAGTCCATCTTTGTGCACTGCGTGCACGTTGATGAGGCCGAGATGGACATCCTGGCCGCCACAAAGACCATCGTGGTACACAACCCGGAATCGAACATGAACAACGCCGTGGGCGTGACGCCGCTCCTGGAACTGCTCAAGAAGGGCGTGCTGGTCGGGCTGGGCACCGACGGCATGGGCTCGGACATGCTCGTGCAGATGCGCTGCGCTTATCTGCTGCACCGCCTGGCGAACCGCGACCCGCGCGTTGCCTTCCTGGAGGCCCCGCAACTGCTCCTGCAGAACAACGTCGAGATTGCGGAACGGCAGTTCGGCCTCAAGCTGGGTGAGATCGCCGAAGGCAGACCCGCCGACCTGGCCATCCTCGACTACTATCCGCCCACCCCGCTCAGCGAGGCGAACTTCCTGGGCCATCTCATCTTCGGCCTGGTGGATGCGACTGTGGACACCACCGTCTGCCGGGGCAAGATCCTGATGAAGAACAAGAAAATCTTGAGCATGGACGAGGAGCGCCTGGCCGCCCGCTCGCGCGAACTGGCACCCACCATGTGGAAGAGGCTGCAAGAGCTTCAATAACAGGTTGCACAAGTTCCAAGGGCGAGGGACACAAAGGAGTAGAGAAAACCTCTTTTGTGTCCTTCGAAAGCGGGAGTTTTTTCAAGGTAACAGATTTTATTGGTATAAGGATAAGCGAACATGAAACGTGTAGCCCTCTATCTGCAAGATTCGCATGACCTGCGTGACGGTCTGGACTGCGTCCGCTACGCGGAAAGCCAGGGGTTCGAGGCTGTCTGGCAGGCTGAAAGCCGCCTGGTGCGGGATGCCATCGTGCCGATGGCCGCCTATGCCGCGGTGACGAACCGCGTCAAGGTTGGTTCAGCGGTCATCAATAACTGGACCCGGAATATTGGACTGCTGGCCGCCACCTTCCTGACCCTCGACGACCTGGCCCCGGATCGCATCATTTGCGGTATCGGCGCCTGGTGGGACCCGCTGGCGAAAAACGTGGGCATCGACCGCCAGAAACCACTGAACGCCATGCGCGAGACGATCACCGTCCTGCGCCGGCTGTTGAACATGGAGCGGGTCACTTTCGATGGAGAATTCATCCATGTCAACAACATCGAACTGGATGTGGTCCACGGCCGCAGGGAACCGCGCCACGTGCCATTGATGATCGGCGCCACCGGTGACAAGATGATGGAACTGGCCGGAGAGATTGCCGACGGCGTGGTACTCAATTATTGCGCGCCCCCCGAACAGAACGACAACGCCCTGGAACTGCTCGAAAAAGGCGCCCGCAAGGCCGGACGTACACTGGCGGATATCGACCGGCCGCAGTTGATCGTCTGCTCGGTCGAGGAAGAGCACGAAAAGGCCGTGGACGCAACCAAGATGCTGCTCTGCCAATACCTGGCCCAGCAGCCTCATATTGCCAAATCCTCGGGCGTCTCGCAGGAAGTCATCGCCGAAATCCAGTCCATCTTAGGCTGGCCTGCCAGCAAGGAACAGATCAACAAGGCCAAGAAATTCGTGCCAGATGAACTGGTTTACCGCATCACCGCATCCGGCACGCCACAGGAAGCAGTCGAAAAAGTGGAAGAATACATCAAGCGCGGCTGCACCAGCCCCATCCTCTACCCGGCCAGCGGAAACCTGAAATTACTGATCGATACGTTTGCTCAGCCATGACCCCCAGACCTGTAAGACCCCGGCAGATCGCCAACCTGCCCCCACCGGCCGCCTCCTTGTTTGCGCTGGCGCTTTCCGCCGCGACGACCGGTGCGCTGATTGGCCTGAGCAGGCTGCAGGGCATCAACAAAACCACCATTGCCCTGACCCTCATGCTGCCGGTCGGGATCAGCGCCACGGTCTGGGGCCTGGCTGCCGGAATTGTCGCCGCGACGGCATCCTTCCTGGCCTTCAATTATTTCTTCATCCTGCCCCTGCATACCCTGGTGGTGCATGATTCGCAGGACCTGGTCATCCTGGCTGCCTTCCTGTTCGTGGCGGTTACGATCAGCGAACTGGCGGCGAGGGTCAAGCGCAACCTGGAGGCTGCCCAGGCTCACGAACGCGAAGCCGTTCAACTCTACGAACTCAGCACCACGCTGGCAGGCCTTTCTGACGAGAACGCGATTGCCACCGCCTTGTTGGAACGCGTCATCGATACCTTCCAGGCGGACCGTGTAGAGATAGTCATCGAAGCGCCCCCCCAGCCGGCAACCCTGGCACGCGGTATGGCCTTCAAGCGCAAGCCCGACCTGTTAACCCCTCTTCAAACCGCCCGCGGCCTCCTCGGTGAGATCCGCATCTGGCGTGAGGCGGCCCAGATACAACCCGGGGAAGAGCGGCTGCTGGAGGCCTTTGCCAGCCAGTGCGTGCTGGCTATCGAGCGGGCCCGCCTGTCCGAGCAGGCCCGCCGGGCAAAAGTACTGGCCGAGAGCGACCGCTTCAAATCCTCCCTGCTTTCCTCGGTCTCGCACGAATTGCGCACCCCGCTGGCCACCGTCAAAGCCGCCGTCTCAAGCCTGAAAACCGGGGACGTGGAGTGGGATTCGGAAGCGCGCACCGATCTTCTCGCCGCCGTGGAAGAGGAAGTGGATCATCTCAACATCCTGGTCGGGAACCTGCTCGACATATCACGGATCGAGTCGGGGTCGCTCCAGCCGGACAAGAAACCCAACTCCCTGCGGGATATCGCCTTGGCCGCGCTGGGACGGCTGAAGGAACAGGCCAAAAATCACACGGTCATCCTGGAGATCCAGGAGGAATTCCCGCTGGTCAACGTGGATTTCGTCCAGATGCAGCAGGTCTTTACCAACCTGCTCACCAACAGCCTGAAGTATGCCCCTCCCGGCTCGGAGATCCGCATCAGTTCCCGCCAGGCCGCCCAGTCCGCCATGGTAACCCTAACCAATCACGGCCCCAACCTGCCGCCCGACCAGTTGGAACGCATCTTCGATAAATTCTACCGGACGGATGCATCTTCCCGAGTAACCGGAACCGGCCTGGGATTATCCATCTGCAAGGGCATCCTGGAGGCGCATGCAGGCAGGATCTGGGCCGAAAACCTACCGGATGGGATGGCCTTTCATTTCAGGATACCGCTATGAGCACACAAACCCATATCCTTGTGATCGATGACGAGCCGCAAATCCTGCGGGCCATGAAAACCATCCTGACCGCCAAGCATTTCCGGGTCAGCACAGCCATGCGCGGCCAGGAGGGATTGGCCCTGGCTGCAGCCGAACAACCCGGCCTGATCATCCTGGACATGTCCCTGCCGGACATGGACGGAGTACAGGTCTGCCGGGAACTGCGCGAGTGGAGCAGCACCCCCATCCTGATCCTGAGTGTGCGCGACGCCGAAAAGGACAAGGTTGCCGCCCTGGACGCGGGCGCGGATGATTACCTGACCAAGCCCTTTGGCGTGGAGGAACTGCTTGCCCGGGTGCGGGTGGCCCTGCGGCACGCCGAACAGGCCGCCGGCAGCACAAAACGCCCGGTTGTGCGGGCCGGGGAGGTGGAAGTGGACCTGGTCGCCCATCTTGCCCGGCGCGGCGGGGTGGAGGTGGACCTGACCGCTACCGAGTTCAAACTGCTTGCCTATCTCGCCGGCCATGCCGGGCGGGTTCTGACCCACCAGATGATCCTCTCCAGTGTTTGGGACCCGGCCGAGGCAGACAAAATCGAATACCTGCGCGTCTATGTGCGCCAGCTGCGCAAAAAGCTGGAGACCGACCCCGACCAGCCAAAGATCATCCTGACCGAACCCGGCATTGGTTATCGCTTTATGGCAGATTGAGACCCAATTTGCAGACATTCTTCCAAAAAGCGCCCCGCAGGGCGCTTTTTGTCTTTATTTTTCCCTTATATCTCAAGCCGGATTATTTGTTTTCGTTTTATGCGCTCCGCCTAAGATTCAAGCACGTAAGCGAAGGAGTATTGCATGCGAAAGAACTGGATCAGGCGAATCATCACCGGCTTGCCGTTGGCTCCCATCATCGGCGCCTCTTTTTTTCACCTGCGCACATTGGATAGACAGATTCTCATCCTGTTTACCCTACTCTGGTTCAATGCATACATCCTCTTGGAAGTCATGGGAGGCTCCCATTCATCCAGTTCCGCCGGAAATTAGAAACCTGCACATCTTACCGGCTTTCATAAAGAACGGGTTGTACGTCTGGACGCATCATCAAGGGAGTGTTTTTTGCGCCTGGAGGGTCTCCGGATTGGCACGGAGATGCTTCGGCGGAAGAACGCCGCCTCAGCATGACACGCATGAAGGCCTTTAGAAAAGTGTGCCTCAGCCTGACGTTCCTCTTGATTTTTAGAAACGGAAAGAAAACATGTTATTTGCAATTGGTTTACTGGTCGTTTTTGTGGCGGCAGCCGCGAAGGTTGCCCCCAAAGAGAACAAAGAACACGAACACGTACACGGCGCCGGGCAGATCGGCCTGCTGGCTGCAGTGGCCCTGTTTGGTGTGGATTACTTTACATCATACTTCTATGCCACTGGCGAGATGATGGGAGCCTTGCATCCCTATGGGCTGCAGAAATACGGTTATATTGCCGTTGGAGTGATTGCCCTGGCCAATTTCGTCTTTGGTGGGTTATACATGTACTCCCTGGGAATCTTCAACGAGGGCGGCGGCTCCTACACTGCCTCCATGCGTTACCTCAAACCGACACTGAGCCTGATCGTCGCAGTAACCCTGATTGAAGATTATGTATTGACAATTGTCGTTTCCGCGCTTTCCGGCGCAGATCAGTTGTTATCCATTCTGAATGCATATGATTCTCATTGGGCCTGGCATTTTGCCATCGGTGCGTCGTTGGCAGCAGTAACCTGGTTCCTGACCATTCGCGGCCGCGGCGAATCAGCCAAAACCGTATTCACCATGCTGGGCATCTTCATCCTCATGACGATAGCCATGGCAATCGGGTTGGTTGCCGCCTATTTCAAGGGCATCCCTGCAGTTGCAGTGGCCGAAACCGTTCTACCAACATCGCTTGGCCAAGCCATCCTGCACATGCTGACCGCCTCCATGAAAGGTATGGTCGCGCTGACCGGTCTGGAGGCCATGTCAAACGGCATCCAGTTTGTTATCCATGAAGACGTACGATTGGTCAGGTGGGGCCGGCGACATTTACCGCGGCTACGGAAATTATGGGAATTCTACAGCGGGAAGAGCGGCATTGGAAGGTTTGTACAAACCTCGTTCCTCTTCTATGGCGGTATCACAACCCTCATGCTCACCTTTTTCGCAATCCGTTTCAATGTCTTTGATGGAACGCTGGGGCGGACTCTGGTCGGGAATCTGGCATTCATCGGTTTTGGTCAGTTACCTGGCGGAATCATCCTGTACTGGGTATATCAGATTCTAGCCGTTGCCCTACTGGCAGCCGCTTCCATGACCGCATTTCAAGATGCCCAAGCAACCGAATGGCGAGATGTTGCTATCGGTGAAATCCCGGAAATAATCATTTACCGTGATGCGCGCGGCACATTCACGCGTTCAGTGACCATCACCTTTGCTGTAGCAGTACTTATCATGCTATTGGTTAAAGGTCGAACATCCATCGCTGCACCTTTTTATGGTGTGGGTGTTTTTCTTCCCATCACGGTTATGGGGCTGGCCATGCGTCAGCATATCCTCAGAACTGTGTCGGGCCGCTTGCAGAAGTGGGGTACGGCCGCAGTAACATTCTCAATTCTGCTCTCCAGCGCCGTTTTTCTTGGACAATTGGTAGGGAAATGGGAAGAAGGCGGGTGGGTCCGGCTGTTGACATTTACAGCCCTGTTCCTATCCGCCCATCTTGTCCTGCTTTCCCCTGCCGGTTACCGCGATCCGCAGCAGATACACCGCATTGTGAGAGAAAAGGCACGCGTCCAGGGAGCGATGGCATCCATTGTCGAATGGCAGTCCTTGAAGATGCAGGAATACCGATACGAGGTACTGGTGCTGGCCAGCCGTTTTTGGGCATTTCTCGGTGTCCGGCGCCCATTGCGTTATGAACCACCCGCAGCTGCCGGAGGCTACAATCACGCCCTCCACCCGGATCACTCTGATGCGCCCTCCTTTTTGGAACAATACCTGGAGACCAACCGGGCCCAGCCTCGCCTGGGCGGCAAACCCAAGCAAACTGCCGACAACATCTTGAGCAATTAGCCAAGCAAAGCCGGGGTACATGTCCCGGCTTTGCTTGGCGTCTCACTTACTCCAGGAACTGGGAAACGATTTTTATTATTTTTTTATATCCACGGCACGTTTTTTTGTGACCGTTTTATCTCCAGCGCCTATCCTCTCCAAGTTGGAAATGGAAGGATAAATATGTTATTTGCGCTTGGTTTACTGGCACTATTTTTTGGACTGGCACTTAAAGCCTCCCCCAAAGAAAACAAGGAACATGAGCACGTGCACGGCGCCGGGCAAATTGGCCTGCTGGCGGCGGTGGCTTTGTTTGGGGTGGATTATTTTACATCTTACTTCTACGCCACCGGCGAGATGATGAGCGCCCTGCACCCGTACGGGCTGCAAAAATACGGCTATGCCGCCGTCGGTTTCATCGCCCTGGCAAACCTAATCTTTGGCGGGTTGTACATGTACTCGCTGGGGATCTTCAACGAAGGCGGCGGTTCCTACACCGCATCCATGCGTTATCTCAGCCCTGCACTGAGCCTCATCGTGGCAGTCGTCCTGATCCAGGATTACATCTTCACGATCGTCGTCTCTTCCCTGTCGGGCGTCGACCAACTGCTCTCGATCACCGATTCTTATCACATTCACTGGTTCTGGCACTTTATCATCGGTGCGGCGCTGGCCGCGGTCACCTGGTACCTGACCATTCGCGGGCGCGGTGAATCATCCCGCGTGGTCTTCACGATGCTGGCCGTCTTTCTTCTGATGACCATCACCATGGCGGCCGGGTTGTTCATCGCCAAGGGCAACGGCGTCCCCGCACAGCCGTTTGCTGCACCTGAGGTTACACCGACCCTCTGGCAGGCCCTTTACCACATGCTGACGGCTTCGATGAAAGGCCTTGTGGCGCTCTCCGGCCTGGAAGCCATGTCCAACGGCATCCAGTTCGTGATCAACGAAGACGCCGGGATCGTCGTCTGGGGGAAAAAACACCTGCGAAAATTGATGCCGATCTGGAATTTCTACAGCGGCAAATCGGGAATCGGCCGGTTCGTGCAAACCTCGTTCCTGTTCTACGGGGGTATCACCACCCTCTTCCTGGCTTATTTTGCCATCCACTTCAATGTGTTCGATGGGACCCTGGGACGCAGCCTGGTGGGGAACCTGGCCTACATCGGATTCAGCCAGCTGCCCGGTGGAACCATCCTGTACTGGGTTTACCAAATCCTGGCGGTGGCCCTCCTGGCAGCTGCGTCCATGACCGCTTTCCAGGACCTGCAAGCCACTGCCTGGCGCGATGTTGCCATCGGCGAAGTGCCCGAAATCGTGGTTTATCGCAACGAACAGGGCACCTTCACCCGCTCGGTCACTGCAGGTTTCATCATCGCGGTCATCATCCAGTTCCTGGTGCGCGGCAGGACCAGTGCCGCAGTTCCCTACTACGGCGTGGGCGTCTTCATGCCGATCATGGTCATGGGCTTCGCCATCCGCCGGCATATCCTGACACATTACACCGGCCGGAAACGCGCTTGGGGCGCCTTTGCCGCCGGGCTGGCCGGCTCGCTCTCCGCCCTGGTCTTTGTCGGCCAGATTGTCGGCAAATGGGAAGAAGGCGGCTGGGTAGTCCTGATCTCGTTCAGTGTCCTGATCCTGGCTGCAAATATGCTCCTCCTGTCGCCCATCGGCCAGCGCAACCCAGAAGACATTCACCGCATCGTGCGCGAGAAAGCCCGCGTCCAGGGCTCCATGGCCTCCATCGTGGAGTGGCAGTCCCTGAAGATGCAGGAGTACCGCTACACACTCTACAGCTGGCTGACGAATTTCTTCGAGACATTTGGCGTACGGAAGTACCCTCTCTACAACAAGCCCATCCCCGCCGGTTCATTTGACGCAGCCATGCATGTTGACCACCCGGAAGCCCCTTCACTGCTGGAACAATACCTGCCCCGGCCGGAACCCCGCCTGGGAGGCAGACCCAAACAGACAGCGCCGCAGGATCTGACGCCGGAATAAACGCAAAGAACAGACCGGGGCAAAACGCCCCGGTTTTTGTTTCCATATTGTTTTTTGTTTTCAACCGCACATTATGGTATGATTCTCATGTTAACAGGAAGGACCACAATTATGAGTGAAACTGCAACTTCATCACCGGCCAGCCACCTCCGCGAAGAATACCAGGAAAAGAAGAAGTTGTTCGCGGCCCAGCCCGCCATCCTCCAGCGATTTCTGGAAACACAGGCCAGTGTACTGGCCGGTGCCCTGATCGAAGGCTCGCCCCAGATTCGTTTCTCTCTGCCCGACCGCATCGTTGCGGAGATCCCCCAGATCGACCAGGCGGCAACCGTGATGATCCCACCGCAAGCGCGCGAGCAGTCGGTGGGCAGTATTCGCAACCGCCTGCTGCGCCGCGATATGCGTGAAGACCTGAAACACCGCCTCAATGAACTGGAGCAGTCGCCAGACCATGCCATTGCCGTTTCGGCCAGCCTGCTTCGACACGCGATTGCCTACCACCTGGTCTACAACGTGCTCCCCTCCGGAAGGAGTGTGAATTACCAGACTCCCGACGATGACGAGATTCCCTCAATTCCAGTAGACGACGGGATGGAACCGGAATCGGCCATCACGCAGGCAAGTGATGCGATCACCGAAGAAGGCAAGGCCGACGAAGGGCGCGGAGAATTGCAGGTTCCCTATGTGCCGGCCGCGCGCCGGTTCTATCTGCCGCAGTGGGTGTCTTTCGATAACGAAGGGAAACTGCTGGTCGGCTCGGTGAAAGAGGCCGAGGCACACCTGGCCTCCATGCAGCGTTATATCGAAGTTTTGCACACGGCTTCCTCACTTGCATCCTATGTGATCGCCGACGAAGAATACCAGAAGAAACGTTACGGCATGCTTGGGCAAATGGTCAACCAGGGACGAGCCCTGGCACGTTACAAGACACTGGATATCATCCAGACCATCAAGGAACGGGCTGAAGCCGGCTCCCTGAACCGAGGCCTGAGCCTCAGCCTGCCGTACTTCAACGACCAGGACCTGCGCATGGATATATGCGATTTCGAGGTTATCCCTGCCGGGCGGATCATGTTCGTGCCGGCCTTTGTCGTGCGCGCGGCCCGCGAAGAGGCTGCCCGGCGGGCCCAGGATACCCGCTTCAACGCCTCCACCCGCAAACACCTGATCTCCCAACTGAAACTGCTCGAGGACGCCTTCCACCAACCTGGCAAGTAACGAGGTTTCTGCAATGTTCTTCCCCATTCTGCTGTTGGCAGTGATTGTTTATATTTCCTGGCGCATCGCACCGCGCGAGCGCCAGGAGGATGCGCACGTCCACGGCGCCGGCCAGGTTGGATTGCTGGCTGCCGTGGCTTTATTCGGTGTGGATTATTTCACATCCTATTTCTATGCCACCGGTGAAATGATGCATGCCCTGCATCCCTATGGACTTGAACGCTATGGCTATATCGCGGTTGTAGTGATCAGCCTGGCCAACATCGTCTTTGGGGCCTTGTACATGTATTCCCTGGGAGTTTTCAATGAAGGCGGTGGTTCCTTCACGGCTGCCATGCGTTACCTGGGGCCGGCTCTCAGCCTGGTCGTGGCCGTCATCCTGCTCCAGGACTATATTTTCACGATCGTGGTCTCCACCCTCTCCGGCGTGGACCAACTGCTTTCCCTGCGGAACGCAGGCGGCATCCCCTGGTTCTGGCATTTCCTACTCGGTGCGATCATGGTCGGCACCACCTGGTACATCACCATCCGCGGGCGGGGTGAATCGGCGCAGGTGGTCTTTACCGGCCTGAGCATCTTTCTCCTGCTCACGGTTGTGATGTTCGCCGGCCTGTTCCTGGCCAAATCTGCCGCTGTGCCTCCCCTGCCTGCCGAAAAGGTGGGCCACGTGACTTCCATCTGGGAGGCCATGTTCCATATCCTGGCTGCCTCGATGAAAGGGCTGGTGGCGCTCACCGGCCTGGAGGCCATGTCCAACGGCATCCAGTTCGTGATCGACGAAGACCCCAAATTCGTAAAATGGGGTAAAAGTAAGTTACCACGTCTGGGCTGGTTATGGAAGTTCTACAGCGGCAAGTCGGGGGTGGGGCGATTCGTACAGACTTCCTTCCTGTTCTATGGCGGCATCACCACCCTGTTCCTGACCTATTTTGCCATTCATTTCCAGGCTTTCGATGGCGTCGAAGGCCGCAGCCTGGTCGGCAACCTGGCATTTATCGGCTTCAATGCCCTTTCGAAAAATGGGGGCGTGATCCTCTTCTGGGCTTACCAAATCCTGGCCGTTGGCCTGCTGACCGCCGCCTCGATGACGGCCTTCCAGGACCTGCAGGCCATCACCTGGCGGAACGTCGCCATCGGGGAAATCCCCGAAGTCGTGGTCTACCGCAATCCCAAGGGCACGTTCACCCGGCCCGTAACAGCTGCAGCCATTGTCGCCATCCTGATCCAATTCCTGGTTCAGGGCCGTACTACGGCAGCCGTTCCATATTACGGGGTGGGCGTGTTCATGCCCATTGCCGCGATGGGGCTGGCGATCCGCCGGCACATCAAACAACACATGACAGGCCGCGCCCGTGCCTGGGGTTTGTTCGGTGCGACCTTTGCCACTGCCCTGGCAACCTTCATTTTTGTCGGCCAGATTGTCTCCAAGTGGAACGAAGGCGGCTGGATGGTACTGATCGTCTTTTCGCTCCTGGTGCTGATGGCGCACGCCATCCTGCTCTCCCCGGCCGGTTACCGCGATCCGAAGGATATCTACCGCATCATCCGCGAGAAGTCACGCGTCCAGGGTGCCATGGGAAACATTGTCGAATGGCAGTCCCTGCGAATGCAGGAATACCGTTACATGCTCCTGGCTGGGATCGCGCGTTTCTTCGGCATGTTCGGCATCTTCAAACCACTGCGCTTCGATGACCAGCCTGCCCCGGCCAAGGCAGGTGAATTCGAAACGGTTCTGAACCACGCACAGGACGAGACTTTTCTCAAGCCATACCTGGAAAGCAAACCGAAGAAAAAATCAAAAGCGGGCCGCCCGCCCAAAAAGGCTTCTCCCGGGAAAGAAAAATGAGTCTGTGCGGAAGACGAAACCGGCCGTATTTTCGTCTCCCGCTTTGATTGGCCTATGAGTTCCACCCCCATTTTCAGCCTGCGTGTGCCGGATGTCTACCAGTCCCTGGAGACCTCCCCCGACGGCCTGAGTGCAGCCGAGGCTGAATCGCGCCTATCCCTGTACGGGGGCAACCTGCTTTCTGAAATGCCCAAAACCCCGCTCTGGCAGAGCCTGCTGGCGCATTTCATGACCATGCCGGCTCCCATCCTGCTGCTGGCCGGCCTGCTGCTGATCGTTACGAACCTGGACATTTACCTGGGCCTGTTCATCCTGGGCATCATCGTGCTGAACACCGGGCTATCGTTTTACCGTGAATACCGGGCCGAGCAGGCCCTGGAAAAACTGCGCCAGGTCTTGCCTTCCTATGCGCATGCCATCCGGGAGGGGGAAAACCTGCATATTCCTGCCAGCGAGATCGTACCCGGCGATGTGCTCGTCCTGGCCGAAGGGTATAACATTCCCGCCGATGCCCGGGTGGTGGAGGAATATGGGCTGCGCACCAATAATGCCACCCTGACCGGCGAATCAGTGCCCGCCCGCAAGATTGCGGATGCTTCCCTGTTGACGGGCATCAGCGAGCTGGAACGTCCCAACCTGATTTTTGCCGGTACATCGGTCGCCTCGGGGACAGGCAAGGCCGTCGTCTACGCCACCGGCATGCTGACCCAGTTTGGACGGATTGCCAACCTGACGCGCTCGATCGAGCCGGAACCCACTGCTTTGCAGCGCGAGATGAACCGCCTCAGCAAAATCATCACCTGGACCGCCGCAGGCATCGGCGCGGTGGTGCTGGCCGTCGGCCTGACGCAGTTTCAGGACCAGATCAATATGCCGGTCAGCCAGGTTGTGCTGCTTGCCTTGGGAATTGTGGTGGCGGGCATCCCCGAAGGCCTGCTGGCAACCCTGACCCTGTCGCTGGCCATGGCCGTCCAACGGCTGGCGCAGAAAGGTGTGCTGGCCAAGTCACCCAGCATCGTGGAAGCGCTCGGCAATATCTCCGTCATCTGCACCGATAAAAGCGGCACCCTGACCCAGAACCAGATGACCGTACGTGAAGCTTGGGTGGACCGGCGCAGGCTGAAAATCTCGGGGGTCGGGTACGAACCGGTCGGCAAATTTTACCCATTCCCGGCCGAGACGGTCATCCAGGATGACCTGTTTGCCCTGCTCCAGGCAGCCACCTTGTGCAACAATGCCCGCCTGCACCCGCCCTCTCCGGAACAGCCCTACTGGACCTGCCTGGGCGACCAGACCGAGGCTGCGCTGAAGGTTGCTGCCTGCAAACTCGACATCTATGAAGACGATCTGAACCGCGAGTACCCGCGCCTGCACGAGATTCCCTTTGATGCCCGCCGCAAGCGCATGAGCACCGTTCACCGGGATGTGGATCGGGAGGTCGCCTTTGTGAAAGGTGCACCGCGCGAAGTTCTGGCACTCTGCAACCAGATCCTCCTGAACGGCCAGGAAACGCCCCTTGACGATTCCCTCCGGGCTGAAATCCTGGCCGCCAACGACGATTACGCCCGCAATGCCCTGCGCGTGCTGGCGCTGGCACGCACCAGCCTGCCCCCGCGCAGCGGGATGTACACGACTGAGAAGGTCGAAAAGGACCTGACCTTTTTGGGATTGATGGCCATGATGGACCCGCCGCGTCCAGAGGTGGAGCAGGCCATCCAGACCTGCCGGCAGGCCCAGATCCGGATCGTGATGATCACCGGGGACTACGGCCTGACCGCCGAATCGCTGGCGCGGCGCATCGGCATGCTCTCCACGCCCGATCCGCTCATCCTGACCGGGTCTGAATTGGATGCCATCAGTGACGTGGAACTGGAACGCCTATTGGACAGGGAGGTCATCTTCGCCCGCATGGCTCCCGAACATAAACTGCGCCTGGTGGCCGCTTTCCAGGCCCGGGGAGATGTGGTTGCCGTCACCGGGGATGGCGTCAACGACGCCCCCGCCCTGCGCAAATCAGATGTCGGCATTTCCATGGGCATTGTCGGCACGGATGTGTCCAAAGAAGCCGCGGATGTGATCCTGACGAACGATAACTTTGGCGCGATTGTGTATGCCATCCAGGAAGGCCGCGCCGTTTATGATAATATCCGGAAATTTATCACCTACATTTTTTCCAGCAACGTACCCGAATTGATGCCCTTCATCGTCACCGCGCTGGTGCCGGGGATGCCTCTTGCCCTCACCGTGCGCCAGATCCTGGCGATCGATATGGGCACCGATATCCTGCCTGCCCTGGCGCTGGGCAGTGAGAAGCCGGAGCCGGACGTGATGACCCGCCCGCCGCGCCGCCGCGACCAGCGCTTGATCGGCCAGCCCCTTTTGGCGCGCTCCTTCCTGTGGCTGGGCATGATCGAGGCCGTCATCTGTTTTGCCGGGTTCCTGTCTGTATACCTTTTTTCGGGCAATGCCAACCTGCTGCCCATCCCCTGGCTGGCGCGGCTGCCCTACCCCAGTATTTTTGCCTTTACCATCCCCGCCAACCAAGTCGAGAGTCTGGCAACAACGGTCTACCATGCCGGTGTGGTTTTGGCCCAGGTCGGCAACGTCTTTGCCTGCCGTTCGCGCAAGGTGCGCGGTACGCAACTCGGCTGGTTCAGCAATGGTTATATCTGGCTGGGAGTGATCATCGAGATATTGGGCATCCTGGCCATGATTTACATCGAACCCGTGGCAACCGTCCTGGGGCACGCCGAGATCCCAGCCTGCTACTGGTATGGCCTGGCCTTATTCCCGTTTGTCATTTATGGCCTGGAGTGGTTCCGTAAATTACTTGTACGTTGGCTGGAGGGGTTGCGCGAGGCGTCCCCGAAAAGAACGGACAGCAACCTTCCTGTTACCAGTGCAAAAAAGATATAAAGAGGAGGTACCGGACAATGAAAGTGATCATTATGGGCTGCGGGCGGATCGGGCAGGCAGTCAGCCGCCTGGCCGTCAAGAACGGCCACGATGTGACGGTGATCGACCATGACGCCAATGCCATTGCCCAACTCGGCTCCGATTTCAAAGGCAAGGTGATTCGAGGGCTGGGCTTCGATCGCAATATATTGCTCGAAGCCGGGATCGAGCAGGCGGACGCGTTTGTAGCCACCAGTTCATCGGACAATGCAAATATCGTTGCGGCACGTATTGCCCGGATGATCTTCCGCGTGCCGCGGGTCGTGGCCAGGTTATATGACCCGCGCCGGGCGGAAATCTACCTGCGGCTGGGGTTGACCACCATCTCATCCACCGACTGGGGTGCGGAGCGCATCTACGAATTGATCAGTCATACCGACCTGGATGTCTTGCAGACCTTCGGACGCGGTGAAGTTTCGTTGATCATGATGGAAGTCACTCCCCAGATGATCGGCCGCACGGTTCAAAGTCTGACCGTTCCGGGAGAATTGATTGTGACTGCCATCACGCGGCAGGGGAAAGCCTTCATTCCCGTCTCGGGAACCGAGTTCCTGGAAGGCGATATCCTCTACCTGACCATCCTGGCGAGTTCAATGGAACGGCTGGAAGAGATGCTCGGCCTGGAAAGGAGAATGTGAAATGTTCGTTCTGATTGTTGGAGGCGGTAACACGGGTTCGGCCCTGGCACGGATGCTGGTGGATGACGGGCACGAAGTCAGCGTCATCGAGGAACGCCAGAACCTGCTCGAGAAGTTGAAGACCGAGCTTCCCCCAAGCATCATCGTAGCCGGGGACGGCAGTTCGCCAGTGACGCTGGAAAAGGCCGGCGTCAGAAAAGCCCACGTCCTGGCAGCCGTGACCGGTTCGGATGAGACAAACCTGGTGGTCACCTCGCTCGGGCGCTTCGAGTTCAACGTGCCGCGCGTCATTGCCCGCGTCAATAACCCCAAGAACGCCTGGCTGTTCAACAAGGAAATGGGGGTGGACGTGGCCCTCAACCAGGCAGAGATCCTCTCCCGCCTGGTCGCCGAGGAAATGTCCCTGGGTGATATGATGACCCTGCTCAAACTGCGCCGGGGTGAATTCTCGTTGATCGAAGAGAAGGTGCACCCCACTGCCGTGGCTGTCGGCAAGGCCCTGCGCGACCTGAACCTGCCCGCCGAATGCACGATCGTGGCCATCATCCGCCATGGCGATATGCTCATCCCGCGCGGGGATGCCGTCCTGCAGCCGGCTGATGAGGTCCTGGCCCTGGTGCATACTTCCAAACTCAAGGAACTGGCCGATCTGCTTGATGAGACTGTCCCCGTCATCCGGGAGTGATATGGAAAAGGCCCTCAAACAACCCAACAGCCGCATGTGTTTCATTTGCGGACTGGAAAATCCAGTCGGCCTGAAGTTGAAGATCTACCAGGTCGAGCCGGGGGTCATCGAAACCACCTATACGGCCCCGGAACACTTCCAGGGCTATCCCGGCGTACTTCACGGCGGCATTGTCGCCTCCATCCTGGATGAGATCAGCGGCCGTGCCCATATGGGCGACCCCGCCGCGCCGCGCTTCATGTTCACCGCCAAACTGGAGGTCAAATACCGGCAGAATGTCCCCATTGGCCAGCCGCTGCGCATCGTCGGCAAGGCCGGACCAAGCAAAGGCAAGAGCGCGTCGGGGTGGGCAGGCATCTACGACCAGCAAGGCAACCTGCTTGCCGAAGCCAATACCCTGCTCATCAACGTCCCACAGGAAATGCTCGCCACTGCCGACCTCGAAGAGCTGGGCTGGAAAGTTTATCCCGATTGACAAATTCCTCACCGGATTATAACTCCCGCCAACCAATTGTCTAACAACTTCGCCGAAACCGCAGGCATCTTGTATAATAAGGTGTCTGCTTTTTTTTACTCTTACCGGAGTTTCCATGATCACAGAATACCACCGTCCAAAAACGCTTGCAGAGGCCCTGGCGCTGCTTGCACGTCCCAACACCCGCCCCCTCGGCGGCGGGACAACCCTGGTCCGCAGCCAGGACGAATCCTGCGCGGTTGTTGACTTGCAGGAACTTGGATTGAACAAGATTCACAAGGCAGGCGACAAACTCGAAATTGGTGCCGCCTCCAGTCTCAGCCTGCTCCTGGAATCCGCCCATATTCCACCTGCTTTGGCCGCCGCCCTGCGTTTGGAAGCGCCACTGAACCTGCGCAACATGGGCACGGTTGCCGGCAGCCTGGTGACTGCGGATGGGCGTTCCCCATTTGCTGCGGCCATGCTGGCGCTGGATGCCCGCCTGGTCATGGAAGGCCCCCAACCCCGCACTTACACACTGGGCGAATTCCTCAGCCTGCGCGCCGGCCTGCCGCATGGCGGGCTGATCACCAGCCTCGAAATCCCCCTGAATGCCCGGCTGGCCTTCGAGAGCGTGGCCCGCACACCGGCCGACAGGCCCATCCTCTGCACTGCGCTCGCCCGCTGGTCTTCGGGGCGCACACGCCTGGTGCTCGGAGGCTGGGGCAGCACTCCGACCCTGGCCATGGATGGCAACGAGGCTGGCGGGATCGAAACCGCCGCCCGCAATGCCGCCCATGATTCCGGCGATATCTGGGCAAGTGCAGAGTACCGCATGGATGCGGCCGCCGTGCTGGCCCGCCGCTGTCTGGAACAGACCGCCTGAAAAGCGGATTTTCCTTCTATGAAAACCAGCACGCACACCCATTCACGCCCGATCCGCTCCGAGGCCGATAAACTTGCCATGTCCACCCTGGCGCACGAAGCCCGTCCCGCCCAGCTGCATGTTGCCGACCTGCCCTGGCGGCTGAGTTCCTGGGCTTTGGACGAACCGGAGAATACGCGCCTGTGGTACGACGCCGCCGGGCGGATGCTGGGCTGGGCCGTCCTGCAGACCCCTTTCTGGACGATCGATTACATCTGCCATCCGGAGGCGGAAGAACACCTGCACCCTGAGATCCTGGCCTGGAGTGAATCCCGCGCCCGCGCCTGCCTGCAGACGTCTTATGGCCATCCCTTCTGGATCGTGGTGGTCTTCAGCGACCAGGGACTGCGTATCCGCCAGCTGGAAGCCGCCGGCTTCGCCAACCAGGCGGATGTGGGCGAAGACTCCTGGTCGAAGGTTTACTTGGAACGCCCCGCCAGCCTGCCGGTCAGCCAAGCCGCCCTGGCAGACGGCTTCACCATCCGCCCCCTGGCAGGTAAGGCTGAGGTGCCGGCCTATGTCGAAATGCACCAGCGGACCTTCGAGTCGAAGAACATGCAGGTTGGCTGGCGGCTGCGCACGCTCCAACACCCTCACTACCGCCCCGACCTGGACCTGGTTGCCGTGGCCCCAGACGGGCGCCTGGCCGCCTTCTGCATCGGCTGGCTGGATGGGAATGATCCCAGTATCGGGCAGATCGAGCCGATGGGCGTCCACCCCGATTTCCGCAAGTATGGCCTTGGCTGGGTGGTCCTGGCCGAATGTATGCGCCGCCTGCAGGCACACGGCGTGACCCGGATCGTGCTCGAAACCGACCTGGAGCGCAATGCCGCCCTGCTGGTGTACAAATCATCCGGGTTCCAGATACGCCGGGACGTGCTGGTCTATCGCAAGGATTTCGGATAATTTCTATTTACATGATTGTCCAGATTAGTTTCTGAGTTATCAAAATATAAGCTATGCCAAAAATTGCAGACAGCAAAGGTCGTCCTGACGAAAACTCTGGATATGCCCGACTATTCGGGAATCAGCAGCTCGGTCAACTGATGAGTCGAGTACAGGCCACAGTCATCCGCACCGGCAATGAACTTGAGCACCTACTAGAACAAGAGACACCAAGTGAACTAAAGGCCGGCCTAGCTGACATAATTAACGGACAAAGATCAATTTCTAAAATTCAAACTGTGTTCAAAGCAAAAATGCCCGCCACTGACGGAACGCGAGGCGAGGTAGCAGATATTTTGGTTGTCAATCATGCAGAAAGACAGGCTTTAGTAATTGAACTAAAAGATGGCGACACTTTCGATACCAAGAAATCCGACGGTGAATTAAAAAGCATGACAACATTTGCCAATTGGCTGTTTGAGAAAACAGGTTATCAAACAACATTTTACTTTTGTTCGTTCAATCAGACCGACAAACAGGCAATCGTAAGTGGCGCAAAAGAGCGCTTTGATATTTCTCATGCGATGACAGGCAGAGAGTTGTGCACACTGCTTTCGATAGACTATGATAAATTAAGACTAACTCGCCAAAAGGAACAGCCCGAAAACCTGCGATACTTCATCAGCGAACTTCTCCGTATTGATGTAGTAAGAAATATCATCAACGAAATATGGAATAAAAATTAATGACGAACCCAAAAAGTACTTCCCACAATTTACCTTTGAATCAAATTCTCAAAGGCGATTGCGTTGAAATTCTCAATTCTTTGCCCGAAAGTTCTATCGATTTAATTTTCGCTGATCCACCATATAACTTACAACTTCAAAATGAGCTTTATCGCCCCAATATGACGAAGGTTGATGCCGTTAATGATAATTGGGACAAATTTGCTAGCTTTTCAGACTATGATAAATTCACACGAGAATGGCTAGTTGCCTGTCGACGCGTTCTTCGAAATACCGGCACAATTTGGGTAATCGGTTCATACCACAATATCTATCGAGTTGGCGCGATTCTACAAGATCTCGGGTTTTGGATTCTAAATGATATTGTTTGGGTTAAAACCAACCCGATGCCAAATTTCAGAGGTGTTCGATTTACCAATGCTCATGAAACCCTACTTTGGGCGCAAAAAAAGAAAGGCGCAAAATATACTTTCAACCACCATGCCATGAAATCCCTCAATGATGATTTGCAAATGCGGAGCGAATGGATCATCCCCATTTGTTCTGGATCAGAGCGGGTTAAACTGAATGGTGAAAAGGCGCACTCCACACAAAAACCAGAAGCCTTGCTTTACCGAGTTGTTCTTTCAAGTTCCAATCCAAATGACATTGTACTTGATCCTTTTTTTGGCTCTGGTACGACTGGAGCAGTAGCTAAAAAGCTTCACCGTAATTGGATTGGCATTGAGCGAGACGAAACATATATCAAAGTTGCCCAGCGACGCGTCGAGTCCATCCCAGAAATAATGTTTACTGACGACATTTTTCTCGTTGATCGTAAAAAGGCCGAACTTCGCATCCCATTTGGAAATATAGTAGAAAATGGTCTCTTGAGCATAGGACAAACCCTATACTTCGGCGAAAAAGGCGAGGCAACTGCCATTATCCTTTCTGATGGAAATATCCAAAACGACAAGAATATTGGATCGATTCATAAAGTCGGCGGCATAATTCAAGGCGCTCCTTGTAATGGGTGGGAGCATTGGTACTACAAAGATGACAAAGGAAAACTAGTCGTTATCAACGAACTCCGAAAAAAAATGCGTGAGAAAGCACTCGAGCAACAGTCACTTTAAAAATTACTTCCAAATGAGGTTCTCATGAACATTTCATTAACGATTAATGGTTCAAACCATGAATGTACTGTCCAGCCGTCTGCATCGCTGCTTGCCGTGCTGCGGGGGTTGGGCTTTCACGGCGTTAAATTCGGGGATGAGCACGGGCTGAGCGGTGCGGATACCGTCCTGCTGGACGGATGCCCCATCAATGCCGGTTCCCTGCTGGCCGCCCAGGCAGAGAGACACCAGATCGCCACCATCGAGGCCCTGGGCGAACACCCCGAACAGGGCTGGAAACAGACCGCCGGGCTGCATCCCCTCCAACAGGCTTTCATCGAGACAGGCGCCATCCAGTGCGGCTACTGTACCCCGGCCCAGATACTGGCCGCCCGCTCCCTGCTGGAACGCAACCCCAACCCAAGCGAGGCGGAGGTGCGGGAGGCCATCGCGGGCGTGTTGTGCCGCTGCACCGGCTACGTCAAGCCGGTGCAGGCCATTCTGCGGGCGGCGGCCGTTATGCGCGGCGAGACGGTGCCTCCCATTGGCGAAAGTTCTTACTTATTTTTCGATAATCGGGACACGGGCGGCGCTGCCCCTTCCACTCCTGAGCCGCAGCCGCCTGATCTGCCCGAAACAGCCACCCAGGTCCTGCCGAGAGTGATCCTCGCGCCGCAGACACCGGCACATGCCACCGTCGGCAAGCCGGAACCCAAACTGGACGCGCTGAAACTCGCCCAGGGCAAGCCCGCCTTCAGCGCTGATGTGGAGATGCGCGGCTTGCTGCATGCCAAGGTCTTGCATTCGACGCACGCCCATGCCCAGATCAAGGCAATTGATGCATCCAGGGCCAGGGCGCTCCCCGGCGTGGCGGCCGTGCTCACCTGGCAGGATATCCCGCGGGTCGTCTACTCCACTGCCGGCCAGTCCGATCCCATTCCCGGCCCGCTGGATTCTTTCTCGCTCGACAACAAGGTGCGCTTCGCCGGCGACCGGGTGGCTTTTGTGGCCGCCGAGACGCCCGAGATTGCCGAAGCAGCCCTCAAACTGATCGAGGTGGAATACGAAATCCTGCCCGCCGTGCTGGACATGCGCCTCGCCATGCAGCCCGGCGCAGTGTGCATCCACGATGAACCGGAATACGTCCCCTTCGCGGTCTGCGACCCGGCAAAGAACCTGGCCGCCGAGATCCGCATCGATATCGGCGACGTGGAAAAAGGCTTTACCGAGGCCGACCAGATCTTCGAGGCCGAGTACGCGGTCCCCAAGGTCCAGCAGGCGCACATCGAACCGCATGTCTGCGTGACGTACTGGGACGAAGACGACCGCCTGGTAATCCGCACCAGCACCCAGGTACCCTTCCATGCCCGGCGCGTCCTGGCCCCTGTCCTGGGATTGCCGGTAAAGCGTATCCGGGTCATCAAACCGCGCATCGGCGGCGGATTTGGCGGCAAGCAGGAGATCTTGATGGAAGATGTGGCTGCCCATCTCACCATCGCCACCGGCCGCCCGGTGCTGTATGAATACAGCCGTGAGGAGGAGTTCATTGCCAGCCGCTCGCGTCACGCCATGCGCATCCGCATGAAGACCGGTGTCAAACACGACGGGACCATCACTGCCAATGAAATGTACGCATTGGCCGACACCGGTGCCTACGGCTGCCATGCCCTGACCGTCACCGGCAATACCGGCCATAAATCCATGGCCCTGTACGTTGGCGACGGGGAATACCGCAAGTCGCCCAACATCCGCTTCCATGCTGATGTAGTCTACACCAACACCCCACCCGCCGGCGCCTTCCGCGGCTACGGTGTGCCGCAGGGCTACTGGCCACTCGACCGCCACATGGAAAAGATCGCCCGCGCTCTCGGCCTGGACCCGATCGAATTCCGCCTGAAGAATGCCATCCGCCCCGGCGAATACCACCCCTTCAGCACCGCCTGGAACGAAGGCCGTGAGCCGCGCCCGGAGATCATCCACACCGTCGGGCTGGAGGAGTGTGCGCGCCAGGGCAAAGCTGCCATCGGATGGGATGAAAAATATGGCAATGCGGCCTGGCACAGCGGCCCGCGGCCTTCCGTACACAAGGGCATCGGTGTTGCCCTCGTCATGCAGGGCACGGCCATCCCTTACCTGGACATGGGCGGCGCCACCCTCAAGATGAACGATGATGCTTCATTCAACCTCCTGATCGGTGCCACCGACCTGGGCACCGGCTCCGACACGATCCTGGCCCAGATGGCTGCCGAGGTGCTGGGGGTGCCGACGGAGGACATCCTGGTCTACTCATCGGATACCGATTTCACTCCCTTCGACAAAGGCGCCTATGCTTCCTCCACCACGTACATTTCCGGCACGGCAGTCGTCAAGGCTGCACAACAGTGCGCAGACCGCATCAAAGCCCGCGCCGCCAAAATGCTCGAGCTGAACGATCCCCAGTCCATCCGGCTGGCGGACAAACGTGCCTTTGCCCCCGATGGCCGCTCCATCATCCTGACCGAAATTGCTCTCGACAGCCTGCACCGCAATGACCAGGAACAGATCATGGGCGCTGCCTCGCATGTCTCCCCTTCCTCCCCGCCGCCCTTTGCAGCCCAGTTTGCCGAGGTGAGCGTGGATCGCGAGACCGGTGCGGTAACCGTGGACAAATTGGTCATGGCCGTGGACGGCGGTGTGATCATCAACCCGCTGACCGCCTCCGGCCAGATCGAAGGCGGCATGACCCAGGCCCTGGGCTACGCCGTTTGTGAAGAGATGTGCTATGATGAGAAGGGCCGCGCCCGTGAGCGCGACTTTGGCGATTATCACATCTTCCGCGCTGATGAAATGCCCGCCCTGGAAGCCATCTTTGTCGAGACCTTCGAGCCCACCCACCCCTTCGGCGCCAAGGCTGTGGCCGAGATTCCCATGGACGGCGTTGCACCTGCTGTGGGGAATGCCATCCTGGATGCCATCGGAGTAAATATCGACGAAAACCCGATCACACCGGAAAAAGTCTGGAAGACGATCCACTCCAGATAAAACTAGAGGCGGCCTGCGGGCCGCCTTCAAATTTTAAGTAACTGATTTTGCTTTATTTTATTCCCATGTGTTCAAAACAACCTGCAAGTCCCCAAACTTTCGGTGTTTTTAGCGTATACTATTATCAAAGAAATTGCAGGGTCGCACCAGTCGTTTTTGCAGGCATCGAGGTTTACAATGGACCGGGAAATTGTCACACTCTTTGCTCCTTATGTAATCGGCCTGTTGATTCCCCTTGGCGTGGGTATTTATGCATTCCGGCACCACGACGTCAACGGTGCTTCAGAATTTGGCTGGTTCGCCATGACGAGGTCTGTCTGGAATCTTGGGTTAATTTTCGAGATGCTCAGTGTGACACAAAAAGGAAAATTATTCTGGCACATGGCCGAGATGGCCAGTTCGGCGGTCACGATCGTCTTTTTCGTAGCTTTTATTATTGCCTATGCTGAGTTGAAGCTCGAGCATCCAAGGCTCACCTGGGTGTTGTTAATGTCTGTACCGGCGGTTTTCCTTCTGCTGGTGGTTTCAAATGATTTGCACAATCTCGTTGTTGGCAAAGTCTATATGCTGGCGAACTCGCTGTCGCCTTTGCAATTCGAGGTTACACCAGTTGTTTGGGCTTACTGGTCCTACTGCCTGGTCTTGATCCTGCTTTTTCTCGGTATCTTGATTGGCAAGTTTTACCATGCCCATTCGCTCTATCGCTCGCAAGCCTCTGTCATTGCGCTGGGCTTATTCATTGGTACAAGCGGGGTATCACTGGCCCTGGCTCTCCAACATAGCGCCATTACCCCGCTTGCTTCTGGCATAAGCAATCTGATCGTTATGTGGGGTTTGTTCTATTACCGAATCTTCGACCTGAAGCCGATTGCACGGGACGCCCTTTTCGAGAATATGACTGATTTTATAGTCATCCTGGATGTACAGAATCGGATCGCAGACATGAACCGGCGTGCACTGCAGGCCCTCAAGTTGACATCCGCTCAAACGATTGGCAAGCAGGTCGAGTCCATTTTCTCCCAATGGCCGGAAATCGTCGAAAAATTCCGCCAACCGGGTGAAACCAGCATCGAGATATATACCAAGCATAACGATTCCTACTTTCACTTCGATGTGAGTACAACACTCCTCCACGATAAGCGCGGAAACTATCAAGGACGAGTCCTTATCGCAAGAGACATCACAACCTACGCTGCTCTTCAATGGAAACAGATGATACTGAACGAGGAATTGGAAAAACTGAACAGCGACCTTGAACAGCGCGTCCGGGAACGGACGGAAGAACTTGCACAGGCCTATGACACAACCTTGCAGGGATGGGCAAATGCACTCGAATTGAGGGATAAAGAAACCGAAGGCCACAGCCGCCGTGTCACCGAAATGACACTCAAACTGGCCAGCGCCCTGGATGTTGCCGAGGAAGAACTCGATGATCTCCGCCGCGGCGCTCTCTTGCATGACATTGGCAAAATGGCAATCCCGGATGAGATCCTGAGGAAAGAAGGACGCCTCACGCCCCAGGAACGACGGATTATTGCCGAACACCCTGTGATCGCCTATAAACTGCTCTCGCCGATCAAATTCCTGGAAAAATCTCTTGAGATCCCTTACTGCCACCACGAACGCTGGAACGGCAAAGGGTACCCGCGCGGCCTCAAGGAAAAAGAGATTCCCCTTTCGGCCAGGATTTTCTCCGTGGTGGATGTCTGGGATGCAATTCGATCCGACCGGTTCTATCGAAAGGCGTGGCCGGTATCAAAGGCATGCACTTACATGAAAAACCAGTCCAGTCGTTATTTCGACCCGATCATTGTAAACACATTTCTGGACTTGGTACGGCAGGGCAGGATATAATTCCCGCCATGAACGAAATTATCTTCAAAGGCAATGAATGCCATGGAATTTGACGAACTGGTTCGCCGCGCCATGCAGGTGCGCAGAAAATATGCTCTCCTGGAGCAAAAACGCAGCGGTTCTGCCTGGACCAACGAGGAACTGGCACTCGGGTTCGTCGGGGATGTCGGCGACCTGGTAAAACTCGTGATGGCTGTCAATGGCCGGCGGGATATCCCTGAAGCACAGGCAAAGCTGGCACATGAACTGGCCGACTGTCTCTGGTCGGTCATTGTCCTGGCGGAAATGCACCAGATAAACCTGGAAGAGGCCTTCTTGTCCACCATGGAAGGCTTGAACATGCATATTGACCGAACCCTGGCGGAGTAAATATGACCGAAAGAATCTACGTCATCGGGCATGTCAACCCGGATACCGATACCATTGCCGCCGCAGTGGGCTATGCCTGGCTGCTGCGCGAACGTGACGGCGGGGAATTCGTGGCTGCCCGCGCCGGCGCGGCCAACCCGCAAACGGCCTGGGTGTTGAAGCACCTGGGACTGGAAGCACCCCCGCTCTTGAACGACGCTTCACCGCGCTTCGAGGCGGTCACCCGCCGCCTGGATACCGCCCTGCCCGATGCTCCCCTGCGCCAGGCCTGGGCCATCGCCTCGCGCACCTGGGGCCTGGCTCCCGTCGTCAACGAAGACGGCAAGCCCTACGGCCTGGTGACCGGCGCCAGCCTGTTTGCCTTTGTCAATGAAATGGTTGGCCCGCATCCCAACCGCCAGGAGATGAAACTGGCCGAGATCCTGGATGCTCCCTGCCGGGACGCCTGCCAGACCGGCATGCCGTCCTTCCCAGCCAACGGCCGCATCCGCGACTCGCTCAACCGCATCCTGCGCGAAGAAGGCGATGACTTCTTCGTGTTGGATGAAGAGGGCCAGTACCTCGGCGTTTGCCGGCAGCGTGACCTGCTCAACCCGCCGCGCCTGAAGCTCATCCTGGTGGACCACAACGAACCCCGCCAGGCGGTCGCCTCCCTGGAAGAAGCCGAATTGCTCGAGATCCTCGACCACCACCGCCTGGGCAACCCTTCCACGCATGTTCCCATCAAGTTCACCGTGGACATCGTCGGCTCAACCAGCACGCTGGTCACGGAGAAGATCGAAGACGCCGGCCTGTCCGCCCCGCCCCAAATTGCCGGGCTGCTGCTGGCCGGCCTGCTCTCGGATACGCTCATCTTGAGCTCACCGACCACCACCGACCGCGACCGCAAAGCCGCCGAACGCCTGGGACGCTGGGCTTTCGTGCGGTCCGGGCCTCTGGCCGGCGAGACCATCCCCTCTTATGGACAGCAGGTTGTGCGGGCCGGTGCGGGACTTTCCGCCCGCCAACCCGAGGAAGTGGTCAGCACGGACATGAAGGTCTACGAGACCGAAAAATACCGATTTGCCGTAGCCCAGGCCGAGGTCACCGACCAGCTCCAGTTGAGCGAATCGCTGGAAAGCCTGCGCACAGCCCTCTCCAGCCTGCGCGACAGACGCGCCCTCGACTTTGCCATGCTGATGGTCACCGATGTCGTTCGAGGTTCCAGCCGGCTTATCCTGACCGATGAGCCGCCGGAACTATCCGACCTACCCTACCCGCCCCAGCCTGACGGCACCCGCCTGGCCGAAGGCGTGGTTTCCAGGAAGAAACAGTTGCTTCCGGTTGTGCTGGGACTCCTGGAAAGATAGGATAGGATAGGATAAAGAAACCAGCCGGGATGCTTGAACCAGAGCGCAAGAAATTGCTCGACCGCCAGGGCCGGCCAGCCCGCCCGCTCCACTTCCGCAAACCACGGCGCTTCCACCTGCCCATCAGCCTGGTCGTGGTGGGAGTAATCATCTTCCTTTTCTGGCTCATCCCACCTGCCCAGACCGATTTCGACATCAGCACCTCCCTGACCGAGAGCGCCACCCGTTTCCCCCTGCCGCCCACCTCCACCCCCCTCCCGCCGCCCACCCCGGTCCACGGCGGGCGGATCGTTTTCACCTGCACCCGCGGCGACTACAACCAGTTGTGCCTGGTCAATGCCGACGGCAGCGGCTACCGGCGCCTGACGAACCAATACGCCCACGACTATTACCCGGCTTTTGCCCCGCTAGGGCACTCGATCGTCTTTGCCTCCAACCGCAACGGCAGTTTCGACCTGTACCTGATGATGCTGGAGGATGGCAAGATGTTCCAGTTGACCAGCCGCGTCGGGAACGCTTTTTCGCCCGATTTCTCCCCGGACGGTGAACAAATCGTCTTTGCCAACCGCCCTGCCGAAGGCCCTGCCTCCCTGTGGACCATGGAGCGCAACGGCGAGAATCCCCGCCTGCTCTACACCGGCACGGCGGCCATCGTGGCGGCTGCCTGGTCGCCGGATGGGCATACCATCGCTTTTGCCATGGCCACCGGCCAGGAAGACTCTTACGGCATCTTCCTGCTCGACCTACTCGAGATCCAGAAGCCGCCGCGGAACATCACTCCCGACCTGACGGGAGTGGGGGGCA